>DITC01000071.1:0-122260 GCA_002422685.1 Thauera sp. UBA6194 | reverse complement strand
ACGCTGTGATCAACTGCTCAGCGTTGAGATTCCAGGGCAGGAGGGCCTTGAGAAATCGGGGACAGACCACGATTTCCAGTCCCCAGAAACGTGACGACCGCCGGCAGGGGCGCGCGGCGGTCGTGGTGGGGTGAGGCTCAGCAGGCGTCAGTGATCGGCCGGTGGCGGGCCGAGGACGTCGGTGAGGCTGGCGGCGTCGAGGACGGCGTCGGTCCATTCTGCGAGCGCTTGCTCGGTGGCGGCGTTCAGGCGAGTCGCGGCCCAGGTGGGGAGTGGGCCGAAGCGGCGGCTGAGCAGGCGTGAGAGCACGCCGATCTCGCCTTCCATGCGGCCTTCCATGCGGCCGGCGGCGAGGTAGCCTTCAGCCCATTGTTCAATGCGTTGCGACAACATGATGCGCAGCTCCTGCAAGTCATCCAGCTCGGGGAGGAGGATGGGGTATTTGCGGTTCCGGATCAAGGCGGTGCGGATCCAGATGGCGACGATGCGGCGCACGGCGGCGTATTCGTCGGAACGGGTCGCGGCCTCGAGTTCGGTGACAAGGGCTTGGACTGCCTCGGGGCTCTGAGGTTGCTCGAGCTTGAAGATCGCGGCGACGAGGTTCTGCGGTAGCCGGGCCAGCGTCTCGGCGGGGATGGCGCCTTCGTCGATGAGCAGGTAGCGCATCTGCGCTTGCAGTGGGGCGAGAAAGGCGGGCGGCTTGGGTAGGAGTTCCGCGAGCGAGACAGGGGCGTGCCAGCGGCGTTCGCCGTTGTAGAGCACGATGGGCAGCACGGGTGGGAGCAGGCCGTGCGGACCGAGCTGCTTGTTGCGGATGAGATCCTGATAGAGCAGGCCGACATAGACCATCATGCGCAGCGCCATGAAGCGGTCGCTGCGGCTCTGGAATTCGATGAGCAGGTAGAGGTAGAGCCACTCCTCGCCGGATTTGACGCGCCAGACGACATCATCGGCGCGGTCGCGCAGGTCTTCGCTGACGTAGTGTCCCTTGACGGGTTCGAGGGTGGAGAAGTCGAGTTTCTGCAGCCAGGGATCGTCGATGAAACCCTGGATGAGGTCGCGGACGATGAGCGGGTTGGAGAAGAGGAGTTTGTAGCCGGTATCGTGGGATGCGGTCATGAGGGAAGATGCTGATTATGCGAATGACGTTGTCTGCTCGCATCTTCATCTGCTTGGCATGCTCTGGCAAGGTGCGCCGGTGAGGCTCGACCTTGTTCCGTTGTAACTGAAGCACCACGACCGCCGGCGGGGGCGCGCGGCTCTCGTCGCTTGCCGTGGCGGCTTCGCCTGCTCGCCTACCTGAAACGACAGGTTAGCGCTATGGACGAACGAGGGTATGCAGGCATAACCTATGCGCACACAGGAATGCGCATGGAGGGATCGATGCCAGCCACACGGAGTACCCAACGCGCGCGCACCAGTCCATCTGGCAAGCGCGCGACAAACCTGAGCCTGAGCAGCGATGTTCTGGAGGCGGCCAGGCAACTCGACATCAACATTTCCCAGGTCTGCGATTCCTACTTGCGTGAGCTTGTGCGCCGAGAGCAGGAGCGCAAGTGGCGCGAGAATCATGCCGATTTCATCGCTGCCTACAATGCGACCGTTGAAGCAGAAGGCTTGCCGCTCGAAGCGTGGAGAAATTTTTGATGGCGCGTTTCGACGTCTAAGGGGAGGGTCGAGGGTCAGGTCTTTCATTTGCTCATCGCCTTCCTCGACGCCTTTGTCTCCCAGAATGTGGTGGCGCATGATCAGCCTGCCTTGACTTGTTGACGTGCGGACGGGGGAGGTTCGTCAGGGGCGCTTGCCGAGAAATCGGGGACAGACCACGATTACTTACGCGGTGGCGGAGTGCTTGAATGTGAGGTAGGCGGTAGTCGGCTCACTGTGCAGGCGCCTTGCGGCTGTCGTTAATATTGAGTAACTTGACTACATCTTCGATTGATTGTGGAGTTGCGCATGTCCAGAGGAATGACGATGACCGTTCGCCTGAACGAGACGCTCAGCGAGTTCGTAGCAGCGAAGGTGGGCGAGCAGGGGGATTACGAGAACATCAGCGAGTACGTCCGCGACCTGATCCGCCGCGACAAGACGCGTCTGGAGCAGGCGATGGAAGAGCGGCTCAGGGTCGAACTTGCCCATGCCTTCGCGGCGCCCGAGTCGGCCTATACGCGACTGACTGCGGGCGACGTGATCGCGCGTAACAAGGCTTGATTGCGATGGCGCAAGTCCGCGTCCAGGAAGCTGCGTCCTATCGACTTGACGAAATCTATTGCTATACGCGGGACCGCTGGGGGCTTGAGCAGGCGGACCGCTACATCAACGGCCTGTTCGACGCCTTCGAGGGCATCGACGCTCACCGGGTGGCGTCGCGTCCCATCCCGGCCGACTTCGGCGTCGAGGGGTTCTACTTTCGCTACGAGCGCCATTTCGTCTACTGGCGACGTCTGTCGAACGGCGACATCGGCATCGTGACGATACTGCATGAACGGATGCATCAGACCGCGCGTTTTCGGGACGACCTTGGCGGGGTGTGAGGCGCGCGGGAAAACAGGGGGTAGGCCACGCCTTCTCCTCGCCTGAAACGTCATGACCGCCGGCGGTGCGGCGCAGCGGTCGCGGTGGGTGAGGGGCGAACGGGCGAGGTGTTCGGATTCGTCCAGCGATTGGTCGTGACGCAAGCGGATCCTGCGTGCCTCGTTCAATCGACGTTGCGGAACACCTTCTGCCATGCAATCTCGACCTCCAGGCACTGCAACTGCAGCGGCTGCTCGGGTTCGATTTCCTGCAGCTCCCAGCGCTTGGCCTGCGTGCGCCGGTAGTGCTCGATGCGCCGGGTGTCGGGATCGATGAGGACGAACTCCTGCAGCGAGGCGATGCGGCGGTAGGCGGCGAATTTGTCGCCGCGGTCGTAGGCGGCGGTTGCCGGGGAGAGCACCTCGACGATGAGCTTGGGTGCGCGCATGAACTGGTCGGCGCGGTGGTCGGCAGGGTCGCAGGTGACGAGGACGTCGGGGTAGAAGTAGGCCTCGTCTTCGGCGGCCTGGACCTTCATGTCGGCCATGTAGGCGCGGCAGGGCGTGCCGTCGAGGGCGTCGTCGAGGGCGTTGAACACGTTGCCGGAGATCGTTACGTGCCGGCGGCTGGCGCCACCCATCGCGAAGGTCTCGCCGCGCACGTATTCATGCTTCTCGGGCTGCTCGGCTTCCCAGCGCAGGTAGTCGTCGGCAGTGAAGGGGGGGGCGGGCTGGGGCAGGGCCATGGTGGGTTCCGTTGCGCGATGACGTGATGCGGGGATTATAGTCCGCCCCATGAACGCCAAACCCCTCCACGTCGAGCGCGCGCTACACGAGCGGGTCGAGATCGTGCCCTACGATCCGGCCTGGCCGGCGCTGTTCGCGGAAGAGGCCGCGCGGCTGCGGGCGCAGCTGCCGGCGGAGCTGATCGGGCGCATCGAGCACTTCGGCAGCACCGCCGTGCCCGGGCTGGCGGCGAAGCCGATCATCGACATGCTGGTCGAGGTGAGTTCGATGGAGGACGTGGTGCAGCGCATTGCGCCGATCCTCGAGCGCGCGGGCTACGAGTTTTTCTGGCGCGATCGCGAGCGCGGGCTGCCGGGGGTCGAGTACGCATGGTTCATCCGGCGCGATGCGGCGGGGCGGCGCACGCATCACATTCACTGCCTGGAGAAGGGATCGTTGGAATGGGAGCGGCTGCTGTTTCGCGATTACCTGCGTACGCACCCCGAGGCTGCGGCGCAATACGGCGCGCTGAAGCGGCGCGTCGCGGCCGAGTATCCCGATGACCGTGTGGCATACGCGAGGGCGAAGACGGATTTCATCGCTGACGCAATGCAGGCGATGCGCAGGGCGCAGAGCGGCTGAGCCGGGCGTTGGCGCACACGGAAAGGGGCGCCCGGGTCTCCCCGCGGCGCCCTTGGCGGTCCGCTTCGCGCGCTGCGTACGCGGGCTGCGGATCGCTCCGCCAGCCGGCGCACGCAGTTGATCACATCCCCTGGTAGATCGGCCCTTCGCCGCCCTGCGGCACGACCCAGTTGATGTTCTGCGTCGGGTCCTTGATGTCGCAGGTCTTGCAGTGGACGCAGTTCGCCGCGTTGATCTGCAGACGCGGCTTGCCTTCTTCTTCCACGATCTCGTACACGCCCGCCGGGCAGTAGCGCTGCTCGGGAGAGTCGTACTTGGTGAAGTTGACCGAGATGGCGAGCGACGGGTCCTTGAGCTGCAGGTGGCAGGGCTGCTCTTCTTCGTGGTTGGCGTTCGACAGGAACACCGAAGACAGGCGGTCGAAGGTGAGCACGCCGTCGGGCTTCGGGTAGTCGATCTTCGGGCATTCGGAGGCGGGCTTGAGCTTTTCGTGGTCGGCGCTGTTGTGCAGCGTCCACGGCGCCTTGCCGCGGAACAGCATCTGGTCCATGCCGAACAGCAGCGAGCCGAGGATCAGGCCTTTCTTCATCAGCGGCTTGAAGTTGCGCGACTTGTGCAGCTCGGTGTACATCCAGGAGTCGCGGAAGGCGCTCGGGTAGGCGGTGAGCGCGTCGCGCTGGCGTTCGTGGGCGAGGGCGTCGAAGGCGGCTTCGGCGGCGAGCATGCCCGACTTGATCGCGGTGTGCACACCCTTGATGCGCGCGGCGTTGAGGAAGCCGGCGTCGTCACCGATGAGCGCGCCACCCGGGAAGATCAGCCGCGGCAGGCTCTGGATGTTGCCGGTGGCGATGGCGCGCGCGCCGTAGGCCAGGCGCTTGCCGCCCTCGATGTGCTTGCGCACCGCGGCGTGGGTTTTCCAGCGCTGCATCTCCTCGAAGGGCGACAGGTGCGGGTTCTCGTAGTTGAGGCCGACCACGAAGCCGAGCGCGACCAGGTTGTCCTCGAGGTGGTAGATGAAGCCGCCGCCGTAGGTGGCGTTGTCCATCGGCCAGCCGGCGGTGTGCACGACCAGCCCGGGACGATGCATCTCGGCGGGCACCTCCCACAGCTCCTTGATGCCGAGGCCGAAGGTCTGCGGATCGACGCCGTCGCGCAGCTTGAACTTCTGTTCGAGCTGCTTGCCGAGATGGCCGCGACAGCCTTCGGCGAACAGCGTGTACTTTGCGTGCAGCTCCATGCCCGGCTGGTGGTGCGGACCGGGCGTGCCGTCGCGGTTCAGGCCCATGTCGCCGGTGGCGACGCCCTTCACCGCGCCTTGCTCGTCGTACAGGATCTCGGCCGCGGCAAAACCCGGATAGACCTCGACGCCGGCGGCTTCGGCCTGCTCGCCCAGCCACTTGACCACATTGCCCAGGCGGACGATGTAGTTGCCGTGGTTATCGAAACAGTCGGGGGTGAGCGCGTGCGGGTTGCGGAAGGCGCTCTTTTCGGTGAGGAAGATGACCTGGTCTTCGGTGACCGCGGTGGTCAGCGGGGCACCCTTTTCCTTCCATTCGGGGATCAGCTCGCTGAGTGAGCGCGGGTCGATGACCGCACCCGAGAGGATGTGGGCGCCGATCTCGGCGCCTTTCTCGATCAGGCACACGGCCAGTTCCTGCCCCTTGGCCTCGGCCTGCTGCTTCAGGCGGATCGCCGCTGCAAGCCCGGCCGGGCCGCCGCCGACGATCAGCACGTCGAATTCCATCGATTCGCGTTCCATTCTGTCCTCCTGTCCCCATCGCGGGGTTTCTGCGTAACCAGTGACTGGTGCCAGTTTAAACCCGTGTGCAAGCCTGCATGCACGGGTGATGACACGCGCGCGCGTGCAGCTTCACAAACATACGGGGCCGTATGTTACATTAGCCCGCTCAACAAACAAGAGGAGATGCAAAATGAAGGAGCACGGCAAGCTCATCCACACCACGCGCATCCCCGTGCGCTGGGGCGACATGGACGCCTACGGGCATGTGAACAACACCGTCTATTTCCGCTTCTGCGAGCAGGCGCGCTGCGAGTGGCTGGAGGAGATGGGCATTCGGGTGCGCCCGGACGAGCCGGTCGGCCCGGTGATCATCAACGCGAGTTGCACCTTCCTGATCCCGGTGAATTATCCCGCCACCGTGATCATCAAGATGTACGCCGGCCAGCCGGGCCGCTCGAGCGTGATGACCTGGTACGAGCTGTTCGTCGACGGCGACGAGCGCCTGTACGCCGAAGGTGCGGCCAAGACGGTGTGGATGGACATGAGCACCGGCAAGTCGGCGCCGATCCCGGACAACGTGCGCCAGTTGGTCGAGGATGCGCCGGCCTGAATTGCAGGTGCGCAACACCGCCCGGATATAAGAAGATAAGGCCATTCGAGTGGCTGATCATTGAGAGGAGACGTGATGAATACGCCTGTGGAAGACAAGCCCTTGTGGGCACCCTCGGCCGAGCGACTTGCCGGCGCCAACGTGACCGCCTTTCGCCTTGCTGCAGAGAAGCGCTGGGGACTGACGCTGCCCGACTACGACGCCTTGTACGCGTGGTCGGTGGCGCAGCCGGAGCAGTTCTGGGTGAGCGTGTGGGAAGGTGACGGCATCGGCGCCGGCGTGATCGGAGAGCGCGGCGAGCGCGTGCTGGTCGATGGCGACAAGATGCCCGGCGCAAAGTGGTTCCCGGATTCACGTCTGAACTTCGCCCGCAACCTGCTGCGTTCGCGCGATGCGCACGACGCGATCGTGTTCTGGGGCGAGGAGCGGGTGAAGAACCGTATGAGCCACGGCGAACTCTACCGTGCGGTGGCGCATCTGGTCGCCGCGCTCAGGGAGCAGGGCGTGGTCGAGGGCGACCGCATCGCCGCCTACATGCCCAACATGCCCGAGACGGTCATCGCCATGCTGGCGGCGGCGAGCATCGGCGCCATCTTCACCTCGGCCTCGCCCGACTTCGGCGTGCAGGGCGTGCTCGACCGCTTCGGCCAGACCGAGCCCAAGGTGCTGATCGCCTGCGACGGCTACTACTACGGCGGCAAGACCGTCGACGTGCTCGGCAAGCTCGGCGAGATCGTCGGCCAGTTGCCCTCGGTCAAGCGCGTCGTCGTCGTGCCCTATGTGCATCACGACCACGACCTGTCGCACGTTCCGCATGCCCGCATGTACGCGGATTTCATCGCCCCCTATCACTTCGTCGACGACATCGAGTTCGCCGAACTGCCCTTCGACCACCCGCTGTACATCATGTATTCCTCGGGCACCACCGGTGTGCCCAAGTGCATCGTGCATTGCGCCGGCGGCGCGCTGCTGCAGCACCTCAAGGAGCACAAGCTGCACGGCGACGTGAAGCCCGCCGACCGGGTGTTCTACTTCACCACCTGCGGCTGGATGATGTGGAACTGGCTGGTGTCCGCGCTCGCCGCCGAGGCCACGCTGCTGCTCTACGACGGCTCGCCCTTTGCCGGCGACAATCAGATCCTCTTCGACTACGCCGACGCCGAGCACATGACCCACTTCGGCACCTCGGCCAAGTTCCTCGACGCCGCCGCCAAGTTCGGACTGAAGCCGCGCGCGACGCACAAGCTCGACACGGTGCGCGCGATGATGAGCACCGGTAGCCCGCTGGTGGCCGAAGGCTTCGACTACGTCTATCGCGACATCAAGGCCGACCTGCAGCTCTCGTCCATCTCGGGCGGCACCGACATCATCTCCTGCTTCGTGCTCGGCTCGCCGGTGTTGCCGGTGTGCCGCGGCGAGATCCAGTGCCGCGGCCTGGGCATGGCGGTGGACGTGTGGGACGACGACGGCAAGCCGGTGCGCGGCGAGAAGGGCGAGCTGGTGTGCGCCAAGCCCTTCCCGGTGATGCCGGTCGGCTTCTGGGGTGACGCCGACGGCAGCAAATACCACGCCGCCTACTTCGATCGCTTTCCCAATGTGTGGTGCCACGGCGACTTCTGCGAGATCACCGCGCATGGTGGCTTGATCATCTACGGGCGCTCGGACGCCACCTTGAACCCGGGCGGGGTGCGCATCGGCACCGCCGAGATCTACCGTCAGGTCGAGAAGCTGCAGGAGGTGGTGGAGTCGCTCGTGATCGGCCAGGACTGGCCGCCGCAGAACCCCAACGACGTGCGCGTGGTGCTGTTCGTGAAGCTGCGCGAGGGCCTCACGCTCGACGACGAGCTCGTCCATCGCATCCGCCAGACCATCCGCGCCAACACCACCCCGCGCCACGTGCCGGCCAAGGTGCTGCAGGTGGCGGATATTCCGCGCACCAAGAGCGGCAAGATTGTCGAGCTGGCCGTGCGCAACGTGGTGCATGGCCGAGCGGTCAAGAACCAGGAAGCCCTGGCCAACCCCGAGGCGCTGGCGCATTTCCGCGACCGTGCCGAGCTCGGCGATTGAGGAGAGGAGCCCCATGACGATGTTGATGAACCGTGACAAGTCCGCGCTGCTGATCGTCGATGTGCAGGCGAGGCTGGCGCCCTCCATTCACGACAGCGAGCAGGTCGCCGCCCATTGCGTGTGGCTGGCGCAGGTGGCCGAGCGCGTCGGCGTACCGGTGGTGGTGACCGAGCATTTTCCCGACAAGATCGGCGGCACGCTGGACGCGGTGCGCGCGGCCACGGCCAATGCGCAGTACGTGAGCAAGCAGTGCTTCTCCGCGCAGGCCGACGGCTGCCTGGCCGGCACCGCGGTGGAAGACCGCCGCCAGGTCATCGTGTGCGGCACCGAGGCGCACGTGTGCGTGCAGCAGACCGCGCTCGATCTGCGCTGGGCGGGCAAGGAGGTGTTCATCGTCGCCGAGGCCGCGGGCTCGCGCGACCCCGTCAACCGCGACCTCGCCTTCGAGCGCATGCGCCGCCACGGCATCGAGATCGTGTCGCGCGAGATGGTGGCCTTCGAGTGGCTGCAGCGCGGCGGCACCGAGCTGTTCCGCGAGATCAACCGCGACTTCATACGCTGAGCTTTGATTTGGTCGAGTGGCGCGCAGGGCGCGGGCGGAGCACGCCTGCGCGCCCTCCGCCGTATCTGGTGCCGTAGCCAACCCCCGGCAGCGGCAAAGATCTGCTGGCGCCGGGGGTTGGGGAAAACGCCGGTATCGCATTCATCCCATATGCAATAGGCTATCTCTTCTGTTCCACGGCGATGCGACCCCAGCGCCCGCCAAACATGCCGCAGGCGCTTTCCGGTCGCCCCGCCGTGCCCCATTTACGCACGCGCGGAGGTTGAGATGGACAAACGGGAAACAGGCAGGCTCAAGACCCAGATCGATGCAGTGATCGAACAGATCACCGCACGCTTGCCGGCGGATCAGGCGAGCGCAGTGAGCGCATTCGCACGACGGTATTTCGCGCAGGTCGACCCGGAGGATCTCGAGGCGCTGCCCGTCACCGACCTGTACGGCGCGGTGCTCAGCCAGTGGCATTTCATCGCCCGGCGGGCGGAGGCCAGCCGAGTGCGCGTGTTCAACCCGCGCCTCGACGAGAGCGGTTGGGAGTGTCCTCACACCGTGATTGAGATCGTCGGTGCCGACATGCCTTTTCTGGTCGATTCCATCACCATGGAAGTGGCGCGCCAGGGGCTCACGCTGCATCTGATCATTCACCCGGTGATGGCGGTCGCGCGCGACGGCAAGGGACAGCTTCTGCGCCTGGCCGAGAAGGATGAGGTCGGCAAGGGCGTCGAGGGTGTGAGCCTGGAGTCGATCATGCACCTCGAGGTCGACCGACGCACCGACCCGGCAGATGTCTCGGCGTTGCAGGCGGGTATCGAGCACGTGCTGGCCGACGTGCGGGCCGCCGTGGCCGACTGGCCGGCGATGCGTACCCGGCTGCAGGAGATCACCGGCGGCGTCGATGCCGCGCCCGCGCCAGTCGCGCCGGACGAGGTCGGCGAGGTGCGGGCCTTTCTCGAGTGGCTGGCGGATGACAACTTCGTGCTGCTCGGTTGCCGCGACTACACCCTGGTCAGCGGCGAGGAGGGCAACGAGCTGCGCATCGTCCCGGGCTCGGGTCTGGGCCTGCTCGCGGGCGACGGCGAGGATGGGCAGTCGCGCTCCTTTGCCGCGCTGCCGCCGCAGTTGCGCGCACAGGCGCACCTGCCGCGCCTGCTCACGATCACCAAATCCAACTCGCGCTCCACCGTGCATCGGCCGGGCTACCTGGACTTCATCGGCATCAAGACCTTCGACGCGGAGGGCCGCGTCGCCGGAGAACGCCGAGTGATCGGTCTGCTCGCGTCCACTGCCTACAGCGCCAGCCCGTGGCAGATTCCGCTGCTGCGGCGCAAGGTCGAGGCGGTGTTCGAGCGCGCCGGGCTGCTCCCGGGCGGTCATGCGGCCAAGGCCTTGCAGACCCTGCTCGAACGCTATCCGCGCGACGAGCTCTTCCAGATCGAGCCCGACGAGCTCTACGCCCACGCGATGGGCATCCTGCGTCTCGGCGAGCGGCTGCGCACGCGGCTGTTCGTGCGCATCGACCCGTTCGCGCGCTTCGTGTCCTGCCTGATCTACGTCCCGCGCGAGCACTACAACACCGACCAGCGCAAGCGCATGCAGGCGGTGCTGCTCGATGCATTCAACGGCGTAGCGACCGAGTTCGACGTGCAGTTCTCGGATTCGGCGCTGGCGCGCATCCTGATCACGGTACGCACGGCGGATTCGGTGATTCCGCCCTACGACGTGCGCGAGCTCGAGCAGCGCCTGGTTCGCGTGTCGCGACGCTGGGAGGACGAGCTGCAGCAGGCGCTGGTCGAACAATGTGGCGAGGAGCGCGGGCTGAGCCTGATGCGGCGCTATGGCAGCGGCTTTCCGGCGGGCTATCGCGAGGACTACTCGCCGCGCATGGCGGTGTTCGACATCGAGCAGATCGAGGCCCTCGATTCCGGCGACGCGCTCGGCCTGAACCTCTACGTGCCGCTCGAGGCGCCGCCCGGGCGGCTGAACCTGCGCCTGTGCCGGCTTGACGCGGCGGTGCCCTTGTCGCAGAGCCTGCCCATGCTCGAGAAGATGGGCGTCAAGGTGATGGACGAGCGCCCCTCCGAGATCCGCCGCCAGGACGGCAGCACCGTGTGGCTGCATGATTTCGGCCTGCATTACAGCGGTGCGGAGAATCTCGATGTGCACGCGGTGCGCCCGCTCTTCCAGGACGCCTTCCTGCGTGCCTGGCGGGGTGAGGTCGAGAACGACGACTTCAACCGCCTGGTGCTGCTCGCCGGCCTGTCGTGGCGCGAGGTCAGCGTACTGCGCGCCTATGCGAAGTACATGCGCCAGGCGGCCTTCACCTTCAGCCTGACCTACATGGAGCAGACGCTCGCGGCTTACCCGCAGCTGGCGCGGGCGCTGTTCGAACTCTTCCGCACGCGCTTCGATCCGGCGCTCACGGGTGATCGCGAGGCCGAGTGCAGCGCAATCGTCACCCGCATCGAGACCCAGCTCAATACCGTGGCCAACCTCGACGAGGACCGCATCCTGCGCCAGTTCCTCGCCATGATCCAGGCCACCCTGCGCACCAACTGGTTCCAGCGCGGCAAGGACGGCGCACCCAAGCCCTACACCTCGTTCAAGTTCCTGCCGGCGAAGATCCCCAACCTGCCGCAGCCCTTGCCGATGTTCGAGATCTTCGTGTACTCGCCGCGCCTGGAGGGCGTGCATCTGCGCGGCGGCAAGGTCGCGCGCGGCGGCCTGCGCTGGTCGGACCGCATGGAGGACTTCCGCACCGAGATCCTCGGCCTGGTGAAGGCGCAGATCGTCAAGAACGCGGTGATCGTGCCGGTGGGCTCGAAGGGTGGCTTCGTGGTCAAGTGTCCGCCTGCGGAAGGCGGGCGCGAGGCGCTGCTGGCCGAGGGCGTGGCCTGCTATCGCAACTTCCTGCGTGGCCTGCTCGACCTGACCGACAACCTGGTGCAGGGCGCAGTGGTGCCGCCGGCCGAAGTGGTGCGCCACGACGAAGACGACCCCTACCTGGTGGTGGCGGCCGACAAGGGCACGGCGACCTTCTCCGACTACGCCAACGAGATCTCGGCCGAATACGGCTTCTGGCTGGCCGACGCCTTCGCCTCCGGCGGCTCGGTGGGCTACGACCACAAGAAGATGGGCATCACCGCGCGCGGCGCCTGGGAGGCGGTCAAGCGCCACTTCCGCGAGATGGGCAAGGACATCCAGGAAGAACCCTTCACCGCTGCCGGCGTGGGCGACATGTCGGGCGACGTGTTCGGTAACGGCATGCTGCTCTCGAAGCAGACGCGGCTGATTGCGGCCTTCGACCACCGCCACATCTTCATCGACCCCGATCCCGATCCCGCGCGTTCGTGGGAGGAGCGCGCGCGTCTCTTCGCCCTGCCGCGCTCGAGCTGGGACGACTACGACAAGTCCCTGATCTCGAAGGGCGGCGGCGTGTGGCCGCGCAGCGCCAAGTCGATCAAGCTCTCGCCCGAGGTGCGCGCGGCACTCGACATCGAGGCCGAGCAGCTCACGCCGACCGAGCTGATGCGCGCGATCCTCACCGCGCCGGTCGAACTGCTCTACAACGGCGGCATCGGCACCTACATCAAGGCCGCATCCGAGACCGACGCGGCGGTGGGCGACCGCGCCAACGACGCCGTGCGTGTCAATGGCGGCGAGCTGCGCTGCAAGGTATTCGGCGAAGGCGGCAACCTGGGCGCCACCCAGCTCGGCCGCATCGAGTATGCGTTGAAGGGCGGCCGCATCAACACCGACGCCATCGACAACTCGGGCGGCGTGGATTGCTCGGACCACGAGGTCAACATCAAGATCCTGCTCGGCAGCGTGGTCGCCGAGGGCGAGCTGACGACGAAGCAGCGCAACAAGCTGCTGGCCGACATGACCGACGAGGTCGCCACGCTGGTGCTGCGCGACAATTACGCGCAGACGCAGATCCTTTCGGTGACGCGCGCGCGCGGCGTGGCACTGCTCGATGAGCACGCGGACTTCATGCGCCGGCTGGCGCACGTCGGGCGGCTCAACCGCAAGCTCGAGTTCCTGCCCATGGACGAAGAGCTCGCCGAGCGCAAGGCCGCACGCGTCGGGCTCACCAGCCCGGAGCTCGCGGTGCTGCTGGCTTACAGCAAGATCGAGCTCTACGACGAGGTGCTGGCCTCGGACGTGCCCGAAGACCCCTACATCCGCACCGCGCTCGAGCGCTACTTCCCGGTGCCGCTGCGCGAGCGCTTCGCCGCCCAGATCCAGGCCCACCCGCTGCGCCGCGAGATCATCTCGACGCACGTCATCAACAGCATGATCAACCGTGTCGGGCCGACCTTCGTGCATCGGCTCAAGAGCGAGCTCGGGGCGCCCGCCGCCGATATCGTGCGCGCCTACACGGCGACGCGCGAGGTGTTCGGGCTGGTCGGGCTGTGGCAGGACATCGAGGCGCTCGACAATCGCATCGACAACGCGGTGCAGACCGAGCTGATCATGGAGTCGGGCCGGCTGGTGCAGCGCGGGACCTTGTGGTTCCTGCGCCAACGGCGCTGGCTCGGCGACCTGCAGGCCACGCTGGCGCATTTCTCGCCCGGCGTGACCGGGCTGGCCGGAGGGCTGGGCGAATATGTGGCGCCCGCGTATCGCGCCGAGCTCGACGCGGCCGTGGCGCGCAGGGTGGAGCAGGGCGTGCCCGAGGCGCTGGCTCAGCGTGTGGCGGCGCTCGATGAGCTCTATTCGGCGCTCGACCTGGTCGAGATCGCGGCCGAAAGCGGTCGCGACGAGGCGAGCGTGGCGCGAGTGTATTTCGCCCTCGGCGGCGAGCTCGATCTGCACTGGCTGGGGCGGCAGATCTCCGCGCTTCCGGCAGAGACGCGCTGGCAGAACCTCGCCCGCGGCGCGCTGCGCACCGACCTGTCCGCGCTCGCTCGCACGCTCGCCGGCGAGGCGATCCGGCTGGCGCCCGAAGGCAGCGACACCGAGGCTGCGCTCGAGGCCTGGCGCGTCCGCGCCGCGCTTGCCCTGGAGCGCTACCAGCATCTGCTCGGCGAGATCCGCGCGGGGCAGAGCATCGACCTGGCGATGGTGTCGGTGCTGCTCAGGGAGCTGCGCGGCATGGCCTGAGCCTGCGATACGGCGGGCGGTGGAGGGCACGGGGCGCCGTGGAGCGGGCAGGTCCGCCCCACGGCGCCGCCCATGCCGGTGTCCCCCGCGCTGGCGGGCGGACACCGGCCTACTGACTTGGCCCGGGTGCTTCGGTTATCATCGCGCTTTCCCGCAGCACATCTCCCATGACCAAATACGTCTTCGTTACCGGCGGTGTCGTGTCCTCCCTGGGCAAAGGCATCGCGGCCGCCTCTTTGGGGGCCATCCTCGAGTCCCGTGGCATCAAGGTCACGCACCTCAAGCTGGACCCGTACATCAACGTCGATCCCGGCACCATGAGCCCGTTCCAGCACGGTGAAGTCTTCGTCACCGAAGACGGTGCGGAAACCGACCTCGACCTCGGCCATTACGAGCGCTTCACCAGCGCCAAGATGAGCAAGCGCAACAATTTCACCACCGGCCAGATCTACGAGTCGGTGCTGAAGAAGGAGCGCCGCGGCGAGTACCTCGGCAAGACCGTGCAGGTCATCCCGCACATCACCGACGAGATCAAGACCTACGTGCGCCGTGGTGCCGAGGGCGCCGACGTGGCGATCGTCGAAGTCGGCGGCACCGTGGGCGACATCGAGTCGCTGCCCTTCCTGGAGGCCATCCGCCAGATGGGCTTCGAGGAAGGCCGTACCGGCACCTGCTTCATCCACCTCACGCTGCTGCCCTACATCCCGACCGCCGGCGAGCTCAAGACCAAGCCGACCCAGCACTCGGTGAAGGAGCTGCGCGAGATCGGCATCCAGCCCGACATCCTGCTCTGCCGCGCCGACCGTCCGGTGCCGGAAGACGAGCGGCGCAAGATCGCGCTGTTCTGCAACGTGATGCCCGAGGCGGTCATCGAGTGCCTGGACGCCGACTCGATCTACAAGATCCCGGGCCAGCTGCACGACCAGATGCTCGACCAGATCGTCTGCCACAAGCTCGACATCCTCGCGCGCGCTGCCGATCTGTCGGTGTGGGACAAGCTCATCCACGCGCTCGAGAACCCGAAGCAGACAGTCGATATCGGCTTCGTCGGCAAGTACGTCGATCTCACCGAGTCGTACAAGTCGCTGATCGAGTCGCTCAGCCACGCCGGCATGCACACCGAGTCGAAGGTCAAGATCCACTACATCGACTCCGAGGACATCGAGCGCGACGGTTGTGACGTGTTGAAGGCCATGGACGCCATCCTGGTGCCGGGCGGCTTCGGCAAGCGCGGCACCGAAGGCAAGATCGCCGCCATCCGCTATGCGCGCGAGAACAAGGTGCCCTACCTCGGCATCTGCCTCGGCATGCAGCTCGCGGTGGTCGAATTCGCCCGCGACGTCGCCGGCATGGAAGGCGCGCACTCGACCGAGTTCGAGCGCGACACCCAGTACCCGGTCATCGGCCTGATCACCGAGTGGAAGGACCGCAGCGGCAAGATCGAGAAGCGCACCGAGGAGTCCGACCTCGGCGGCACGATGCGCCTGGGTGGCCAGGTCTGCCAGTTGAAGGAAGGCACGCTGGCACGCACGATCTACGGTGTCCCCGAGGTCATGGAGCGCCACCGCCACCGCTACGAGGTCAACAACACCCTGCTCGCCAAGCTCGAAGAGAAGGGCCTGGTGGTGTCGGGCCGCGCGCCGGTCACCGACCTGTGCGAGATGGTCGAGCTGCCCGCCGACGTGCATCCGTGGTTCGTCGGCTGCCAGTTCCACCCCGAATTCACCTCCAACCCGCGCAAGGGCCATCCGCTGTTCACGGCCTACGTGAAGGCGGCGATCGCGCACAAGCAGGCTGCGGCCTGAAGGAGCGAAGCATGAATCTCTGCGGTTTTGAAGTCGGCCTCGACAAGCCGGTGTTCCTGATCTCGGGCCCCTGCGTGGCCGAGTCCGAGCAGATGTGCCTGGACATCGCCGGGCAGATGAAGGAAATCTGCGCCGAGCTGGGCATCCCCTACATTTTCAAGGCATCCTACGACAAGGCCAACCGCAGCTCGGGCAAGAGCTTCCGCGGCCACGGCATGGACGCCGGGCTGAAGATGCTCGAGGCGGTCAAGAAGCAGCTCGGCCTGCCGGTGCTGACCGACGTGCACTCGATCGAGGAGATCCCGCTCGTGGCCTCGGTGGTCGACGTGCTGCAGACCCCGGCCTTCCTGTGCCGCCAGACCGACTTCATCCACGCGGTGGCGGCCAGCGGCAAGCCGGTGAACATCAAGAAGGGCCAGTTCCTCGCCCCGGGCGACATGAAGAACGTCGCCGACAAGGCGAAGGAAGCCAACGGCGGCGCCGACACCATCATGGTGTGCGAGCGCGGCGCGTCCTTCGGCTACAACAACCTCGTCTCCGACATGCGCTCGCTCGCGATCATGCGCGACACCGGCTGCCCGGTGGTGTTCGACGCCACCCACTCGGTGCAGCTGCCGGGCGGGCAGGGCACGGCCTCGGGCGGCCAGCGCGAGTTCGTGCCGGTGCTGGCGCGCGCCGCGGTCGCGGTCGGCGTGGCGGGTCTGTTCATGGAGACCCACCCCGATCCCGCGAAGGCGTTGTCCGATGGTCCGAATGCGTGGCCGCTGCCGAAGATGAAGGCGCTGCTGACCACGCTCAAGGACATCGACGCGCTGGTCAAGCGCCAGGGTTTCCTC
This sequence comes from Thauera sp. UBA6194, assembly GCA_002422685.1. GTDB lineage: Bacteria > Pseudomonadota > Gammaproteobacteria > Burkholderiales > Rhodocyclaceae > Thauera. Next base: position 105,658 of record DITC01000071.1, on the reverse strand, counting down.
GAGACCACGCTCTGAGAACACATTTTTGGGGGACGCGACATCCGGCGGGCTGATAAGCGCTATTGCCCCTGGCCGCGCACGCAGCGGCCAGGCGGCGCGAGCATTGTTCCGCTCGGATCGCGCCCCCGCGTGATCGCTTCGAATCATCCGTAACTGCAACAGGACAAGACATGAGTGCAATCGTTGATGTGATCGCCCGCGAGATTCTCGACTCCCGCGGCAACCCCACCGTCGAAGCCGACGTGCTGCTCGAATCCGGCGTGATGGGCCGTGCTGCCGTGCCGTCCGGCGCGTCGACCGGTTCGCGCGAGGCGATCGAGCTGCGTGACGGCGACAAGTCGCGCTTCCTCGGCAAGGGCGTGCTGCGCGCGGTCGAGAACGTGAACACCGAGATCGCAGAAGCCATCATCGGCCTCGACGCCGAGGAGCAGGCCTTCATCGACCGCACCCTGATCGAGCTCGACGGCACCGAGAACAAGTCGCGCCTGGGCGCCAACGCCATGCTGGCGGTGTCGATGGCGGTGGCCAAGGCCGCCGCCGAAGAGGCCGGCCTGCCGCTGTACCGCTACTTCGGCGGCTCCAGCCCGATGGTGATGCCGGTGCCGATGATGAACGTCATCAACGGCGGCGAGCACGCCAACAACAGCCTCGACATCCAGGAATGCATGATCATGCCGGTGAGCATGGGCAGCTTCCGCGAGGCCCTGCGCTGCGGCGCCGAGATCTTCCACCACCTGAAGAAGATCGTGGACGCCAAGGGCTACCCCACCACCGTCGGCGACGAGGGCGGCTTCGCCCCCAACGTGTCGGGCACCGAGGAAGCGCTCAACCTGATCCAGGAAGCCATCGTCGCCGCCGGCTACGTGCCCGGCCAGGACGTGCTGCTGGCGCTCGACTGCGCCGCCTCCGAGTTCTACAAGGACGGCAAGTACGAGTTGAAGGGCGAGGGCCTGTCGCTCTCCGCAGAAGGCTTCACCGACTACCTCGAGACCCTGTGCGACAAGTTCCCGATCGTCTCGATCGAGGACGCGATGGCCGAGGGCGACTGGGAGGGCTGGAAGATCCTCACCGATCGCCTGGGCAAGAAGGTGCAACTGGTCGGCGACGACCTCTTCGTCACCAACACCAACATCCTCGCGCAGGGCATCGAGCAGGGCGTGGCCAACTCGATCCTGATCAAGATCAACCAGATCGGCACGCTGACCGAGACCTTCGCCGCAGTGGAAATGGCCAAGCTCGCCGGCTACACCGCGGTGATCTCTCACCGCTCGGGCGAGACCGACGACTCGACCATCGCCGACATCGCGGTCGGCCTGCGCGCGATGCAGATCAAGACCGGCTCGCTGAGCCGCTCGGACCGCATCTCGAAGTACAACCAGCTGCTGCGCATCGAGGAAGACCTCGGCGACACCGTCGCCTACCCGGGCAAGCGCGCGTTCTACAATCTGCGCTGATTCGCTTCATGCGGGGGGCGGCGGCTGAGCTGCCGGCCCCCCGCCGGGAGCGACTCTTCCCAGTGGCGGGAAAGCCCGCTCTCACCGGACATTGGGCTTCAGGTTCCGGGGGAGTGGGCTTTGCCGCAAATGTGCTGGCGCTTGCGGCGGCGGTGCTTGCTTGCGCCAGCCCGACCTGTGGCCTTCAACCCTTGAGTTCCCCTGCTTCCAGATGCGCTGGCCAATCCTCATCCTGATCGCACTCGTCGTGCTCCTGCAGTACCCGCTCTGGTTGGGCAAGGGTGGCTGGCTGCGCGTGTGGGAGGTCGACCAGCAGCTGCAGTCGCAGCGCGCGCAAAACCTGCGCCTCGAGCAGCGCAACGCCAGCCTTGCGGCCGAGGTGAACGATCTCAAGGCGGGTAACGAGGCGATCGAAGAGCGTGCCCGCTTCGAGCTCGGACTGACCAAGCCGGGCGAAATCTACGTGCAGATTCCGCAGCGCTGAGCTCGAACGGCGGCCACGGCCTCAGTCGAGCAGCTCGATGCGCCCGCTCACATGCACGGACACTTCGCTCTCTCCGCCCTCGAGCGGCGCCGGGGCAGCCTCGGCGGCCATCGTGGCCATGCGCATGCGCGGCATCGGGGGCGGCGCGAAGCCGCTGTCGCCGACCGAGAGATGAACGATCCGGTACTGCTTGCGCAGCGTGTCCGCGATCAGCTGCGCGCGCGCCTCGAAGGCGTGCAGGGCGTCGACCGTGGCGCCGTCGAGTGCCGCGCGCCGAGTGGCGGGCGCGGGGGTGATGGCAACCTGGGCGAGCGCGAGTTTCGTCTGCAGTTTGCCGAGCAGTGCCGACATCGCCGGCAGGTCGCTGCTCTCCAGGCGGATTTCGCAGCGCATGCGCCAGGCCGTGATCCGGCCGCGTTCGTCCTTGTCGTAGATCGGCCAGGTGGAGACGTTGCCGGTGCGCGCTTCGATGGATTTCTCAGCGCGCGCGATCTCGAGCGCGGCGGTGACGTCGCGGTTGACTTCGGCAGCCAGCGCGGCGGCGTCGGCGCCCGAGCGTTCGCTGTACAGCACCGCGCTCGCCAGGTCGTTGCGCGCAGCCTGGCTGGCCTGCGCCGACAGCTCGACGGTGAGCGGCGTGCCGGCGGCCGGTGCGGCGCGCTTTGCAGCCACGCCTTCGCTGGCCGGCGCGGGGGCGGCCGTGACCAGGCCGATTGCGGCGATCAGGGCGATCAGGGCGGGCTTCATTGTTCGGCGGTTCCGATCACGCTCGCGGGCTCGAGAGCGCACAGGTCCGTCTCGTAGAGGCGCGCGTTGTCGATGTAATGCTGTGCGTTCCACTTGAGGTGTTCGACCTCCGCATCGGTGAGGGTGCGGATCACGCGCCCCGGCGAGCCGACCACGAGCGAGCGGTCCGGGATGGCCTTGCCTTCCGGGATCAGCGCGTTGGCGCCGATGATGCACTCCTTGCCCACGACCGCGCGGTTCAGGATCACCGCGTTGATGCCGACGAGCGTGCCGTCGCCGATCGTGCACCCGTGCAGCATGGCCATGTGGCCGATCGTGACGCCGCGGCCGATGTCGAGCGGCACGCCCTTGTCGTTGTGCAGCACCGAGCCGTCCTGGATGTTGCTGTCGTCGCCGATGGTGATCGGGTCGTTGTCGCCGCGCATCACCACGTTGTACCAGATGCTCACATTGCGCCCGGCGTGCACCGCACCCACCACGGTGGCGTTGTGCGCGATCCAGCTGCCTTCGCCGAAACTCGGGCGGCGATCGCCCAGGGCATAGATGCTCATTTGTCGTTCTCGCTTTGTCTGTCTCTCGTGCCGATGTGTCGGGCACGTCGGGGCGCGCATCATAACAACTGTGCTCTGGCGTGCAAACCTGCGCAAAAGGGCAATGTGGCTGATCTGCCAAGGGTTTTGCCATGTGGTGCGGGGTGCTACGATGCCGGCCGCGAACGGAAAACACTCAATGCTCAGCTATCGCCACGCCTTTCACGCCGGCAACCATGCCGACGTGCTCAAGCACTTCGTGCTGCTCGAATTGCTCGACTACTACAACCGCAAGGATAAACCCTGGGTCTATATCGACACGCACGCCGGCGGCGGCTGCTATGCGCTCGACAGCGCGCAGGCGGACAAGACCGCCGAGGCGGCGGGTGGCATCGGGCGGCTGTGGGAGCGGGCGGATGTGCCTGCGCCGCTGCAGCCTTATCTGTCGGCCGTGCGCCAGTTCAACCCGCACGGCAAGCTGCTCTTCTACCCGGGCTCGCCCGCGCTGGCGATGACCTGCGCGCGTGCGCAGGACCGCCTGCGGCTGTTCGAGCTGCACCCGGCCGACTTCGAGTCCTTGCAGCGCACCTTCTCCAGCGAGCGTGAGCGCGTGCAGGTGCAGCGCAGCGACGGATTCGCCGCGCTCAAGGCCCTGCTGCCGCCGCCTTCGCGCCGCGCCGTGGTGCTGATCGACCCGCCCTACGAGCTCAAGGACGACTACCGTCACACCGTCGATACGGTGCGCGACGCGATGCGCCGCTTCCCGACCGGCACCTTCGCGGTCTGGTACCCGATGCTCTCGCGCCCCGAGGCGCGGGCACTGCCCCGGCGCCTAGCGGAGCTCGGCGCCGAGAGCTGGCTCGATGTGCGCCTCGCGGTGTGCGCGCCGGCCCGCGACGGCTTCGGCATGTTCGGCAGCGGTCTGTACATCATCAACCCGCCCTGGGTCCTGCCCGAGCGTCTGGAGGCCGCGCTGCCCTGGCTCGTCGAGCGACTCGGGACGGACGAGGCGGCGGGCTTCGATCTGGAGCATCACATCGAATGAACGACCCGGAGCAAGGCGCCGACGCCCTCGACGAGCTGCGCGAGGCCATGCGGCGCTTCACGAGCGCGCGCGATTGGGGGCAGTTTCATACGCCCAAGAACCTCGCCATGGCGCTGGCCGGCGAGGCGGGGGAACTGATCGAGCACTTTCAGTGGCTCACGCCCGAGCAGTCGGCGCGCCTGCCCGACGATACGCGCGCAGAGGTGGCGCTGGAGATGGCCGATGTGCTGCTCTACCTCGTGCGTCTGGCCGATGTTCTGGACATCGATCTGGCCGATGCGGCGCGGCGCAAGATCCGTATGAACGACACGCGCTACCCGGTCGAGCGTGCGCGCGGGCGTGCCGACAAGTACAACCGCCTGTGAGCGGACCCGCCGGCGGGCCCGTCAGCGATGCCCAGTTGTGGGGTGCAGTGCAGGAATGGATTGGGCCGCTGCAAATTTTCTGAAACAATACGCACTTTCGCACTGAACGGATTCCCATCGTGGACTTGCAGCACATCACCGAAATCGAGCGTGCGGCCCATAAAGGCCGTGGAGAAATCTTCCGCCTCGGCATGGGTGTGCTCTTCATCGTCGGAGTGATGTTTTACTCGGCGATGCGTGGAGCCGGCGAGGGGAGCCTCGTGCTGGTCATGGCGGCCATGATCGGTGGCTACATGGCGATGAACATCGGCGCCAACGACGTCGCCAACAACGTCGGCCCCGCGGTCGGCTCGAAGGCACTCACGCTTGCCGGTGCGCTCGTGATCGCCTCGATCTTCGAGGCCGCGGGTGCGCTCATCGCCGGCGGCGAGGTGGTGGGCACCATCCGCAACGGCATCATCGACCCGGACATGATTCCGGACTCGGACACCTTCGTCTGGATCATGCTCTCGGCGCTGCTGGCCGGCGCGTTGTGGCTGAACCTTGCGACTGCGGTGGGTGCGCCGGTGTCGACCACGCACTCCATCGTCGGTGCGGTGCTCGGCGCGGGCATGGCTGCGGCCGGCCCGGCGATCGTCGACTGGGGCACGATGGGAAGCATCGCGGCGAGCTGGGTGGTGTCGCCTTTGCTCGGCGGGCTCTTCGCCGCAGGCTTCCTGTACCTCGTCAAGCGCAGCATCACCTACCAGGTGGACATGGCCGAGGCCGCGCGTCGGATGGTGCCGGTGCTGGTAGGGCTGATGGCCTGGACCTTCTCCACTTACCTGTTGCTCAAAGGGCTCGGCAAGGTCTGGAAGGTGGGTTTCGGATGGGCGCTGATCTACGGGCTGGGCGTGGGTGGGGTGGTGCTGCTGCTGCTGCGTCGGTTCATGATGCGCCCCGCGGCCGTGGTGGCCAATACCAAGCAGAGCGTCAACAAGCTGTTTACCGTGCCGCTGATCTTCGCCGCCGCGCTGCTCAGTTTCGCGCATGGCTCGAACGACGTCGCCAACGCCGTCGGGCCGCTCGCGGCCATCGTTGACGTGGTGACTTCGGGTGGCGAGATGCACAAGGCCGCCCCGATCCCGACCTGGGTGATGATGGTGGGCGCCATCGGCATCGCGCTCGGGCTGGCATTGTTCGGCCCCAAGGTGATCCGGACCGTGGGCTCCGAAATCACCGAGCTCGATCAGATGCGCGCCTACTGTATCGCGATGGCGGCGACGATCACGGTGATCGTTGCGAGCCAGCTTGGCTTGCCGGTGAGCTCCACGCACATCGCGGTGGGCGGGGTGTTCGGCGTGGGCTTCCTGCGTGAATACCTGAAGAGCAACTACGACCGCATGCTCGCCGAGATCAAGGCGCATCACCCCGAGGGCGACCTGGCCGCGATCGAGGCCTTCATCCAGCGTTTCGACAAGGCCTCGCTGGAGGAAAAGGGTGTCATGCTCAGTGACCTCAAGGAGCGCTCGAAGAACGCGGAGGATCCGGCCCATTTCTCCAAGGGCGAGCGCAAGGACCTTAAAAAGGTCTATCGGCGCGAGCTCGTCAAGCGTTCGCAGCTGATGCGCATCGCCGCCGCGTGGGTGATCACCGTGCCGGCCTCGGCGATCATGGCTGCGATCCTGTTCTTCACCATCCGCGGCATGATGCTGCCCTGAGCCCCGGCTGCGGCGGCTGCGCCGTCGCATGCAGGGGTTCGACGACCGGACGAAGGGTTCTGCCGCCATATGACGCTCACCGAGCTGCTCGTCCTGCTGCTGATCGGCGTGATCGTCTGGTTCTGGTTCGACAGCCTGAAGGCGCGCGAGGCGGGCATCGCCGCCGCGCGCCTCGCGTGCAGACGCGAAGCCGTGCAGCTGCTCGACGAGACCGTCGTCGGCCACGGCCTGCGTTTTGCGCGCAACGATCATGGCCACATGGTGCTGCGGCGCGGCTTCGACTTCGAGTATTCGGTGAGCGGCGACGATCGCCACCGCGGCAGCGTCGTCATCGAGGGGCGAGAGGTTGTGCTCGTCGACGTCAGCGCGCATCGGCTCGCGCGCCGGGCCGTGGTGATCGATCTGCAGCAGCGCAGTTGAGCGCCCTCGGGTCGACGCGTGGGCGTCGGTGTGGGGCGTCTAGCGCCGGCGGTCTTCGATTGCGCGCAGGAACTCGTTGCGCGCCTGTGGCGAGGCCTCGAACGCCCCCGCGAAGGCCTGCGTGACCACGCGCTCGTCGCCGCGCCGATCCTCGCCGAGCAGCAGACAGAGCTGTTCGGCCTCGATCACGCACGCAGCCCCGGCCGCCATGCCGTGGGTCACGAGCGCATCGGCGATATCGCGCGTCATCCATTCCTGGTAGGTGAAGCGGTGGCCGATCGCGTCGACCATGCGCGCGATGCGACCGAAGCCGTGCAGACGCCCGCCGGGCAGGTAGGCGACATGGGCGACGCCGCGAAAGGGTACGAGGTGGTGCGGGCACACACCATGCACGGCGATGCCGCGAATCACCACCATGTCGCGTCGAGAATCCGCGAAGCCTTCGCCGAGGGCCTGCGCAGGGTCGAGCTCATAGCCGCCCAGCAGCCTGTGCTGCCAGAGTTCGCGCACGCGCTGTGCGGTGCGGCCGGTGTGGGCGTTGTCGGGCGCGATCCCGGCGGCGCGCAACAGCTCGCCGACCGCGCGCTCGAAGGCGGGCGCATCGAAGCCGCTGCTGCGCGGGATGCCGATCGATGTCGGCCGGGGGGCGGGCTCGTGCTCGCAGTCGGGGTGCGCAGGGGTGCTCATGCGATGAAGACCGGGTCGGAGAACACCAGCGTGCCGTCCTTGCGCATCATGAGGTTGTTGGCATTGAGGATGTCGGGTAGCACCTGGTAGTCCTCGACGAAGTCCGACAGCGCCTTGACCGCCTTCTGCATCCCGGCGGTGAGCGCGAGCGGATTGAGCGTCATGTCGTAGAGCGCGATGCGCCCCATGTCCGAACCCAGCCGGTTCCACTGCTGGCAGGCCGACCAATAAACCTCGATCAGGCGGCGCGCGAGCTCGGCCGCCGGCGCGTCGTCCGAGAGCGGGTAGAGCTTTTCCATCTCGAGCAGGTGCAGCGGATAGCCCGACTGTGCCCGCCCGATCACGCCATGGTCGGCGTGGACGATGGGGAAGTGCTCGCCGCGCGGCCGGTCTTCGGCCGTGTACAAAAAATAGTCGGCGGGCGAGCTGACGATCTTGTACACGCGTTCGCCGTCGCCCTTGTCGAGCACGATGGAGTACTCGCCGCGCCCGATCTCCGGCTTTCCGTCCAGCAAGGGGTGGGCCGGGACAGGATCGGGCAGAAGGACGGTCTGGCGTCCCAGCATTTCACGTGCAGCGGATAGATCCATCGGGCCACCCCTCGGTCGTCACGCCATGATGTTATAGCCGGCGTCGACGAAATGCACGCCACCCGTGATCAGGCGGCCGGCGTCCGAGACCAGGAAGGCGGTGAGCGCGCCGATGTCTTCCGGTGTCACCAGCGCGTGCATGGGCGAGCGCTCGACCGCGGCGGCCATCAGGCCGTCGAAGCCGGCGATGCCCGAGGCGGCGCGCGTCATCAGCGGGCCGGGCGAGACGGCGTTCACGCGAATGTTCTTGTGGCCGAGTTCGGCCGCCAGATAACGGGTGGCGGCCTCGAGTGCAGCCTTGCACAGGCCCATCACGCCGTAGTGGGGGATGACCTTTTCCGAGCCGAGGTAGGTCATGGTGACCAGCGCGCCGCCGCCGGCCTTCTCGAGCAGCGGCTCGGCTTTCTTGGCGAGGCGGACGAAGGAGTGGGTGGACACGTCCATCGCGAGCGCGAAGCCGTCGGCCGAGCTGTCAACCACGCGGCCATGCAGGTCGTCACGCTTGGCGAAGGCCATGCTGTGCAGGGCGAAGTCGAGCTTGCCGTAGCGTGCCTCGATGCGGGCGAACACGTCGTCCATGGTCTCCGGGCGGGTGACATCGAGCAGCAGCACGTCCTCGATGCCGAGGCGGTGCACGATGGGCTCGATGAAGGCGCGCGTCTTCTCGTTCTGGTAGGTGATCACGAGCTTGGCGCCGGCCTGGACGCAGGCCTCGGCAACGCCGGTGGAGATGGACTTTTCGTTGGCGATCCCGGTGATCAGTCCGACTTTGCCTTCGAGGTTGATGATGGGGGTCATGGTGGGGCGCTCCGAAAGGGGGGTGTTGTTGCGCCGCAACGAATACGCGATCTGGCGGGAAATTGGCCGAGAATTAGCGTATTCGTGACGTTTGCGGCACGGCAGATTCATGGTGCATGAAGTATATTGCGCAATGCAACATCATTCCTGATCGCGCAGGCGATTTTCTGGCGCGAGGTGACAAATGGCACGACCTGCATATATTTTCATGGACTTCGACGGCGTCACCCATCCGTGGGGCGAGGTCGAGGACTTTCACTGCCTGCCCCGTATCGAAGCGGTGGTGCGCGAGTTTCCCGAGGCACGCATCGTGATCGCGTCGGACTGGCGCATGCTGTTTTCGCTGTCCAAGCTGGTTGCGCGTTTTTCCGAGGACGTGCGGGCGCAGATCGCCGGCGTGACGCCTCACCTGCTGCCCAAAACGGGCGCCGAACTGCACGGGCTGCGTGAGCGCGAGGCCATGCAATGGCTCGCCCAGCACGACGCCGACGCGGCCGATGGGGCGTGGTGTGCGATCGACGACGCGCCGGGAAACTGGCTGTCGCGATCGCGGCTGATCTTGACCGATTTCAAGCGTGGCTTCACCGACGAAGACGCTGGCGCGCTGCGGCGCATGCTGCAGGGCTTTCGCGAGGGTCGGCGTAACCAGGTGCGCGAGGTGGGGCATACCCTCTGGTCGCGCGCCAGCGCATGAGGGCGACGCGGTGACCAAGGCCGAACAGACCCTGCCGACCGATCCCCTGTCCCGGTTGGCGGACCCCGAGACACAGCGCCAGGCGGCGCGCCTGGTCGAAGAGAGCTTTGCGCGCGTGTTCCGCATCAGCGTGAACGAGGACGAGCGTGCGCGCATCCGGGGTGTGGCCCAGCTGCATGCCGATCTTGCCGACTGGAGCGCGCGTGCGGGCAGCGGCGAAGTGCATGCGGCGCGCGTGGCGATGCTGCTTTACGGGCTGGACCAATGGGGTCTGGCCTGGAGCCGGGCCTTCGGGCTCCTTGCGATTCCGGCCTTGAGCGAGCTGATCGGCGCCCTGCGCACCGGGCTCGACGAGCGGACGGAGGCGCACTTTCTGCGCCACTTCGACGGCATCGGCAGCTGCGAGGAAAACGCGATCGACTTCAAGGTGGCCTTGCGCCGCGGCGTGCATCTGGCGCTGTGGCATGCCTCGATCGCGAGCGAAAGCCGTGACGAGGCGCTGCGCCTGGCCGGGCAGCTCGGCAGCAACCTGCTCGCGCTCACGCGTGAGATGCCGCTTGCGGGCTGGCGGCTGGTGGCCGATGCGCTCGCCTTCATCCAGATCCGCTGCCTGTCCGAAGGGCTGGCGAGCGAGGGCGTGGGGCAGGAAGCCACGCAGGCGCTGTTCGCCGCACTCGCGCGCGAGCTCCCCGATGGCCAGCGCGAGCAAGTCATGGCGCATGCCGCGCGCGCCGTGATCGCCTGGCAGCAGGCCGAGCGCGCGACGGGCGGGCAGGTGCACTGATGGCGCTCAAGGCGACGGTGTTCAAGGCCGAGCTGCAGGTGGCGGACATGGACCGTCACCACTATGGCACCTACAACCTCACGCTCGCGCGTCATCCGTCCGAAACCGACGAACGCATGATGGTGCGTGTGCTGGCGTTCGCGTTGTTCGCCGACCCGGCGCTCGGCTTCGGCAAGGGGCTGTGCGTGGATGACGAGCCCGACCTGTGGCAGAAGGATCTCACCGGCGTCATCGAGCGCTGGATCGACGTCGGTCAGCCCGACGAGAAATGGATCCGCAAGGCCTGCGGCCGGGCGCGCGAGGTGGTGGTGCTGGCCTACGGCCGTGCGCTCGAGGTGTGGTGGAACGGAACCCGCCCCAAGGTGGCGCGTCATGCGGGTCTGCACGTCTTCGAGCTCGAGCGCGAGACGAGCGCCGAGCTGGCGCGCCTGGCCGAGCGCAACATGCGGCTGCAGGTGACCATCCAGGACGGACAGGCCTGGGTGACCAACGGCCGCGAGCAGGTGCTCGTCGAGCCGAAGCGCCTGTTTGGCGCCTCCCCGACATGAGCTGACGCGCAGGGCGTTATTCGCCCCCGCGCGCGTCATGCCCGTCCGCTGCGCCCGTGCGGCCTGTTTCGTGGCGACGTGTCTTGTCTACCCGCTCAAGTCTGAAGCGCGCATGCGTCATGCGTGCTCGCGCTGCGGCTGCAAGCCCGCGCATGCCAGCGCGTCGTGCACGCGCGGCAAGGTCGGGCTCGGTGAGTTGCGTACACGGGCATCGGGTCGGCGAGGGCGGCTGAGGCGGAAAACGGCTGAGGCGGAAAGCCGCCCATTTTAGGCCGTAAGCCAGCTCGGGCCGTTGATCTGCATCATGATCGGCATGGGCATGGGCATGGGCATGGGCATGGGCATGGACCGTGCCGCTGCCGAAAGCTCAGTGCTCGCGCGGCTTGGCCGGCTTGTGCTTGTGCCCGGCGCCCTTGTCCCGATCACCGTACTTGTGTCCGGTGCCTGCGGGGCCCTTGGTGTTGAAGCGCGGCTTGTCCTGATAGGCGGGCTTGTGCGTGGTGCGCGGCTTGTCGCCGAAGCGCTCCTCGCTCGCGCGCGGACGGCGCTCGCCTTCGACGTTTTCGCGGCGCTTGCCGTAGCCGTCACCCCTGTCGTCAGGCGCCCCGTCGCTGGGCCGCGGTCGGCGCGTCGGTGTGCTCGCGGCTTCGGCTGCGCTCAGCGCGCGGATGTTGAGCGGCATCTGGCGCACGCGCGTGCGCTTGAGCGTGCCGAGCAGGTCGTCGGGCAGGTTGGCGGGCAGCTCCACCGTCGAGAACTCGTCGAAGAGGTGGATCTGGCCGATGTACTTGCCTTCGATGCCGCCCTCGTTGGCGATCGCGCCGACGATCTCCTTGGGGCTGGCGCCGTGGGCGCGGCCAACCTCGATGCGGTAGCGCACCAGCGCGCCGTCCGAGAATGCGCGGCGGCGGGCGAGGATCTCGTCGCGGTTGGGGCGTTGCGTGCGCTCGCGCGGCGCGCCGGTGGTGAAGTGCTCGGCGCGCGGCGCGCGGCCCTCGCTCGGGGCGGTAGTGGCGATGTCCCAGCCGCGGCCCGACTGCTCGATCTGCAGCGGGCGCTCGCGCTGGGCGAGCAGGGTGAGTGCGGCGGCGACTTCGTGGATCTCGAGCTCGTTCTCTTCGACGAGGTCATTGACGATGCCCATGAAGAAGCCGAGGTCCTCGCTGCCGATCGCATCCACGACCTGGCGCTTGAACTGCGCCACGCGCAGGTTGGTGACTTCCTCGCTGCTCGGCAGCGCGATCGGCGTGATCGGCTGGCGGGTGGCGCGCTCGATCATCTTGAGCATGCGCGTCTCGCGCGGCGCCACGAACAGGATCGCCACGCCCTCGCGCCCGGCGCGGCCGGTGCGGCCGATGCGGTGCACGTAGGCTTCGGTGTCGTAGGGGATATCGTAGTTGATCACGTGTGACACGCGCGGCACGTCGATGCCGCGCGCGGCCACGTCGGTGGCGATGACGATGTCGAGCGCGCCGCTCTTCAACTGCTCGATCACGCGTTCGCGCATGCCCTGGGTCATGTCGCCGTTGAGCGCGGCGGCCGCGTAGCCGCGCGCGGCGAGCTTGTCGGCGAGCTCGTCGGTGGCGAGCTTGGTGCGCACGAAGACGAGCGCGGCGTCGAAGGTCTCTTCGGCGTCGAGGATGCGCGTGAGCGCGTCGAGCTTGTCCACGCCGCGCACCAGCCAGTAGCGCTGGCTGATCTTGGCCACGGTGGAGGTCGCGCTGCGGATCTTGATCTCCTGCGGGTTGCGCAGGTGACGATGGGCGACGTTGCGGATCACGTTGGGCATCGTCGCCGAGAACAGCGCGGTCTGGCGCTCGGGCGGGGTGTGCTCGAGGATCCACTCGACGTCGTCGATGAAGCCCATGCGCAGCATCTCGTCGGCCTCGTCGAGCACGATGGCTTTCAAGGCGTCGAGCTTGAGGCTCTCGCGCTCGAGGTGATCCATGACCCGACCCGGGGTGCCGACGATGACCTGCGCACCGCGCGAGAGCTGGCGCAGTTGCACCACCATGCTCTGGCCGCCGTAGATCGGCAGCACGTGGAAGTTCTTCAGGTGGTGGGCGTACTTGGCGAAGGCCTCGGCGACCTGGATCGCGAGCTCGCGCGTGGGGGTGAGCACCAGCACCTGCGGGCGGGTGTCGGCGAGGTCGATGCGCGCCAGCATCGGCAGCGCGAACGCGGCGGTCTTGCCGGTACCGGTCTGCGCCTCGCCGAGGATGTCGTGGCCGGCGAGCAGTTGCGGGATGCAGGCGGCCTGGATCGGCGAGGGGGTCTCGTAGCCGACTTCGGCGAGCGCGGACAGCAGCGGCGCGGGCAGGTCGAGGTCGGCAAAGCGCAGGGTGGCTTCGGCAGCCGGGGATTCGGCTGCGGCGGATTCGGTGCGGGAGGCTTCGGTCATGGCTTTGGGGCCGCGGGCGCGGCGATGGACATCAGGGGCAGCGGTGCTGCGAAGCTGCGATTATCGGCCAATTAGGGCGCGACAGGCGCAAGCGGTGAGGCATCGCACAGCAGCGCTGGGCGCGCGCGGTGCCAGAAAAGCAAAAACGCGGCGCAAGGCCGCGTTTCGGGTGCATCGAAGGACGTCAGCGACGTCGCGTCGATTACAGCGGGCGGATGTTGGCCGCCTGCAGGCCCTTCGGGCCGGTCTTGACTTCGAATTCCACGCGCTGGTTTTCGGCCAGGCTCTTGAAACCCTTGCTCTGGATTTCCGAGAAGTGGGCGAACAGGTCGTCGCCGCCGCCTTCAGGGGTGATGAAGCCGAAGCCCTTGGCGTCGTTGAACCATTTCACGGTACCGGTTTGAGTGCTCATTTTGCGTTCCATTTTGAAGATTTGCGGGCTTGCGCCCCGGAGATGCAGGAACGATCAAGAAACGTAATCAGGGGGCATCAAACCGACACGGGCTCTCTTGGAACACGCTGGGCAACCACCAGAACAACCACTGCTTGAATCGACTGCGAGCGGCACGATACACGCTTTTTCAGGATGTGCGTGATTTATTTCGGCGGTCGCACAAAAAAACAGCGGGTGGGATAATCCGCGCTTCTCAAGTCAAGGCAGATATTCCATGCCCATCCAGTGGTTTCCGGGACACATGGCTTCGGCGCGCAAGAAGGCGGCCGAGGCGATGGCGTCCGTCGACGTCGTCATCGAGGTCACCGACGCACGCCTGCCCGAGGCGAGCAGCAATCCGATGATCGCCGAGCTGCGCCGCTTCCGTAACCGCCCCTGCCTCAAATTGCTCAACAAGTCGGATCTGGCCGATCCGGCGGTCACGCGCATGTGGATGGATTTCTACAACAGTCAGCCGGGCGTCAAGGCGGTGGCGATCTCGGCCAAGAGCGCGGCCGAGGTGGCGCGCATTCCAGGCTTGTGCCGCCAGCTCGCGCCGCACCGCGACGACGGCGTGAAGCCGCTGCGCATGATGATCATGGGCATCCCCAACGTCGGCAAGTCGACGCTGATGAACGCGCTGCTCAAGCGCAAGGTGGCCAAGGTGGGCGACGAGCCGGCGGTGACCAAGCACCAGCAGACGCTGGACCTGGGGCCGGGCATGACGCTGACCGACACCCCGGGCATGATGTGGCCGAAGATCGACTACGACGCCGACGGCTACATGCTCGCCGCCAGCCACGCGATCGGGCGCAACGCGGTGATCGACGAGGAGGTGGCGGCTTTTCTCGGCGAGATCCTGATCGCGCGTTATCCGGCGCAGCTGGTCGCGCGCTATCGGCTGGACGCCGCGGCGCTCGCGACGATGGATGGACCCGGGCTGGTCGAAGGCGTCGGGCGTCGGCGGGGCTGCCTGGTCAAGGGCGGCGGGCTTGACCTGGAGAAGGCCGCGCAGATCCTGCTGCAGGATTACCGCGACGGCGTGCTCGGCCGCATCAGCCTGGAAACGCCCGAGACGCGCGCCGCGATGATCGCCGCCGCACAGGCTGCCGCCGAGGCCGCGGCCCGGGCCGACGCCGAGGCGGCGGCGCCTCAGATGCCGAAATAGCGCCCAGGCCGGTGATTGACCGCGATCACGAAGTTGAGCGCGGCCGCGCCGAGCACCGACAGCACCACCTTGTCGGCGCTGACCGCGAACAGGCCGAGCGACAGGATCGCGCAGTCGAGCACCATCTGCACCCAGCCGGCGCGCCAGCCGCGCTGCTTTTGCAGGTAGAGCGCGAGAATCGTCACGCCGCCCAGGCTGGCGCCATGCCGGATCAGGATCAGGATGCCGGTGCCGGCGAGCAGTCCGGCCATGACCGCGGCAAAAACCGGGTCCAGGCGCTCGAAGCTGACGAGGGCGGGCAGGATTTCGGTCTGCAGTGCGAGCACGGCGACCGCACAGAAGGTCTTGAGCGTGAACACGCGCCCCAGGGTACGCAGGCCGAAGACGTAGAACGGCAGGTTGATGACGAACAGCACCGCGCCCAGCGGCCAGCCGCCGATGTAGTGGAGCAGGAAGGCCAGCCCGGTCGTGCCGCCGGTGAGCAGCGAGGTTTCGCGGAACATGACCAGCGCCAGCGCCACGAACAGGCAGCCCGTGAATATGCCCTGGACGTCCTCGAAGCCGGTGTGCGCCTGCGCGTGCGGCACCGGCGTGCGGGTGTGTGGCGGCGGCGTTTTCGGTGCCGGGTCGGCTTGATTGGGGGCGTCTTGCAGGGACATCGTGTGCTATCGGAGCCTTGGAGCGCGGATGATAGCGGCTCGAGCGCCGGAGGTGGCGCGGGGTTTGGGCGCGGCCGGCACTCGAGGCGCGCGTTTGCGGCCGGGGCTGCAGTCTGGATTTGCTATCATTCCGGGCATTGAATCTGGTTCAGGATGCTCATGAACGACTCTTCGGCCTCGGCGCCGCGCGTCATCAACGCCGATCTGCACTGCCACTCCACCGTCTCGGACGGCTGGCTCGAGCCCGAGGCGGTGGTGCTGCGCGCGCTGGCGAACGGAGTGGACCTGCTCGCCCTGACCGATCACGACGAGGTGGGCGGCATCGACGCCGCCGCGCGTGTTGCGCAGGCGCACGGACTGGCCTTCGTTGCGGGAGTCGAGATTTCGGTGTCTTTTGCCGGCGAGACCATCCACATCGTCGGCCTCGACATCGACCCGCATGAGCCGGTGCTGCTCGAAGGGCTGGCCAAGGTGCGCAGCGGCCGGGATGCACGGGCGCGGCGCATGAGCGATGCGCTCGAGGCGGTCGGCATCCATGATGCGCTCGCCGGCGCGCGGCGCTTCGCGCGCAACCCCGAGCTTGTCAGCCGGGCGCACTTTGCCCGTCACCTGGTGGCGAGCGGGGTCATGCCCGACGTGAGGACGGTGTTCGATCACTACCTCGTGCGCGGCAAGCCGGGCTTTGTCGAGCACGAGTGGGCCTCGCTCGAGGACGCCGTGGGCTGGATCCGCGCCGCAGGCGGCGTGGCGGTGGTGGCGCATCCTGCGCGCTACCGGCTGTCCGCGGCGGACTTGGGGGCGCTCTTCGACCGCTTCGTCGCCGCCGGCGGCGAAGCCGTCGAGGTGGTCTCCGGGGCCCACACCGAGGACGAGATGCGCCGCTTCGCCAGTCTCGCGCGCCAGCGCCACCTGCTCGCATCGCGCGCTTCGGATTTTCACGGCGAAAAGGAAAGCCCGGTCGACCTGGGCTGTTGCCGGCCGCTGCCGTCCGACCTCGAACCGGTGTGGTCACGTTTCCGGCCACCCTCCAAACCCTCGCATGGCTGAACGAAATGGCCCAGTTCTTCTCGCTGCATCCCGAACAACCGCAGCCGCGTCTGATCCGGCAGGCGGCCGACATCATCCGCGCCGGCGGCCTGGTGGCGTTGCCCACCGACTCGGCCTACGCGCTGGCCTGTCACGTCGGCGACGCCGCGCTGCTCGACCGCATCCGGCGCATTCGCGGGGTGGACGAGCGTCATCATTTCACCCTCGTGTGTCGTGACCTGTCCGAAATCGGCACCTATGCGCGCGTCGACAACAGCCAGTACCGCCTGCTCAAGGCGGTCACGCCCGGGCCGTACACCTTCATCCTCGAGGGCACCAAGGAGCTGCCGCGGCGCGTGCTGCATCCGAAGCGCAAGACGATCGGCCTGCGCGTGCCCGACCACGCGGTGGTGGCCGCGCTGCTGGCCGAGTTGGGCGAACCTCTGCTCACCTCCACCCTGCTGCTGCCTGGCGAAGACCTGCCGCTGACCGACGCTGAAGAGATTCGCGATCGTCTGGGCAAGCAGCTGGAGCTGGTCATCGAGGCCGGATTCTGCGGGCCGGAGGCCACCACGGTGGTCGATCTCACCTCGGGTGCGCCGGAGCTGGTGCGCGAAGGCCGCGGGCCGCTCGCGCCGCTCGGCCTGTAAGATGCACGGTTTGCGATCGAGCATCGAATGGATTCCCTGATTCCCACCCTTGCCATCTGGGCGCTGCCGGTGCTGCTGGCGATCACGCTGCACGAGGCGGCGCACGGCTTTGTGGCGCGCCATTTCGGCGACCCCACCGCCGATCTGGCCGGGCGCATCACGCTCAATCCGCTGCGTCATATCGACCCGGTCGGCACCCTCCTGGTGCCTGCGGGCATTCTGGCGCTCAGCTCGATCGCGGGGGCGGGCGGCATCCTGTTCGGCTGGGCCAAGCCGGTGCCGGTCAATTTCGGCCGCTTGCGCAACCCCAAGGCCGACATGCTGTGGGTTGCCGCGGCCGGCCCCTTTGTGAATCTACTCATGGCCGTGGGCTGGGCGATCCTGTTTACGATCGCCGCCCGAACCGAGCCCGGCGCCTACACGCTGCCGCTGCTCAAAATGGCCGACGCCGGCATCCAGATCAACGCCGTGTTGATGGCGCTCAACCTGTTGCCGATTCCGCCGCTGGACGGCGGACGCATCGCGGTGAGCCTGCTGCCCGATCGGCTCGCGTGGCAGTACGCGCGGCTGGAACCCTACGGCTTTCCGATCCTGCTCGTGCTGCTCTTCACCGGCATCCTCGGCGACATCCTGTGGCCGCTGATTGCCGGCTTCCGTTACCTGCTTTCGATCTTCTTCGGGTTCTGATCTTCCATGTACGCAGAACGCGTCATCTCCGGCATGCGCCCCAGTGGTCGCCTGCACCTGGGCCATCACCACGGTGTGCTCAAGAACTGGGTCAAGCTGCAGGAGGAATTCCCCTGCATGTTCTTCGTTGCCGACTGGCACGCCCTCACCACGCACTACGACACGCCCGAGGTCATCGAGCAGAACGTCTGGAACATGCTCATCGACTGGCTGGCGGCCGGCGTGGACCCCGCGCAGGCGACGCTTTTCATCCAGTCGCACGTGCCCGAGCACGCCGAGCTGCATCTGCTGCTGTCGATGATGACGCCGCTCGGCTGGCTCGAGCGCGTGCCGACCTGGAAAGAGCAGCAGGAAAAGATCGAAGGTCGCGACCTGTCGACCTACGGCTTTCTCGGCTACCCGCTGCTGCAGTCGGCCGACATCCTGATCTACCGCGCCGACAAGGTGCCGGTGGGCGAGGACCAGGTGCCGCATGTCGAGATCACGCGCGAGATCGCGCGCCGCTTCAATCATCTCTATGGTCGCGAAGCCGGCTTCGAGGACAAGGCCAAGGATGCGGTGCGCAAGCTCGGTGCCCGGCGCGCGCGGATGTATCACGAGCTGCGCACGCGCTTTCAGCAAGAGGGCGACGAGGATGCGCTCGAGCAGGCCAAGGCGCTGCTCGACGAGACGCAGAACCTCTCCCTCGGCGACCGTGAGCGCCTGTACGGCTACCTCGAAGGCAGCGGCAAGATGATCTTCGTCGAGCCCGAGGCGCTGCTCGCACCCGCGGCGCGCATGCCGGGGCTGGACGGACAGAAGATGTCCAAGTCCTATGGCAACACGATCAACCTGCGCGAGGATGCCGAGAGCGTGACGCGCAAGGTGCGCACCATGCAGACCGATCCTGCACGCATGCGCCGCACCGACCCCGGCGAGCCCGAGCGCTGTCCGGTCTGGCAGTTGCACAAGATCTACTCGGACGAGAGCACCCTGGGCTGGGCGCAGCAGGGCTGTCGCAGCGCGGGCATCGGTTGCCTCGAGTGCAAGCAGCCGGTGCTGGAGGCGATCCTCGCGGAGCAGGAGGTGCTGCATGAGGGCGCGCAGCCTTATCTCGACGACCCCTCGCTGGTGCGCAGCATCATTGCGGACGGCTGCGAGCGCGCGCGCAAGCTCGCCCAGGAGACGATGCGTGACGTGCGCGAGGCCATGGGCCTCGATTACGGCTGAGTGCGGGCCGCGCGCCACGCACACGCTGGAACAGGCACGACCTCGCAATGAATCTGCCGCTCGACCTCGCGCCGGTTGAGGCCGTAGATGCGCTCGACGTGCTCGCGCGCATCTACGGCGAGCCCGTGCGCGAACTGCCCAAAGACCTGTATATTCCGCCCGACGCGCTGCAGGTGATCCTCGAGGCCTTCGAGGGGCCGCTGGATCTGCTGTTGTACCTGATCCGCAAGGCCAACCTGGACGTGCTCGACATTCCGATGGCGCCGCTGACGGCGCAGTATCTCGAGTACGTCGAGGCGATGCGCGCGACCAACCTCGAGCTCGCTGCCGACTATCTGCTGATGGCGGCGATGCTGCTCGAGATCAAGTCGCGCATGCTGCTGCCGCGGCCTCCGCGCGAGCACGCCGAAGAAGAGGATCCGCGCGCAGAGCTGGTGCGCCGTCTGCTCGAGTACGAGCGCATCAAGCTCGCCGCCGCGCGGCTCGATGCGTTGCCGCGCGTGGAGCGCGACTTCGAGTGGGTGGGCGTGCTCGTCACGGAAAAGGTGGTCGAGCGCCTGCCCGAGGTCAGCCTGCACGATCTGCAGCTGGCGTGGCTGCGCATCATGAAAAAGGCGCGCCTGACGCAGACCCATCGCGTCGAGCGCGAGCAGCTCTCGGTGCGCGAACACATGATCGCGATCCTGCGCAAGCTGCGCCCGGGGAGCTTCGTCGTGTTCGATACCTTGTTCGAGTTCGAGCATGGTGTCGCGGGTGTGGTGGTGAGCTTTCTGGCCGTGCTCGAGCTGGTGAAGGAAAAGATGGTCGAAGTGACTCAGAACGAGGCCTTTGCGCCCATATACGTGAAGCTGGCCGATGGCACGCGCGACCACGCCTGAGGCCTGGCTGCGCGTGGTCGAGGCGGCCTTGCTCGCGGCCCCCGCGCCGCTGACGGTCGCCGAGTTGCGCAAGCTGTTCGACGAGGACCCGGGGCCGGACCTGGTGCGGCGGCTGCTCGAGGCGCTGCGTGAGGAGTGGTTCGCGTCGGAGCGGGGCGTGGAGCTGGTGCAACTCGCGAGCGGGTGGCGCTTTCAGACGCGCGCCGAATATCAGGTCTATCTCGACCGCCTGAAAGAAGAGAAACCACCGCGCTACTCGCGCGCGGTCATGGAAACGCTGGCGATCATCGCCTATCGTCAACCCGTCACGCGCGGCGATATCGAAGACGTGCGTGGGGTGGCGGTATCGCCCAACATTTTGAAAACACTGGAATCGCGCGGCTGGATCGACGTTGTCGGTCACCGCGACACGCCCGGGCGCCCGGCCTTGTTCGCAACCACCCGGCGTTTCCTCGACGACATGGGGTTGCGCAGCCTGACCGAGCTGCCGGCGCTCACCGAAATCGAAAAAATAATGGACCTGGTAGATGCCACGCAAAACGAACCGACCGCTGCGCCCGCCGCTGAAGAAGAAGTCTGACGCGATCGAGATTCTCGACCGCGACCCCCGTGCGCAGCGCGAGGGACACCATGAAGCACCGGCCGCGCGCGGCGAGGGCGTGCGCGGCGAAGGCGCCGCGCCCGGGCGCAGGCCTGCGCGCGTGAGCGATGGCCCGCGTGTGGCGCGCGAGCGCTCCGACACCACGCCGCGACACGGCAGGGCGCAGCCGAAAGGGCAGGCCGGCCGAAACGCGCCGGCGAGCCTGGTTGAGCCCGAGCGCCTGCAGAAGGTGCTCGCCCAGGCCGGTGTGGCCTCGCGCCGCGAGATCGAGGAGTGGATCGCTGCCGGACGCATCGCGGTGAATGGTGTGCCGGCCACGCTCGGGCAGAAGGTCGGCCCGGGTGACCGCGTCAAGGTCAACGGCAAGCTGGTTCCGCTGCGTTTCAATCAGCGCTCGCCGCGCGTGCTCATCTATCACAAGCCCGAGGGCGAGATCGTTTCGCGCGACGACCCCGAAGGCCGCCCGACCGTTTTCGACCGGCTGCCGTTGCTGCGCAAGGGACGCTGGCTGGCCATCGGTCGACTCGACTTCAACACCTCGGGGCTGCTGCTGTTTACCAACGACGGCGATCTCGCCAACAGGCTGATGCATCCGCGCTACGAGCTCGAGCGCGAGTACGCGGTGCGGGTGCTGGGTGCGCTCACCGACGAGCAGGCGAAGTCGCTGCTCGATGGTGTTCAGCTCGAGGACGGGGTGGCCAAGTTCGGCCTGCTGCGCGACGAAGGCGGCGAGGGGGCGAACCACTGGTATCGGGTGACGATCTCGGAAGGGCGCAACCGCGAGGTGCGGCGCATGTTCGAGGCGGTCGGGCTGACCGTGAGCCGGCTGATGCGAGTGCGTTACGGGAGCGTCGAGCTGCCCGCCCGCCTCAAGCGCGGGATGTGGATGGAGATGCCGGAAGCCGAGTCCTGCGCCCTGGCCGGGCTGCCGCCTCCGCAGCAGAGCCGGGAGCAGGACGAGCGCGCCAAGAAGCCCGTCAAGATGCATCGCACGCAGGCGCGCAGCGCACCCAGGCCACGCTGATTGCGCGCCCGCGTGGCGGGGGAGCGTCTCGTCTGCGCGCACGGATGCACGCGGTGCTCGGCGCGCGCGTCAGGCCAGCTTCTTCGGAAGGGGGCAGGGCGCGCTGACGCCTGCGCTGCGTTTGCCCGCGATCGCACTTTGGCTGTATACTCCTGCGGCTTTGATGGATGGAATTCTGCCTGCCCGAGCTTTCGCGCACCGCAGAGCCTGTCTGTCATCCGGTTGTGCCAGCGGTGATTTTCCGGCAGGAGCAATTGTTTGATGGGCGTTTCGCCCATTTTTTATTTGTGGCGCCACAAGGCTGTGGTGTGACGGACGGGTCGAATACATGCGTGCAGACGTCGAACAGGTGGTCGAACAGGTGGTGACGGGTCTCGGTTACGAACTCGTGGATGTCGAGTTCTCACCCAAGGGTCGTCTGCTGCGCGTGTTCCTCGATATCGAGCGTGGGATCACGGTCGATGACTGCGCGACGGTGAGCAACCAGCTCCAGCGCGTGTTCGAGGTCGAGAACATCGACTACGACCGCCTCGAAGTCTCCTCGCCCGGGCTGGATCGTCCGCTGAAGAAACTGGCCGATTTTGAACGGTTTGCCGGTGAGCAGGCGCAGGTGCGTCTGTCCTTGCCGGTCGGCAATCAACGTAATTTCGTGGGCGTGATCGAGCGGGTGCAGGAGGGTGCAGTGGTACTGCGCACCGAAAAGGGCGAAGCCCTGCTGCCCTTCGAAGACATCGAAAAAGCACGCCTGGTGCCCCAATTTTGAGACTGTGGATGTGGAGGTTTTACTGAAATGAGCCGCGAGATTCTGCTGCTTGTGGATGCTTTGGCGCGCGAAAAGAACGTCGCCAAAGACATCGTTTTTTCCGCGCTCGAAACCGCGCTTGCCTCCGCGACCAAAAAGCGCATCCACGACGACGCCGATGTGGTGGTGGTGATCGATCGCGAGTCGGGTGACTACACCTCGACGCGGCGCTGGCTGGTGATGCTCGACGAGGAGGTCACCAACGACGAGGCCGAGATGGGAATCATCGACGCCCGTGAACTCCAGGCCGACATCCAGATCGGCGACTACATCGAGGAAGAGCTCGAGCCGATCGACTTCGGCCGTATCGGCGCCCAGGCGGCCAAGCAGGTCATCCTGCAGAAGATCCGCGACGCCGAGCGCGAGCAGGTGCTCAACGACTTCCTCGAGCGCAAGGAATTCCTCGTCTCCGGCTCGATCAAGCGCATGGAGCGCGGCAGCGCGATCATCGAGGTCGGCCGCATGGAAGCGGTGCTGCCGCGCGACCAGCAGATCCCGCGCGAGAACCTGCGCGTGGGCGACCGCGTCAAGGCCTTCCTGCTGCGCATCGACCGCGGCGCCCGTGGCCCGCAGCTGGTGCTGTCGCGCACCGCACCCGATTTCCTGATGAAGCTGTTCGAGCTCGAAGTCCCCGAGATCGAGGACGGCTTGCTCGAGCTCAAGGCCTGCGCCCGCGACCCCGGCCTGCGCGCCAAGATCGCGGTCAAGTCCAACGATCAGCGCATCGACCCGATCGGCACCTGCGTGGGCATGCGCGGTTCGCGCGTCACCGCGGTGCGCAACGAGATCGGCGGCGAGCAGATCGACATCATCGTCTGGTCGCCCGATCCTGCCCAGTTCGTGGTCGCGGCGCTGCAGCCGGCCGAGGTCGTCTCCATCGTCGTGGACGAGGAGGCGCACGCCATGGACGTGGTGGTGGACGAGAACAATCTCGCCATCGCCATCGGTCGCAACGGCCAGAACGTCAAGCTCGCCTCCGAGCTCACCGGCTGGACGATCAACCTGATGAGCGAGCAGGAATCGGCCGAGAAGACCGCCGAAGAGCAGCAGGGGCTGCGCGCGCTGTTCATGCAGAAGCTGGATGTGGACGAGGAACTCGCCGACATCCTGATCGAGGAAGGTTTCTCTTCCCTCGAGGAGGTGGCTTACGTGCCGCTGTCCGAGATGCTGGAGATCGAGGCGTTCGACGAGGATACGGTCAACGAGCTGCGCAATCGCGCACGCAACGTGTTGCTGACCGAAGCGATCGTCACCGAAGAGCAGCTGGAAAACGTTTCCGACGATCTGCTCGGCCTCGACGGCATGGACAAGTCCCTTGCCGCCAAACTGGCCCAGCAGGGCATTCGTACCCGCGACGACCTGGCCGACCTTGCGGTCGACGAGCTGGTCGAGATGGCCGGGATCGACGAAGAAAGAGCCAAGGCGCTGATCTCTGTTGCGCGCGCCCATTGGTTCGAAGAATGATGGGAGGGCTGTAATGGAACAGATGAGCGTGACCCAGTTTGCCGGCGAACTGAAAATGCCGGCCGCGGTGCTGCTCGAGCAGTTGACGCGTGCGGGTGTCGACAAGACCAGCACGTCGGATCTGCTGACCGAACAGGACAAGGCGAGGCTGCTGGAGTATCTGCGGCGTTCGCACGGGGACACCCAGTCCAAGGGCAAGATTACCTTGACCCGCAAGGAAACCAGCGAGATTCGTGCCACGGACTCGACCGGCCGCGCGCGCACCGTGCAGGTCGAGGTGCGCAAGAAGCGCACCTTCGTCAAGCGCGACGAGATCGCCGATCCGGCCGCCGCGCTGGCTGCCGAGAGCGCGGACGCCGTTGCGCGCAACGCGCCGGTCGCGGCGACCGCGAGCCCGGCTCCGGCCGTGGCCGAAGCGCCCGTGGTCGAAACCCCTGCCGTCGAGGCGCATGCCGTCGAGGCACCGGTGGCGGCCGAAGCCGTCGCCGCGGCCGAGCCCGCGCAGCAACCGGCCGAGGCCCCCGCCCCGGCCGTCGCGGAGCAGGCCGAACAGCAGGCGCCTGCACCGGCCGAAGCCCAAGCGCCGCAGGCTGAAAAGCCCCAGCCCGAGAAGGCCGAGCGCGCCGAAAAGTCAGGCGCGGCGGTGGCCCAGGCCGCTGCCGGTGATCGCCGCAACAAGGGCGGAAAGTCTGCGCGTGCCGTCGAGGCGCCCGCTGCTCCCGCCACGACGACGGTGTTGAGCAAGCCTCTGCCGCTGTCCGAGATCCTCAGCGAAGAAGAGCTGGCCGCGCGCAAGCGCGACGAGGACCGCCAGCGCGCGCTCAAAGAGCGTCAGGCAGCCGATCTGCGCGCACGCCAGGAGCGCGAGGCCGCGGCGCGTAATGCCGCCGAAGCGCGCAAGGCCGAAGAAGAGGCCCGGGTGCGTGCGGAGCAACAGAAGAAGGACGAACCGGCCAAGGCCGCCAAACCCACGACCGGCACGCTGCATCGTCCGGCGAGGACCGACGACAAGCCCGCGGCTGCGCGCGACGTCAAACGCAGTCCCGCCGCGCCTGCGCGTGAAGCCGATGCGGGCAGCAAGCGCCGTGGCGGCATGAAGACTCGTGGCGACACCGGCGCCGGCAGCGGCTGGCGCGGCGCGGGCAAGAGCGGTGGCCGCGGTGGCCGCCGTCAGGACGACCGCAGCAACTTCCAGGCTCCGATGGAGCCCATCGTGCGCGAAGTGCATGTGCCCGAGACCATCACCGTGGCCGATCTGGCCCACAAGATGGCGGTCAAGGCGACCGAGGTCATCAAGGCCCTGATGAAGATGGGCTCGATGGTCACCATCAACCAGGTGCTCGACCAGGAAACGGCGATGATCATCGTCGAAGAGATGGGGCACGTGGCGGTTGCCGCCAAGCTCGACGATCCGGACGCCTTCCTCGAGGAGAGCGAAGCGCACAAGGACGCCGAGGTGTTGCCGCGCGCACCGGTGGTCACCGTCATGGGTCACGTCGACCACGGCAAGACCTCGCTGCTCGACTACATCCGTACGGCCAAGGTCGCGTCGGGCGAGTTCGGTGGCATCACCCAGCACATCGGCGCCTACCACGTCGAGACCTCGCGGGGCATGGTGACCTTCCTCGACACCCCGGGTCACGAGGCCTTCACGGCGATGCGTGCCCGTGGCGCCAAGGCCACCGACATCGTCATCCTGGTGGTGGCGGCCGACGACGGCGTGATGCCGCAGACGCGCGAGGCCATCCACCACGCCAAGGCCGCCGGCGTGCCGCTGGTGGTGGCGATCAACAAGATCGACAAGCCCGAAGCCAATCCCGACCGCGTGACGCAGGAGCTGATCGCGGAAGAGGTCATCCCCGAAGCCTATGGCGGCGACACCATGTTCGTGCCGGTGTCGGCAAAGAAGGGTACGGGCATCGACGAGCTGCTCGAGGCCATCCTGCTGCAGGCCGAGGTGCTCGAACTCACCGCGCCGAAGGACACCCCGGCCAAGGGTCTGATCATCGAAGCGCGCCTGGACAAGGGCCGTGGTCCGGTGGCCTCGCTGCTGGTGCAGTCGGGCACCCTGCGCAAGGGCGACGTGCTGCTCGCAGGCGCCACCTTCGGCCGCATTCGCGCGATGCTCGACGAGAACGGCAAGCAGATCGACGAAGCCGGTCCGTCCATTCCGGTCGAGATCCTCGGCCTGTCGGACGTGCCGTCCGCGGGTGACGAGGCGATCGCGCTCAGCGACGAGAAGAAGGCGCGCGAGATCGCGCTCTTCCGTCAGGGCAAGTACCGTGACGTCAAGCTCGCCAAGCAGCAGGCCGCCAAGCTCGAGACGCTGATGGATCAGATGTCCGAGGGCGAGGTCAAGACCCTGGCGCTCATCATCAAGGCCGACGTGCAGGGTTCGCAGGAGGCGCTGGTGCAGTCGCTGCAGAAGCTCTCCACCGACGAAGTCCGCGTCAACGTCATCCATGGTGCGGTCGGCGCGATCAGCGAGTCCGACGTCAACCTGGCGCAGGCCTCGGGTGCGGTCATCATCGGCTTCAACACCCGTGCCGATGCGGGCGCACGCAAGCTGGCCGAGACCTTCGGCGTCGATATCCGCTACTACAACATCATCTACGACGCCGTCGATGAGGTGAAGGCCGCGCTGTCGGGCATGCTGGCGCCGGAGAAGCGCGAGGAAGTGACCGGTCTGGTCGAGATCCGCCAGGTGTTCACGATCTCCAGGGTGGGCTCGATCGCGGGCTGCTACGTGCTCGAAGGCGTGGTGCGCCGCAACTCGCATATCCGCCTGCTGCGCAACCACACCGTGGTGTGGACCGGCGAGCTCGAGTCGCTCAAGCGCTTCAAGGACGACGTCAAGGAAGTGAAGTTCGGCTACGAGTGTGGCCTGCAGCTTCGCAACTACAACGACATCCAGGAAGGCGACCAGCTCGAGGCGTTCGAGATCAAGGAAGTGGCGAGGACTCTGTAAGCGATGCCCAAGGAGTATTCCCGCAGCCAGCGCGTGGTGGAGCAGATCCGCCGCGAGCTGGCGGAGCTGATCCGGCTCGAGGTGAAAGACCCTCGGGTCGGTTTCATCACGCTCACCGACGTCGAGATCACGCCCGACTACGCTCACGCCAAGGTGTTCTTCACCAACATGACGGGCGAGGCCGACGTGCCCGAGATCCTGCAGGGCCTGCGCCGCGCGAGCGGCTTCCTGCGCCGGGAGCTCGGCCGTCGCATCCGCATCCACACCATTCCGGAGCTCCACTTTCAGTACGACCGCTCGGTCGAAGAGGGTTCGCGGCTGTCGCAGCTGATCGATGCGGTGGTCAAGGAAGACGAGGCGCGCCATCAGGATGAGCCTGCCGACGAGACCGGGCACGGCGCCGCTGCTGTCGACCAGGACGATGACGGCCGGTCCCGCGCTTGAGGTCGCGCAGCGGCCGAAGCGCCCGCAGCAGCCGCAGCGCAAGATCCTGCGCCGGGTCGTCGACGGCGTACTGCTGCTCGACAAGGCGCAGGGGATGAGCTCGAACGGGGCGCTGCAGGCAGCGCGCCGCCTGCTCAACGCCGCCAAGGCCGGTCACACCGGTACGCTCGACCCGATGGCGACCGGTTTGCTGCCGCTCACCTTCGGCGAGGCGACCAAGTTCTCGCAGATGCTGCTCGACGCCGACAAGACTTACGAGGCGGTGGTACAGCTGGGCGTGGAGACCGACAGTGGCGACGCCGAAGGCAAGGTCGTCGCGACCCGGCCGGTGGCGGTCGAGCGCGCTGCGCTCGAGGCCGTGCTCGACCACTTTCGTG
The DNA here is from genome assembly GCA_002422685.1 of Thauera sp. UBA6194. Classification (GTDB taxonomy): domain Bacteria; phylum Pseudomonadota; class Gammaproteobacteria; order Burkholderiales; family Rhodocyclaceae; genus Thauera. Next base: position 78,021 of record DITC01000071.1, on the reverse strand, counting down.
GTGACATCGAGCAGGTGCCGCCGATGTATTCCGCGCTCAAGCGCGACGGCAAGGCCTTGTACGAATACGCGCGCGCAGGCGTCGAGCTCGAGCGTGCGCCGCGCAAGGTGACGATTCATGCGCTCGAGCTGCTCGATTTTGCGGGTGAGCGCTGCACCCTGCGCGTGGCGTGCAGCAAGGGTACCTACATTCGCAGCCTCGCCATGGACATCGGCGCCATGCTCGGCTGCGGCGCACACCTGAGCGCGCTGCGGCGCACACGCATCGGCGCGTTCGATGTGAGCGCTGCGGTTTCGCTGCAGGCGCTGGAGGCGTGTGCGACCGAGGCGCGCGACGCCTTGCTTGCACCGGTCGATGCGTTAGTGGCGGAGTACCCGCAGCTGAGCCTCGATGGCGAGCAGGCGCGTGGCTTGCTGCAGGGCAGGGTGCTCGCGCTCGGTCGGACCGACGCTGTCGGGCCGGTGCGGGTGTATGGACCAGGTGGATTCCTCGGCCTGGGGCAGTGGCAGGACGGAGGCAGGCTGGCTGCACGGCGGCTGATTGCCACCGATGGCGGGGCGCTCGACGCATCCGCATGATATCGATTGAGTTTTTGGTGCGGATTTGGGTATAATCCTCCGCTTCTGATTGGCAGAAAAACACGAGTAAAGACACACATGGCTCTTGATACCGCATCCAAGTCGAAGATCGTCTCCGACTTCCAGCGCGCCCAGGGCGACACCGGTTCGCCGGAAGTCCAGGTTGCGCTCCTGACCGCCCGCATCAACGGGCTCGCCCCCCACTTCAAGGAGCACGGCAAGGATCACCACTCCCGCCGTGGCCTGCTGAAGATGGTCAGCCAGCGCCGCAAGCTGCTGGACTACCTGAAGGGCCGCAACGCCGACAGCTACCGCGCTTTGATCGAGCGTCTGGGCCTGCGCAAGTAATTGCCGTCCGTGACGAGCCCGACAGCGCCGATCAGGGCGAAGTAAGCCAGCAAAGCCGGTGCGTGCCCCTGCGGCCGCACCGGCTTTTGCTATGGGGCGCTCCGCCCGTGTGCATGTCGCGCCCCCGCTCATGACCGCGCCCGCCGCTGCGCGCAGCGGCGCCGCAAGCAGTTGTAGCTCGCTGCATCAACCGAAAAAAGGAAAACAACCTTGCCTACCGCATTCAAGAAAACCTTCGCCTACGGTGCCCACACCGTCACCCTCGAAACCGGCGAGGTCGCCCGCCAGGCCGGCGGTGCCGTCATCGTCAACATGGACGAGACCGTGGTGCTCGCCACCGTCGTCGGCGCCAAGGAAGCCCGCGCGGGCCAGGACTTCTTCCCGCTCACCGTCGACTACGTCGAGAAGTTCTACGCCGCGGGCCGCATCCCCGGCGGCTTCTTCAAGCGCGAAGGCCGCCCGAGCGAGAAGGAGATCCTCACCTCGCGCCTGATCGATCGGCCGATCCGCCCGCTCTTCCCCGATGGCTTCATGAATGAAGTCCAGGTCATCATCACCGTGCTGTCGCTGAACCCCGAGATCGACTCCGACATCCCGGCGATGATCGGCGCCTCGGCCGCGCTCGCGATCTCCGGCCTGCCGTTCAACGGCCCGGTCGGCGCCGCCCGCGTCGGCTACATCGACGGCCAGTACATCCTCAACCCGACCGCGACCGAACTGCAGACGAGCCAGATGAACCTGATCGTGGCCGGCACCCAGGCCGCGGTGCTGATGGTCGAGTCCGAAGCCCAGGAGCTGCCCGAAGACGTCATGCTCGGCGCCGTGATGTTCGGCCACGAGCAGATGCAGGCCGCGATCAATGCGATCAACGCGCTGGTCGAAGTCGCCGGCAAGCCCGAGTGGAACTGGCAGGCAGCACCCGCCAACGAGCCGCTGATCGCCAAGGTCAACGAACTCGCCAAGGCCGAGATGGAAGAGGCCTTCCGCATCACCAGCAAGCAGGAACGCTCGGCCCGTCTGTCCGAGATCCGCAAGCGCGTGATCGGCCAGCTCACCGAAGGCGTCGACAACGCGCCCTCGGTCAACGAGCTCAAGGACATCTTCTTCAACCTCGAGTCGGGCATCGTGCGCAGCCGCATCCTCAACGGCGAGCCGCGCATCGACGGGCGTAACACCCGCACCGTGCGTCCGATCGAGATCCGCACCGGCGTGCTGCCGCGCACCCACGGTTCGGCGCTGTTCACCCGTGGCGAGACCCAGGCCCTCGTCGTGGCCACGCTCGGCACCGGCCGCGACGAGCAGATCATCGACGCGATCGCTGGCGAGTACCGCGAGCGCTTCCTGCTGCACTACAACTTCCCGCCGTTCTGCACCGGCGAGACCGGCCGCTTCGGCATCACCAAGCGCCGCGAAGTCGGCCACGGCCGCCTGGCCAAGCGCTCGCTGGTCGCCATGCTGCCCAAGGCGGAAGAGTTCTCCTACACCGTGCGCGTGGTGTCCGAGATCACCGAATCCAACGGCTCCTCGTCGATGGCCTCGGTGTGCGGTGGCTCGCTCGCCATGATGGACGCCGGCGTACCGCTGAAGAACCACGTCGCCGGTATCGCCATGGGCCTGATCAAGGACGGCAACCGCTTCGCAGTGCTGACCGATATCCTGGGCGACGAGGACCACCTCGNNCATGGACTTCAAGGTCGCGGGCACCGAGAACGGCATCACCGGCCTGCAGATGGACATCAAGATCCAGGGCATCACCCGGGAGATCATGCACGCCGCGCTCGAGCAGGCCAAGGAAGGCCGCCTGCACATCCTCGGCCTGATGCAGCAGTCGCTCGGCAGCAGCCGCGGCGAGGTGTCCGAGTACGCGCCGCGCATGATCAACATGAAGATCAACCCCGAGAAGATCCGCGACGTGATCGGCAAGGGTGGTGCGGTGATCCGCGCGCTGCAGGAAGAGACCGGCACCGTGATCGAGATCGAGGATGACGGCGCGATCAAGATCTCGTCGGTGAGCGCCGAAGGCGCCCAGGCGGCCAAGGCCAAGATCGAGGCGATCACCGCCGAGGTCGAGGTCGGCAAGGTCTACGAGGGACCGGTCGTGCGTCTGCTCGACTTCGGCGCCATCGTGAACATCATGCCGGGTCGCGACGGCCTGCTGCACGTGTCGCAGATCGCCAACGAGCGCGTGAACAACGTCTCCGACTACGTGAAGGAAGGTCAGGTCGTGCGCGTGAAGGTCCTCGAGACCGACGAGCGCGGCAAGATCCGCCTGAGCATGAAGGCGCTGCTGAACGAAAACGCCGGTTGACGGGCGAGGCGGGCAGGGCCCGCCTTGTACCGGAGCACTTCAGGGGACGCGTGATGCGTCCCTTGTTCTTTGTGCACACGCATCGATGCGCGCGGCCGTGACGGGGTGCGCGCCTGCGCTCCGCGCGGAGGCAGCAAAAAAGGGCGCCGCGGCGCCCTTTTTGTCGTGTGGCCTGCTGTCGTGTGGCCTGCGCTTTACTTCGCGACCTGGCGCTCGCGCATCTCTTCCAGGGTCTTGCAGTCGATGCACATGGTCGCGGTGGGACGGGCTTCCAGGCGCTTCAGGCCGATCTCCACGCCGCAGCTGTCGCAGTAGCCGTATTCGCCCTCTTCGATGCGGGCGATCGCTTCGTCGATCTTCTTGATCAGCTTGCGCTCGCGGTCGCGGTTGCGCAGCTCGAGCGCGATGTCGGATTCCTGGCTCGCGCGGTCGTTGGGGTCAGCGAAAACGGTGGCCTCGTCCTGCATCGTGTGAACGGTGCGCTCGATGTCATCGACGAGCTCGCCTTTGAGCGAGTCGAGAATCGCGCGGAAGTGGGCCAGCTGCTTCTCGCTCATGTATTCCTCGCCGGCTGCCTGGACGTAGGGCGGGAATTGCTTGTGCAGGGTATCTTCAGCCATGGATCGACTTCCGTGTTGGGGTGGGTGAATACGAAGAGAGCGGACTTAATAGCAGAATCGATCCGACGCAGCAAGCATGTAGCTCACCGGCGGGTGTCGCCAGAGGGTGGATGCGTGCAGGTGCGACTGTCGGCCTTGGCCTGCAGCTTCAGTCGACCGGGCCCTTTTCACCGAATTGGAGCATGAGATCGCAGGTCCTTGCGCCGGAGAACCAGCGTGCGATCACGCGCGCATCGGGGTGGAAGGGGAAGACATATTCGGTCGCGACCGGGTTTTCACGCAGGTTCCAGCCCTGTACAGCGCCGACCGATAGGGCGAACCGGGACGCGAAGCTTGAGCCGTGGCGGCGGCAGGCCTCGGCGTCCGGCATCGGGGTGCCGGCGCTTTCGACCGGCACGGCGATCACCTCCTCGATTGTTCCGCTCGAGGCGGCCATGGCCATGACTGAAAGATCCACGCCCGCCACCTGCAGCACGACGCTGATCTGATCGCGCTCGTCGCAACCCGGGCCGATCATCGCCGCGGCGGGGTCGACGCCGCGCATGAGCTCGGCCGCTTCGCGAAGTGGCGCGCCCAGCCTGAGTGCGCCGATGCCCTCGGCCGTGATCCGGACCGCAGGCGGCGCGGACGCTGCGCGCTGCTGACAGGGCAGGGTCGCGACCATGATCAACGCGCTCAGGCCGAGCGCCCTCGGCACCAGCGTGCGGGGCCGGCGATCGGGCGGGGCTGAGGGGGCGTTCGAGCTAGGCATGTCGCACTGCGGCGTATTGCGATGAGGCGTGCAGCATAGGTCATTTGCGCGACGCCGTGAAAGGGCGCGCTGCCGCCACGCAGTCTCGTGTGGCGCGCACGTGCCGCAGGGCTTACCATCTCGGCTCGACCCAGATGGAGAATTCGATGGCTAGCTCTGCCGACAGCGTGAGCATGGCGCTGTTCTGCGACTTCGAGAACGTGGCGCTCGGTGTGCGTGATGCGAAATACGACAAGTTCGACATCAAGCGCGTGCTCGAACGCTTGCTGCTCAAGGGCAGCATCGTGGTCAAGAAAGCCTATTGCGACTGGGATCGCTACAAGAGCTTCAAGGCGGCGATGCACGAGGCGAACTTCGAGCTGATCGAGATTCCGCACGTTCGCCAGTCGGGAAAGAACTCCGCCGACATCCGGCTCGTGGTCGATGCGCTCGATCTGTGCTACACGAAGTCGCATGTCGACACCTTCGTGATCATCAGTGGCGACTCGGATTTTTCGCCGCTGGTGTCGAAGCTGCGCGAAAACGCGAAGCAGGTGATTGGCGTCGGTGTGAAGCAGTCCACCTCGGACCTGCTGATCGCCAACTGCGACGAGTTCATCTTTTACGACGATCTGGTGCGCGACAGCCAGCGCAGCGCGGCCAAACGCGAGGCGCGAGAGAACCCGGCGGGCGGGCGGCGCTCGGCCGAAGAGGAGAAGCTCGGACGCGAGGAGCTCGAGGCGCGACGTACCAAGGCGATCGACATTGCCATCGAAACCTTCGACGCCCTGCTCGCCGAGCGTGGCGACAGCGGCAAGATCTGGGCGTCGATGCTGAAAGAGGCGATCAAGCGGCGCAAGCCCGATTTCAACGAGAGCTATTTCGGCTTTCGCGCGTTCGGCAACCTGCTCGAAGAAGCGCAGACACGCGGTTTGCTGGAGCTCGGCAAGGATGAAAAATCGGGCACCTACGTGACCCGCACCCTCTCCACTGCGGCCGTGACGGCGCCCGAGCCCGTCCGCTCGGCCGGTGGTGCGCAGTCGGCGCCGGCGAGCGCGGTGGCGAGGCCGTCCGAGGCGCGAAACGTGGAGGCCATGCCAGCGCCGGACGCGCCCGCGGTGGAGCCGACTGCATCGGCAGCGGACGAGTCCGCGAACCTGCAGTCCAAGTCCAGGCGCGGACGAGGGCGGTCGCGTGCCGCAGCCTCGAAGCCCGTCCCGCCGACCGAGGCCTCGGCCAGCGGTGCCGAGGCAGCGACGCAGGCAACCGTGCCCGCCGCGCCGAGTCCGCAGCCCGCAGCGGTCGAACACGCGGGCGAACACGCGGGCGAGCCGCCTTCGGCCGCCGAGAAGCCGCGCGCGAAGAGCACGCGCGGACGGCGCACGAGCAAGCCCAAGGCCGATGCCGAGACGCTCGCGGCCCAGCCCGCGCAGACGTCCCCCGCGCCTTCCGGTGTCGATGCGGCCCCCGCTGGCGAACCCGAGCGCCCGGTCGACAAGGCAGCACCTGCTCCCGCGCCGGCGAGGCCGCGGCGGACAAGCGCGCGCGCGCCCAAGCCGGAGCGCCCGGATGCGGCATCCGGCGATGCATCCGCGCGCGATGCTGCGGCCGAAGCGGCCCCCAAGCCCGCGCCCGCAGCACGACGTTCGCGCAAACCCAAGGCCGCGCCCACGGAATGACGCGCGCCGTTTTGCCCCGCCCGTGACCGAGTCTTCGGCGCGCGGCCTGGCCTGGCCCTATCCGCGCTGGATTGCGCATCGGGGCGCGGGTCTGCTCGCGCCGGAGAACACGCTCGCGGCCTTTGCCTACGGCGCCGCGCGCGGCTATCGCATGTTCGAGTGCGACGCCCGCCTGAGCGCCGACGGAGAGGTTTTTCTGCTCCACGACGACCTGCTCGAGCGCACGACCAACGGGCACGGGGCAGCGCGCTCGCTCGACTGGGCGGTGCTGGCGATGCTGGATGCGGGCAGCTGGCATTCACGGGCGTTCGCCGGCGAGCGCCTGCCCACGCTTGCGCAGGCGCTCGAGTTCTGTGCGCGGCACGGCTGCATGCTCAACGTGGAGATCAAGCCCGCGCCGGGAGACGAGCGCCGCACCGGCCGACGTGTGGGTGAAGCGCTCGCGGGCTTGTGGCGCCAGTCGCCCTTGCCCTTGCTGAGTTCATTTTCGCCTGTGGCGCTCGCGGCCGCGGCCGACGCTGCGCCGCATCTGCCGCGTGCGCTGCTCCATGAGCGCTTCGCGCCGGGCTGGCGCGAGCAGGCCGAGCGCCTCGGCTGCGTGGCGGTCGTCGCCGAACACAACGCATGGGGTGCCGAGAGCGCGCGTGCCGCGGCCGAGGCGGGCTTGCGTCGGCTGGCCTATATGGTCAATGACGACGCCGAAGCTGCGCGCCTGTTCGGGCTCGGGCTCGATAGCCTGATTACCGACCGGGTCGATCATTTCTGCCCCTGAGCGAGCGCTCGTCGTTCGCCCCGTCGGCGCATCGGGCGGGCGGTGCGGAACTCGCCCCCGCGTGGGAGGCTCTATGCCAAGTCGTCTTCGCCGAGCACCCCTCATGTCCTATCGATCGAGCCTGGGCGCAGTCGCGCTCGCCGCGCTGAGTCTCCTCGCGCTTCCCGCTTTTGCAGCGCCTTCGTCCGACGAGCCGGCGTGTCTTGCGCCCGGTCAGTGGGCGCGCGTCGACGGCGGCACGCCGCAGGCGATCGCACCGACCGGGCTGCTCACCGCCATGGCCCAGCGCGACCTCGTCCTGCTCGGCGAGCAGCATGACGACATCGACCACCATCGCTGGCAGTTGCACACCCTGGCCGCGCTCCATGCACAGCGCCCGCACATGGTCATCGGCTTCGAGATGTTCCCGCGTCGCGCACAGCCGGTTCTCGATCGCTGGGTGGCGGGCGAGCTCACCGAAGCCGAGTTCCTCGAGCAGAGCGAGTGGGACAAGGTGTGGAGCATGCCGGCGCAGCTCTACCTGCCCTTGTTTCACTTCGCGCGCCTGAATCGCATTCCGATGCTCGCGCTCAACGTCGACGCCGCGCTCACGCGCAGGATCGCCGAGCAGGGGCGAGCGGCCGTGCCCGAGTCAGAGCGCGAGGGCGTGGGACAGCCGGCGCCCGCAACTGCCGACTACCTGGACTTCCTGCGCCAGGTGCAGGCACACCACGCGCTCGCCCGGGGTAAGGATGCGAAGGGCAAGGCGGCCGACGCTGCGTTGCGCAATTTCGTCGATTCCCAGCTCAACTGGGATCGGGCAATGGCCGAAGCGCTGCTCGACGGGCGCCTCCGCCACGCCGCGCCCGACGGCAAGCTGCCGCTCGCGGTCGGCATCATGGGCAGCGGCCACGTGCGCTTCGGCTATGGCGTCGCCCATCAGCTGCATGATCTCGGTCAGTACAGCATCGGCCAGTTGCTGCCGGTCGCGGCGGATGTGAGCTGCGCCGCGTTGCCGCCCGGGCTTGCCGATGCCGTGTTTGCGGTGGAGGGCGCGCGCCGCGCACCACCGCCCCCGCCGCGGCTGGGGGTCGCGCTCGAGGAGCAGTCGGACGGGGTGCGGCTGAGCGAGATTCAGGCCGGCAGCCTCGCCGAACGGAGCGGCTTGCGGGTGGGCGACATCGTGGTCGAAGCTGCCGGGCGTGCGGCGCGGCGCGCGTTCGACGTGGTGGCGGCGGTGCGCGAGCAGCCGCCCGGGACCTGGCTGCCGCTGGTGGTGCTGCGGGACTCGGTGCGGGTGGACGTCGTCGTGCGTTTCCCGCCTGAAAAATGAGCACGAGCGTGGGCGCCGTGCGCAGCCTGGAAGGCTGGACGCGGACGTGGGTTGCGCGCATGCGCTCTGCCGGGGGCTGTTTGTGGCGGGCGCTGTCGGTGCTGCTCTCCCTGGTCGTGCTGATTCCGGCCCCCGCGACCGTCGCCGCGGCGCAGCCTGCGCTCGCGTTACAGGTGGAGTTGGACCCGACGACGCGGCAGCTTTTCGTGCAGGCCGAATTGCGCCCGGCACAGGCCGCGTATCGCTTCGTGCTGCATGAGGCGCTGCGTCCGAGCGCCGCTCGGGCCGGCGCGCGGGCGCTGGACATTCGCGCCCTCGGGCAGCGTGGCGCGCTGCGGGCTTGGCAGGTGGATAACCGGGCGGGTGAGGCGTTGGTGCTGCACTACGGCGGGACCCTGCCTGCGCTCGATGGCGCGCGCGACCACCGGTCGGTGCTGCGCGCCATGCCGCCGATGGCTTCGGCGCAGGGCAGCTATCTGCCCGCGGGCAGTGCGTGGTATCCGCGCCCGGACGCCGAGCTGTTCGACTACGCGGTGCAGCTCGTGGTGAAGGGCGGCCAGCGTGCGCTGGTGGCTGGGCGCCTGCTCGAGGAGATGCTGCCGGGCGGCGCCGGCGATGACTACCGCGCCCGCTTCGTGTTCGAGCAGCTCACCGATGGGATCGATCTGATGGCCGGGCCGTATGCGGTGCGCGAGCGCCTGGTCACGCAAGCCGACGGTCGGCCGCTGCGCCTGCGCACGTATTTTCCGCCCGCGCTCGATGCCGAGCCGGATCTCGCCAACGCCTATCTCGACGACAGCCAGCGTTACATCGAGCGCTATGCGGCGCAGATCGGCGCTTATCCCTTCACCGAGTTCTCGGTGGTGGCGAGCCCGCTGCCCACCGGTTTCGGCATGCCCACGCTCACCTACATCGGCGAGCAGGTGTTGCGCCTGCCTTTCATCCGCGCGACCTCGCTCGGGCACGAGGTGCTGCACAACTGGTGGGGCAATGGGGTGATGGTCGACTACGGGCGCGGCAACTGGTCCGAGGGTCTGACCACCTTCATGGCCGATCATGCCTACAAGCGCGAAGCCTCAGCCGCCGGTGCGCGCGAGATGCGGCTTGGCTGGCTGCGGGATTTCGCCGCCCTGCCGGCGGACGCGCACACGGCGCTGGTGGACTTTCGCTCGCGCACGCACGGCGCTGCGGCGGCGGTCGGCTATGGCAAGGCGGCGATGCTGTTCGTGATGCTTGAGGACGAGATCGGCGAGGAGGCGTTCGCACGGGGCATTCGTCTGTTCTGGACTCAACAGCGATTTCGCATTGCGGACTGGGGCGCGCTGCAGCGCGCGTTCGAGACCGCCGCGGGGCGCAGCCTGGAAGGGTTCTTCCACCAGTGGCTGACGGTTCCCGGAGGTCCGGCGCCGCGGCTCGAGGGCGCGCGTCTGACCGATGATGCCGGGGGTGGCGCCGGTGCGCGGCTGAGGCTCACCTTGAGTCAAGCCGATCCCGTGCATGCGCTGCGTCTGCCCGTGCGCGTACAGACGGGTGAGCGAGCGCAAACCTTCCAGGTCAGGCTGGATTCGGCCCGTGCCGAGGTCGAACTCGATGTCGGCTTCGTGCCGGAGGCGGTGACGCTCGACCCCGAGCTTCGGGTCTGGCGCTTGCCCGAGCCCGATCAGCTGCCGCCCATACTGCGTCAATGGATGGTCGCGACCGCGCCACGTCTGGTCGTCGCGGATGCGCTCGTCGAGGCCAGTGAGGGTGGAGAAGGTGGAGAGGGCGGAGACGGGGCGCGCAGCCGGGAGGTCGAGCAGGCGGCGCGGGCGCTCGCCGCGCGCCTGTTCGAGCGTGTGCCGATGCGCGGCGGATTTCAGGCACTGCTGACGCAGGGCGGGCCGGTCCTGCTCGCGGGGACCGAGGGCGCCGTGCGGCGTGTGCTCGAGCGCGCACGGCTTCCGGTGCATCCCGAGGAGTTGCCCCCTGGCGGTAGCGCACGCGTGTGGACGGTGCAGCGCGCGGAGGGACCGCCGCTTGCGGTGGTGGCGGGGATTGACGCTGCGGCCGTGAGCGCCGTGCAGCGCCCCTTGCCGCATTACGGCAGCCAGAGCTGGTTGGTGTTCGATGGTGCGCGCATTCGTGCGCGCGGCGTCTGGGAGGCTCCGGGCCGTGCGGTGCTCGTCGAGCGCTGATCGGCGCGGGCATCGACGCACGCATCCGCATGGGCGAGGGTACGCGTCGGCGTACGGCAAGGTGTCGGCAATGCCGCGCGGTGCACGATGGTAGACTGCCGGCTCACACGCAAGGTCCTCGTCAAAATGCTCATGTCCTCACGTCTGCTCGCGTTCGCGGGTGCGCTCTCGGCGCTTTCAATGTCCTTCCCCCTTCATGCGGACGAGGCGGCGTTCGCCTCCTGCCTCGCCGGACTGCGTGGCGAGGCGGTGGCCAAAGGGGTGCGCGCCGAAGCGTTCGATACCCACACCGCCGGGCTCGCGCCCGACATGGCGGTGATCGGCTTTCTCGATGCCCAGCCCGAGTTCGTCACCCCGATCTGGGACTATCTCGCCGCATTGGTCGATGACGAGCGTGTGGCCGACGGGCAGGCCATGCTGGCGCAATGGGCGCCGGTGCTGGCGCGTGTGGAGGTCGAGTATGGTGTAGATGCCGCGACCGTGGTGGCGGTGTGGGGTGTTGAGAGCAATTACGGGCGCAACTTCGGCTCCCGCCCACTGCTGACCTCGCTGGCAACGCTGTCGTGCTTCGGCCGCCGGCAGAGTTTTTTCCGTGGCGAGTTCTTCACCACGCTCAAGATCATCCAGGAAGGGCATGTTGCGCCCGAGCGCCTACAAGGCTCGTGGGCAGGGGCGTTCGGGCACACGCAGTTCATGCCCTCGACCTTCATGCGCCTGGCGGTGGATTTCGATGGCGATGGGCGCCGCGACCTGGTCGACAGCGTGCCCGATGCGCTGGCCTCGACGGCGAATTTTCTCAAGCGGGCGGGCTGGCGCAGCGCCTTGCCCTGGGGCTTCGAGGTCAAGCTTCCGGCGGGCATGGACGTTTCGGATGTCGGACGGCGGAACAAGAAAACGCTTGCGAGCTGGGCTGCACGCGGGGTGAAGCGGGTCGATGCTCAGGCGCTGCCGGCCGACTCGACCCGCGCCGGGCTGCTGCTACCCGCCGGCAAGGACGGCCCGGCTTTCCTGGTCACGCGCAATTTCGATGCGCTGTATTCGTACAACGCAGCCGAGAGCTACGGTCTGGCGATTGCCCATTTGTCCGATCGCCTGCGCGGAGGCGCGCCCTTCGTCGCCTCGTGGCCGACCGATGACCCCGGGCTGTCGCGCGCCGAGCGGCGCGAGCTGCAGCGCTTGTTGCTCGCGCGCGGACACGATATCGGCGAAGTGGACGGCATGATCGGTGCGCGGACGCGCGACGCGATCAAGCTCGAGCAGGCCGGGCTGGGGCTGGACGCCGACGGGCGTGCGGGTCGGCGCACACTCGAGGCCTTGCGCAAGCACGCCCGTCCCTGAACGCGCCTGCGCCGGCCGCGGCGGCTCACGCTGACGCGTGGCGCCGGTTCGAGCGCGCGATCCGGCGCACTTCGTCCTGCGTGCGGGCGAGCACCTCCTGGACGTAATCGAGGTGGGCGCAGGCGAGCCGGCGCGCGTCTTCGGCGCGGCGCTCGACGATCGCCTTGTACAGCGCTTCGTGCTGCGTGAGCAGCTTGTCGCGAACGTCGCTGCCGCGCGGATACATGCCCCCGATGTTGGTCACGATGTTGCGTTCGAGCAACTCGAAAAGGCTGCGAATGGTGTGCAGCAGGACGGCGTTGTGGCTCGCCTCCGCGATTGCGAGGTGGAACAGCGCGTCGTTGCGCCCCTCCTCGGCACGGCTGATCCGACCCTGGCGCAGATAGCTGTTCTGCACCTGCTCGAAGGCGGTTTTCAGGCGCTCGAGATCCGGCGCGGTGGCGCGCAGCGCCGCGTAATAGGCGCAGGCCCCCTCCAGCGTGTGGCGAAACTCGATCAGGTCGCGCTGTGCCTCCGGACTGTGCTCGAGCAACTCGATCATCGGGTCGCGAAAGGATGAGCCCAGGGTCTCGCTGACGAAAGTGCCTCCCCCGTGGCGGCTGATCAGCAGCCCGCGCGCAGCCAGTTTCTGGATGGCCTCGCGCACCGATGGGCGCGATACGCCGAAGTCTTCGGCGAGCGCCCGCTCGGCCGGCAGCCGTTCGCCGGGCTGCAGGCTGCCCTCGAGGATCAGGGTCTCGATGCGTTCGACGATGCCGTCGGACAGGCGGCGTTGCTGCAGGGGGGTGACTTTCATGAATGACTTCTTCGGCCTCGGGGCGGGCAGTGGGTAAGGATGAGGCCCGGGGCGCGATCGCGGCGGGCTCACGGGGGGCGATTGGGCCGGGGGAATCTAGCCGCTGAGTGGCGCGGGGGCAAGGGTTTTGGGCGCCGACAGCCGATGCGTGGCGCGTGTCCTCATGCATCTATCGAAAAACTTGATGATTTTGATTGACAGGGTTTGTGTGCTCTCCTAGTCTAGGCTACCAAATGGCGCAGTGGTATTACCACTTAACCGGTTTTTGAGCAGGCCAAACTTTCGAGGCGAGGGGCATACGATGGTTTTCAAGGTACAAACAGTCTTCGAGGCGCGCACGTCGGGCCGCCTCCCAGTGGAGGATTGAGGCATGCAATCAGGCACCCTGGCCTTGCTGGCCTTTTCTCCCATCCTGCTCGCCGCGGTCCTGCTCGTCGGCTTGCGCTGGCCCGCAAAGCGTGCGATGCCGGTCGTCTATGTCGTGACCGCGCTCATCGGCCTGTTCGTGTGGGACATGAGCTTCAACCGTGTGCTCGCCTCGACCCTGCAAGGTCTGGTGATCACCATCGGCGTGCTGTGGATCATCTTCGGCGCGATCCTGCTGCTCAACACGCTCAAGTACTCCGGCGGCATTTCGACGATCCGCGCCGGTTTCACCACCATCAGCCCCGACCGCCGCATCCAGGCGATCATCATCGCGTGGCTGTTCGGCTGCTTCATCGAGGGTGCATCGGGCTTCGGCACGCCGGCGGCAATTGCCGCCCCGCTGCTGGTCGCGATCGGCTTCCCGGCGCTGGCCGCGGTCATGCTCGGCATGCTGGTGCAGAGCACGCCGGTGTCCTTCGGTGCGGTGGGTACGCCGATCATCATCGGCGTCAATAGCGGGCTCGACACGGCAGCGCTCGGTGCGCAGCTGGTCGAGCGGGGCTCGAGCTGGGAGGTCTTCCTGCAGCTCATCACCAGCAACGTCGCGATCACCCATGCCATCGTCGGCTCGGTGATGCCGGTCGTGATGGCGATGATGCTGACCCGCTTCTTCGGCAAGGACAAGAGCTGGAAAGCCGGCCTCGCGGTGGTGCCGTTCGCGCTCTTCGCAGGGGTGGCCTTCACCGTGCCGTACGCCTTCACTGGCGTGTTCCTCGGGCCCGAGTTCCCCTCGCTGCTCGGCGGCCTGGTCGGCCTGGCCATCGTCACCAGTGCGGCGCGCGTTGGTTTCCTGGTGCCGAAGACGCATTGGGATTTTGCCGATCCGAAGGAGTGGCCGAGCGAGTGGATGGGGAGCCTCGAGATGAAGCTCGACCAGATCCCCCATCACCAGCCCATCGGCATGGTCCGCGCCTGGCTGCCCTACGTGCTGGTCGGCGCCTTGCTGGTCGTCAGCCGTGTGTTCCCCGAGGTCGGTGGCGCGCTCAAGGCGGTGGTCATCAATTTCCCGAACATGCTGGGGGAGAAAGGTGTGAGCGCAAACTTCATGCCGCTCTACCTCCCGGGTGGCATCCTGGTTGCAGTGGTCCTGATCACAGTGTTCCTGCACGGTATGCACGCTCGCTCGCTGGCCAAGGCGGTGGGCGAGTCTTCGCGCGTGCTGCTCGGCGCGGGCTTCGTGCTGCTGTTCACGGTGCCAATGGTGCGCATCCTGATCAACTCCGGCGTCAACGCCGCCGAGTTGCCGAGCATGCCGATCGCGATGGCGCAGTGGGTGGCCGACAGCGTGGGTGGCGTTTATCCCTTGCTGGCGCCTTCGGTGGGCGCGCTGGGTGCTTTCATCGCCGGCTCGAATACGGTGAGCAACATGATGCTGAGCCAGTTCCAGTTCGGGGTGGCGAACACGCTGGGCATCTCGGGCGCCATGATCGTGGCGGCACAGGCCGTGGGTGCCGCAGCGGGCAATATGGTCGCCATCCATAACGTCGTCGCCGCGTCGGCGACCGTCGGGCTGCTGGGGCGCGAGGGCGCGATCCTGCGCAAGACCTTCTGGCCGACGGTGTACTACGTGCTGATGTCGGGGGTGGTGGCGATGGTCGCGATCTACGTGCTCGGCGTGAGCGATCCGCTGCTCGGTTGATCGATCGGGCCGGGATGCAGAAAGGGCGAGGGGACTTGGGGTCTCCTCGCCCTTTTTACGTCTTGAACGGTTCAGCGCCGGGGAATGGGAGGCTCAGCCTTGCGGTCGGGCGTGCACCATGTAGTTAACATCGGTGTCTGCGCCGAGGCTGTAGATCCGGCTGATCGGGTTATAGCTCAGGCCGATGATGGCGCTGGTTTCGAGGCCTGCGTTGCGGCAGTGACGGGTCAGCTCCGAGGGCTTGAGGAACTTGGCGTACTCGTGCGTTCCAGCGGGCAGTAGCTTGAGCAGGTATTCGGCGCCGATGATCGCGAACACGTAGGATTTGAGGTTGCGATTGAGCGTGGACAGGAACACGTGGCCGTCCGGCTTGACCAGTTTTGCGCAGGCGGCGATGGTGCTGGCCGGATCGGGGACGTGCTCGAGCATCTCCATGCAGGTGACCACGTCGTAGCGCGCGGGGTTTTCTTCAGCGTGCTGCTCGGCGCTGACGAGCTGGTAGTCGACTTTGTGGCCGCTTTCGAACAGATGCAGGCGCGCGACGCTGAGGGCCTTTTCGGACAGGTCGATGCCGGTCACTCGGGCGCCGAGGCTCGCCATGCCTTCGGAGAGGATGCCGCCACCACAGCCGATGTCCAGGACCTCCTTGCCAGCCAGCGCGCTCTTGCCGTCGATCCAGCCCAGGCGCAGCGGGTTGATGTCGTGCAGGGGCTTGAATTCGGAGGCGGGGTCCCACCAGCGGTGGGCGAGTTCGCTGAATTTCTGCAGTTCGGCGGGGTCGGCATTCAGGGTGTTCATGTGAGTCGATCCTTTCAGGCGCGAACCGGGCGCTTGCGATGCGTCCGGCAGAAATGAAAAAGCCCCGCCGAGGCAGGGCTTTCGTGTAACCGGTTCCGGAATTACTTGGAGCCGATGACTTCCACTTCGACGCGACGGTCCGGCTGCAGGCAGGAGATCAGCGCTGCACGGCCACGCACGTTGTCGCACTGGTTGCCGGTCACGGGCTGAACTTCGCCCTTGCCTTCGGTGTAGACGCGGTTGGCGTCGACGCCTTGCGAGACCAGGTAGTTCTTGACCGCGGCAGCGCGGCGCTCGGACAGACGCTGGTTGTAGGCTTCCGAACCGATGCGGTCGGTGTGGCCGACGGCCAGGATGACTTCCAGCTTGAGCGCGTTGGCCTGAGCAGCCAGTTCGTCGAGCTTGGCCTTGCCTTCGGGCTTCAGCGTGGCCTTGTCGAAGTCGAACAGGGCGTCAGCGGCGAGCTTGATCTTCTCGGCGGTGGGCTTGGGAGCCGGGGCTTCGGCAGCGACCGGGGTGGTGCACTGGTCGGCCGGGACGATGTCGGAGTCGCAAGCGCAGCCGACCGGGAACTCGCCAGCCAGGGCGGTCGAGGCGGCGGCGGGGCTCCAGTAGCCGGTGCGCCAGCACAGGCCGGTGCCGCTACGCGCAACCACGTTACGGGCGTCGATCACGTAGGGGATTTCGCCGTCGCCGGAGACGACGACATCGTTCACCTGCGCGAACGCGCTCGGGGCGGACAGGCCGATCGAGGCGATGGCGGCCAGCATGAACATCTGCTTCTTGGTTTGTTTGATCATGGTTTCCTCTTTGATGGGCGAGTCGCCGGAAGTGCCATTGAACGGAACGAAGACGAACGGAATTGCCGCCTCCGCATAGGTTTGAGCCAGTATATCCAGTTCAATTACCGAATCTAGTTTGCCACACTGAGGTGAGCCGCAGCAATTCGATGTCGTTAATATGCAACAGCGGAGCGCCTTTGTCCACGCGGGTTTCGCCGTTTACCCAGACGTGCGATACATGCTCCCGGCCGGCGACATAAACGAGGTGCGAAACCGGGTCGAAACAGGGCTGACAGAGAGGGTCGCCCAGGTCGACGGCGCACAGGTCGGCGCATTTCCCTTTGGCAATGGATCCGATGCGCTCGTCCAGGCCGAGTGCGCGTGCGCCGTCGAGGGTGGCCATGCGCAAGGCGGCGTGCGCGGGCACCGCGGTCGGGTCCAGCGCGGCGGCTTTCGCGAGCAGGGCGGCGTGGCGCATCTCATGGAACATGTCGAGACGGTTGTTGCTCGCCGCACCGTCCGTGCCGAGCCCGACGCGCAGGCCGGCCGAGAGGAGTCGGGGTACGGGCGCGATCCCGCTGCCGAGCTTCATGTTCGACGTGGGGCAGTGGGCGACGCTGCAGTCGTGGCGCGTGAGCAGCGCGAGATCGGCGTCGTCCAGATGCACGGCATGGACCGCGATCGTGTTTTCGCCGAGCATGCCGAGACGGGCGAGGCGGGACAGGGGCCTGCAGCCGTGCGCCGCGATCGCGTCGGCGATTTCCTGCTGCGTCTCATGGACATGAATGTGGATGGGGAGCTCGAGCTCGTCGGCGATCGCGCGCGTGCGCTCGAAGCTGGCGTCCGATACGGTGTAAGGCGCGTGGGGCGCGATGGAAAAATCGAGCAGCGGGTGGCTCGTCCATTGATCGCGTGCGCGCAGTCCCTTGCGCAGATAGTCATCGGGATCGCTGGCGTAGGCGGTCGGGAAGTCGATCATGACCATGCCGACCACGGCGCGCATGCCCATCTCCGCGAAAGCCTCGGCGGCGGCTTCGGGGTGGAAGTACATGTCGTTGCAGGTGGTGACGCCGCCACGCAACATTTCTGCGGCGGCCAGGCGAGTGCCGTCGCGTACGAAGGTGGTGCTTGCGTGGCGTGCCTCGGTGGGCCAGATGGCCTCCTGGAGCCAGCGCATGAGCGGGAGGTCGTCGGCGATTCCGCGCATGAGGTTCATCGCCGCATGCGCGTGCAGATTCACCATGCCCGGGATCAGCAGATGCGTGGGGAGTTCGACTTCGCGCGTTGCGTGATAGCGTTGCCGGGCTTCGCGTTGCGGGAGCAGGTCGACGATGCGGCCGGCGCGCACCGCAACGGCGTGATGCTCGAGAACGCTGTCCGCCGGCTCGACCGGCGCGATCCAGCGTGCATTGATGAGCAGATCGACGGTGTCGTTCAAGGTGGGGCTCCGTGAGGGGACTGAAACGTGCGGAGGTCGGCGTGGCAGCGACCCTGGCGGCGCATTACATTGCCTTGTCGGCGCGGCTTCGTGCAAGAATTACGGCGTTTTGAATTCGCGACAATGGAGCGGGTGACTCCACGGGATGAAGAGATGAGTGCGATTCCGGAGCGTATCGGCAAATACAGGATCATCCGCGAACTCGGGCGCGGCGCGACGGCCGTGGTCTATCTTGCCGAATGTGCGGATTATCCCGAACCGGTGGCGCTCAAGCACGTGCGCTTCGGTGATCGCGGTCGCGACGAAGCCAAGTGGAGCCGACGGCTCATCAAGCTGCTCAGAGCCGAGCAGGCCGTCTCGCAGCGCCTTGACCATCCGAACATCATCCGCATCTTCGACGCGTCGGTCGACACCGAGCAGGCCTACGTGGTGATGGAGTACTTCGCCGGCGGTTCGCTCGAGCGCTATTGCGGGTTCCAGAACCTGCTGCCCATCCACCGCACGATCGGCATCATCTTCAAGTGCTGCATGGCGCTCGATCATGCTTACCGGCAGGGCATCGTGCATCGCGACATCAAGCCGGCCAACATCCTGGTCGACGAGCACGACAACGTGAAGATCACCGACTTCGGTCTCGCGCTCAACATCAAGAAGAAGCTCGACACCGACTCGACCTTCATCATGGGCGTGGGTTCGCCCGCCTACATGAGCCCGGAGCAGGTCAAGGCCTACCCGCTCAACCAGAAGACCGACCTCTATTCGCTCGGGGTGGTGCTCTTTCACATGCTGACCGGGCGCTTGCCGTTCAGGGCGAGCAATCCGGCGCAGCTGGTCTACAAGATCATCAACGCCGACCCGCCCTCCGTTTCGCAGCTCAACCCCGACGTGCCCGAGCAGATGGACGCGGTGATCCGCAAGGCGCTCGAAAAAGACCTGTACTCGCGTTACCGCAACGGCGCCGAGTTCGCCAAGGATCTGGCCGCGGTGCGCTATCGGGTTCTGGACGAGCATTACGTGCCGCCGGACGCGGCGCGCTTTTCGCAGTTGCGCCGCATGGCCTTCTTCACCGAGTTCGAGGACGTCGATCTGTGGGAGGTGCTGCGTACCTGTTCGTGGCGCGAGGTCGATGAAGAGGTGGCGCTGATGCGCGAGGGCGACAGCGACCAGCGCTTCGGCATCGTGCTCGAGGGCCGCGTCGAGCTGTCGATTCAGGGACGGCGGGTGATGGAGCTGGGGCCGGGCGAGGTGTTCGGCGTGCAGGCATGGCTGGATCAGCTCGAGCACCGGCACATGCTGAGCGCGGTCTCACTCGAGCGCTTGAGCTACCTCGAGGTCAATCCGGCCGCGCTCGCGCTGGCGAGCGACGAGCTGCAGGAGCGTTTCCGCCGTCAGGTCGCTACCGCGATGGTGCGCAGGCTGGGGGCGGTCTCGGCGCAGCTGGCCGAGCACGCCCCGGCCGCCGTCAGGGCGCGGCGCGGGTTGCCGATGAATCACGATCTTCAGCTTCTCGACTCCTGAGCGCCGGTCGCGTCTACCGACTTGCGCCCAGCTTGAGGGCGCGCTCGAGGCAGGCCTTGCGTGAGGCCTCGTCGGGCGCCGCGATGTCGAGCCAGTTGCCGAGCTGCGTGCGGGTGAGCTCGGCGAGCGCGTCGATCCACTCGTGGCGTTCGTTGAGGCAAGGAATGTAGTGGAAGGTCTTGCCGCCTTTCTCGAGGAACGCTTCCTTACACTCCATGCCGATTTCTTCAAGCGTTTCGAGACAGTCGGATACGAACCCGGGGCACATCACATCCACCCGGCCGACGCCCTGCGCAGCCAGTGATTCGAGCGTGGGCTGCGTGTAGGGCTGCAGCCACTCGGCTTTTCCGAAGCGGGACTGGAAGGTGACCATGACCTTTCCGGGCGCGACCCCCAGGCCTTCGGCCACCAGGCGACCGGTCTTGTGGCATTCGCAGTGGTAAGGGTCGCCCTGGTCGAGCGAGCGCCGCGGGATGCCGTGAAAGCTGAGCAGCAGGCGATCGGGTTCGCCGTGCGCCGCCCAGTGCTCGCGCACGCTGCGCACGAGCGCGCCGATGTAGCCGGGGTGGTCGTGAAAATTGCGTACGCAGCGCAGCTCGGGCTGGTTGCGCCAGTGCGCCATGCAGCGATTGACCTCATCGATCACGGTGGCGCTGGTGCTGGCCGAATACTGTGGATAGAGCGGCACGACGAGGATGCGGGTGCAGCCGCGCGCGCGCATCGCGTTGAGCGTGTCCTCGATCGAGGGCTTGCCGTAGCGCATGGCGTAGGCGACATCGAGCTCGTCATGGCCGGCTTTGGCCAGGTGGCCGGCCAGCAGCTTGGTCTGGCGCTCGGTGTGCACCTTGAGCGGCGAGCCTTCGTCCATCCAGATGCTGGCGTATTTTGCGGCCGAGGCCTTGGGGCGGGTGTTGAGGATGATGCCGTTGAGGATCAGCCACCAGATCGGGCGCGGAATCTCGACCACGCGCGGGTCGGACAGGAACTGCTTGAGATAAGGGCGCAGCGCTTCGGTCGTAGGGGCTTCGGGGCTGCCGAGATTGACGAGCAGCACCCCGGTGCGGCTGGCGCTGTCGTGGCGAAATTCGGGTTCTTTCCAGTAGCGGGGCATCGTGTTCCTTGGTTTTGCGTATCGGGCGGCAATCGAGCCGCGCCGTCAGGGTCAATTGCGTGCCGAGAGGGCGCTCGAGAGCAGGCGTGCGGTGATGTCCACGATGGGGATGACGCGGTCGTACGCCATCCGCGTCGGTCCGATCACCCCCAGCGAGCCGACGACCTGCCCGTCCACCTCGTACGGGGCGGTGATCACGCTGCAGCCGTCCAGCGGCTCCAGGCCGGATTCGCCACCGATGAAGATCTGCACGCCTTCGGCCTTGTTCGACAGCTCGAGCAGCTGAATCAGCCCGGTTCGCTGCTCGAACAGCTTGAAGAGTTCGCGCAGGCGGGAGACGTTCGAGGACAGGTCCTCGATGTCGAGCAGATTGGTCTCGCCGGAGATCACATAGCCCGAGGCCTTGTCCTCGGCGGTCTGGGTGCCGGCATCGACGGTCGCGCTCATCAGCTCGGTCATGTCGCTGCGCAGCTGGTGCAACTCTTCGGCCAGGCGCACACGGATGTCGGCGAGCGACTTGCCTGCGTAGTGTTCGTTGAGATAGGTGGTCGCGGCACTGAGCTCGGCGGCGGTATAGCTGCGTCGGGTGAGCAGGAGCCTGTTCTGAACGTCGCCCGCGGAGGTGACGATGATGAGCAGGATGCGGTGCTCGGCCAGGCTGATGAACTCGAACTGCCGGATGCGTGCGGCCTCCCGTCGCGGCGAGATCACCACCCCGGCGAAACGCGTGAGATCGGACAGCAGGTGTGATGTCGAGTTGATCAGGCGTTGTGGCTGGTCGGGCGTGAGCTGCCCCTTGAGCGCCCGCACACGTTCGCCCTCGAGCGGTTGCACGGTGAGCAGGGAGTCGACGAAGAAGCGGTAGCCGCGCGCGGTGGGGATGCGTCCGGACGAGGTGTGCGGGCTCGCGATGAAGCCCATTTCCTCGAGGTCGCTCATGACGTTGCGCACGGTGGCCGGCGAAAGCTCGAGTCCGGAATAGCGCGAGAGGGCGCGCGAACCCACCGGTTGCCCGTCGGCGATGTGACGTTCGATCAGGGTCTTGAGCAGGATCTGGGAGCGGGTGTCGAGCGATTTCATGGCAGACGAGAATATAGCCCGGATTCTACGTAAGCGTGCTCTCCCGGACCAGCGCGCTGCGGCGCTCGTCCAGGGCCGCGGCCATCATGCGCGCGCATGCGTGCGGGCTGGGCGATTGTGGTTTAATTCTCGCCCATGAGCACGAAATTCCATACCGTTGCGCTGATCGGCAAATACCAGAGCCCGGACGTGGCCGAGTCGGTGATGTCGATCGCGCGCTATCTGCGAGAGCGCGGCCTGTCGGTGTTGATCGAGCAGGGCACGGCGAGTTCAATCGGCGGGGTGCATGATTTTCCGGTCGCGAGCTACGAGTACATCGGCGTGAGCGCCGATCTGGGCGTGGTCATCGGCGGCGACGGGAGCATGCTGCATTCGGCCCGCCGCCTGGTCGATCACGGCGTGCCGCTGGTGGGCGTGAACCTCGGCCGACTGGGCTTCCTCACCGACATCTCGCGCAGCCACGCGAGCGAACGCCTCGGCGAGATCCTCGACGGCGATTACACCGAAGAGCACCGCTTCATGCTCGACGCCGAAGTGCTGCGCGGGGGCGAGCGCGTGTTTCAAACCCTCGCGCTCAACGATGTGGTGGTTAACAAGGGCGACCTCGGGCGCATGATCGAGTTCGATCTCTCCATCGACGGCGAATTCGTCTATACCCAGCGCTCGGACGGAATGATCGTATCCACGCCCACCGGCTCGACCGCGTATGCGCTCTCGGCGAACGGCCCGATCCTGCACCCGAGCGTGGGCGGCATCGCGCTGGTGCCGCTGTGCCCGCATGCGCTCACCGCACGGCCGATCACGCTCCCGGACAGCTGCCGCATCGATATCGTGATGTTGCCGCTGCAGGATGCGCGCGTGCACTTCGACGGCCAGACGCGTTTCGACCTGCGCGCCGGCGACTGCGTGCGGCTGAAACGCTCGGCACATACCCTGCGTCTGCTCCACCCGAAGGGCTACAGCTACTTCAACATGCTGCGCGGCAAGCTGCACTGGAGCGCCGCGCCGCGCAACTGAGCATGCTCAGCGGCGCGCACGGGCGGCCGGGCCGCGCGTTGCGCTCCCCATGCGCCCTCGGCGCCGCATGTTTGCTCGCTTCCCGTTTTTTCGCGCTTTTTCTTCCGATCCAGGTTTGCCCAGATGCTGCGCAGTCTCACCATCCGTGATTTCGTCATCGTCGATCGACTCGAGCTGGAGTTCGGGCCCGGTTTCGGCGCCCTGACCGGCGAGACCGGCGCAGGCAAATCCATCCTGCTCGACGCGCTCGGGCTCGCGCTCGGTGGTCGTGGCGAGGCCGCCATGGTGCGGCAGGGGCATGAGCGCGCCGAGGTTGCGGCCGAATTCGACCTGCCGGTCGAGGGCGGGCTGCCGGCCTTGCTGGCCGAGCAGGCGCTCGGCGGCGAGGACGGCGGCGTGATCCTGCGCCGCACCATCGATGCCGGCGGTCGGAGCAGGGCCTGGATCAACGGTAGCGCGGTCACCCTCGCGCAACTGCGTGCGGCCGGCGAGTGGCTCGCCGACATCCACGGCCAGCATGCGCACCACGCCTTGTTGCGGGCCGATGCGCAGCGCGCGCTGCTCGATGCGCAGGCCGGCGCGACCGAGCTCGCCGCCACCGTGGCGGCAAGGCATCGCGAGTGGCAGCGCCTGCTGCGGCTCAAGCACGAGGCGGAGGCCGACTCCGCGAACTCGGCGCGCGAACGCGAACTGCTCGGCTGGCAGCTCGGTGAGCTCGAGGAGCTTGGTTTCGACGCGCAGGAGTGGGCTGCGCTGGAAGCCGAGCATGGGCGGCTTGCTCACGCCGCCAGCCTCATGGAAGGCGCCGAAGAGACGCTCGCTGCGCTGGGCGAGGGGGACGCCGCGGTGTGCGCGCAACTGCGCCATCTGGATGCGCGCATCAGCGCGCTGTGCGACTACGACCCCGGCCTGGTCGATGTGCGCGAGCTGCTTGGTGCAGCTGCCATCCAGGCCGACGAGGCACTGCACGCCCTGCGGCGCTACCGCGACCGGCTCGAGCTCGACCCCGCGCGACTGGACGAAGTCGAGCGCCGCATCGCGGCGGTGATGGACATGGCGCGCAAGCACCGTGTCAACCCGGACGCGCTCCCCGAGCTCGCGCTGCAGTGGCGAACGCGGCTCGAAACCCTGGAGGCGAGTGCCGACCCGGTCCGCCTCGCGGCCGCGGCGCGCGAGGCGGAGGATGCATTCATGGCAGCTGCGCGCGAGCTGTCGGGTGTACGCGCACCCGTGGCGCGGCGGTTGTCGGACGAGATCAGCGCGGCCATGCAGGACCTGGCGATGGTAGGGGGGCGCTTCGAGATTGCCCTGGAACCCTGCGCACCTGCTGCCACGGGGCTCGAGAGCGTGGAGTTTCGTGTCGCGGCCAACCCCGGGCAGGCCCTGCGCAGTCTGGCGAAGGTCGCGTCAGGGGGCGAGCTGTCGCGTATCGGCCTCGCCATTCAGGTCATGACCAGCCGTGACACCGCGGTGCCGACGCTGATCTTCGATGAGGTGGATGTCGGCATCGGCGGCCGTGTGGCCGAGATCGTCGGCAAGCTGCTCGGCCGGCTGGGCGAGGCACGGCAGGTGCTGTGCGTGACCCACCTGCCGCAGGTCGCCGCATGCGCGGACTGGCAGTGGCGGATCGCAAAGCACGAGCAGGACGGGCAGACGCTGAGCGAGGTCACGCCACTCGCCGACGACGCGCGCATCGAGGAGATCGCGCGCATGCTGGGCGGGGTCAATATCACCGCAACCACGCGCGACCACGCCGCGGAGATGCTGGGCAAGCCGCTGTTCGGCAAGTCACCGGCCGGCAAGGCTTGAACCCGGGGGCGGTCGCAACCGGGTGCGAACGCCGGCCGGAAGGAGATCGCTCGCCGACTTGATTTTGCGCAACAGCTCGCGCGCCGCTGCGGCACGCGCCGGCGAGCGGGCCCCCGTGTCTCGGGCCGTGCGCGTCTCAGTCCTCGCGCTCGCGGTTCGGGCAGTTTTCGCGCGTGCAGTCGGCGTAGATGTAAAGCGCGTGATCACGAATGGTAAAGCCGCGCTCTTCGGCGATCTTGTTTTGCCGGCGTTCGATCTCGGCATCGAAGAATTCTTCGACCTTGCCGCACTGCATGCACACGAGGTGGTCGTGATGTCCGCCCTCGTTGAGCTCGAACACGGCCTTGCCCGACTCGAAGTAGTGGCGCTCGAGCAGGCCCGCCTGTTCGAACTGGGTGAGCACGCGATAGACGGTCGCCAGGCCGATGTCCATGCCCTCGTTCATGAGTGCGCGATAAACGTCCTCGGCGGTCAGGTGACGCTGATCAGAGTTCTGAAAGAGGTCGAGAATCTTCAGGCGCGGATAGGTCGCCTTGAGGCCGATGCTTTTCAGGTTCTTGGAGTTGTCTGACATGAGTGCCTGGACGAAAGGAGAGGGCGCGCAGTGCCGACGCATGCCCCATGCACGGATGTATCCGCGACATGAACGGACGCCTCCGCTGCGTGGAATGCCGAACGCGCGGGCGCGGCAGCGCCTTACGAACGCGCCTATGTTATATTTTTTACCCCTTTCTGAGAACAGCGACTCCGTCGCGCCCAGGTCCGAAACCCTACATGCGTTCCCATTTCGCCGCGGCGCTCGTCGCCACCAGCCTGCTCGCAGGCTGCTCGTTCGACTCCCTCGTCGGGGTCGTCAGTCCTTATCGTATCGACGTTCGTCAGGGTAATTATGTCGACCAGGAAATGGTCTCCCAGCTTCGCCGCGGCATGACGCGCGATCAGGTGCGCTATGTGCTCGGCACGCCGCTGGTGGTGGGCATGTTCCGCGAAGACCGCTGGGACTACGTCTATCGCTACCGCCCGGGGCACGAAGATGCGCAGCAGCGCGTGATCTCGCTCTTTTTCGATGGCGACGTGCTCGACCGCCTGGAGGGTGACGTCGAAGCAAGCGGCGCGGGCGGCGATGCGGCCACCGAGTCCGCAGGCCCGCGCAGCCGTGTCGTCGAACTGCCCCCCGCTCAGGAACGCTGAGCGCATTCGCGCCTCAGGCTCTGAATTTTCATCGAGTGCGTGCTCTTCGGGCACGCCATGCCGTGCAGGAATTCATCGAAATGTCCGACATCCGAGTCGCAATTGCCGGCGCGTCCGGTCGCATGGGGCGAATGCTGATCGAGGCCGCGCTGCAGGAAGAGGGCGTGGTACTCGCGGCGGCCTTCGATCGTCCCGCCACGCCTTTCATCGGGCGTGACGCGGGCGAGATGGCCGGCGTGGTGACCGGCGTCATGATCGGCGACGATGCCGAGGCGGCCATCGCCGCCGCCGATTGCGTGATCGACTTCACCCGTCCCGAGGGCACGCTGGCGCACCTTGCCATGGCGCGCCGCCTGGGCAAGGCCATGGTCATCGGCACCACCGGCTTCGATGCGACCGGCAAGGCTGCGATTGCCGCCGCCGGGGACGATATTCCGGTGGTGTTCGCGCCCAACATGGCGGTCGGCGTCAACGCGGTGTTCAAGCTGCTCGAAGTGGCGGCGCGCATCCTGTCCGAAGGCTACGACGTGGAGGTGATCGAGGCGCATCACCGCTTCAAGGTCGACGCGCCCTCGGGCACCGCGCTGCGCATGGGTGAGGTGGTGGCGCGTGAGCTCGGCCGCGATCTTGCAAGCTGCGCCGTGTACGGCCGCGAAGGCTATACGGGTGAGCGCGATGCGGCGACGATCGGTTTCTCCACGATCCGTGGTGGTGACGTCGTCGGCGACCACACGGTGCTCTTCGCCGGCATCGGCGAGCGCATTGAGATCACCCACAAGTCCGGCAGCCGCATGCCTTATGCGCTCGGCTCGATGCGCGCTGCGCGGTTCCTGGCGGGCTGCGAGCGGGGTGTGTTCGACATGCAGGACGTGCTCGGCCTGCGCTGAGCGAGGGTGAGCGTGGATGGCCGTTGAGGCGCAGCCCTCGGCGCAGGGCCCGACGGCGCATGAGCCCGCCACCGCCGAGTCGCTTGCCGAAGCGCTCGCGCGTGTGCAGCGCCGCGTCGAGTTGCTGTGCGAGAACACCGGCGCCGGGGTGTGGGAGGCCGATCTGGCCCGGGGCGAAGTGCGCCTCGATGCGCGCTGGCGCGCGCTGCTCGGTTATGCGGGCACAGCCACCGTCGGGTGGTCAGAAGTGCTCGAGGAGTCCGGCCGGGCGCAGCTCGACGATGCGCTGCGCGCCTGCTTGAGGCGCGACACCGCGCTGGCCGTCGAGCTGCGTTGCAGGGCGCAGGACGGCAGCTGGCGCTGGGTCGAGCTGCGCGGGCGCACGGTGGGCGAGCGCGAGGGCGGGCGCTGGCGGTGGCTGGAAGGGACCTGGCGTGACATCACCGAGCGCAAGCTGCGCGAGCTCGAGTTGCTCGAGGCCAAGGAGGCGGCCGAGGCCGCGAGCCGTGCCAAAGGCGATTTCCTCGCCAACATGAGCCACGAAATCCGCACGCCGATGAACGGCATCATCGGGATGACCGATCTCGTGCTCGATTCGGGCATCGCGGGCGAGCAGCGGGAGTATCTGCTCACGGTGAAATCCTCGGCCGATGCGCTGCTCACGATCATCAATGACATCCTCGACTTCTCGCGCATCGAGGCGGGGCGGCTGAAGGTCGAGGCGATCGATTTTTCGACCGCGGCGGTCGTGAGCGAAACCTGTCGCAGCCTGGCGCTGCGGGCAGCGCAGAAGGGGGTCGAGCTTTTTCACGACATCCGGCCCGATGTTCCCCGGGTGCTGCGCGGTGACCCCACGCGGCTGCGCCAGGTGCTCACGAACCTGATCGGCAACGCGGTGAAATTCACCGAGCGCGGAGAGGTCGCCGTGCGCGTCGAGTGCGTCGAACGCGGCGCCGAAGCCGACCTGATTCGCTTCAGCGTGCGTGACACCGGGTGCGGAATCCCCGCGGACAAGCTCGATTCGATCTTTGCTGCTTTCTCGCAGGCCGACACGTCGATCACGCGCAAGTATGGCGGCACCGGCCTCGGGCTGGCCATTTCGCGCCAGCTGGTCGATCTGATGAACGGCCGCATCGAGGTCGACAGCGCCCCCGCCGCAGGGAGCACCTTCAGTTTCACGCTTCCGCTGCCCCGGGTGGCCGCGCAGCGCGAGGTCGTACCCGCGCTCATCGCTCGGGCGCGCGTGCTCGTCGCGGCGGGCAACGCCGCCTTCGGACGCTATCTGGGCGAAGTGCTGGAGCGCTCCGGCCTGCGCCCGGTGCTGGCGAGCAGCGGGCAGGAGGTGCTGTCCGCCCTCGCTGCAGCGCGCGACGGGCGCGATCCTCATGATTTCCTGCTCATGGACGCCGCCATGCCGGAGCCGGGCGGGCTGGCGTTGGCGAAGCGTTTCGCCGCGCTCGATGCGCGCGTGGATCGCATCGTGATGATGCTCGACAGCCACGCTCAGCGGAACGATGCGCTGCGCTGCGACGAGATCGGCGTGCGCTTCCGGCTCGCCAAGCCGTTTGCTGCCGAGGATTTGCTCTCGGTGCTCGAAATGGCGCGTCGCGGCGGGCTCGTCGAGGCCGGGGACGCTCGGCCGGCGGACGGCGCCGGGGCTGCGCTGAAGCTCGATCCGGTGATGCTGCCCCCGTTCGTCGAGGCCGAGGCGGCGCAGCCGCTGCGCGTGCTCGTCGCCGAGGACAATCCGGTCAATCAGGCCGTGGCGCAAGGCATCCTGACCCGCGCCGGTCATGCGGTGACGCTGGTCAATAACGGCGAGGAGGCGCTCGAGGCGATCGAGCTCGAGCGCTTCGACCTCATCCTCATGGACGTGCAGATGCCGGTGATGGGCGGCATCGAGGCCACACAGGCGATTCGAGCGCATGAGGCGCGGCGCAGCTGGGCGATCCAGGAGGACTGGCGGCCGGTGCCGATCGTCGCGATGACGGCGCACGCGATGGAGGGCGATCGGCAGCGCTGTCTCGACGCGGGCATGGACGATTACGTCGCCAAGCCTGTGACCCCCGGCGCATTGTTCGCCGCCATAGAGCGCGTGCTCGACGCACATCCGGCCGATACGGTGGAGAGCGATATCTCCTTGCTCGAGCTGGGCGGCGAAGCGCGCAGGCAGATCGCCTGCCTGGACGAAGCCCGCGAGATGTTCGCGGGTGACGAGCTGGTCGTGAAGCAACTCGTGCGCGTGTTCCTGGACAACCATGAGCGCGACGTCGCCGAATTGCAGGCGGCTGCCGCCGACCTCGACTACGAGCGGCTCGCGCGCAGTGCGCACTCGATCAAGGGGTCGGTGAGCCTGTTCGCGGCCCGGCGCGCGGTGGATGCGGCGCTGCGGCTCGAGCAGCTCGCCAGGGCGCGTGACGCTGAGGCGCCCACCCAGCAGGCGCGCAGGCTCATCGGCGAATTGCGTCTGCTCGCTCAGGCGCTGCAAGGCGAGCTCGAACCCGGCTGAGGCCCCGTTTTACAGCGTGTTCCCGCAGGCCGGGGCGGCTGTGGCGCGGGCCGATGTCCGGCGTCCCGGCGGCTAATCGGGTTTGCCTTGAGGGCGCCGAAAATATAAAATCAAGCAGTTTTAAGCGGGATCGGCCCCGAGGCCCGTCCCGCTTTTTGTACATATCGGGCGCGCTACATGCGTGCCCTCGAATCTTCAAGCTGAATCCAGGAGCTTTTCGTGAGTGCATTCCCAGCAGCCCTTCTTGTGCTTGCCGACGGAAGCGTTTTCCACGGCAGGGGAATCGGCGCGGTTGGCAGCACGGTCGGTGAGGTGGTGTTCAACACCTCGATGTCGGGCTATCAGGAAATCCTGACCGACCCGAGCTATTGCCGCCAGATCGTCACGCTGACCTATCCACACATTGGCAACACCGGCGTCAACGCCGAAGACGTCGAATCGCTGCGTGTGCAGGCCGCCGGTCTGGTGATCCGCGATTTGCCGATCCTGCCGTCGAACTTTCGCATGAGCCAGCGTCTGGACGCCTATCTGAAGGCCGAGAACGTGGTGGCCATCGCCGGGCTCGATACCCGCAAGCTGACTCGCGTGCTGCGCGAGAAGGGGGCTCAGGCCGGCTGCATCGTCACCGCCGCGGAAGGCGAGACGCTCAACGTCGACGCCGCGCTCGCGCAGGCGCGCAGCTTCCCCGGGCTCGCGGGCATGGACCTGGCCAAGGTGGTGAGCGCGAGCGAGCGCTACCAGTGGACGGAATCGGAGTGGGTGCTCGGCGAAGGCTATGGCGCGCGTGCGGCCGATCGCTTCCACGTCGTCGCCTATGACTTCGGCGTCAAGTACAACATCCTGCGCATGCTCGCCGAGCGTGGCTGCCGCCTCACCGTGGTGCCGGCACAGACGCCCGCGTCCGAGGTGCTCGCGCTCAACCCCGACGGCGTGTTCCTTTCCAATGGCCCGGGTGACCCCGAACCCTGCGACTACGCGATCGACGCGATTCGCGAGATCGTCGCCGCGCGCGTACCGACCTTCGGCATCTGCCTGGGGCACCAGCTGCTGGCGCTCGCCTCGGGCGCAAAGACCATGAAGATGAGCACCGGCCACCACGGCGCCAACCACCCGGTCAAGGACCTGGACAGCGGCAAGGTGCTGATCACCAGCCAGAACCACGGCTTCGCGGTCGATCCCTCGACCATGCCGGCGAATCTGCGCGTGACCCATCAGTCGCTGTTCGACGGCACCAACCAGGGCATCGCACGCACCGACGTGCCGGCCTTCTCCTTCCAGGGGCACCCGGAAGCGAGTCCCGGCCCGCACGACGTCGCCTACCTGTTCGACCGCTTCATCGGTCTGATGGACGCGGCGAAGTAAAACGGCGAGCGGCGGGCGCGGCCCGCCGTACAGGAAGTTCCAGCATTTTCGGACGCGCGCGCTCGGCGCGGCGTCGACGAATCACCGAGGCAAGACAATGCCGAAACGTACAGACATCAAGAGCATCCTGATCATCGGCGCGGGCCCGATCATCATCGGCCAGGCCTGCGAGTTCGACTATTCCGGCGCCCAGGCCTGCAAGGCCCTGCGCGAGGAAGGCTACAAGGTCATCCTGGTCAACTCGAACCCGGCGACCATCATGACCGACCCGGAGACGGCCGACGTCACCTACATCGAGCCGATCACCTGGCAGGTGGTCGAGCGCATCATCGCCAAGGAGCGTCCCGACGCCATCCTGCCGACCATGGGTGGGCAGACGGCGCTGAACTGCGCGCTCGATCTCGGCCGCAACGGCGTGCTCGCCAAATACGACGTCGAACTCATCGGCGCCTCGGAAGAGGCGATCGACAAGGCCGAGGACCGCCTCAAGTTCAAGGACGCGATGACCAAGATCGGTCTCGGCTCGGCGCGCTCGGGCATCGCCCACAGCATGGAAGAAGCGCTCCAGGTCCAGGGCGGCATCGGCTTCCCGGTGATCATCCGCCCGAGCTTCACGCTTGGCGGCACCGGCGGCGGCATCGCCTACAACATGGAAGAGTTCCAGGAGATCTGCAAGCGCGGTCTCGAGGCCAGCCCCACCAACGAACTCCTGATCGAGGAGTCGCTGCTGGGCTGGAAGGAATACGAGATGGAAGTCGTGCGCGACCGCGCCGACAACTGCATCATCGTGTGCTCGATCGAGAACCTCGACCCGATGGGCGTGCACACCGGCGACTCGATCACCGTCGCGCCGTCGCAGACGCTGACCGACAAGGAATACCAGATCATGCGCAACGCCTCGATCGCGGTGCTGCGCGAGATCGGGGTGGACACGGGCGGCTCGAACGTCCAGTTCGCGATCAACCCCCAGGACGGTCGCATGATCGTCATCGAGATGAACCCGCGCGTGTCGCGCTCGTCGGCGCTGGCCTCCAAGGCCACCGGCTTCCCGATCGCCAAGGTCGCCGCCAAGCTGGCGGTGGGCTACACGCTCGACGAGCTCAAGAACGACATCACCGGCGGCGCCACGCCGGCGTCCTTCGAGCCCTCGATCGACTATGTGGTCACCAAGATCCCGCGCTTCGCCTTCGAGAAGTTCCCGCAGGCCAACGACCGCCTGACCACGCAGATGAAGTCGGTGGGCGAGGTCATGGCAATGGGTCGCAGCTTTCAGGAATCCTTCCAGAAAGCCCTGCGCGGCCTGGAAGTGGGCGTGTATGGTCTGGACGAGATCGAGGCCGACAGTGCCGATCTCGAGCACGAGCTGTCGAGCGCAGGCCCGCAGCGCATCTGGTACGTCGGCCAGGCCTTCCGCGAAGGAATGAGCCTCGAGCAGGTGCACAACCTGACCAAGATCGACCCTTGGTTCCTCGCCCAGATCGAGGACATCGTGCTCTCCGAGAAGGCGCTCGCCGGGCGCTCGCTGAAGGCGCTGCAGGCGGGCGAGCTGCGTGACCTGAAGCGCAAGGGCTTCTCCGACCGCCGCCTGGCCAAGCTGCTCAACACCGACGAGACCTCCGTGCGCCTGCATCGCCACGCACAGGGCGTGCGCCCGGTGTTCAAGCGCGTCGACACCTGCGCGGCCGAGTTCGCCACCTCCACCGCCTACCTGTACTCCTCATACGAGGACGAGTGCGAGGCGATGCCGACCGGGCGCAAGAAGATCATGGTGCTCGGCGGCGGTCCGAACCGCATCGGCCAGGGCATCGAGTTCGACTACTGCTGCGTGCATGCGGCGCTGGCGCTGCGCGAAGATGGTTACGAGACCATCATGGTCAACTGCAACCCCGAGACCGTGTCCACCGACTACGACACCTCGGACCGCCTGTATTTCGAGCCGATCACGCTCGAGGATCTGCTCGAGATCGTGCACATCGAGCAGCCGGTCGGCGTGATCGTGCAGTTCGGCGGCCAGACCCCGCTCAAGCGCGCTCAGGCGCTGGCGGACAACGGTGTGCCGATCATCGGCACCAGCCCGGACATGATCGACGCGGCCGAGGACCGCGAGCGCTTCCAGAAGCTGCTCAACGACCTCGGCCTCAAGCAGCCGCCCAACCGCACCGCGCGCACGCCGGAAGCGGCGGTGCGCCTGGCGGCCGAGATCGGCTACCCGCTGGTGGTGCGCCCGTCCTACGTGCTCGGCGGCCGCGCGATGGAGATCGTGCATGAGCAGAAGGACCTCGAGCGCTACATGCGCGAGGCGGTCAAGGTGTCGAACGAGTCGCCGGTGCTGCTCGACCGCTTTCTCAACGACGCCACCGAGGTGGACGTCGACGCGCTGTCCGACGGCAAGCAGGTGATCATCGGCGGCATCATGGAGCACATCGAGCAGGCGGGTGTGCACTCGGGCGACTCGGCCTGCTCGCTGCCGCCCTACACGCTGACGCCGGCGCTCCAGGACGAGCTGCGCCGCCAGACCGAGGCGATGGCGCGTGCGCTCAACGTCGTCGGCCTCATGAACGTGCAGTTCGCGATCCAGGGCGAGGGCGACAACGCGGTCGTGTTCGTGCTCGAGGTCAACCCGCGTGCCTCGCGTACCGTGCCCTTCGTGTCCAAGGCCTGCTCGCTGCCGCTGGCCAAAATCGCCGCGCGCTGCATGGCCGGCCAGACCCTGGCCGAGCAGGGCGTCAGCCGTGAGATCGTGCCGCCCTACTATTCGGTCAAGGAAGCGGTGTTCCCCTTCGTCAAGTTCCCGGGTGTGGACACCATCCTCGGCCCCGAGATGAAGTCGACCGGCGAGGTCATGGGCGTGGGCCGCAGCTTCGCCGAGGCCTTCGTCAAGAGCCAGATGGGCGCCGGCGTTCGCCTGCCCACCGCGGGCACGGTGTTCATAAGCGTCAAGCCGAGCGACCGGCCGGTGGCGATCGAGGTGGCGCGCGAGTTGCATGAGCTCGGGTTCTCGCTGGTGGCCACGCGTGGCACCGCGTCGGTGATCGAGGCGGCCGGCATTCCGGTCGCGGTGGTGAACAAGGTCAACGAGGGGCGGCCCCACATCGTCGACATCATCAAGAACGAGGAAGTGGTTCTCGTGATCAACACGGTGGAAGAGAAACGCCAGGCGATCACCGACTCGCGTTCGATCCGCACCAGCGCGCTTGCCGCGAAGGTTTCCATCTTCACCACCATCGAAGGTGCGCGCGCCGCGTGCATGGGTATGCGTCAGCTGGCCAGCGGCCTCGAGGTCTATTCCGTGCAGGAACTGCACGAAGAACTGAAGCAGAAAGCATGAACAAGACCCCACTTACCGTGGCCGGCGCCGAGAAGTTGCGCGCCGAGCTGCATCGTCTGAAAACCGTCGAGCGCCCCAGCGTGATCGCCGCGATTGCCGAGGCGCGCTCGCACGGCGACTTGTCCGAGAACGCCGAGTACGAAGCGGCGAAGGATCGGCAGGGCTTCATCGAAGGCCGGATCATGGAGGTGGAGGCCAAGCTGGCCAATGGCCAGATCATCGACCCGAAGCTGCTCGACGCAGATGGCCGCTGCGTCTTCGGCGCCACGGTCGAGCTCGAGGATCTGGACTCCGGCCAGGTGGTCACCTACCAGATCGTGGGCGACGACGAGGCTGACATCAAGGAGAGCAAGATCTCGATCAGCTCGCCGATCGCGCGCGCGCTGATCGGAAAGTACGCGGGCGACATCGCCGACGTGCAGGCGCCCGGTGGCGTGCGCGAGTACGAGGTGATCGACGTGCGCTACATCTGAGCGCTGCGGGGCAGCGTCGACAAAAAAGGCGGTGTCATGCACCGCCTCTTCTTTTCGATTTTTCCGCCGGGCGCGGTGCGCTCAGCGTCCGCGGTTGCCGCTGCTGCTTCGGCCGCGGGCGGCAGGCGCGCGCGCCGGACTGCGGCGCGACTCGCTGCTCGCCTTGGCGAGGGCTGCGCGTCGCGCGGCCGCGGCGAAGGCGGCGGCGGATTTTGCGGTCGCGGGGCGGGCCGTCTTTTTCTCGGCCGCCGCTGCGGGCTTTTCGGTCTCGCGCCGCTCGCGCCACACGATGAGGATGCTGCCGATGTGCTGGACGGGGGCCGCGGCCACGGTCTCGCACAGCGTCTGCATCAGCGCGTCACGCTGGTCGCGGTCGCTGCCCTGAACCTTGACCTTGATGAGCTCGTGCGCGTCGAGCGCGCGTTCGATCTCGGCCAGGACATTGGGCGTGAGCCCGTTGCCGGCGATGGTGACGACGGGATTCAGATGGTGGGCGCGGGCGCGCAGATCGCTGCGCTGGGCCGGGGTAAGCTCGGTCATCGATGATTCTCTGGATACTTTTGTGAATGCCTGGGGGTGGGATTCTACTCCTTGCATGTAGGGCTTGCCTGCCAAAGGAGGCGGGGAAAACACATGAAGAAGAACAAGACCAGCCGTGCCTGGGTCCATGACCACCTGAACGACCCGTATGTGCAACGCGCGCAGGCCGATGGCTATCGGGCGCGCGCCGCCTACAAGCTCACCGAGATCGACGAGCGCGACCATCTGCTGCGACCCGGTGCGGTGGTGGTCGACCTGGGGGCTGCGCCGGGGTCGTGGTGCCAGATTGCCGTCAAGCGCTGCGGCCCCAAGGGCCGGGTGCTAGCGCTCGATCTGTTGCCGATGGAGGCGGTGGCCGGGGTCGACTTCCTACTCGGCGACTTCACCGAAGACGCCGTGCTCGAGGAGTTCGAGCGCAGGCTCGACGGCGCGCGTGTCGACGTGGTGCTGTCGGACATGGCGCCGAATCTGAGCGGCGTGGCCACGGTCGACCAAGCGCGCTCGATCCACCTGTGCGAACTGGCGCTGGATTTTGCCGTCCGTCACCTCAAGCCCGGCGGGCAGTTCCTGGTCAAGGTGTTTCAGGGCGAAGGCTTCATGGCCTTCCGCCAGCAGATGGAGTCCGCGTTCGCGTCCGTGCAGGTGCGCAAGCCCAAGGCCTCGCGCGATCGCAGCGCGGAGGTTTATCTGCTGGGGAAGGGGCCACGCCAAACTTGAACGGCGAAGTTCTCCTCGATAGGGGCAGGCAATGCAGCCCATTGGTTTGCCCGGGGGAACATTCACCACTAGAATCGGTCAGTCGCGTACATGGCCAAAAAGGCTTTCGGGGAACAGAACCTTGAACAATCTCTTCAAAAATCTCGCGATCTGGATGGTCATCGGCGTCGTGCTGATGACCGTATTCAACCAGTTCAACACACGCCAGACGCCGGCGACCACGATGGAGTACTCCCAGTTCCTGGAAGAAGCCAAGGCCGGTCGCATCTCGCGCGCGACGATCGACGGGCGCGTGGTGAGGGCGACGACCCAGGAGGGACGCACCATCACCGTGTTCACTCCGGGCGTGCAGGATATCTGGATGGTGTCCGACCTGATCCGTTACGGGGTGCAGATCAACGCCAGCAAGCCGGAAGAGGAGCAGTCCTTCCTGGCCAGCGTGTTCGTGTCCTGGTTCCCGATGCTGCTGTTGATCGGCGTGTGGATCTTTTTCATGCGCCAGATGCAGGGCGGAGGCAAGGGCGGCGCGTTCTCTTTCGGCAAGAGCAAGGCTCGCATGCTGGACGAGTCGGCCAATACCGTCACGTTCGCTGACGTGGCCGGCTGCGACGA
Source organism: Thauera sp. UBA6194 (assembly GCA_002422685.1). Lineage (GTDB taxonomy): Bacteria > Pseudomonadota > Gammaproteobacteria > Burkholderiales > Rhodocyclaceae > Thauera. Next base: position 42,129 of record DITC01000071.1, on the reverse strand, counting down.
GGCCAAGGAAGAAGTCTTCGAGCTCGTCGAGTTTCTGCGCGATCCGTCCAAGTTCCAGAAGCTCGGCGGCCGCATTCCCAAGGGCGTGCTGATGGTGGGTTCGCCGGGCACCGGCAAGACCTTGCTCGCCAAGGCGATCGCCGGCGAGGCCAAGGTGCCTTTCTTCTCGATCTCCGGTTCCGACTTCGTCGAGATGTTCGTCGGCGTGGGCGCGGCACGCGTGCGCGACATGTTCGAGCAGGCCAAGAAGCAGTCGCCGTGCATCATCTTCATCGACGAGATCGACGCCGTCGGTCGTCAGCGCGGCGCCGGCATGGGCGGTGGCAACGACGAGCGGGAGCAGACTCTGAACCAGCTCCTCGTCGAGATGGACGGCTTCGAAGGTCAGGCCGGCGTGATCGTGATCGCCGCGACCAACCGCCCGGACGTACTCGACCCGGCGCTCCTGCGTCCGGGGCGTTTCGACCGCCAGGTGGTCGTCTCGCTGCCCGACATTCGCGGCCGCGAGCAGATCCTGAAGGTGCACATGCGCAAGGTGCCGATCGCGCCCGACGTCGATGCGCAGGTGCTGGCACGCGGTACGCCGGGCTTTGCCGGCGCCGACCTGGCCAACCTTGTGAACGAGGCAGCGCTGTTTGCCGCGCGCGGCAACAAGCGCCTGGTCGACATGGATGACTTCGAGCGCGCGAAAGACAAAATCATGATGGGTGCCGAACGGCGCTCGGTGGTCATGCCCGAAGAGGAGCGCCGCAACACGGCTTACCACGAGTCGGGTCACGCCGTGGTCGCGCGTCTGCTCGACAAGACCGATCCGGTGCACAAGGTCACCATCATCCCGCGCGGTCGCGCGCTGGGCGTGACGATGCAGTTGCCGACCGAAGACCGCTACAGCCAGGATCGCGAGCGCTTGCTGCAGACGATCACCGTGCTGTTCGGTGGGCGAATCGCCGAAGAGATCTTCATGAAGCAGATGACCACCGGCGCGTCCAACGACTTCGCCCGCGCCACCGACCTTGCCCGCCGCATGGTCACGCAGTGGGGCATGTCCGACACGCTCGGTCCGATGGTCTATGGCGAGGAGGAGGGCGAGATTTTCCTCGGCCGTCAGGTCACCACGCACCGCAACGTGTCCGAGGCGACGATGCAGAAGGTCGACGCCGAGATTCGTCGCATCATCGATCAGCAGTACTCGCTGGCGCGTCGCCTGCTCGAAGAGAACAGCGACAAGGTCGAGGCGATGACCAAGGCGCTGCTCGAGTGGGAGACCATCGATGCCGACCAGGTGAACGACATCATGGCGGGCCGGCCGCCGCGTCCGCCCAAGCCGGTCGCCGCGCCGCCGAGTCGCCCCAAGGACGACGCGCCCGGTGCAGCGCCGAACGCAGCGGCGCCTGCCGCCTGAGCGAGCTCCCTTACGAGTCAGCTCACCCCGAGGGCCGGTCGATCCGGCCCTTTTCAATTGCATTCCCGATTGACTCATCCATCCATCGTCGAGCGTTTCGCAGGCCTGGACGCTCGTGTTCCGGAGTTCTCTCATGCCCGTTTTGCAGTGCGGTCGTTTCCAGCTCGAGCTGGGGCAGCCCAGGATCATGGCCATCATCAATCTCACCGACGACTCGTTTTCGGGCGACGGTTACAGCGCCGACACCCGCTCGGCCCTGGCGCGTGCTGAACGCGCGCTGGAGGAGGGGGCGGACATGCTCGACGTCGGGGCGGAGTCGTCGCGGCCCGGTTCGGATCCTGTTTCCGAGGCGCAGGAGCTCGAGCGCGTGGTGGCTTTCGTGGACGCCGCGCGCGCGCTCGGGGTACCGCTGTCGATCGACACAGTCAAGCCGGCGGTGATGCGGGCCGCGCTCGCGGCCGGCGCGGACATGATCAACGACGTCAATGGCTTTCGCACGTCGGGCGCGGTGGAGGCGGTTGCTGCGGGGCAGGCGGGGCTGTGCGTGATGCACATGAAGGGTGAGCCGCGCACCATGCAGCACGATCCGCAGTACGAGGACGTCGTCGCCGACGTGGCTGCTTTCCTGGATGCGCGCGTCGCTGCGCTCGTCGCGGCCGGGGTGGCGCGCGATCGGATCGTGCTCGACCCGGGGTTCGGTTTTGGCAAGAGCACGGTGCATAACTACACGCTCCTGCGCGAGCTGCAGCGCTTCTCGAGCGGCGGGCTGCCCGTGCTCGCGGGCATGTCGCGCAAATCGATGCTGGGTGCCGTTACCGGCCGCGCGGTGGACGAGCGGCTTGCGGCAAGCGTGGCGGCGGCGCTGATCGCGGTGCAACATGGTGCCGCGATCGTGCGCGTGCACGACGTGGCCGCGACGCGTGACGCGCTGCGGGTGTGGGCGGCGACCCGGGGTTCCTGCTGATAGGCTTGCGCCGAGATGTCATAATCCCACTTTCGTGATTGCTTCGGAGCGGAGATGGGGCGCAATTATTTCGGTACGGACGGCGTGCGTGGGAAGGTTGGCGTTGCGCCGATCACGCCGGAACTGGTGATGAAGCTCGGCTATGCAGCGGGGCTGACGCTGGTCACGCGTGAGCATCTTCCGCCGGGCGAGCATCCGGCCGTGCTCATCGGCAAGGACACGCGGATCTCGGGCTACATGCTCGAGGCGGCGCTCGAGGCCGGTTTCGCGGCGGCTGGTGTGGACGTCATGCTCGCCGGCCCGATCCCGACCCCCGCGGTCGCCTACCTGACGCGTGCCTTGCGCCTGCAGGCGGGCGTGGTGATCTCGGCGTCGCACAATCCGTTTTACGATAATGGCATCAAGTTCTTCTCCGCCGACGGCAGCAAGCTGCCCGACGCCGTCGAGGCCGAGATCGAAGCGCGCCTGGACGAGCCGATGGGCTGCGTCGACTCGGCCGGCCTGGGCAAGGCGCGTCGCATCGAGGATGCCGCCGGGCGCTACATCGAGTTCTGCAAGAGCACCTTCCCGAACGAGCTCGATCTGCGCGGCCTGCGCATCGTCGTGGATTGCGCGAACGGAGCGGCCTATAACATCGCGCCGAAGGTCTTTCATGAGCTCGGTGCGGAGGTCGTGGCCGTCGGTGCCGAGCCAAATGGCCTGAACATCAACGACGGGGTCGGCGCGACCCGCCCTGAGAATCTACGCAAGGCCGTGCTCGCTCAGGGGGCGGACCTGGGGATCGCGCTCGATGGCGATGCCGACCGGCTCATGATGGTCGATCACACCGGCGAGATCTACGATGGCGACAAGCTCCTATACGTGGTGGCGCAGTCGCGGCACGCTGACGGGAAACTCGACGGCGTGGTCGGCACCCTGATGAGCAATCTGGGGTTCGAGCACGCGATCGGGCGCCTCGGGGTGCCGTTTGCGCGCGCGAAGGTCGGCGATCGCTACGTTCTCGAGCAGTTGCACGAGCGTGGCTGGAAGATCGGCGGCGAAAACTCGGGCCACATCATCTGCCTCGACCGTCACACCACGGGAGACGGCATCGTGTCGGCCTTGCAGGTGCTGGCGGCGCTCAAGCAGCGGGGTACGTCGCTCGCCGAGGCCTGCGCCGATCTCGTCTTCTATCCGCAGCGACTCATCAACGTGCGCATGCCGAACGGCTTCGACTGGAGCGCGGACAGCGGCATCGCCAACGCGCAAGCTCGGGCCGAACAGACACTCGGGGAAAGCGGGCGCGTGCTGCTGCGCCCGTCGGGCACCGAGCCGCTGCTGCGGGTCATGGTGGAGGGGCGCGATGGGGCGCTCGTAGACCGGCTGGCGCGACAGATCGCGGACGCCGTGGAGCACGCGTTCGGCTGAATCCTGTGCGGGAACGAGGGGCGCGACCGCTCGTTCCCGAGCACGGCGCGTATTCGTTCCGTTTCGATGACATGAAATGTCGCTGTAACAATGGATTGCTACCTTACGGGCTCAGTTTCCCAACCCGAGGTAGTGACCATGCGTTTTTCCACCAAGTTTGCGCTCGCCGCGTGCTCGACCCTGCTGATCGGCGCCACCGCTCATGCCGCCGACATCACCGGTGCCGGCGCCTCGTTCCCGGCACCGATCTATGCGAAGTGGGCCGACGCTTACCAGAAAGCGACCGGCAACAGGGTGAATTACCAGTCGATCGGCTCCGGCGGCGGTATTCGCCAGATCGGCGCCAAGACCGTCGATTTCGGTGCTTCCGACATGCCGCTCAAGCCCGAGAAGCTGGCCGAAGGCGGCCTCCAGCAGTTTCCGACCGTGATCGGCGCGGTTGTGCCGGTGGTGAATCTCGAGGGTATCAAGCCCGGTGACATGAAGCTCACCGGCGAAGTGCTGGCGCAGATCTATCAGGGCAAGATTACCAAGTGGAATGATCCGGCGATCGTCGCGCTCAACCCGGACCTCAAGCTCTCCGATCAGGATATCGGCGTCGTCCGCCGCGCCGACGGCTCGGGCACCACCTTCGTGTTCACGAACTATCTCTCCAAGGTCTCGACCGAGTGGAAAGACGCGATCGGCGAAGGCACCGCGGTGCAGTGGCCGGTTGGTCTGGGTGGCAAGGGTAACGAGGGCGTCTCGGCCTTCGTGCAACGCTTGCCGGGTTCGATCGGCTACGTCGAGTACGCCTACGCGAAGCAGAACAAGCTCTCGCACGCCATCATGCAGAACAAGGATGGTCAGTTCGTCGAGCCGAGCAACGAGACCTTCGCGGCTGCGGCTGAAGGTGCGGATTGGTCCAAGTCGGCGTTTTACGAGATCCTGACCAATCAGCCTGGCGCCAAATCCTGGCCGATCACCAGCGCAACCTTCATCCTCATGCACAAGGTGCAGGACAAGCCCGCGCAGGCGAGCGAAGTGCTGAAGTTCTTCGAGTGGGCCTACGAAAATGGTGGCGAGATGGCGCTCGAGCTCGAGTACATCCCGATGCCGAAGGCGACTGTCGAGCTGATCCGTGCCTCCTGGGGCGAGATGAAGGACACGGCCGGCAACGCGATTCAATTGGCCAAGTAATCCGGATACGGATACGTGGCTCGTCACAGTGCCAAGCCAGAGGCCCCGCGGGTCTCTGGCTCTGACCTTTCCGCGGGCAGCGATGCTGCCGTCGCGCTTACTGGTGTTTCCATGCGAACGACCGAGTTCAAGTCTTCGGCGTCGAGCAGACTCGGCGACAAGGTGTTCGGCGTCATGGCGAAGTCCTTCGCCTGGCTGACCCTGATCCTGCTTGCGGGCATCATCGTTGCCCTGATCGTCGCCTCCTGGCCCAGCATCCGGGCCTTCGGCATCGGCTTCCTGTTTTCCGATGCGTGGAACCCGCCGATGGAGGACTTCGGCGCGCTCATCCCGATCTACGGCACGATCGTCACCTCGGTGATCGCCCTGTTGATCGCGGTGCCTGTGAGTTTCGGCATCGCACTGTTTCTCACCGAGCTGGCACCTGCTTGGCTGCGCCGTCCCCTCGGCACCGCCATCGAACTGCTCGCGGCGATTCCATCCATCGTATACGGCATGTGGGGCCTGCTCGTGTTCGCCCCGATCTTCGCGAAATACATTCAGCCCGCGCTGCAGTCCACGCTCGGTCAGGTGCCCGTGGTCGGCAAGCTGTTCGCGGGCCCGCCGCTCGGGATCGGCCTGTTGAGCGCCGGCATCATCCTGGCGATCATGATTATTCCTTACATCGCCTCGGTGATGCGCGACGTCTTCGAAGTGACGCCACCCATGCTCAAGGAGTCGGCCTACGGCGTCGGCTGCACGACCTGGGAAGTGATGTGGGGCGTCGTTCTGCCTTACACCAAGACCGGGGTGATCGGTGGAGTGATGTTGGGCCTTGGCCGTGCGCTGGGCGAGACGATGGCGGTGACCTTCGTGATCGGCAACACCAATTTCCTTAATTCGGCGTCGCTGTTCGCGCCGGGTAACAGCATCACCTCCGCGCTTGCGAACGAGTTCGCCGAGGCCGACCCCGGGTTGCACACCGCGGCGTTGATGGAGCTGGGTCTGATCCTGTTCGTGATCACGCTGATCGTGCTCGTGGTATCCAAACTGCTGCTGCAGCAACTCGCCAAGGGCGAGGGTGCGAAGAGCTGAGCGAGAAAGAACATGAACCTGCTTGCGAAACGCAAATTCATCAACAGCCTCGCGCTCACGCTGTCGCTGTCGGCGATGGTGTTCGGCCTGTTCTGGCTGGCGTGGATCCTGTGGACGGTCTTCGATCTGGGGCTCGCCGGTCTGTCGCTTACCCTGTTTACCGAGATGACGCCGCCGCCGGGAGCGGAAACCGGAGGCTTGCTCAATGCCATCGCGGGCAGTCTCGTGCTCGTCGTGCTGGCCACTCTGCTCGGCACGCCGATCGGCATCCTGGCTGGCGTCTATCTGGCCGAGTATGGGCGCTATCACCGCCTGGGGGCGGTCACACGCTTCATCAACGACCTGCTGCTGTCGGCGCCGTCGATCGTGATCGGTCTTTTCGTGTATGCGGTCGTGGTTGCGCAGACAGGCAAGTTCTCGGCTTGGTCGGGGGTGATCGCGCTCGCGCTGATCGTGCTGCCGGTGGTCGTGCGCACAACCGAGAACATGCTGCAGCTCATCCCCAACACGCTGCGCGAGGCGGCGTTCGCCCTCGGTGCGCCGAAGAGCGTGGTGATCTCGAAGGTGACCCTGCGTGCCGCACGGGCCGGCGTACTGACCGGCGTGCTGCTCGCGGTGGCCCGGATCGCCGGCGAAACCGCGCCGCTGCTCTTCACCGCGTTGTCCAACCAGTTCTGGTCCCTGAACATGAACGAGCCGATGGCCAACCTGCCGGTCACGATCTTCAAGTTTGCCATGAGCCCCTTTACCAACTGGCAGGATCTGGCATGGGCAGGCGTGTTCCTGATCACGATGGGCGTGCTGCTGCTCAACATTATCGCGCGCGTCTTCCTGCGCGCCGAAAAGATCAACTAAGTATCAACCGAGCACAATCCAGGCCCGCATGACGGGCCGCGATTGGAGAAGAGAATGGAAATCACCGACGCGCAAATCGAGTTCAAGGACTTCAATTTTTACTACGGGAAGTTCCACGCGCTGAAGGACATCAACTTCAAGATGGCGCGCCATAAATGCACCGCGTTTATCGGACCGTCCGGGTGTGGCAAGTCGACGCTGCTGCGCACGATCAACCGCATGTACGATCTGTACCCCGAGCAGCGCGCCGAAGGGCAATTGCTGTTCGACGGCCGCAACCTGCTCGCCTCCGAAATCGATGTGAGCGTGCTGCGGGCCAAGATCGGTATGGTGTTCCAGAAGCCGACGCCGTTCCCGATGTCGATCTACGACAACATCGCCTTCGGTGTGAAGCTGCACGAGAAGCTCTCGAGCAGCGACATGGACCAGCGTGTCGAGTGGGCCCTGCGCAAGGCAGCGCTGTGGGACGAGGTCAAGGACAAGCTCAAGCAGAGCGGCATGAGCCTCTCGGGCGGGCAGCAGCAGCGTCTTTGCATCGCTCGCGGTATCGCGGTCAAGCCCGAGGTGATCCTGCTCGACGAGCCCACCTCGGCGCTCGATCCGATCTCGACCGCTCGCATCGAGGAGCTGATCGACGAGCTGAAGGAAGAGTTCACCATCGTCATCGTCACCCACAACATGCAGCAGGCGGCACGGATTTCGGACTACACCGCGTACATGTATCTGGGCGAGATGGTCGAGTTCGGGGTGACGGACGAGTTGTTCGTGAAACCGAAGCGCAAAGAGACCGAGGACTACATCACCGGTCGGTTCGGCTGACGGGGCAGGCCTTTCGGGGCTGGGGAGAGGGCGCGCACGGCATGATTGCCGTCTGCGCCCTCGCTGCGTTCAGGTGCGACGCAAGGCTGAATTGAGTTGATCGACCAGTTCAGCCCAATCCGCATCGTTCGCCAGTTGCTCACGCAGGAAAGCGGCTTGCCCCGCCGTCCAGAAGGGGGCATCGGTCAGCTTCACGAACTCCGGGAGCGGTGAGTGCGCCTTGATGAAGGCGTCGATGCCCGCCGCATCGTCGGGTAGGCCCAGCTGTGCGAAGAGGTCGCTGAAGACGTGAATCGGTTTTTCCATGGTGCTCTCCTTCATGATGTTCGGCTGCGGCTTGAACTGACATCGGATCCGTGACCATCGCCACGCGAGCTGCACAAAGTATGGTTTGCGCGGCGAGTTCAGGCAAACCGGAATTGCCACCCATCGAGCGTAAAAGGGGGGCATGGCGTGGCGTTTCGGACGTCCTCGCGCCGGAAGCTCGTCGCCTGCGACCGCCATGGATTTGCAGCTTCGGGGCTCGGGGTCCTATAATCCTGCGGTTTATCCTCAACCATGCAATTCGACACATGACCAGGCTCGTCGCCGGTAACTGGAAGATGAACGGCAGTCTGGCTGCCAATCGCGAGCTCGTCGCCGAGCTTGCACCGCATCCCGGCGTGGAGATCGCGGTGTGTGTGCCGTATCCTTATCTCGCTCAGTTGCAGGAGCGTCCGGCAGGGCTTGCGCTCTCCGCTCAGGACGTCAGTGAGTTCGATGTGGGCGCCTACACGGGTGAGGTGAGCGCGGCAATGCTTGTCGAGTTCGGTTGCCGTTACGTGATCGTCGGTCACTCGGAGCGGCGCGCGCTGTTCGGCGAGGACGACGCACTTGTCGGCCGCAAGGCTCGCGCGGCCGTGACGCACGGACTCGTGCCGATCGTCTGCGTGGGTGAGACCCTCGCGGAGCGGGAAAGCGGGCAGGCGATGGCGGTGATCGAGCGGCAGTTGCGGGCGGTGTTCGAAGCGCTCGGATGCGAGGCCATGCAAGGCATCGTGGTGGCTTATGAGCCTGTGTGGGCGATCGGGACGGGGCGCTCCGCGACCGTCGAGCAGGTGGCGCAGGTGCATGCAGGCATTCGTGCCAGGTTGAGTGCGCAGGGCGTGTCAGCCGAGGGCGTGCGCATCCTTTACGGCGGGAGCCTCAAGCCGGAGAACGCGGCGGCGCTGTTCGCGGTTCCCGATGTCGACGGCGGCCTGATCGGCGGCGCGTCGCTGGTCGGGAAGGATTTCATGGCCATCTGCCGCGCGGCGGCGGGTGTGGTTTGATTGTTCAATGTTGGCTTCAATTCAGGGTTTGTGATGGGTGACTATCTGTTTTCTCTCGTACTGACGGTTCATGTGCTGGTCGGCATCGCTGTCATCGGTCTGGTTCTTGTGCAGCACGGCAAAGGTGCCGACATGGGCGCAGCGTTCGGCAGCGGCTCGTCGGGCAGCTTGTTCGGCGCGTCGGGTTCGGCGAACTTCCTCAGCCGCACGACCGGGGTGCTGGCCACCGTGTTCTTCATCACCAGCCTGGGTCTGAGCTTTCTGGCCAGCAACAAGCCCGCTGCGCCCGGCAGCGTGATGGAGGGCGCGCAGATCGCGCCGGCCACCGAGCCTGCTCCGGTCGTGCCCGCGGACTCCTCGCCTGCACAATCCATTCCCAAATAATTGGCCTGCGGCTCTTTGCGCAGTGCGCAATTGCCCATATAATTACGGGGCTGTTGAGTGAAGCGCCGACGTGGTGAAATTGGTAGACACGCTATCTTGAGGGGGTAGTGGCGAAAGCCGTATGAGTTCGAGTCTCATCGTCGGCACCACATTCCGGAAGCGCCCGCAACGCGGGACGCTCCATGCAGTACAGATAAAACAATAATGACGGCGCGTTCTTGACGTCGTCCAACGCAAACGGGGGTTGCTGGGCATGCTGGAAAACTATTTTCCCGTCCTGATGTTCGTGCTCGTCGGTCTTGGCTTCGGCCTTGCGCCCGTCATCCTCGGGCGATTGATCGCCCCCTACCGTCCCGATTCAGAAAAAAATTCTCCCTACGAATGCGGCTTCGAGGCGTTTGAAGACGCCCGCATGAAGTTCGACGTTCGCTATTACCTGATCGCCATTCTCTTCATCCTGTTTGACCTCGAAATCGCCTTCCTTTTCCCGTGGGCGACGGTCTTCCAGGAGTTCATCGCCGCCGGAGAAATCGCCTGGTTCGTCTTCGGATCGGTCATGGTCTTTCTTGCGATTCTGGTAATCGGTTATATCGTCGAGTGGAAAAACGGCGCACTCGATTGGGAGTAATGCATGAGCATTGAGGGCGTGTTTCGCGAGGGGTTCGTCACCACCTCGCTGGATGCGGTCATCAATTGGACGCGCACGGGTTCGTTGTGGCCGATGACCTTCGGTCTGGCCTGCTGCGCGGTCGAGATGATCCATGCGGGCTGTTCCCGCTATGACCTGGACCGCTTCGGGGTGGTGTTCCGGCCGAGTCCGCGTCAGTCCGACCTGATGATCGTTGCCGGTACCCTGTGCAACAAGATGGCGCCTGCGCTGCGCAAGGTCTACGACCAGATGTCCGAGCCGCGCTGGGTGATCTCCATGGGTTCCTGTGCCAATGGCGGCGGGTATTACCACTACTCCTATTCGGTCGTGCGCGGTTGCGACCGGATCGTGCCGGTAGACGTCTATGTGCCGGGCTGCCCGCCCACGGCCGAGGCGTTGATCTACGGCATTCTCCAGTTGCAGAACAAGATCAAGCGCACGAGCACGATCGCGCGCTGAAGGGTGTCCCAGACATGAGTGCCAAGCTTGAACGCCTGAGCCAGACCTTGCGCGACGTATTCGGCGACCAGATCCGGTCGGCGGTACTCGATCGTGGCGAGCTCACCGTGGAGGTCGCTGCTTCCGATTACCTGCGCGTGTGCAGAAGGCTGCGTGATCACGCCGATCTGCGCTTCGAGCAGTTGATCGACATCAGTGGTCTGGATTATTCCGCGTACGGAAATGCCGCCTGGGAGGGCAGGCGCTTTGCCTCAGCAGCCCATCTCACCTCGGTGAAGCACAACTGGCGGCTGCGGCTCAAAGTGTTCGCCGAAGACGATGCATTTCCGGTGGTCGATTCCGTCGTCGATGTGTGGCCGAGCGCCAACTGGTATGAGCGCGAGTCCTTCGATCTGTACGGGATCATGTATTCGGGCCATCCCGACCTGCGCCGCATCCTCACCGACTACGGTTTCGTCGGCCATCCTTTCCGCAAGGACTTCCCGGTTTCCGGGTACGTCGAAATGCGCTACGACCCGGAGCAGGGCAGGGTCGTCTATCAGCCGGTCACGATCGAGCCGCGCGAGAACACGCCGCGCATCGTGCGCGAAGAGAACTACGGGGACGTCGGCCATGGCTGAAATCCGCAACTACACGATCAACTTTGGTCCGCAGCATCCCTCGGCACACGGCGTCCTGCGCCTGGTGCTCGAACTCGACGGCGAGGTCGTCGAGCGCGCCGACCCGCACATCGGCCTGCTGCACCGCGGCACCGAAAAGCTCGCCGAGACACGCACCTGGGTGCAGTCGGTACCCTACATGGACCGTCTCGATTACGTTTCCATGATGTGCAACGAGCACGCCTACTGCATGGCGATCGAGAAGCTGCTCAGCGTCGAAGTTCCGTTGCGTGCGCAGTACATCCGCGTGATGTTCGACGAGATCACGCGCATCCTCAATCACCTGCTGAACATCGGCACGCACGCGCTCGATATCGGCGCAATGACGATGGTGTTGTACACCTTCCGCGAGCGTGAGGACCTGATGGACGTCTATGAGGCGGTATCGGGCGCGCGCATGCACGCAGCGTATTACCGGCCGGGCGGCGTCTATCGGGATCTGCCCGATCGCATGCCGAAGTACGAGGTGAACCGCTTCAAGAACGAGAAGACGGTGCGCGAGCTCAACGCCAGCCGCGAGGGCTCCCTGCTCGACTTCCTCGAAGATTTCACCAACCGCTTCCCGACCTACTGCGACGAATACGAGACGCTCCTGACCGACAACCGGATCTGGAAGCAGCGTACGGTGGGTATCGGTGTGGTGTCGCCCGAGCAGGCGCTGGCCTGGGGCTTTACCGGTCCGATGCTGCGCGGCTCAGGCATTGCCTGGGACCTGCGCAAGAAGCAGCCCTACGAGGTCTACGATCGCGTCGACTTCGACATTCCGGTGGGCAAGAACGGCGACTGCTACGACCGCTATCTGTGCCGCATGGAAGAAATGCGTCAGTCGAACCGCATCATCAAGCAGTGCATCGACTGGCTGCGCAGAAACCCGGGGCCGGTCATCACCGACAACCACAAGGTGGCGCCCCCGTCGCGTGAAGCGATGAAGTCGAACATGGAAGAGCTGATCCATCACTTCAAGCTCTTCACCGAAGGCATGCATGTGCCCAAGGGCGAGGTCTATGCGGCGGTCGAGCATCCCAAGGGCGAGTTCGGTGTGTATGCCGTCTCCGATGGTGCCAACAAGCCTTATCGACTGAAGCTGCGCGCGCCGGGTTTCGCACACCTTGCCGCGATGGACGAACTCGCGCGCGGACACATGATCGCCGACGTGGTGGCCATCATCGGCACGATGGATGTGGTGTTCGGCGAAATCGACCGCTGAACGCGATTGCACGACATACACGAATACGAATCGGCAGGCTATCCGGAAGATCAAGACGACATGCTGAGCCAGGAATCGCTGCAACAGATCGATCGAGAGATCGCAAAATATCCGCCCGATCAAAAGCAGTCCGCCGTGATGGCTGCGCTGCGGATCGCGCAGGTTGAAAAGGGCTGGCTGCCGAAGGAACTCATCGAGTTCGTCGCGCAGTACTTGGCCATGCCGGCAATCGCCGCATACGAGGTCGCCAGTTTCTACAACATGTACGATCTCGAGCCGGTCGGGCGCCACAAGCTCACCGTGTGCACCAACCTGCCGTGCGCGCTCTCCGGTGGTGTGGATGCGGCTGAGTACCTCAAGCAGAAGCTCGGCATCGACTTCAACGAAACCACCTCCGACGGCAAATTCACGCTCAAGGAAGGTGAATGCATGGGCGCCTGCGGTGACGCCCCGGTGCTGCTGGTGAATAACCATCACATGTGCAGCTGGATGACCACCGAAAAGATCGACCAGATGCTGGCCGACCTGGACAAGAAATGAGCACGCAAGGAATGATCCTCGCCGGCTGTGACGGCGACCGCACCTGGCGGCTCCAGGACTACGTTGCCCGCGGTGGCTACTCGGCGCTCAAAAAACTGCTCGCCGAGAACGTCACCCAGGACGCCGTGATCGCCGAACTCAAGGCTTCGGTCCTGCGTGGGCGGGGCGGTGCGGGATTCCCGACCGGCCTGAAGTGGAGTTTCATGCCGCGCTCGTTCCCGGGCGACAAGTATCTGGCGTGCAACTCCGACGAGGGCGAGCCCGGCACCTTCAAGGACCGCGACATCCTGCGCTACAACCCGCACGCGGTGATCGAGGGCATGACCATCGCCGCCTACGCCATGGGTGCGGCGCGTGGCTACAACTACATTCACGGCGAGATATTCGAGGTCTATCAACGCTTCGAGGAGGCGCTCGCCGAAGCCCGTGAAGCCGGTCTGCTCGGCAAGAACATCCTGGGCTCGGACTTCTCTTTCGAGCTCTTTGCGCACCACGGGTACGGCGCGTACATCTGCGGTGAAGAAACCGCCTTGCTCGAATCGATCGAGGGCAAGAAGGGGCAGCCGCGCTTCAAGCCGCCGTTCCCGGCGAGCTACGGCCTCTACGGCAAGCCCACGACGATCAACAACACCGAAACCTTCGCTTCGGTGCCCTTCATCCTGAACATGGGCGGCGAGGCCTTTCTGAACCTCGGCAAGCCCAACAACGGCGGCATGAAGCTGTTCTCGGTGTCGGGGCATGTGAATCGCCCCGGCAACTACGAGATCCCGCTCGGCACGCCGTTCTCGGAACTGCTCGAGATGGCGGGTGGAGTGCGCGGCGGGCGCAAGCTCAAGGCCGTGATCCCGGGCGGGTCGTCCGCGCCGGTCGTTCCGGGCAGCGTGATGATGGACTGCACGATGGACTATGACTCCATCTCCAAGGCCGGCTCCATGCTGGGCTCGGGCGCAGTGATCGTCATGGACGAGACCACCTGCATGGTCAAGGCGCTCGAGCGTCTGTCCTACTTCTATTTCGAGGAATCCTGCGGTCAATGCACGCCCTGTCGAGAAGGTACGGGTTGGCTCTATCGCGTGGTCCATCGGATCGAGCACGGGCTCGGCCGCCCGGATGACCTCGATCTGCTCAATTCCGTCACCACCAACATCATGGGCCGCACCATCTGCGCCCTTGGTGATGCCGCCTCGATGCCCGTACAGAGCTTCGTCAAGCATTTCGGCAGCGAGTTCGAATACCACATCGAAAACAAGAAGTGCCTCGTGCCGCCAGAAGTGCAGCGCGCAGGCAGTCAAATCTACGTGAGCCCCTCATGCTAGAGATCGAAATCGACGGCAAGCAGGTCCAGGTCGAGGATGGCAGCACCGTGATGGATGCCGCCTCGGTCGCGGGTACGTACATCCCGCACTTCTGCTACCACAAGAAACTGTCCATCGCCGCGAGCTGCCGCATGTGTCTCGTGCAGGTCGAAAAGGCGCCCAAGCCACTTCCGGCCTGTGCGACGCCCGTGACCAACGGCATGAAGGTGTGGACGCACTCCGAGCTGGCGATCAAGGCGCAGAAAGGGGTGATGGAGTTCCTGCTTATCAATCACCCGCTCGACTGCCCGATCTGCGATCAGGGCGGCGAGTGCCAGCTCCAGGACCTCGCGGTCGGTTATGGTTCGACGGCTTCGCGCTACCAGGAAGAAAAGCGCGTCGTCTTCAACAAGAACCTCGGTCCGCTGGTCTCGACTGACATGACGCGCTGCATCAACTGCACGCGCTGCGTTCGTTTCACCACCGAGATCGCCGGTGAGATGGAACTCGGACAGGCCTTCCGCGGCGAGCACGCCGAGATCATGCCCTTCATCGAGAAGACGGTCGATTCGGAGCTCTCCGGCAACATCATCGATCTTTGCCCGGTGGGTGCGCTGACCTCGAAGCCCTTCCGCTTCTCTGCCCGCACCTGGGAGCTTTCACGCCGCAGGTCGGTGAGTCCGCACGATTCGCTCGGCACCAACCTCATCGTTCAGACCAAGCACGACGCGGTCAAGCGCGTCTTGCCGTTCGAGAACGAAGAGATCAACGAGTGCTGGCTATCCGACAAGGACCGCTTCTCGTACGAGGCCCTGGCCAGCGACGAGCGCCTGACCGTGCCGATGATCAAGCAGGGTGGCGTCTGGCAGCAGGTCGGCTGGCAGGCGGCGCTCGAGTTTGCTGCCAGTGGTCTGCGCGGCGTCGCGAACGACCACGGCGCTGGCGCGATCGGTGCGCTCGGCTCGCCTCACGCCACCGTCGAAGAGCTCTACCTTCTGCAAAAGCTCACCCGCGGCCTCGGCTCGCAAAACGTGGACTTCCGCCTGCGGCAGTCGGACGCGCGCTTCGACGCGCACCGCATGGGTGCTCCGTGGCTGGGCATGTCGATCGCTGGTGTGAAGGATCTGACCCGCCTGCTCGTGGTCGGCAGCTTCCTGCGCAAGGACGCGCCCTTGCTCGCCCAGCGCGTTCGCCAGGCGGTCAAGAAGGGCCTGCACGTGAGCGCGATCGGGCCAAATGCCGAAGAGTGGCTGATCCCGGTGCGTAACCGCGCACGGGTCGCACCCTCGGCCATGGTGTCGGTGATGGCGCAGGTGGTGGTTGCGGTCGCGCGTGAAAAAGGCGCTGAAATCAGCTCCGGTCTGCATGGGAAGCTCCCCGAGACGGTTTCGGACGAAGCGCTGGCGATCGCGCAGAGTCTCGCGAGCGGACGCAAGGTGGCGGTCTGGCTGGGCAACCTTGCAGTCCAGCACGAGCGCTACAGCGAGCTGCACACCCTGGCGCAGGAGATCGCCCGCCTCACCGACGGTGTCTTCGGTGTCATCGGTGAAGCCGCTAACAGTGTTGGCGGCTATATCGCCAAGGCCGTCCCGGGTGAAGGCGGCCTCGACGCCGGCGCGATGATCGAACAGGCGCGCAAGGCTTACGTCGTGCTCGGTGCCGAGCCTGAACTCGATTTTGCCAACCCGAGCGCGACGGTGTCCGCGCTGCGTTCGGCCCAACTCGTCGTGGCCTTGAGCGCGTTCGACTCGCCCGCGCTGCGCGAGCTTGCCGATGTGCTGCTGCCGGCCGCACCCTTTACCGAGACCTCGGGCACCTTCGTGAATTGCGAGGGCAGGGCGCAGAGCTTCACCGCCGTCGCACGGCCGCTCGGCGAGGTGCGTCCGGCCTGGAAAGTGTTGCGCGTGCTGGGAAATCTGCTCGAGCTCGAGGGTTTCGCATACGGCGACTCCGAAGCGGTGCGCGATGAGGCCCTCGGCGGCGACATCTCCTCGCGGCTCGACAACGCCATCCGCGGGATCGTGATCAATGCAGCGTCGCACGCCAGCGCGCAGCTCGAGCGCGTCACCGATGTGCCGATCTACTTTGCCGATCCGCTGGTGCGCCGTGCGCCGGCACTGCAGAAAGCGCGTGACGCAGCCGCACCCACCGCGCGTATCGCCCCCGCAACGCTCGCGTCGCTCGGCCTCGCGGCCGGAGACCGTGTGCGGGTCTCGCAAGGCGGCGGTAGCGCGCAACTTATCGTCGAGGCGGATGCCGGCCTCGCGGAAGGTTGCGTGCGTGTGGCCGCGGCGCACCCCTCGACCGCCGCGCTTGGCGCGATGAGCGGTGATCTCAGCGTGGAGCGTGTCTGATGGAATCGATGCTGCAACCCGTTGCCGAGTTCTTCGGTCCGAGCTGGACGGCGATCTGGACGCTCATCAAGATCGTCGCCATCATCGCGCCGCTGATGCTCTGCGTGGCTTATCTGACATTGGCCGAGCGCAAGGTCATCGGCTTCATGCAGGTGCGGATCGGCCCCAACCGCGTGGGCCCCAAAGGCTTGCTGCAGCCGATTGCCGACGGCATGAAGCTGCTGTTCAAGGAGATCATCGTCCCCAGCGGCGCAAGCAAGGGACTGTTCATCCTTGGCCCGATCCTCGCGATCGCCCCGTCCCTCGCAGCATGGGCGGTGGTGCCTTTCGACGACGGTCTCGTGCTGGCCAACGTCAATGCCGGTCTGCTGTTCCTGCTCGCGATCACCTCGCTCGAGGTCTACGGCGTGATCGTGGCCGGTTGGGCGTCGAACTCCAAGTACCCCTTCCTGGGGGCGATGCGTGCCGCGGCGCAGATGGTGTCTTACGAGGTGTCGATGGGGTTCGCGCTGATCTGCGTGCTGCTGATCTCCGCCAGTCTCAATCTGTCCGACATCGTGATGTCGCAGTCCGAGGGCATGTTTGCAGGCATGGGCCTGGGTTTCCTGTCCTGGAACTGGCTGCCGCTGTTCCCGATGTTCGTGGTGTACGTGATCTCGGGCATCGCCGAGACCAACCGCGCGCCCTTCGACGTCGTGGAAGGTGAAGCCGAGGTGGTGGCGGGGCACATGGTCGAATACTCGGGCATGACCTTCGCGCTCTTCTTCCTCGCTGAATACGCGAACATGATCCTGGTCTCGATCCTGACCTCGGTCCTGTTCCTCGGTGGCTGGCTGTCGCCCGTGGGTTTCCTGCCCGATGGCTTCTTCTGGCTGGCCCTGAAGACGGCGTTCATCCTCCTGCTGTTCCTGTGGGCGCGCGCCACCTTCCCGCGCTTCCGCTACGACCACATCATGCGGCTGGGCTGGAAGGTGTTCATTCCTGTCACCCTGGTGTGGGTGTTTGTGGTGGCGGTCTGGATGATGTCGCCGTTGTCGATCTGGAGTTGAGTAGACCATGGGTGCCAAGGATTACATCGGCAGTCTGTTCCTGAAGGAACTCGTCAAGGGCATGGCCCTGACCGGGCGGCATTTCTTCCAGCGCAAGATCACCATCCTGTATCCCGAGGAGAAAACGCCGCAGAGCAACCGCTTCCGCGGTCTGCATGCCCTGCGTCGCTATCCCAACGGGGAAGAGCGCTGCATCGCATGCAAGCTGTGCGAAGCGATCTGCCCTGCGATGGCGATCACCATCGAGTCGGACCAGCGCGATGACGGCTCACGCCGCACGACGCGTTACGACATCGACCTCACCAAGTGCATCTTCTGTGGTTTCTGCGAGGAAGCCTGCCCGGTGGATGCGATCGTCGAAACCCGCGTGCTCGAATATCACGGTGAGCAGCGTGGCGATCTCTACTACACCAAGCAGATGTTGCTGGCGGTGGGAGATCGACACGAGGCGCAAATCGCCGCCGACCGCGAGCAGGACGCCAAGTACCGCTAAGGGGAGGGCGCACAAGCGCCACAGCCGAGAACATGGAATTCAAGACCTTCGTCTTCTACTTTCTAGCCGTGATCATGGTGCTCGCCGCACTGAGGGTGATCACGGCCCGCAACCCGGTGCATGCCGCACTTTATCTGGTGCTGGTTTTCTTCAATGCGGGTGGCATCTGGTTGCTGCTGCAGGCCGAATTTCTGGCGATCACCCTCGTGATGGTGTACGTGGGCGCGGTCATGGTGCTTTTCCTGTTCGTGGTCATGATGCTGGACATCAACCTCGACCGCCTGCGGGAAGGGTTCTGGGGCTATCTGCCGGTCGGTGCGCTGGTTGGCGTGTTGATGCTGGTCGAGATGGTCATGATTCTGGGTGGGCCGTATTTCGGCCTGGAGAGCATGCCGGCTCCGCCCGCAGCCGCGGAGACCTTCAGCAACACCCGCGAACTCGGCCGGGTGCTCTACACCGACTACGTGTATGCCTTCGAGCTTGCCTCTCTGGTGCTGCTCGTCGCGATGGTCGCGGCGGTCGCACTGACGCTGCGCAAGCGCAAGGGTCTGAAATACATCCCGCCATCGGAGCAGGTGTCGGTCAAGCGTGAAGGCCGGGTAGAGCTCGTGAAGATGCAGGCCGAGAAACAAGACTGACGTCGCAGCTGAAGAAAATAAGAACCGCGCCTGCCGTTGGCAGGTGCGACCAGGGGGTTCACTGATGCTTTCGCTTTCCCATTTCCTCATCCTGGGCGCGATCCTGTTCGCGATCAGCGTGGTCGGGATCTTCCTCAACCGGAAGAACCTGATCGTGCTGCTGATGGCCATCGAACTGATGCTGCTGTCGGTCAATATGAACTTCGTCGCCTTCTCGCATTACCTGGGTGATATCGCAGGCCAGGTTTTCGTTTTCTTCATCCTCACCGTCGCCGCAGCTGAATCCGCAATCGGCCTGGCGATCCTGATCGTGATGTTCCGCAGCATGGGCACGATCCACGTGGATGATCTGGACAGCCTCAAGGGTTAAGGAAGCGTCACGATGACGGACATGAAAGCACTCTATCTCCTCGTGCCGTTGGCGCCGCTGGTCGGCGCCATCCTCGCGGGCCTGTTCGGAAAGCAGATCGGCAGGGCGGGGGCCCACATCGTCACCATCCTCGGGGTGGCGATCGCCTTCGTCGGCTCGGTGGTGATCTATCAGGACGTGGCCGCCGGCAACACCTTCAACGGCACGGTCTACACCTGGATGCAGGCGGGCGGCATCGACTTCGAGGTCGGATTTCAGATCGACTCGCTGACCGTGATGATGATGTTGGTCGTCACCTTCGTGTCGCTGATGGTGCACATCTACACCATCGGCTACATGTCCGAGGACCCCGGCTACCAGCGCTTCTTCAGCTACATCTCGCTCTTCACCTTCTCGATGCTGATGCTGGTGATGTCGAACAACTTCCTCCAGCTGTTCTTCGGCTGGGAGGCGGTGGGTCTGGTGTCCTACCTGCTGATCGGTTTCTGGTACGAGCGCCCGACTGCGATCTACGCCAACATGAAAGCCTTCCTGGTCAACCGCGTCGGCGACTTCGGTTTCCTGCTCGGCATCGGCCTCATCGCTGCCTATACGGGTAGCCTCGACTACCAGGAAGTGTTTGCGAAGGCGCAGGAACTCTCCGTGACCGAGATGGCCGTGACGGGCTGGCCGCTGCTGACCGCGATCTGCATCTGCCTGTTCATCGGCGCGATGGGCAAGTCGGCTCAAGTGCCGCTGCACGTCTGGCTGCCCGACTCGATGGAAGGCCCGACCCCGATCTCCGCGCTGATCCACGCTGCGACCATGGTCACGGCAGGCATCTTCATGGTGGCGCGCATGTCGCCGCTGTTCGAGCTGTCCGACACCGCACTGTCCTTCGTGCTCGTCATCGGTGCGACGACCGCGCTGTTCATGGGCTTCCTCGGCATCGTCCAGAACGACATCAAGCGGGTGGTGGCCTACTCGACGCTGTCGCAGCTCGGCTACATGACCGTGGCACTCGGCGTGTCGGCCTACTCCGCCGCAGTGTTCCACCTGATGACGCACGCGTTCTTCAAGGCGCTGCTGTTCCTGGGGGCGGGCTCGGTGATCATCGGCATGCACCACGACCAGGACATGCGCAACATGGGCGGTCTGCGCAAGTACATGCCGATCACCTGGATCACATCGCTGCTCGGTTCGCTCGCCCTGATCGGCTTCCCGCTGTTCTCCGGCTTCTATTCGAAGGATTCGATCATCGAGGCCGTCCATGCATCGACGATCACCGGCTCGGGCTATGCGCTCTTCTGCGTGCTGCTCGGCGTATTTGTCACCGCGTTCTACTCGTTCCGGATGTACTTCCTCGTCTTCCACGGCGAGGAGCGCTTCGGCAAGGCGCACGGCCACCATGACCACCACGGTGACCACGACGACGAGGAGCCGTCGGCCGACCACCACCACGGTCTCGCGCCGGGTCAAAAGCCGCACGAGTCACCGTGGGTCGTCACCCTGCCGCTGGTGTTGCTCGCGGTGCCCTCGGTGCTGATCGGCTTCTTCACCATCGACCCGATGCTGTTCGGGGAGTGGTTCAAGGGCGTGATCGTCGTCGGCGACAACCACGTCGGCCTCAAGGAACTCGCCGAGAACTTCCACGGACCGGTGGCGATGGCGCTCCATGGCTTGCAGACTGCGCCGTTCTGGCTTGCGATGGGTGGCGTGGCGCTGGCCTGGTTCTTCTACATGAAGCGTCCCGACATCCCGGCGGCGATCCAGCGCACCTTCAAGCCGATCCACAGCCTGCTCGAGAACAAGTACTTCTTCGACCGCTTCAACGAGATCTTCTTCGCGGGCGGTGCCCGGGCGCTGGGCAAGGGCCTGTGGAAGGCGGGCGACCAGGGCCTGATCGACGGTCTCGCGGTCAACGGCACGGCCAGGCTGGTCGGATGGGTTGCGCAGATGTCGCGCCTGTTCCAGACCGGTCACCTGTACCAGTACGCCTTCATGATGATCATCGGCGTGTTCATCCTGCTCACCTACTGGTTCAACAAGGGTTGAGCCGGGCACGCGCGAAACGGAATCACATAACAAGATCGAACGCGCCGTTCGCGGCGCACTGAACGGAAAGCAACGATGACGGACATTCCTCTCCTCAGTCTGGCGATCTGGGTACCGATACTCGGTGGCCTGCTGGTACTCGCGACCGGCTCGGATCGCAATGCCCCGATGGCGCGCATGCTCGCTCTCGCGGTCGCGGTGGCTGGCTTCGTCGTGACGATTCCGCTCTACACGGGCTTCGACACGACCACGAGCGCGATGCAGTTCGTCGAACTGACGTCCTGGGTGCCTCGTTTCAACATCAACTACCACCTCGGCGTCGATGGACTGTCGGTGTTCTTCGTCATCCTCAACGCGTTCATCACGATCCTCGTGGTGATCGCTGGCTGGCAGGTGATCCAGAGCAAGGTTGCGCAGTACATGGCGGCCTTCCTGGTCATGTCGGGCCTGATGAACGGTATCTTCTCCGCGCTCGACGGCATCCTGTTCTATGTCTTCTTCGAGGCCTCGCTGATCCCGCTCTACCTGATCATCGGTATCTGGGGCGGCGCGAACCGCGTCTATGCCGCGATCAAGTTCTTCCTCTACACGCTGCTCGGCTCGCTGCTCATGCTGCTCGCGCTGCTCTACCTGTTCATGCAGTCCGGTGGCAGCTTCAGCATCCTCGACTGGCATCAGCTGCCGCTGCCGATCGAGCCGCAAATCCTGATCTTCCTTGCCTTCCTCATCGCCTTCGGTGTGAAGGTGCCGATGTGGCCGGTGCACACCTGGCTTCCCGACGCCCACGTCGAGGCCCCCACCGGTGGTTCGGTGGTGCTGGCTGCAATCGGCCTCAAGCTCGGCGCGTACGGTTTTCTTCGCTTCTCGCTGCCGATCGTGCCCGACGCGGCGCACCAGCTCGCGCCGCTGGTAATCACGTTGTCGCTGATCGCGGTCGTGTACATCGGCTTTGTCGCCCTCGTGCAGGCCGACATGAAGAAGCTGGTCGCGTATTCCTCGATTTCACACATGGGCTTCGTGACGCTGGGCTTCTTCATGTTCAACCCGCTCGGCGTCGAGGGCGCGCTTGTGCAGATGATCTCGCACGGCTTCGTGTCGGGCGCGATGTTCCTGTGTATCGGCGTGCTCTACGATCGCATGCACTCGCGCCAGATCGCAGACTACGGCGGTGTGGTGCACACCATGCCCAAGTTCGCTGCGTTCTTCATGCTCTTCGCCATGGCCAACTCGGGCTTGCCTGCGACGTCGGGCTTCGTCGGCGAGTTCATGGTGGTGTTGGGCGCGGTCAAGTACAACTTCTGGATCGGCTTCATTGCAGCCACCACGCTCATCCTGGGTGCGGCTTACTCGCTGTGGATGTACAAGCGCGTCGTGTTCGGAAAAGTGGCCAACAAGCATGTGGCTGCACTCGAGGACATCAACGGGCGCGAGTTCGCCTTCCTCGCGATCCTCGCGTTCTGCGTGCTCGCGATGGGCCTGTACCCCTTCCCGTTCACCGAAGTGATGCACGCCTCGGTCAACGAACTCCTGCGGCATGTTGCCGTGAGCAAGCTCTGAGCGCTGCTTGGCGCTGGCGCAATAGAGACACTTAACGGACTGGTCAGAAGATGAATTTCGTCGTCCCCGACTTCTACCCCGCAGCGGCAGAGATATTCGTTGCCGTGATGACGCTGGTGATCATGCTCGCGAGCACCTTCGCCCGCAGCATCGCGCGCAACCTGTCCTACCTCCTGACGCAGGCGACGCTGATCCTTGCGGCCTTCATCACCATCTTTACGATGGATGGCGAGGTCGTATATACCTTCAGCAACCTCTTCATCAGTGACCTGATGGGAGACTTTCTGAAGCTGATGATCTATTTCTCGACCGCAATAGCGCTGCTCTACGGGCGCGGCTATCTCGAGGACCGCAAGATCGACAAGCCCGAGTACTACATTCTCGCCTTGCTGATGACGCTGGGCATGATGGTGATGGTGACCGCCAATCACATGCTGCCGATGTACATCGGTCTCGAGATGATGTCGCTTGCGCTCTACACCATGGTGGCGTTCGACCGCGACTCGCCGCGTTCGACCGAAGCGGCGATGAAGTATTTCGTGCTCGGCGCGCTGGCCTCCGGTCTGCTGCTGTACGGGATGTCCATGGTCTACGGCGGCTCCGGGACGCTCGAATTCTCGGGGATCGCGCAAGCGCTGCACGGCCAGACCGCCAACACCACGGTGCTGATGTTCGGCCTCGTCTTCCTGGTGGCCGGGATCAGCTTCAAGCTGGGTGTCGTGCCCTTCCACATGTGGGTGCCGGACGTATATCAGGGTGCGCCGACGGCGGTGACCCTGGTGATCGCGACTGCGCCCAAGCTCGCCGCGTTCGCGATGGCGGTGCGCCTGCTGATCTGGGCGCTGTTCGATCTCGCGCAGGAGTGGCAGATGATGCTGATGCTGGTCGCCGGTGCGTCGATCGTGCTCGGCAACCTGGCGGCAATCGCGCAGCAGAACATCAAGCGCATGCTGGCCTACTCGGGCATCTCGCACATGGGCTTCGTGCTGCTCGGTCTGCTCGCTGGCGTGGTCGAGGGGGACCGCCAGTTCGCGCTCAACGCCTACAGCTCGGCGATGTTCTACGCGGTCTCTTACGTGATCATGAGCCTGGCCTCGTTCGGCATGGTGATCCTGCTCTCGCGCGCGGGCTTCGAGGCGGAGAACATCGACGACTTCAAAGGCCTCAACAAGCGCAGCCCTTGGTATGCGCTGATGATGCTGTTCGTCATGTTCTCCATGGCGGGCGTGCCGTTCTTCATCGGCTTCTTCGCCAAGCTGTCGGTGCTGCAAGCAGTGGTCGCGGCGGGCTACTTCTGGCTCGCGGTGCTGGCAGTCATCATGTCCGTGATCGGCGCGTTCTACTACCTGCGCGTGGTCAAGCTGATGTACTTCGACGAGCCGGTCGATGCGGCGCCGATTCGCGCCCCGGCCGAAGTGCGCGTGATGCTGTCGGCCAACGGGCTCGCGATCGCGGGACTCGGGCTGATGCCGCAGATGCTCATGTCGGTCTGCGCCTACGCGATGCTTGCTTCGATGTAAGCTGCTGGCAGTGATCGGATCGGAAACAAGCGTCTACATCATGTTGGCCATCGCATTCGCGATGGCTAACATCCCTTTTGTGTTCGAACGCATCCTGTTCGTGCGCAAGCCGCCTCAAGGCAGGCGCAAGGCGCTCGGCTGGAGCGTGGTCGAGTTGGTCGTGCTTTACCTGGTATTCGGGGCGATCGCTGCGGCGCTAGAGACACGCGCGCACGGTGGGCTCTACCCGCAGGGCTGGGCGTTCTACGTCACCACCTTCTGTCTTTTCCTGGTGTTTGCGTTTCCCGGGTTCACTTACCGCCATCTCTGGCGCGCACCTCGGGCGGAGCGCAACGGCCAATGAGCGACACCGAGCGCGCTGACCCGTTGGCCGAACATATGTTGACGTCGGAACAGGTGTTCCGCGGGCGACTGCTGGATGTGCGCCGGGACAGGGTGTCCCTGCCCGACGGTTCGGAGGCCGTGCGCGAATACATCCACCACCCGGGAGCGGTGGTCGTCGTGGCCGTGCTCGACGACGGGCAACTGCTCTTCGAGCGCCAGTTCCGCTATCCCCTGCACCGCGCTTTCCTGGAGCTGCCCGCGGGCAAGCTCGACAGCGCCGAGGAGCCGGCAGCCTGCGCGCAGCGGGAGCTGCGTGAAGAGACGGGTTACACGGCGCGTACCTGGAAGTACCTTGGGGTCATGCATCCGTGCATCGGTTACTCGGACGAGCGCATCGAGATTTTTTTCGCTCACGGTCTCAGCCCGGGGGAGCGCGCCCTCGATGAGGGCGAGTTTCTCGAGACGCTCGCACTCTCAGTGCCCGAGGTGGAGCGCAGGATCGAAACAGGCGAGATCACGGACGCGAAATCGATCACCGCTTTTTACCGGGCGCTGCCGCTGATTCGCGCACGTTTTCCGTAAGCTCGGGCCGGCGTTGCGTCGATGCACAGGCATGCCGCTGGTCACCGGAACCCACCAAGTCTTATAGTTCCACTCCATGAATACTCCTAGCCAGACATCTGTCGGGATCGCGATCGCGCAGCTCAACCTGACGGTCGGAGATCTCGTAGGCAACGCCGACAAGATCATCGCGGCGCTCGAGCGTGCGCGCCAGGGTGGGGCCAGCCTGCTGCTCACCCCCGAGCTCGCGCTCTCGGGTTACCCCCCTGAAGACCTGCTGCTGCGCCCGGATTTCTACCGCTCATGTGCACGCGAGATGCAGCGTATCGCGGATGCGGCGCAGGGGATCGCGGTGGTGCTGGGGCATCCGGTCGAAGAGGGGCTGCAACGCTTCAATGCGGCTTCGGTGCTGAGTGCGGGCAAGGTGCTGGCGCGTTACCACAAGCGTCTGCTGCCCAATTACGAGGTGTTCGACGAGGAGCGTTATTTCGAGGCCGGAGACGAGGCCTGCGTGTTCGAGTGGGCGGGCGTGCGCTTCGGCGTGAATATCTGTGCCGACGTGTGGGAGAGCGGGCCGGCGCAGGCGGCGCGGGCGGCGGGGGCGGATGTGCTGCTTGCGCTCAATGCGTCGCCCTATCACATGGGCAAGCAGGTCTTGCGGCTGCAGGTCATGCAGGATCGGGTGCGCGAGTCGGGGCTGGCGGTCGTGTATTGCAACATGGTGGGCGGCCAGGACGAGTTGGTGTTCGACGGCGCCTCCTTCGTGCTTGCGGCCGATGGCGCGCACGTGCATCAGTCCGATCGCTTTCACGAAAGTGTCGACGTCTTGCGTTACGACGGTGAGCGCTGGCACGGCGGCAGCCTGGCGCCGGAGCCGGGTGTGGAGGAGGAAGTGTACGAAGCGCTCAAGGTGGGCGTGCGCGACTACCTCGGCAAGAATCGCTTCCCGGGCGCGATCATCGGGCTTTCGGGTGGAATCGACTCGGCGCTCACGCTCGCGATTGCGGTCGATGCGCTGGGCGCCGACAAGGTTCGCGCGGTGATGATGCCTTCGCCTTACACGGCCCAGATGAGCCTGGACGACTCGCGCGAGATGGTGCGTCGACTGGGCGTGCGCTACGACGAGATCCCGATCGAGCCCGCGATGAAGGTGTTCGACGCCTTGCTCGCCCCCCAGTTTGCCGGCCTGCCGGCGGACACCACCGAAGAGAATCTGCAGGCGCGGATTCGCGGCATGATTCTCATGGCCCTGTCGAACAAGAGCGGGGCGATCGTTCTGACCACGGGCAACAAGAGCGAAATGGCCACCGGTTACGCCACCTTGTATGGCGACATGGCAGGCGGTTTCGCGGTGTTGAAGGATCTCTACAAGACCTTCGTGTTCCGCCTCTCGAACTGGCGCAACACGGTGAGCCCGGTGATTCCGCAGAACATCATCGACCGTCCGCCCTCGGCCGAGCTCAAGCCGGACCAGAAGGACCAGGACAGTCTGCCGCCGTACGAGATCCTCGACGCCATCATCCAGGCCTACATGGAGCGCGACGAGTCGCCGCGCGAGATCATCGCCGCAGGTTTTCCCGAGGCCGACGTACGCCGCGCGGTGGGCCTGCTCAAACGCAACGAATACAAGCGCAGGCAGGCGCCGGTCGGGATCCGGGTGACGCAGCGTGGCTTCGGCAGGGACTGGCGTTATCCGATAACATCGCGTTACCAGGACGAGTTCTGAGATTCGAGGAGAAGTGGATGAAGAAGATCGAGGCGATCATCAAGCCGTTCAAGCTGGACGAAGTGCGCGAGGGGCTGTCCGAGGTCGGGATCACCGGGCTGACGGTCACCGAGGTGAAGGGTTTCGGCCGGCAGAAGGGCCACACCGAGCTCTATCGTGGCGCTGAGTACGTGGTCGATTTTCTTCCCAAGATCAAGGTCGAGGTCGTCCTCGCCGACGACATGGTCGAGCAGGCGGTGGAGTCGATCGTGAAGGCTGCGCACACCGGCAAAATCGGCGACGGCAAGATCTTCGTCAGTTCGGTGGAGCAGGTGATCCGCATCCGCACCGGCGAGACCAACGAGTCGGCCATCTGATTTCCTGCTCCGCCCCGGCGCTGGAGTGCCGGGGCGCGCAGTCTGATGAACGCCGTTCCGCGCTCAGCGTGGGGCGGCGTTTTGCGCTCTGAGCAGGACGAGCAAGGCGCCGCCACCGCCATCATGCGGCCCGGCCTGACAAAAGGCGAGAATCTCGGCGCGCTGCGCGAGCCAGCCGCGCGACAACTGCTTGAGGATCGAGACCTTGCCGGGCGAGCCGTGTCCCTTGCCGTGAATGACGCGGATGCAGCGCCGCCCCTGGCTCAGCATGTCGTGCAGGAAGTGCGCCAGGGCGGCGCGCGCTTCGTCGCGCGTGAGCCCATGCAGGTCGATCTGAGCTTGCAGCACCCAGCGCCCGCGACGGAGATCGGTGAGCACGCGCCGCGGCAGGCCGGGGCGCAGGAAGGCCGCCTCGTCGCCCATGTCGAGGCGGTCCTCGAAGGTGAGCGGTGCCGCGAGCGTCTCGCTGAGCGCGGCGCGTTCGTCCTCCTCGCGCTTGAGTGGAGCAGGGGGTGGGCGCTCCGGCGTGAGTTCGACGCGGTTGCGATGATCCACCGGTCTGGTCTCGCCCACCACGGTGCGAAACAGGGTTGCCGGATCGTGCGCGTCGGCGTCCGCCGGCAGAATCAGCGCGTCGGGTCGCTGTGGTGCGGCGGTGCGGGCGGCGTCGGCGCGCCGTTCATGGTGACGACGCGGGCTGTCGAGCTCCGCGCGGCCGCTGTCGCGCAGGGGCACGACGCCCTCGTAGGCGAGCTGCAGCGGGTCGCGCAGCGTGCCGCCGTTCCGGGTGGGCGCTTCCGGCTCGAGTTCGGGTGCGCGCGGGCGCGGCACAGGTGCCGGTCGCGGCGCGTCGAGCTCGGCCCGACCGCCATCGCGCACGGGCAGGACCCGGCCGACGGTCTTGTGAAAGGCCTCGACATCGGCCGGATCGAGCGCTGCCGGCGGCGCCTTTGGGGTACGCGGCGCGATCGCGGCCGCGCTCCCCTTGCCAGCCGTGTTGAGGCGCGCAGGCTCGGCCGGCGAGCCACCCGGGGTGGTGCGCGGCGCTTCTTCTCCGAGCTTGCGGATCTGTCGGCGCAGGCCTGCAAAGGGCGCATTGAGCGCAGGTGAACGCGCGCCGTCGTCGGTCGAGTCGCCCCTGGCGGGGACGCTGGATGCGGGCTTGCGACGGCTCATTCCGTTGACTCAGCCGCCGAGCGCGTCAAGGTAGCGCTCGGCATCGAGCGCGGCCATGCAGCCCGTGCCGGCTGAAGTCACCGCCTGGCGATAGATGTGGTCCTGCACGTCACCGGCCGCGAACACCCCGGGGATGCTGGTCTGCGTCGCGTTGCCGTTGCGCCCGCCGTGGGTGACGATGTAGCCGCCTTCCATCTCGAGCTGGCCCTCGAAGATGTCGGTGTTGGGCTTGTGACCGATGGCGATGAACACGCCCTGCAGCGCCACGTCGCGCGCGGCGCCGGTGTTCGTATCCTTGATGCGCATGCCGGTCACGCCGCTGTTGTCGCCGAGCACCTCGTCGAGCGTGGCGTTGAGTGCCAGCTCGATCTTGCCGGCGGCGACTTTTTCCATCAGCTTGTCGATCATGATCTTCTCGGCGCGGAACTTCTCGCGGCGATGCACCACGGTGACTTTCTTGGCGATGTTGGCCAGGTACAGCGCCTCCTCGACCGCGGTGTTGCCGCCGCCCACCACCGCGACCTCCTGGTTGCGGTAGAAGAAACCATCGCAGGTCGCGCATGCCGACACGCCGCGCCCGGAGAACTTCTCTTCCGAGGGCAGACCGAGGTATTTGGCCGTGGCGCCGGTGGCGATGATGAGCGCGTCGCAGCTGTACTCGCCGTTGTCGCCGAGCAGGCGGAAGGGCTTCTCGGCCAGCTTCACGGTGTGGATGTGGTCGAAGATCATCTCGGTGTTGAAGCGCTCGGCGTGTTTCTGGAAGCGCGCCATCAGGTCCGGGCCGAGCACACCGTCGGCGTCGGCCGGCCAGTTGTCGACCTCGGTCGTGGTCATCAGCTGCCCGCCCTGGGCTACCCCGGTGATCAGCACCGGGTCCAGGTTGGCGCGTGCGGCATAGACTGCGGCGGTGTAGCCGGCCGGGCCGGAGCCGAGGATGAGCAGACGGGCGTGCTTGGTCGTCATGAAGGCTTTCCTGCTTGTCGGGTTGCAAAGGCGCGATTATAGCGGAGGGCGTGCAGGTACCCGTGGGTCGCCGGTGCCGTGGCGCTCGACGCGCACCTTTTTGTGATCGAGGTCACATTCCAGGCTTGCAAAGGCTTGCGTTCGATTACAATTGCAAATGGGCTTATTGGAACAACTCTCAATCTGCAAGCCGGAGCACGCATGACCCAGACCACCGCAGTTTCCGTCGTCGCCCTCAGGACGCTCCCCCTGTTCCAGGGCTTGTCGGACGAGGCGCTTGGCGTTATCGCACGCGTCTCCATGATGCGTCGCTTCCCGCGCTCGCAGTCGGTCGTGTGCGCCGGCGATCGCCCCGATTACGTGTATCTCGTGCTCACCGGCAGCCTCAAGGTGGTGGTCAGCGACGAGGACGGGCGGGAGGTCATCCTCTCGATCCTGGGCCAGGGCGAGCTGTTCGGCGAGATGGGCATGTTCGACGAGCGGCCGCGTTCGGCGTCGGTGGTCGCTGTCGTGCCCTCGGACCTGATCCTGATCTCGAAGCAGGATTTCCGTCGCATCATGCAGGATAGCTTCGACGTCACTTGGCGCATCATCTGCAACCTGGCCGAGCGCCTGCGCAATGCCGATCGAAAGATCGAAAGCCTCGCGCTCATGGACGTCTACGGCCGCGTCGCACGGCTCCTGATCGAGATGGCAGAGGACGTCGGCGGCGAGACCGTCGTGGTGCGCAAGGTCTCCAAGCAGGACATCGCCAAGATGATCGGCGCCTCGCGCGAGATGGTGAGCCGGGTGATGAAGGACCTCGGGCAGCAAGGCCTGATCGAGGAGCGTAGCGACGGCATCGTGTTGCGCGAGCGCATCAACGACGTCTGAGCTGCGCCCTCGCCACTGGCTGGCGGCCCCGGGCGCGGCGCACAGGGCGTCTTTGTGAGCAGGCGAAACTTCGGCCCAAGTTCCGCCGCGGGGGGCTGGGGTGATCCCGTATAATCCCGGGATCATTCCAATGTAGCCGCGCCGCCCCGACTCGATGTTGTCTCGCTCGTCCTCCCGCTCCCAGCCCTTGCCTGAAAAAATCTCCCTGCTGCTGCAGGAGGCGCGCTGGCTCATCCTCGGGGTGATGTCGCTCTACGTCGGGCTCGTCCTCATCGGCTACAACCAGGCCGATCCGGGCTGGTCGCACGCGGCGGACGTCGCCCGGGTCGCGAACCCGGGCGGCCGCTTCGGCGCCTGGCTCGCCGATCTGCTGCTGTATCTGTTTGGCGTTTCCTCGTGGTGGTGGGTGGTCTTTCTCGGCTACAGCCTGCTGTGGGGCTTTCGGCGCATCAAGAACCGGCTGGAGCTCGACCGGCGCTCCTTCGCCTTCGTCATGATCGGTTTTCTCGTCGTGCTGCTCGCCAGCAGCGCGCTCGAGTTCCTGCGTTTCCACTCCCACGGCGCGGCCGTGCCGCTCGAGCCGGGTGGCCTGCTCGGCATCGAGATCGGGCGGGTCACACAACGCTATTTCGGCTTTACCGGGGGGACGCTGCTGCTGCTCGCGCTGCTGGCGGCCGGCCTGTCGGTGTTTACCGGTGTCTCGTGGATTGCAGTGGCAGAGCGCGTGGGGCTGTGGCTCGAGAATCTCGTGCTCGGTGCGCAGCGGGTCTGGTTGAAATGGCAGGATCGTCGCGTCGGGCGCGAGGTGGCGCAAAAGCGTGAGGCGGTGGTGCAGACGCGCCGCCGAAAGGTCGAGAAGCAGGCGCCCGCGCCGCTACGCATCGAACCCGCCGTGGTCGCGGTGCCCAGGTCCGAGCGCGTCGAGAAGGAGCGTCAGCAGACGCTGTTTGCCGATGTAGCCGAAGGGGTGATCCCGCCGGTTGCACTGCTCGACCCGGCAAGCGGTGGCGTCGAGCCGCCGTCGCCCGAGACGCTCGAGTTTACCTCGCGCCTGATCGAGACCAAGCTCGCCGACTTCGGTGTCGAG
Source organism: Thauera sp. UBA6194 (assembly GCA_002422685.1). Lineage (GTDB taxonomy): Bacteria > Pseudomonadota > Gammaproteobacteria > Burkholderiales > Rhodocyclaceae > Thauera. Next base: position 10,845 of record DITC01000071.1, on the reverse strand, counting down.
GTCAAGGTGCTCGCCGCCTATCCCGGCCCGGTGATCACGCGCTACGAGATCGAGCCGGCCACCGGCGTCAAGGGCAGCCAGGTGGTCAACCTGGCCAAGGACCTCGCGCGCGCGCTGTCGCTGGTGTCGATCCGCGTGGTCGAGACCGTGCCCGGCAAGTCGTGCATGGCCTTCGAGCTGCCGAACCCCAAACGCCAGATGGTGCGCCTGTCCGAGATCATCGGCTCCAAGGTGTATCAGGACGCACATTCGCCGCTCACCGTGGTGCTCGGCAAGGACATCGGCGGCCAGCCGGTAGTGGCCGACCTCGCCAAGATGCCGCACCTACTGGTGGCCGGCACCACCGGCTCGGGCAAGTCGGTGGGCATCAACGCGATGATCCTGTCGCTGCTCTACAAGAGCGAGCCGGACCGCGTGCGCCTGATCATGGTGGACCCGAAGATGCTCGAGCTGTCGATCTACGAGGGCATCCCGCACCTGCTCGCGCCGGTGGTCACCGACATGAAGCATGCGGCCAACGCGCTCAACTGGTGCGTGACCGAGATGGACAAGCGCTACAAGCTGATGGCGGCGGTGGGCGTGCGCAACCTCGCCGGCTTCAACAAGGCGGTGCAGGAGGCGCGCAAGGCCGAGAGGCCGCTCACCAATCCGTTCTCGATCAGCCCGGAGAACCCCGAGCCGCTCGAGCCGCTGCCCTACATCGTGGTCGTGGTGGACGAGCTCGCCGACATGATGATGGTGGTGGGCAAGAAGGTCGAAGAGCTGATCGCGCGCCTGGCGCAGAAGGCGCGCGCAGCCGGCATCCACCTCATCCTGGCCACCCAACGCCCCTCGGTGGACGTGATCACCGGCCTGATCAAGGCCAACGTGCCCACGCGCATCGCCTTCCAGGTGTCGAGCAAGATCGACTCGCGCACCATCCTCGACCAGATGGGCGCCGAGACCCTGCTCGGCATGGGCGACATGCTCTACCTGGCGCCGGGCACCGGTCTGCCGGTGCGCGTGCACGGTGCCTTCGTCGCCGACGACGAGGTGCACAAGGTGGTCGATCACCTCAAGAAGATCGGGCCGCCGGATTACGTCGAAGGGATTCTGTCTGCCGCCGAAGACGAGGCGGACGGCATGATGGGCGGCGCAGAAGGCGGGGCCGACGGCGAGGCCGACCCGCTCTACGATCAGGCGGTCGAAGTGGTGGTGAAGACGCGGCGGCCTTCGATTTCGCTGGTGCAGCGCCATCTGCGCATCGGCTACAACCGGGCGGCGCGTCTGATCGAACAGATGGAGCGCGCGGGTCTCGTGTCGCCCATGGGCAGCAACGGCAACCGCGAAGTGGTCGTTCCGGCAAAGGACAACGAATGAACATCGGTAGCAGCTTTTTCGCCTCGCTCGCACGCGCCGCGGCAGTCGTCGCGCTTGCGGCCCTGGTCAAGCCGGTGCTCGCGGCCGAAGGCGTCGCGCAGCTGCAGCGCTTCGTCGCCAGCGTGCACAGCGCCGAGGGCGACTTCGAGCAGGTGGTCACCAGCCAGTCGGGCCGCCGCCCGCAGGAGGCGAGCGGAAGCTTCGCCTATGCGCGCCCGGGGCGCTTTCACTGGGAATACGCTACGCCTTACCGTCAGGTACTCGTCGGCGACGGCCGTGCGCTCTGGTCCTGGGACCCCGACCTCAACCAGGTCACGGTGCGCGAGATGGGCGACGCCCTGGGGGCCACGCCGGCGGCGATCCTGTTTGGCAGTGCGGCGCTCGAGGACAGCTTCGAGCTCGCCGAGGGCGGTGAGCAGGACGGGCTGGTGTGGGTGGATGCGCGGCCGAAAAATGCCGAAAGCGGCTTCGAGGCCCTGCGCATCGGCTTTGCCGATGGCGAGCTGAGCCGCATGGAGATGCGTGATCACTTCGGTCAGACGACGCTGATCCGTTTCCTGCGCATGCGGGCCAACCCGAGCCTCGATGAAGAACGCTTCCGCTTTACGCCCCCGCCCGGCGCCGACCTGATCGGCGAGGTGCCGGGTGGCGCGCGCTGAGCGCTTGCGACGATGAACGATCTGTTCGACGCGCTCGAACCTCCGCAGGTGCCGCTCGCCGAGCGGATGCGGCCGAAGACGCTCGATGAGGTCGCCGGTCAGAGGCATCTGCTCGGGCCGGGCAAGCCTTTGCGCCTGGCTTTCGAGTCGCGCCGACCGCACTCGATGATCCTGTGGGGCCCGCCGGGGGTGGGCAAGACCACGCTCGCGCGCCTGATGGCAAACGGCTTCGACGCCGAGTTCGTCGCGCTGTCGGCGGTGTTCTCCGGCGTCAAGGAGATCCGCGAGGCCATCCAGCAGGCGCAGGCAGCCAAGGCAAGGGGCCGGCACACGCTGCTGTTCGTCGACGAGGTCCATCGTTTCAACAAGGCTCAGCAGGATGCCTTCCTCCCCTATGTCGAGCAGGGGCTGGTGACCTTCATCGGCGCCACCACCGAGAACCCCTCGTTCGAGGTCAATTCGGCGCTGCTGTCGCGCGCCGCGGTGTACGTGCTCGAGTCGCTCGACACCGAAGCGATGACGCAGCTGTTCGAGCGCGCGCACGCGCTTGCCTGCCCGGCGCTCGTTTTCGATGAGGACGCGCGCGAGCGCATCGTCGGCTTTGCCGATGGCGACGCGCGCCGACTCATGAACCTGCTCGAGCAGGTTCAGGTCGTGGCCGAAACGAGCCGCGCGAATCCGGTCACTGCCACGCTCGTCGAGGGCGCGCTGTCGCGCGACTTGCGCCGCTTCGACAAGGGTGGCGAAGCCTTCTACGACCAGATCTCGGCGCTGCACAAATCGGTGCGCGGCTCGAGCCCCGACGCCGCGCTGTATTGGCTGTGCCGCATGCTCGACGGCGGTGCCGATCCGCTCTACCTGGGGCGGCGCCTGGTGCGCATGGCGATCGAGGACATCGGCCTGGCCGATCCGCGGGCGCTCGAAATCGCGCTCAACGCCTGCACCACCTATGAACGCCTGGGTTCGCCCGAGGGCGAACTGGCACTGGCCGAGGCGACGATTTTCCTGGCTTGCGCGGCTAAGTCGAACGCAGCCTACATGGCCTACAACGCCGCGCGCGCCTTCGTCTCGCGCGACGGCTCGCGCCCCGTGCCGCTACACCTGCGCAACGCCCCGACCAAGCTGATGAAGGCGCTCGACTACGGCAAGGCCTATCGTTACGCGCATGACGAACCCGATGCCTACGCTGCGGGCGAAAACTACCTGCCGGACGGCATGCAGCCCCCCGGCTGGTACGCACCCACGCCGCGTGGCATGGAAGGCAAGATCGCCGAGAAGCTCACCCGCCTGCGCGAACTCGATCGCGCCATGCAGGCGCGTACGGATACACAAACGGGGCGAGAACCGGGCACGAAAAAACCGATGACAAACACGCTAGGTGCGCCGTTCTCGCCGCGGACACAGATCGACGAGGGCCCCCCGCCCAACGAAAACCGTCTCAATGCGGAAGAGGGTGGTCCTTCATGAAGCGGGCGCAGACAAGCGCCGCACGCTCTGCCTTGCTCCGATCGCCGGACGCGTTCGCGCGCTCGATGAGGTCGAGCATGAAATTGGTCAGCACCATGACACCTTCCGGTGTCTGCACGAGCCCGCAACAGACCTGCGCGGCGGCTGCATCCGGGATGTCCTCGTGCTCCGCGATCAGCGCGATCTCCTCGTCGGTGAGGTCACAGTAGTCTAGGCAGTCACGAATCGATAGCATGCCGAACTCCTCCATCAAGTAGCCGTCTGTTGCGGCTTGATTCTTCATTTTCTAGGGTAGTTGACCTGTCGGCGGCTGCAAGTTCGATATAGATTCCAGCGCTTCGGCAATGCTGCGATTGAAAAAACCAATTCACGATTCCGGCCAAGGCCGTGACTATGGTCAAAAACACCGCAGCGCTCAATAGCATCCATGTTCTTTCGAAAAAACTTTCGCGCATAAACGGCGCAAGTGTCTGATTCAACCGTTCAGGACCTGATTCATGCTCGACATACAGCTTCTTCGCACCCAACTCGACCATGTGGCCGCGCGCCTCGCCACCCGCGGCCTGAGCCTCGACACCGCAGCCTTCCAGTCCATGGAAGACGAGCGCAAGCACCTGCAGACGCGCACCCAGGAACTGCAGGCGCGCCGCAACGCGCTCTCCAAACAGATCGGCATGCTCAAGGGCAAGGGCGAGGATGCCTCCGGCGTGATGGCCGAGGTCGCGCATCTCGGTGACGAGCTCAAGGCCTGCGAGCAGGCCCTGCCGGTTCTGCTCGAACGCATGAACGCCTTCCTCGCCACCTTGCCCAACCTGCCGCAGGACGACGTGCCGGTGGGCGAGGACGAGGCCGGCAACGTCGAGGTCCGACGCTGGGGCACGCCGCGCAGCTTCGACTTCGAGGTGCGCGACCACGTCGATCTGGGCGCGCCGCTGGGGCTCGATTTCGAGACCGGCGCCAAGCTCTCGGGCTCGCGCTTCGCCTTCCTGCGCGGTCCGGTGGCGCGCCTTCACCGCGCGCTCGCGCAGTTCATGCTCGACACCCACACCCGCGAGCATGGCTACACCGAGTGCTACACGCCCTACATCGTCAATGGTTCGGCGCTCTACGGTACCGGCCAGCTGCCCAAGTTCAAGGAAGACCTGTTCTGGGTGCTGCGCGGCGGCGACGAAGAGGGCCTCGAGCAGTACCTGATCCCCACCGCCGAGATCACCCTCACCAACAGCGTGCGCGAGGACGTGCTCGCGCTCGAGGCCCTGCCGATGCGCATGACCGCGCACAGCCCGTGCTTCCGTTCCGAGGCGGGCAGTGGGGGGCGCGACGTGCGCGGCATGATCCGCCAGCATCAGTTCGACAAGGTCGAGATGGTGCAGATCGTCGAGCCCGCGCACAGCAACGCGGCGCTCGAGCAGATGGTCGGTCACGCCGAAGCGATCCTGCAGAAGCTCGAGCTGCCTTATCGCGTGATCACGCTGTGCACCGGCGATATGGGCTTTTCGGCGGCGAAGACCTACGACATCGAGGTCTGGCTGCCGGCGCAGAACACCTTCCGCGAGATCTCGAGCTGCTCGAACTGCGAAGCCTTCCAGGCGCGCCGGATGCAGGCGCGCTTCAAGAACGCGCTGGGCAAGAACGAGCTCGTGCACACGCTCAACGGCTCGGGGCTGGCGGTCGGGCGTACGCTGGTGGCCGTGCTCGAGAATGGCCAGCAGGCCGACGGCTCGATCCTGATTCCGAAGGCGCTCGTGCCTTACATGGGCGGCGTGGAGCGTCTCGAGCCGCCGCTCTGAGTCACCGACGCGGTCGTGATCCAAAGAAGTGGGGGCCTGAGGCCCCCTTTTTCATGGCCGTGCTCAGGCGACAGCCTTGGCCTCGCCCTCGCGGAGCGGTGCGCGCAGACCCATCCAGGCGCGCATGGTCTCGAGCAAGGAGAGCAGGGCCGGCACGAAGAACAGCACGAGCAGGGCCGAGAACCCCAGGCCGAACGCGATCGAGGTCGCCATGGGGATGAGGAATTGCGCCTGCAGCGAGCGCTCGAACATCAGCGGCGTCAGGCCGCCGATGGTGGTCAGCGAGGTCAGCAACACTGCCCGCAGGCGACCACAGGAGGCACCGATCAGCGCGTCCTGCAGGACTGCACCCTTGTGGTGCAGCTCCTTGAACAGGGTGACGAGGATGATCGAGTTGTTCACCACGATGCCGGCGAGCCCGAACAGGCCGAACATCGACAGGATGGTGAGGTCGATGCCCAGCGCCCAGTGGCCGAAGATCGCGCCTGCGAGCCCGAGCGGAATCGCCGACATGACCACCAGCGGCCAGCTCCACGACGAGAACGACCATACCAGCACGAGATAGATCAGGCCCAGGCCCAGGATCAGCCCGGCTCGCATGTCCGCCATGGTCTCGCGCTGGTCGGCCGAGCGCCCCTCGAAGCTGAAGTCGAAGCCGTAGCGTTCGGAAAGCGCGGGCAGGGTGTTGCGCTCGAGCTCGGCCTGTACCGCGTTGGCGTTGCTGAGCTCCGCGTCCACCGCAGCGGACACCTCGACCGCGAGCCGTCCCTCGGCATGGCGCAGGGCCTCGAAGCCACGCCGCGCCTCCCAGCTCGCCACGGTCGTCAAGGGCACGAAGCGCCCGTCGGGCAGGCTCACCGTGATGCGCTCGAACACATCGAGCCTGCTGCGCTCGGCGCGCGGCAGCATCACGCGCACCTCGAGCTCGTCGCGACCGACCTGCACCAGTTGCGCGAGCGCGCCGTCGAACGCGGCCCGCAGCTGGCGCCCGAGGCTCTCGGTGGTCAGCCCGAGCGCTTCGCCCGCCGGGGTGAGGCGGTAGATGAGCTGCTCGCGGCCGTAGGGCATGTCGTCTTCCGGCTCGCTCACCCCGGGTATGCTGTTGAGCGTCTCGGCCAGCTCGAGCGCCGCCGTCTTGAGTGCGTCGGCGTCGTCGCCGGTCAGCCGGATGTTGATGTCGCGTCCCGGCGGCCCGGACTGACGGGCGGTGAAGGTGAGCAGTTCGATCCCGGGTGTCGGTGGCAGCTTTTCGCGCCAGGTAGCGAGGAAGCGCTCGTTGCGCACCGTGCGCGTGTCGGGCGGGGTCAGCTCGACCATGATGCCCGCGAGCTGGTCGCCGCGTGCGCTGCTGCCGCTTCCGCTCGTGATGGTGCCACCGAGGCGCGATACTGCGGTCTGAACCAGCCCGCCGCCGAGCTCGGCTTCGGCCGCAAGCAGCGCGCGTTCGAGCTCACCCAGAAAGGCCTCGGTGTGCGCACGGGGCGTGCCGGCAACGAAGGTGGCGTTGGCATAGACGACCTGCCCCTCGGGGGTGGGGAAGAACACGAAGCCGATGCGTCCGCCCGCGATCAGGCCGACGGCGAGGATCATCAATCCGAGGCTGATCGCCACCGTCGTGCCGCGCCAGCGCAGGGCACGCTCGACCATGCGCCGGAACGGACCGTCGCGAAAGCGCGCGAAGCCGGCGTCGAGCCGATCGCGCACTGCCGAGTGCTTGAGCGCGGCCTCGCCGGCAAGCGCGACACGCAGGTGGGCAGGCAGGATCAGGAAGCTCTCGAGCAGCGAGGCGGCGATCACCGCGATCATCACGAAGGGAATGTCGCCGAGGATGTTGCCGATGATGCCGCCGACCATCATCAGCGGCAGAAAGGCCGCGACCGTTGTCAGCGATGCGGCGAGCACCGGCCACAGCATGCGCCGCGCACCGCCCAGCGCCGCCTGGGCCGGGCCTTCGCCCATGTGGCGGTGCGTGTCGGCGTCCTCGCTGACCACGATCGCGTCGTCGACGATGATGCCCAGCGCCATGATGAGCGCGAACAGGCTCATCATGTTGATCGTGCCGCCGAACATGTACATCATCGCCAGCGTGGCCAGGAAGGCCGTGGGTACGCCCACCATCACCCAGAAGGCGACGCGCGCCGGCAGGAAGAAATACAGCACGGCCACGACCAGCAGCAGACCGGAGACGCCGTTCTCGACGAGCAGCTCGATGCGGTCGCGGATCAGCTCCCACTGCGTGTCGAAGACCTCGAGGCTGATCGAGGGCGGCAGGGTGGGACGGGTCTTCTCGAGCCAGTCTTCGAGCACGCGCGCGGCCTTGAGCGAATGCCCGCTCTCACTGCGCTGCAGCTGCATCTCCACCACGCTGTCGCCGCGCTCGAAGAGCTCGAGTTCGTTGGCGCGTGGTTCGCGGCTGATGGTGGCGATCTCGCTCAGACGCACGAGCCCGTTCTGGTCGCTGACGATCGGCAGCGGACCGAAGGCTTCGGCGCTGCGGCGTTGCTCGAGGCCGCGGATCTCGCGTGCGCCGTCCGCTTCGCCGGCAATGCCCGCCGGGACGTCGCGCGCGAGCTGGCCGACACGCTCGCCTACCTGCACGAGCGAGAGCCCGAGCGTCTCGAGCGCCGCGGAGGGAATCTCGATCGCGATGCGCTCTTCGGGCAGGCCGGTCATGCTCACACGGTCGATGCCCGCGGCGAGCAGTTCGGCCTCGAAGCGGCGCACCCACGGCCGCAGCTCCTCCACGCTGCTGCCGCGCACGAGCATGCGGGCGATCGGTTCGTAGCGCGAAACCCGGCTCACCTCGGGCGTTTCGGCGTCGCGCGGCAGGTTGCGGAACTCGTCGACGCGCTGGCGCACCTGGTCCAGGGCGAGCAGGGCGTCGGTGTCTTCCTCGAGCTCGAGGGTGATGCTGGAGACGCCTTGCGCCGAGGTGGAGCTCATGCGCTTGAGGCCATCCACGGTCTTGAGGCGCTCTTCCAGCGGCACGGTGATGCCGGTTTCCACGTCCTCGGCTGCGGCGCCGCTCCACACCACGCGCACCGAGATCACGTCGAGCTCGAAGGTGGGAAAGAACTGCACGTTCATGCGCGTGACGCCGAGCACACCGAGCACGAAGGCGAGCAACATCAGCACATTGGCGGCCACCTTGTGGCCGGCCAAGCGCTCGAGCAGGCTGGTGTGCTTCATCGAACGGCCTCGACGACTTCCACGGCGAGGCCGTCGATCGCGTGCGGCAGATGGGTGGCCAGGATGCGCGCGCCGTCGGCGAGCGGCGGCGCATCGGCGCGCGGACGCACGAGCAGGGTGAGCCGCTCGCCTTCGCGCCGCTCTCCCGCGCGCACGATCGGCACGCCGACGAGGCGATCGTCCTCGATCAGATACAGCCGGTCGCCACCGTGCAAGGCAGACGGCGGTACGGCAAAGACCCGTGTCGCAAGCGGACGCTCGAGCACCGCGTTGATGAAGGCGCCGAGCGGAACCTGGGAGGTGTCTTCCAGGCGCAGCAGCACATCCACGCCACGCGCGTCGGCTTCGCCGCTGATGCGCTCGAGGCGGGCGACGAGCTGCGTCGGGCCGAACGCTGCGCGCGCCTGCAACACCGCGCCGCCTGCGAGCGCGGCACGCAGCTCTTCTGCATACAGCGCGGGCACGCGCGCACGCAGGAAGAGGGCGTCCGAAGGATAGAGGCTGAGCAGGGTCTGGCCGACTTGCACCTGGTCGCCGGCGGCGGCCTCGACCGTGCCGATGCGGGCCGGGAACGGGGCGGTGATTTCACCGCGCGCGGCATCGCGCTGGGCTTCGTTCAGCCGCGCCTCGAGTTGGGCGAGGCGGGCGGGGTGCTCTGCGATCGCCTGCTGCCGCTGCGAAAGCGACAGCCGCACGCGGGCGAGCTCCTCGCGCGCCTGGTCGAAGGCGCTCTCGGCGCCGAGTCGGGCGTTCTTGAGGCGCTCGAAGCGCTCGACCTTCGCCTCGGAGAGCTTCAGCAGGGTGCGCTCCTGGACGATGGCCTGCTGGTCATGGCGGTAGCGGATGCGTTCGCGCTCGAGCTCCGCCACGGCCTGCGCCACCCTGGGCTCCAGATCGCGCGGGTCCATGCGCGCCAGCACCGCGCCGGCCGCAACCCGGTCGCCGTCGCGCACCCGAAGTTCGAGCACGCGCCCACTCACCGGGGCCGCGGCACGCACCCGATCGGGGGCTTCGATGCGTCCGTAGAGCACGAGCGTCGGCGCGACATCGGTTGCGGCCAGGGTGTGGGCCTCGATGCGCCAGACGCGCTCGCGGGTCTCTACGGGCGGTGCTGCGGGCTTGGTGGCACGCAGCAGGGCGAAGCCCGCGACGGCGAGAACGATGATGAGCAGAGGAAGCAGGCGGCGCATGAGGGGGCCCTGAGCGGGTTGTTGTTTATCAGGTTTTGCTTATTTTATGGCGCCAGGCGTGACAGCGGTGAGTGGATTTGTCGGTCGGCACCTTATCGGCCTGCATCACCTGCGAACGTGTGCGCCTGCGCGAGTTCCGGATAGTGAGACGCGGCATCGGCCACGAGTTCGTTTTCGAGGGCTTGCAGTCGCGTGCGCTGCGATGGCGTGAGATTACGCGGCCACACCGGCTCGAGCTCGACGATCAGTTCGCCTGCAGGTTTGTTGCCCTTTGCCGGCAGACCGGCGCCGGCCACGTGTATCCGACGCCCGCTCGGGGCGGCAGGTTCCAGCATGATGGCCTCGAAACCGCCCGGGTGCGGCACCTCCACGCTGCCACCCATGAGCTGGCGCAGCGCGCTCACCGGGTGGCGCACGACCAGATTGCGCCCCTCGAGGCGAAACAGCGCATGCGGCCTGCAGCGGATGCGCAACCGAAGGTCGCCAGGTCGATGGCGGGGGTCGGCGTGCGGGCGACCTTCTCCGGCGAGGCGCAGCTCGTCGCCTTCGGCCATGCCCGGAGGGATGCGCACCTCGAGTCGACGCTCCACGGTCTGCGTGCCGGCGCCTGCGCAGTGCGTGCAGGCGCGCGCGCTGCTGTAACCGCGCCCGTCGCAGTCGGTGCAGCGGACGAGCCCCTTGGCTGTGCGGATGCGGCCCGAGCCGCGGCAAGGCTCGCACATGCGGCTCACGGTCAGGGTTTCGATGCCCGTGCCGGCGCAATGCGTGCATGGATGCAGTTGCGGCACGCCAAGCTCACAACGCCCGCCCAGGAAACACTGCTCGATGTCGAGGTCGAGAACCTGCTCGAGGTCGGCGCCACGCGCTTCGGCATGCGCTTGCGCGCGGCTGGCTGCATCAGCGTTCGGCTCGACACTCGAGGCGTTCAGTGCGGCGAGCAGTTCGTCGTGCGCCTGACGCAAGCGCTTGAAGTGCTCCGCCGCGTCGGGCGCCGGGTTGCGGTCGGGATGCCACCTCATGGCGAGGTGGCGGAAGGCACGCCTGATCTGGTGCGCGCTTGCGTCGGGCTGAAGACCAAGCAGGTGATGAGCGTCGGGCATGATGGGCGCTGGCGGTCGACGGGCGGCACGAATGTAAAAAGGCCCGATGCGAACATCGGGCCTTTTCGGTGTCTGGCGCGCCCGGAAGGAT
>DITC01000015.1 GCA_002422685.1 Thauera sp. UBA6194 | reverse complement strand
CACTGGAAACGGCTTAGAGCCGGCGATGGTCGGCGGTACGGTGGCGGCGCTCGTGGCCGGGCGCAACGACCCGGGCTTCGTGCATAACGGCCCGCTCGCCGGCCTGGTGGCGGTGTGTGCGGGCTCGGACATCATGCATCCGCTCGGTGCGCTGGTGGTCGGCGCGGTGGCGGCGGGGCTGTTCGTGGTGATGTTCACGCTGACCCAGAACCGCTGGAAGATCGACGATGTGCTCGGCGTGTGGCCGCTGCACGGGGTGTGCGGTGCCTGGGGCGGGTTGGCGGCGGGTATCTTCGGCAGCCAGGCGCTCGGCGGGCTGGGCGGGGTGAGCTTCATGGCCCAGGCGCTCATGACCGCGCTGGGCATCGGCGTTGCCTTGGTGGGCAGTGTGGTGGTGTACGGCGCGCTCAAGCTCGCGCTGGGCTTGCGCCTCGATCAGGAGCAGGAGTTCAACGGCGCCGACCTGTCCATTCACCGCATCTCCGCGACGGCCGAGCGCGAGTCGAACTGGTGATCGGGCGGGTGGGTGGCCCGCGCGCGAGGGGGCGGGTTTCAGGGCGCAGGCTGCGCGCTCAGGGCCTGCTCTCGTCCATGCGGGCGCCGAGCCAGCGCGCCGCGCCGCGGGCGCTTGCGAGGCCGCTGGCGAAGCAGGCGGTGAGCAGGTAGCCGCCGGTGGGCGCCTCCCAGTCGAGCATCTCACCGGCGACGAATACGCCGGGCCGGGCCCGGAGCATGAGGTTCGCATCCAGCGCCTCGAACCGCACGCCGCCGGCGGTGCTGATCGCTTCGTCGATCGGGCGCGTGGCGGCAAGCGTGATCGGGAGCGCCTTGATGCCGGCAGCCAGGCGCGCCGGGTCGTCGAAGTCCGCCTTGGGCAGACACTCGCGCAACAGGCCGGCCTTGAGGCCCTTGATGCCGGCCTGGCTGTGCAGGTGGCTGGCCATGGAGCGGCTGCCGCGCGGGCGGGCGAGCTCGGTATGGAGGCGCTCGAGGCTGCGTCCGGGGGCGAGGTCGAGATGCAGCGTGACGCTGCCAGCGGCGAGCAGGGTGTCGCGCAGCGGCGCCGCGAGCGCGTAGATCAGCCCGCCTTCGATGCCGGTCGCCGAGATGAGGCATTCGCCTGCACGTTCGTGCCGCGCCCCGCTGGCGTCGGTGAAGTGCGCGCGCACCGACTTCAAGGGCTGGCCGCGGAAGCGCTCGAGAAAGTGCGCGCTCCAGCCCGCGCCGGCCGTGGTGGCGACATCGAAGCCGCAGTTGGCCGGCAGCAGCTCGGCGACATCCACCCCGACGCCGCGTAGCAAGGGCACCCAGGCGCCGTCCGAGCCGAGCTTCGCCCAGCTGCCGCCGCCCAGGGCGAGCACCACGGCGTCGGCCTCGACGATGCGCTGGCCGCTCGGCGTGGAGAACACCAGGCGCTGGCGAGGGCGGGCGCAGGCAGGCTCGCCCGTGCGCTCGGCGCAGTCGTGTGCGCTCGGCGCCCCAGTGTCCGCCCAGCCCAGCCAGCGATGCCGCACCGCAAAGCCCACGCCGCGCGCGCGCAGGCGAGCGAGCCAGGCGCGCAGCAGCGGCGCGGCCTTCATCTCCTTGGGGAACACCCGCCCCGAGCTGCCGACGAAGGTCTCTGCGCCCAGGGCGTCCGCCCAGTCGCGCAGCGCCTGCGGGCCGAAGGCCTCGAGCAGGGGCGCGATGTGTTCGCGGCGTGCGCCGTAACGCGCGCGGAAGGCCGCCAGCGGCTCGCTGTGGGTCAGGTTGAGCCCGCCGCGCCCGGCGAGCAGGAACTTGCGCCCGACCGAGGGCATGGCATCGAACACGGTCACTGCGAGCCCGGCGGCGGCGAGCGTCTCGGCCGCGATCAGCCCCGCCGGCCCGCCGCCGATGACGGCAGCCTGGCGGCGCGTGACGGCGTCGGGCGCGTGCGGGGTCCGCGTGGGTGCGCCATCGGCCGGATGCGCGCCGGGCATGGCGGGGGCGGACTTGCCGGTGGGCATGTTGGTCGCGTCAGGCGAAGCGCTGGCGGAAGCCGGCGGGGACCGGGGCCTTCTGCCGCGCCGTGTAGTCGAAGAACACGATGCCGGTCTTGCCGCGCGCGACCTCGCGATCGCTGCTGGCCTCGCTGATGCGCCAGACGAGGTCGCAGCCGTGGGTGTGGAAGTCGTTCGCCGCGAGCTCGATGCGCATGAGCTCGCCATGGAAGGCTTCGGAGCGATATTGCACGGCGACGTCGGCGACGATGATGCCGCAGCCCTCCACGTCCATCTCGGAGTAGCCCATCGAGCCGAAAAAGCGCACGCGCGCTTCGGAGACGATGCCGAGCAGCTGGGCGTTGTCGAGATGGTTGCCGTAGTTGATGTGCGAAATCAGCACGGGAAGCTCGGTGGCGAAGGCGAAGTGTCCGGGCAGTTCGATGCGGATGCGGGCCATGACGTGGGTGGGCCGTGATGGGGCCAGGTCAACGAAAGAGGCCCGAGCCTAATGGCCCGGGCCCCGTGCGAGCAAGTGCCGCGCGCTCACGCGGCACACTGCGCCGGCGTGGTTTCAGCCCTGCGGCGGGATGCGCAGCACCTGACCCGGGTAGATCTTGTCCGGGTCGCTCAGCATCGGCTTGTTGGCCTCGAAGATCACCGTGTACTTGTTGGCGTTGCCGTAGAACTTCTTCGCGATCGCCGACAGGGTGTCGCCGCGTTCGACGGTGTGGAACTGCGCTTCGGGCTCGGTGCGGGCGACCGACATGCGGTTTTCGACTTCGGCCACGCCGGCGACGTTACCGGCGGCGAGCAGGATCTTCTCGCGCGTGGCCTGGTCGGGCGCGGTGCCGGTCACCGTGACCAGCGACTTTTCGGCGTCGAAGCTCACACCCAGGTCGGCCGGTGCGAGCTTGAGGGCGACGATGTAGTTGTGGATCGCTTCGGCTGCCTTTGCATTGGCCGCGGATGCATCGTTGCCCGGGCTCGCGGCGTTGGCTTCGCCGGTGCCGAAGAGCTTTTCACCTGCTTCCTTGATGAATGCGAACAGACCCATGTGATTCTCCTGTGATAGGGATATGCAAGATAAGGATAAACGCCGGTGGGGCCCGCGGTCCATCGATATGCCGCCCGGCGCTCCTGAGCGCGTCATGGCGGTGAGGTGGGCAGGCGCTGCGCTGCCGGCGCCCCGAACGAGTGTGTCTTGATGATGAAAGCATCGGTTCGGCACATTTCGGCGGCGATATGCACGGAAATGGTGAATCTGATGCACAATGGCGGGGAATTTCGCGATGACTTCGGGTAAGGCCGAGGCCATCGCGTGCGCGCGTCCGAAGGTTTTTCGTCCAACCAACCATGGGTTCAACATCATGAAATACCAGTCTCTCGAGGAGTTCCTGACCTACGTCGAGCAACGCAACCCCGGCCAGCCCGAGTTTCTGCAGGCTGTCAGCGAGGTCATGGAGAGCCTGTGGCCCTTCATTTCGGCCAACAAGCGCTACGCCGAGCACTCGCTCCTCGACCGACTGATCGAACCCGAGCGCGTGATCATGTTCCGTGTCTCGTGGGTGGACGACAAAGGCGAGACCCAGGTCAATCGCGGCTACCGCATCCAGCACAACTCGGCCATCGGCCCCTACAAGGGCGGCCTGCGCTTCCACCCCTCGGTGAACCTGTCCATCCTCAAGTTCCTCGCCTTCGAGCAGACCTTCAAGAACGCGCTCACCACCCTGCCCATGGGCGGCGGCAAGGGCGGCTCCGACTTCGACCCCAAGGGCCGCAGCCCGGGCGAGGTGATGCGTTTCTGCCAGGCTTTCATCAGCGAGCTGTATCGCCACGTGGGCCCGGACACCGACGTGCCGGCCGGTGACATCGGCGTGGGCGGTCGCGAGGTCGGCTTCATGGCCGGCATGATGAAGAAGCTGTCGAACAACGCTGCCTGCGTGTTCACCGGCAAGGGCCTGTCCTTCGGCGGCTCGCTGATCCGCCCCGAATCGACCGGCTACGGCACCGTTTACTTTGCCAACGCGATGCTCGAGCACGCTGGCCGCGACATCAAGGGCATGCGCGTGTCCGTGTCCGGTTCGGGCAATGTCGCCCAGTACGCCATCGAGAAGCTGATGGAACTCGGCGCCAAGCCGATCACCTGCTCCGACTCGAGCGGCACCGTGATCGACGAGGACGGCTTCACCCCCGAGAAGCTGGCGATCCTCATGGAGATCAAGAACCACTACTACGGCCGTGTCTCCGAGTATGCCGAGCGCGTCGGCGCCCGCTTCGAGCCGAACGTGCGCCCGTGGCACGTGCCGGTGCAGGTCGCCCTGCCGTGCGCCACCCAGAACGAGCTCGACGCCAACGACGCCGCCACCCTGGTCAAGAACGGCGTGGTCGCCGTGGCCGAGGGCGCCAACATGCCGAGCACGATCGAAGCCGTGAAGATCTTCGAGCACAACGGCGTGCTGTACGCGCCGGGCAAGGCCTCGAACGCCGGCGGTGTCGCCACCTCCGGCCTCGAGATGAGCCAGAACGCGATGCGCCTGTCGTGGACGCGCGATGAGGTCGACGCCCGCCTCAAGGAGATCATGCTCGGCATCCACGCCGCCTGCCTGAAGTACGGCGAGCGCGAGGACGGCTCGGTGAGCTACTCCGACGGCGCCAACGTGGCCGGCTTCGTCAAGGTCGCCGAGGCGATGCTGGCGCAGGGCGTGGTCTGATCGTCCGCTGACGGTGGCCTGCGCAAGCGGGCTTGTCCGCGAACGGCGCTCGAGCGGCGCCGGCTTCGCGGGCAAGCCCGCTTGCCACGTTTACGGCCCCGGCGCCGCAGGTCCCGGCCGGCTCTCGGTTAAAATGCGCGCCTGATTCCATGCCCTCAGGAGCGCTCTCGATGATCCAGGCCACCATCGTCCCGGTCACCCCCTTCCAGCAGAACTGCAGCATCCTGTGGTGCGAGCGCACGAAGAAGGCGGCGGTGGTCGACCCGGGCGGCGACGTCGAGCGCATCCGCGCGGCGATCGACGAGCTCGGGGTCAGCGTCGAGAAGATCCTCGTCACCCATGGCCACATCGACCACGCCGGCGGTGTCGCCCGGCTCGCGCGCGAGCTCGGCGTGCCGGTCGAGGGGCCGCAGGAAGAAGACCGCTTCTGGATCGAGGGCATGCCGCAGCAGAGCAAGATGTTCGGCTTTCCCGACGTCGAGTCCTTCGAGCCCGCGCGCTGGCTGCACGACGGCGACACGGTGACGATCGGCGACGAGACGCTGAAGGTCATCCACACCCCCGGGCACACCCCCGGCCACGTCGTCTTCGTGCATGAGGGCGCGCGCCTGGCCATCGTCGGCGATGTGCTCTTCGCCGGCTCGATCGGGCGCACCGATTTCCCGCGTGGCGACCACCAGACCCTGATCCGCTCGATTCGCGAAAAGCTCTTCCCGCTCGGTGACGACATCAGCTTCATCCCCGGCCACGGGCCGACCTCGACCTTCGGTGAGGAGCGCGAAAGCAACCCCTTCGTCGGCGCCTACGGCTGAGCTCGTCGCCGCCCGTCGCGGGGCGCGGTCTGCGGTGGGCCGCGCGGCTCGATGACACCATTGTTCCTGTTCGGATTCCGGCGCAATATTTCGTCGTTGCGCTCGCCCCCATCGCATGGGGCGGCGCCTGAACAGGGAGAACACAATGAGCAAGAACACGAGCAAGAGTCATCAGTGGCGGTTTTTCCGCTCTGGTGGCTTCGATCAGGTACGCATCGAGACCGCCGATGACCTGCGCCACCTCGGCGAGCTCGACCAGAAGCTCTGGTCTGCGCTGGCGTGCCCGACCTCCGGGCTGGAGTTCGATACCCGCACGCTTCAGGTGCTGGATGCCGACGGTGACGGACGCATCCGCGCGCCCGAGATCATCGCAGCGGTGAACTGGGTATGTGGCGTGCTGAAGGACCCGGGCGTGCTGTTCCGCGGCGTCGACGGCCTGCCGCTGGCGGCGATCGACGCCGACAGCCTCGAGGGGGCGAAGCTGCTCGCCACGGCGAAGAAGGTGCTGTCCTATCTCGACAAGCCCGACGCCGAGGATGTGGCCGTGGCCGATCTGGGCGACACCACGCGCCTGTTCGCGCCCGAGCACCCCAACGGCGACGGCATCGTGCCGGCCGAGCTCGCGGGTGACGAGAACCTCGCCAAGACCATCAGCCTCATCATCGAAGGCTTCGGCGCGGCCGATGACCGCAGCGGCAAGCCGGGCGTCGACCTGGAGCGTGTGAACGCCTTCTTCGCGGCCGCGCAGGCGGTGTCCGACTGGCATGCGCAGGCCGAGGCCGACGCGGCCACCGTGCTGCCGCTCGGTGCGGACACGGGCGCGGCGGCGGCGGTGTTCGATGCGGTGCGCGACAAGGTCGAGGACTACTTCACCCGCTGCCGCCTCGCCGCCTTCGACGAGCGCGCGGCGACGGCGCTCAATCCGGCCGACACCACCTATGCCGGCCTCGCCGTGCTGGCGCTGGGCAGCGACGCCGAGGGTGTGGCGGCGCTGCCGCTGGCGCTCGTCGGCCCCGGCCGCGACCTGCCCCTGAGCGAGGCCCTCAACCCTGCCTGGGAAGCCCGCATCGCGGCCCTGCGCGACGTCGTGGTGCGCCCGCTGTTCGGCGAGCGTCAGGCGCTGTCGTGGACCGAATGGCAGGATCTGTCCGCGCGCTTCGACGCCTATCGCGCCTGGCTGGCCGCCAGCCCGGTCAACCCGATCGCGGCCCGCGATGTGGGTGAATTGCGCGGGCTGCTGCAGGGCAGCGCGCGCGCCGAGCTCGAGACCCTGATCGCGCAGGATCTGGCCGCCGAGACCGCGGCCGCTCAGGTCGACGCGCTCGAGCGCCTGACGCGCTACAACCGCGACCTGGTCAAGCTGCTGCGCAACTTCGTCACCCTGAGCGACTTCTACGGCACCCAGGACAAGGCCATCTTCCAGGCCGGCACGCTCTACCTCGACCAGCGCAGCTGCGAGCTCTGCCTGCGCGTGGCCGACATGGGTCGGCATACGGCGCTGGCGCCGCTGTCGGGCACGTATCTCGTTTACTGCGATTGCGCGCGCCAGGGCGAGGCGCCGATGACCATCGTCGCCGCGCTCACCGGCGGTGACGTCGACGAGATGATGGTGCCCGGCCGCAACGGGGTGTTCTACGACCGACAGGGGCGCGACTGGAACGCCAGCGTGGTCAAGGTGGTCGAGGCGCCGGTGAGCGTGCGCCAGGCCTTCTGGTCGCCGTACAAGCGCGTCGGCCGCATGATCGGCGATCAGATCCAGAAGTTCGCCGCTGCACGCGAGAAGGCGGTCGACACCCAGGCTGCGGCCGGCGTTGCTGGTGCCGGTGCCAAGGTCGAGGCTCCGGCGCCTGCCGCCCCGGGGGCGCCCGCGCCGGCCTTCGACATCGCCAAGTTCGCCGGTATCTTCGCCGCCATCGGCCTCGCCCTGGGTGCGTTGGGGACCGCGCTCGCGGCGGTGGTGTCGGGCTTCCTGTCGCTGCCCGCCTGGCAGATGCCGCTCGTGCTCGCAGGCATCGTGCTGCTGATCTCCGGGCCGTCGATGCTGCTCGCCTGGCTCAAGCTGCGTCAGCGCAACCTCGGGCCGCTGCTCGACGCCAACGGCTGGGCGGTCAACACCCGCGCGCGCATCAACATCCCCTTCGGCGGAGCGCTCACCGGGGTCGCGGCGCTGCCTGCGGGCGCTTCGCGGTCGATGTCCGACCCCTATGCCGAGAAGTCCTCGCCGTGGCGCGCGTGGATCCTGCTGCTGATCCTCGTCGCCCTCGTCGCGGTGGCCTGGCAACAGGGCCTGCTCGAGCGCTTCATCGCTTGAGCTTTGCGTGGGGCCGGGCCCGGCCGGGATCGGCTATGCTTCGGCCCCATGCTTGCATTCGTCCAGGTCTTCACGAGCGGAGTCGCGATCGGCTGTGTCTATGGCCTGGTCGCGCTGTCCTTCGTGCTGATCTACAAGGCGACCGAAACCGTCAGCTTCATGCAGGGCGACCTGCTCATGGTGGGGGCCTTCACCGGGCTCGCGCTCAACCTGCTGCTCGGCCTGCCGCTCTGGCTGGCGGCGCCGGCCGCGGTGCTCGCGGTCGCCGTGCTCGGCGCGCTGCTCGAACGCCTCGCCCTGCGCCGGGCGATCGGCCAGCCCCATCTGGTGGCGGTGCTGCTCACCTTCGGGCTGGGCATGATGCTGCGTGGCAGCGTCGCCTCGATCCCCGCCGCCGCCCAGGAAACCTACCGCCTGCCCATCGCCGCCGACACGCTCGCGATCGGGCCGCTCGTGCTCGCCGCAAGCCATGTGTGGGTGGTGGTCGTGACGCTCGTGCTGGCGGCGGCGCTGGCGGCTTTCTTTCGTCACACGCGGACCGGGCGGGTGCTGCGCGCCTGCTCCGAGGATGCCGGCACCGCGGCCCTGCTCGGCTGGCCGGTGGCGCGCATGCACACGCTGGCCTGGGCGCTGGGTGCGGCGGTGGCTGCGGTCGCCGGGCTGTTGCTGGCACCGGTGACCTTCGTGCATCTCAACATGGGTTTCGTCGCGCTCAAGGCCTTTCCGGCTGCGGTGCTGGGTGGCCTCACCAGCCTGCCGGGCGCGCTGCTCGGCGGCGTGTTCCTCGGCGTGGTCGAGGCCCTCGCCGGGCTGTTGCTGCCCGAGGGCGTCAAGGATGTCGTGCCTTACGCCCTGCTGATGGTCGCGCTGCTGCTCTTTCCGCAGGGCCTGGGCGCCGGGCGTGCTGCCCGCGCGAGCGTGTGAGAAGCGGGATGCGGACCGACCCCGCAGCCGCGGCGCGCCAGGCCGTGCGCGCCGGCCTGCCCTGGCTGCTCGTGGTGCTGGTCGCGGTCGCGCTGCTCGGTGTCGACTATGCGTTGGGCAAGGCCACGCTGGTGCTGACCTACGCGATCGCCGGGCTGGGTGTGGTGGTCGTGGTCGGCCAGGCGGGGCAGATCGCGCTCGGGCAGGCGGCGCTGGTCGCGCTCGGCGCCTACACGCAGGCGGTGCTGGTGCGCCATGGGCTGCCGGCGCCGCTGGCCATTCCGGCTGCGGTGCTGGCCGGCGCGCTGGGCGGCGTGCTGGCCAGCCTGCCGGCGCGCCGCCTGGGCGGGCTGTATTTCGGCATGAGCACGCTCGCCTTCGCGCTCATCGTGGAGGAGGGGCTCGCGCGCTGGGAGTCGGTGACCCACGGCGCGGCGGGCATGGCGGTGCCGGGCTTCGAGGTCTTCGGCTGGCGGGCGGACTCCACCCTTGCGCAGGCGCTGGTGAGCCTCGCGGCGCTGCTGATCGCGCTCGCGGTGTGCCGGCGCCTGCTGGCGCTGCATCACGGCCGCGCCTGGCGCGCGGTGCGCGACGACGAGGCGGCCGCGGCGGCCTGCGGGATTGCGCCGGCGGCGGTCAAGATGCAGGCTTTTCTGGTCGGTGGCGCATTGTCCGGGCTGGCGGGGGCGCTTTACGCGCACTGGATCGGCTTCATCAGCCCCGAACAGTTCGGCCTGGTGTTTTCCTTCGAGCTCCTGATGCTCGCCTTCATCGGGGGCGCACGCCGGCTGATGGGGGCGGTGTGGGGGGCGCTGGTGATCGTCGCCATTCCGCCCACCATCGCCCTGCTGCGCGATGCCCTGCCCGGCGACTGGGCGCGCGCGGCGGGGCTGGAGATGGTGGTGTTCGGCGCGGTGATCGTGGCCGTGGTGCTGCTGCGACCCTCGGGCCTGACCGGTCGAAGCTGAGCATGCCGGGCTGCGGGCGCGGAGCTGCAAGGCTTGAATTTTGCGTTGCAGCAGCCGATAGTTACAGCCTCTTTTCAAGCTGCCTGTGGAGCCGAACGCGATGAGTGCATGGAGTTGTCCCCACGACCTGAACGGCATCTGCCAACGTGTGCGCGGTGCGATCTGCGAACCCGGCATGCGGGGCTGCGAACTCGAAGGCAAGGTGCGCTTCGCGCGCGAGGAGATGAACCAGCCGCGCAAGCCGGTCAAGGCGCCGGCGCCGGCGGCGACGCCCGAGCGCAAGGAATCCAGGCCCGCGGCCGCGCCGCGCCGGCGCCTGCCGTTCTGATGCAGCGCACTTCACCCGGAGCGACCCCCCCGATGAGCATGCTGCGCCGGTTCATGCTTGCCCTGAGCACCAGCCTCGCGCTCGGCGCCGCCGTCCCCGCCGGGGCGGTCGAGCTGGCCGCCGACGAGATCGTCGTCGGCACGGTGTCCGACCTGTCCGGCCCGATCGCCATGCTCGGCGTGCCGGTACGCGACGGCATGCTGATGCGCTTCGACGAGGCCAATGCGGGCGGCGGCGTGCATGGGCGGCGCATCCGCCTGGCGGTCGAGGACGCCGGTTACGATCCGAAGCGCGCGGTGCTCGCGGCGCGCAAGCTGGTGCAGCACGACAAGGCCTTCGCCTTCATCGCCAACATGGGTACGCCGGTGGTCATGGCGACGATGCCGATCATCCTCGATGCCGGCCGCCTGCACCTGTTCCCGTTCTCGCCGCACCGCGCCACCTACACGCCGCTGCACCCGCTCAAGTTCCAGAACTTCGCGCCCTACTACGACTACATGAAGGCCGCGACCGCGCACCTGGTGCGCGCGCGGGGCTATGCGCGCACCTGCCTGCTTTATCAGGACGACGACTACGGCCTGGAGGTGATGAAGGGGGTGGAGGCCGCGCTCGAAGGGCTGACGCGCGAGCTCGTCGAGCGCACCAGCTACAAGCGCGGCGCGACCGATTTTTCCAGCCAGATCGCGCGCCTTCGCGCTGCGCGCTGCGACCTCGTGGTGCTCGCCACCGTAGTGCGCGAGACGGTGGCGGCGATGGCCGAGGCGCGCAAGATCGGCTGGGACGTGGACATGCTGGTCACCGCCTCGGGCTATTCCGCGCAGACGCATGCGCTCGGCGGCGCGGCGGTCGAGGGGCTGTACGGCGTGTCGGTGCTGCCGCATCCCTATGCCGAAGGCGCCAGCGTCGAGCTCGCCGCGTGGATCGAGCGCTATCGCGCGCGTTTCAATGCCGAGCCCAACGTGTGGAGCGTCATGGGTTACACCCTGGCGGACCTGTTCGTGCGTACCGCCGAGGCGACCGGCCCCGCGCTCACGCCGGCGGCCTTCGCCCGCGCGCTCGAGAGCATGCAGTTCACGCCCGACATTTTCGGCAGCCCGATCTATCGCTTCAGCGCCGAGGATCACCTCGGCAACCGTCATGGTCGCCTCGCGCAGATCCGTAACGGGCGCTGGGTGCCGATCACCGATTACCTAGACTGAGCCCATGAGCGCACCTGCCACCGTCACCGTCGCCTTCACCGGTGCATCCGGCCTGCCCTATGGCGTGCGCCTGGTGGAGTGCCTGCTGCAGGCCGGGTGCCGGGTGTGGCTGCTGTACTCGCAGGTCGCGCAAATCGTTGCGCGCCAGGAGATGGACTGGGCGCTGCCCGCGCGGCCGGCCGAGGTCGCGGCCGAGTTGCGCGCGCGTTTCGGCGCCGCGCCCGGGCAGCTCGAGGTGTTCGGGCGCGAGGAGTGGTTTGCGCCGCCGGCGTCGGGCTCGAATCCGCCCGATGCGATGGTGGTGTGCCCGTGCACCGTCGCTACGCTGGCCTCGATCGCGAACGGGCTCAGCCAGAACCTGATCGAGCGCGCCGCGGACGTCGTCATCAAGGAGGGCCGCAAGCTCGTGCTGGTGCCGCGCGAGACGCCGTATTCCGCCATCCACCTCGAGAACATGCTCAAGCTCGCCCGGCTCGGCGTGTGCATCCTGCCGCCCAACCCGGGCTTCTATCACCATCCGCAGACGGTGCAGGATCTGGTCGATTTCGTCGTCGCGCGCATCCTCGACCAGCTCGGCGTGGCGCACACGCTGATGGCGCGCTGGGGCGAGGACCGCCTGCGTCCGGTGCAGCAGTGCTGAAATGACAGGGGCGGCACAACAGGAGAGAGCCATGAGCGATAGCGTCGAAAGGCTGCCGCTGTTTCCCCTCAAGACGGTGCTCTTCCCCGAGGGCATCCTGCCGCTGCGCGTGTTCGAGCCGCGCTACATGGACATGATCACGCGCTGCATGCGCGAAGAAAGCGGCTTCGGCGTGTGCCTGATCGCGGCCGGCGAAGAAGTGGGCGAGACCGCGGTGCCGCACCCGGTCGGCACCGAGGCGCGCATCGAAGGCTGGGACATGGAGCAGGCGGGGGTGCTGAGTCTGGTCACGCGCGGGGGGCGGCGTTTTCGCATCGAGGACCATGAGGTCGAGCGCGACGGCCTGCTCGTGGCCGACGTGCGCTGGCTCGCGGAGCCACCTTCGGGGCCGGTGCCCGAAGCGCAGGCCGACATGCTGCCCTTGCTGCGCACCATCGTCGACGAACTCGGCGAGCGCCTGCCGCCACCGCACCGCTTCGACGACGCCGCCTGGGTGGGCGCGCGCTATGTCGAGCTGCTGCCGATTCCGCTCCTGGCCAAGCAGAAACTGCTCGAGCTCGATGACGTGACGAGTCGGCTGGAGATCGTGCAGCAGTTTCTGCGCGAGCACGGCCTGCTGTCCAACCTGGCCTGAGCCGGCGCTTTTCCCCTCAGGCGCTCAGTCCGGCGCGAACAACCCCGGCTCGGCCAGCGCGTCGAGAATGCGGCGCACCGGCGCGGGCAGGGCCGCGTCGCGGCGGGCCTCCAGCGCGAGCCAGTGCAGCGCGGCGCCATCGGCGAGCGCGCGCGGCGGGGTGTGAATCTCCATCAACACTGGCTGCAGCGTGAGCACGAAATGCGTGAATGCGTGCGTGAGCGGCGCGAGCGGGACGGCCGCGCTCGGCGCCAGCCCGAAGCGCGCGCTCGACCAGGCGGCGGGCGCCTCGGCCTCGGGCGGAATCTCCGGCAGGGCGAGCAGGCCACCCCAGATGCCGGCAGGTGGGCGGCGCTCGAGCAGCACGGCGCCCTCGTGCATGATCACCGCGTAGCGTGCGCTGCGCTGGGGGACGGTCTTTCGCGGCCGGGGCGTGGGCAGCTCGGCGATGCGGTGCTCGCGTCGCGCGACGCAGTCGTCGTGGAAAGGGCAGCGCGCGCAGGCCGGCCGGGCGCGGGTGCAGACGGTGGCGCCGAGATCCATCTGCGCCTGGGTGTAGCGCTCGATGTCGTGCTCCGGGAGCAGGGAATCGGCCAGCGCCCAAAGCCGTGTCTCGACGGCCTTGTCGCCGGGATAGCCGTCGACGCCGAAGATCCGGCACAGCACGCGCTTCACGTTGCCGTCTAGGATGGCCGCGCGCTCGCCATGGGCGAAGGCCGCGATGGCGGCCGCGGTCGAGCGCCCGATGCCGGGCAGCGCGGCGAGGCCGGCGGCGGTGCGCGGGAACACGCCGCCGTGGGTGTCCATGACCGTGCGTGCCGCGCGGTGCAGGTTGCGCGCGCGGGCGTAGTAGCCGAGGCCGCTCCACAGCGCCATCACGTCTTCGACCGGCGCGGCGGCCAGGCTGGCGACGTCGGGAAAGCGGGCGAGAAAGCGCCCGTAGTAGGGAATCACCGTGTCCACCTGAGTCTGCTGCAGCATGATCTCGGACAGCCAGACCCGATACGGGTCGCTGCTCTGCCATGGCAGGTCGTGGCGGCCGTGTTCGCGCTGCCAGGCGCACAAGCGGTGGGCAAAGTCGTTCGGCGTGGGGTTTTTCATGTCGTTCTTGGTATGGATCAAGGCGCGAAAGCTCGACGCTGGTCCTCGGGGCGGTGATAATCGCGGGTTCTCAAGTTCTGCCACCAGACGCGCGCATCGCGCGCAGGCCTCTTTCATGACCCAGACACACTCCGCGGACGAGGATTTCTCGCGCCGCTTCCGCAATGCACTCGGCATGTTCGCCACCGGCATCACGGTGGTGACCACGCGCAGCCCGAGCGGTGAGCCGATCGGCCTTACGGTGAATTCCTTCAACTCGGTGTCGCTCGATCCGCCGCTGATCGTGTGGAGCCTGGCGAACAGCCTGCCCAGCCGGCCGCTGTTCGAGGCCTGCGAATACTACGCGATCAACGTGCTCGCCGAGGACCAGGCTGAGCTCTCGCAGCGCTTCGCCAGCCGGCTGGACGACAAGTTCGCCGGCCTCGCCGTCGACGCAGGCGCTGGCGGCGTGCCCTTGCTGCGCGGCGTGTGCGCGCGCTTCGAGTGCCGCAACACGGTGCGTCATGCAGGTGGCGACCATGTCGTGTTCATCAGCGAGGTGGTCGGGTTCGAGCGCAGCGACCGTGCGCCGCTGATCTACTTCGGCGGCGGCTACCGACGGCTGGCGCCCTGAGCGCGCAGCGCGCGGGCGCTCATTTGCGCTTGCGCGGGGCGGGCTTGCCGACGAACTCGATGTCGACCTCACGCGCCGGATCTAGCGCCAGCGCGAGCATGGACAGACGGGTGCGGCAGGCGTCTTCGTCCTCGGCCTGTTCACGGGTGCTGAGGGCCTCGTGGCAGAACGGACCTTCGGGGTGAAAGTTCCACGCCTCGGGCGGCACGCTCGCGCAGTCGGCGATCACCCCGTTTTCCATTTTGACCCAGCACAGCAGCACCCCGCGCGCGCCGGTCACGCGCGCCAGCCCGATTCCGGGCTCGGGTGAGGTCGCGTCGATCAGCGGCGCAACCTCGTCGCTTTCGGGGTGGCGCATGCGGCTGGCGCAGTCGGAGAGGTCGATGGCGCGCGCGAACAGCCGGGCCGAGACGCGGTGACCGCGATCGAGCAGCACCTTGACCATTTGCGAGGCCGCGTGGCGGGCGAGCGCGCCGGTTTCGGCCGGCGTGCCGTCCTGCGTAGGCTGGCGCACGAAGCTCGCGTCCGGCCAGTGTCCCGCGCTCGCAGCCCAGGCCGCGGCGCTCACCGTGCCCAGCAGCGGCAGCTTGTCCTCGCGGGTCGGTATCGTCGCGCCCTGGGCGATCAGCGCGGCCATCACCGAACTCAGGCTCCCGCCGGCTTCCAGGCGGTCGAGAAACTCGCCGATGCCGTGTGCCATGCGGATGCGGCTGAAGAAGCCGGCGAGCAGCTCGCGCGCGACCAGGTCGAGCACATCGCCGCCCAGGGCCATGGCGGTGTCGGCGTCCTCGCAGTGCAGCAGGCGACGGTGGAATTCGGCGTAACGGTTGTAGCGGGGCTCGAAGCCGAGCCGCGCAGGCCAGTCCAGCAACAGGCGATGCAGGTGCGCATCGACCATCTCCGCGGCGAGCCAGCGCTCGGTGGCGAGGCTGGTGGCGAGGTCGGGTGCGGCGTGTCCCAGCGCCTCAGCACACGCTCGCTCGACTGCCTTCGCGTGCGCGCGCGGGCTGCTCGGCGCGTGCGCATACGCGTACTCGACTGCAGCCTCGGGGCTCATGCCCACGAGCGCGTGGCCCATCCAGGCCGCTTCTGGCAGCGTGACCTCGACCGAAGACACGACGCCCTGATGGCGGGTCGCGCGGATCTGGATGCGGTCGTGGGTCGGCGGTGCGTTGGTGTTCATCGTCAGCGTTCGATCGGGTGGCTTTGCCAGGCGCAAGCATACCCCTTCGGCGCGCGGATCTGGTGCGCAGTTTGCTGCATAGCAGCAAACGGAAATACGCCACCCTCATGCAGAATGTCACGGAGAAAGCGCAGGAAACGCCCCACAATCCGCGACAGTGCTAGAATCCGCCGCGTAGACCGGACTTTCCAAAACTCCACCCACACCAATCGAGGAAAAGCATGAACAAAGGTGAATTCGTCGAAGCCCTGGCCGATCGTCTGGACGTTTCCCGCGCTCAGGCCGACCGTGCGCTGTCGGGCGTGCTGGACATCATCGCCGAGCAACTGGGCAAGGGCGAGAAGGTTGCCTTCACCGGTTTTGGCTCCTTCGAGGTTTCCCAGCGCGCCGCTCGCACCGGCCGCAACCCGCAGACCGGCGCGACGATCGAAATCGCCGCCTCCAGCGTGCCCAAGTTCACCGCCGGCGCCACGCTGAAGGCCGCGGTCAACAAGTAATTCGTCGTCGAAACACCCCGGGGCCCGGCCCCGGCAGGGCGGGCCCGTACCATGCGTACCGGCCCGCTTTTTCGTGCGCCGGCGTGCTCTCCTGCATGCGCCCGGGTCGTCCGCAGCGCCAAGGTGCTCGCGTGCGGGTGAAGCAAAATTTCCGCATGCCCGGGGCGAAAGCGGTTATACTTGCGCCGTTGTGCAATGCAGCAAAGGGCCGTCAGCAGTTCCGATGCGGATGAAGACATCCGCCGAGACCGGCCCAAGGGACTGTAACCACAGCCCCATCGCCCCCGACCTCCG
Organism: Thauera sp. UBA6194; assembly: GCA_002422685.1. GTDB lineage: Bacteria > Pseudomonadota > Gammaproteobacteria > Burkholderiales > Rhodocyclaceae > Thauera. Next base: position 15,383 of record DITC01000015.1, on the reverse strand, counting down.
TCGCCGGCTTCTCTCGAAGCCGAGCGTTCCATGCGTTCTTCAGATCGTCTGGCTGCGTGACAAGCGGTTGGTGCCGATGCGCGGTCCATCTCCGGCAAGACTCGCCGGTAGATTGGCCGGCCACGCCCATCGCGTCTGTCGTACCGCGACAGCGATTTCCGCGCCGAGCCTTGTGCCCGGGTGCGGCGCGATGTCTTTGTGACCCGTTCCCTGCGGGTCCGAATCCGTCCCTCCGCCCTGCGGTGCGGACAGCAAGACAGGAAGAACCCATGACTTTTCAATCCCTCGGCCTCGCCGAAGAGCTCCTCAAAGCCGTCGAACAAACCGGTTACACCACGCCCACGCCGGTGCAGATGCAGGCCATTCCCGCCGCGATCGCCGGCCAGGATCTGCTCGTGTCCAGCCACACCGGCAGCGGCAAGACCGCCGCATTCACGCTGCCCGCGCTGCACAAGATCATGGATCGCCGCCCGAGCCACGGCAGCGGCCCGCGTGTGCTGGTGCTGACGCCGACTCGCGAGCTCGCGCAGCAGGTCGAGAAGGCCGTGCAGACCTACGGCAAGGCGCTGCGCTGGCTCAACACCGCCTGCCTGGTCGGCGGTGCGCCGATGTTCGCTCAGATCAAGCAGCTGCAGCGCCAGTGCGACGTCGTCGTCGCCACCCCCGGTCGCCTGCTCGACCACCTCAATCGCCGCAAGATCAAGCTGTCGGACGTCGAGGTGCTGATCCTGGACGAAGCCGACCGCATGCTCGACATGGGCTTCGCCGAAGACATCGACGCCATCGTCGCTGCCACCCCGGCCAAGCGCCAGACCCTGCTGTTCTCGGCCACGCTCGACGGTGTCGTCGGCAACCTGGCCTCGCGCCTGACGCGCAACCCGCAGCGTATCGAGATCGAAGTTGCCCAGCAGGACCGCGGCCAGATCGAACAGCGCCTGATGTTTGCCGACGACCTCGGCCACAAGAGCCGCCTGCTCCACGCCCTGCTCGGCGAAGATGGCATGAACCAGGCCGTGGTGTTCACCGCCACCAAGCGCAGCGCCGACGAGCTCTCGCTGTCGCTGCAGGAGAAGGGCATCTCCGCCGCTGCGCTGCACGGCGACATGCACCAGACCCAGCGTAACCGCACCCTCGACCGCCTGCGCCAGGGCCGCATCGGCGTGCTGGTGGCGACCGACGTCGCCGCGCGCGGCATCGACGTCGCCGGCATCAGCCACGTGATCAACTTCGACCCGCCGCGCCAGGCCGAGGACTATGTGCACCGCATCGGCCGCACCGGCCGCGCCGGCCGCGACGGTATCGCGATCACGCTGTCGGGCCCGCGCGAGACCGGCCTGATCCGTGCCATCGAACGCTACACCGGCGATCGCCTCGAAGTGCACACCATCGCCGGCATGGAGCCGTCGCCGCGCAAGCCGTCCGGTCCGCGTCCGGCTGGCAACGGCGGTCGTCGCTTCGGCAATGGCGGCGGTTATGGCCGTCCGGGTGGCGACAACCGTCGCAGCGCCGGCGGCTTCAACCGCGACGGCCATCCGTCGCGCAGCGAGCGCAGCCACGGCGATCACCGCTCGCGCGGCTGATCGAGCAAGGACCCAGGCCGGCTTACCCGTCGGCCTCGTAAACCGCCACGGCCCCCGGCAGNNCTGCCGGGGGCCGTGGCGGTTTACGGTCGCGTGCACACCGAGCGCGAGAAGCTGTGACGCGTGGCGCTCGGCGCACGTGCGCCAGGCTCAGTCCGGAATCGCCGCGCCGTCGGCCACCACCACCGCGAACAGGTCCGCCAGCGCGGTGAGCGCGGCGACCTGCAGGGCGGCCGCCTCGACCACGCTGCCATCGGGTGCGGCCAGCGCGCGGGTCGCGGTGGCTGCAGCGGGCACGGTGACTGCGTAGCCGAGGTTGAAGGCGCCGCGCGTGGTGGAGTTGATGCACATGTGGGTCATGAAGCCGACCACCACCAGGTTCTTCACGCCGGTGGCCTTAAGGTGGGCATCGAGCTCGGTGCCGACGAAGGAGTTGGGGTAGTGCTTGACCACCACCGCCTCGCCCGCCGTCGGCGCCACCTTGTCGGCGATGACGCCGCATTCGGCGTTGAGGTCGTAGGGCGAACCGGGGCCGGCGTCGTGCTGGATGTGCACCACCGGAATCTTCAGCGCCCGCGCCCGGGCCAGCAGGTGCGCGCATTCGTCGAGCGCCGGTTCCACGCCTTCGAGCTGCATCACGCCGCTACGGTAGGCGTTCTGGGCGTCGACGATGATCAGTGCCGATTCGGACAGGCGGGCCGGGGTGGCAGGCAGGCCGGACAACTGGCGCAGCGTGGTCGATGCAGTGCTCATGGGTAATCTCCTGAGGGGTTTTGAACGATGCCGCCAACAGCTTAGCGGCCGTCCCGTGCCTGCGTAAATGCAGATCCATGCGCTAGACTGATGCATATTTGCAGGGATGGCAGCACATGAACTGGGATGACCTGCGCTTTCTCGTCACCCTGGGCCGGGAGGGCACGCTGGCTGCGGCCGCACGTCGGCTCGGGGTGGATCAGACCACCGTCGCTCGCCGCCTGCGCGCGCTCGAAGAGCACCTGGGCACGCCGCTCTTCGAGCGCAACGACGGCCTGTGGCAGCCCACCGCGGTCGGTGCTCGGGTGCTCGAGCGGGCCGGCCGCATCGAGGAGGACGTGGCCGGCATCACTCGCCTGGCCGAGGCCGGCGCCGACACGGTCGGCGGCGTGGTGCGGATCACCGCCGTCAGCGCGCTGATCGGCGAGTGGCTGGCGCCGCGGCTGCCCGGGCTTTACGCCCGCCATCCGGCGCTGTGCGTCGATCTCGTCGCCAGCAACGACAACCTCAACGTCGCCCGTCGCGAGGCCGACATCGCCATTCGCCTCGCCCGCCCGGCCAGCGGCGACTTCCTGATTCGCAAGTTGGCTGCGGTGGGCTTCGCGGTCTATGGCGCTGCACGGGGTGATCTGCAGGTCAGCGCCGGCGACTGGGTCGCCTACAACGAGGACCTGGACCACACGCCGGAGATGCGCCGCCTGCACGCCATGCTCGGGGATGGGCGCATTCGTTTGCGCTCGAACAGCCTGCGCGGGCTGCTGCGAGCGGTGGCCGGCGGCATCGGCCACGGACTGCTGCCGTGCTTCGTAGCCGATGCGGACCCTGACCTGGTTCGCCTGTCGGGCGCGGAGCCGATCCTCAGCCGCGAGCTGTGGATGCTGATCCACCCCGACGCGCGGCCGCTCGCCCGTGTCGCCGCGACCGCGGACTGGCTGGTGGAGCGCTTCAGTGAGGAAGCGGCGAATTTCGCGGGGAGCGCAGCGTACGCTGCGTCAGGCGCGGCGCGCGACAACAAAGTTGCCCCGGGCTAGCTTGCGAGCCGAATCCTTGCACGGCACGGCACGGCACGGCACGGCACGGCACGGCACGGCACGGCACAGGCCGTGCCCGGATGTCAAAGCATGCTTTCGAGAAACGCCCGCGTGCGCGGATGTTCGGGATGGGCGAAGAACTCCGCCGCCGGGCGTGACTCGATGAGTTCGCCGCCGTCCATGAACACCACCCGGCTGGCGACCTCGCGCGCAAAGCCCATCTCGTGCGTCACCACCAGCATGGTCATGCGCTCCTCGGCCAGTTGCCGCATGGTGCGCAGCACCTCGCCGGTCAGCTCAGGGTCGAGTGCCGAAGTCGGCTCGTCGAACAGCATGATGTCGGGCTCCATCGCCAGCGCGCGCGCGATCGCCACGCGCTGCTTCTGTCCGCCCGAGAGCCGCGAGGGATAGGCGTCGCACTTGTCGAAGAGGCCGACCTTCTTCAACAGCTCCTCGGCCTTGGGCAGGATCACCTCGCGCTTGATGCCCTTCACGGTGATCGGTGCCTCAATCACGTTCTGCAGCACGGTCAGGTGCGGGAACAGGTTGAAGTGCTGGAACACCATGCCCATGCGCGCGCAGATGCGGCGCACCTCGGTGTCGGCGACGTAGTGCGCGTGGCCGCTGGCGTCGTTGTCGGCAAGCACGTCGCCCTCGATCACGATGCGCCCGGCGTCGATGGTTTCCAGATGGTTGAGGCAACGCAGGAAGGTGCTCTTGCCCGAGCCCGAGGGGCCGATCACCGCCACCACCTCGCCCTTGGCGAGCGTCAGCGACACGCCCTTCAGCACCTCGTTGGTGCCGAAGCGCTTGTGGATGCCGTTGGCGAGGATCATTGGACTCGTCATCGGGCTCGTCACCGGCGCGCGCTCAGTCATAGACGGCATGGCGTTTCTCCAGGCGCTGGAAGAACCAGGTCAGCACCAGCGTCATCAGCAGGTAGAAGCCCGCGGCGACGATGAAGGGCGTGATCGTGAAGTCGCGCTGCACGATGCCGCGCGCGGCGCGCAGCAGGTCGTTGAGCGCGAGCACGTAGATCAGCGAGGTGTCCTTGACCAGGGTGATGGTCTCGTTGCTCATCGGCGGCAGGATGCGCTTGACCACCTGCGGCAGCACGATGCGGCGCATGGTCTGGCTGTAACTGAAGCCGAGCACCTTGGCGCCCTCGTACTGGCCGCGGTCGATCGACTGGATGCCGGCGCGGAAGATCTCGGCGAAGTAGGCCGCGTAGTTGAGCGCAAAGGCTACGATCGCCGCCGGGAAGTCGGGCAGGCGCACGCCGATCACCGGCACGAAGGGCAGCGCGAAGTAGATGAACAGCAGCTGCAGCATCAGCGGCGTGCCGCGCATCAGCCAGATGTAGCCATTGACCGCCTGGCTGGCGACGGTGAAGCGCGAGATGCGGATCAGCGCCAGCGCCAGGCCGAGCGGCACCGCCAGCGCGAGCGTGATGAAGAACAGCTTGAGCGTGACCAGCGAGCCCTCGGCGAGCGGGCCGAGGATGCTGAGGATGTAGTCCATGGCGGGACGCCGGGCGAGCGGCGGGCAGGTGGGGGCTGCGAGGGCGGCGGCGCGGCACGTGCGGCGTGCGCATCGTTCGAGCCGGAGCGCGGTGGAGCGCGGAAGGTCTCGCGGCTTGCGCCGCTCCTACAGGACCAAAGAATCCCTGTAGGAGCGGCGCAAGCCGCGAGCCCCCGAGCTGACTTACTTGATGATGTCCTTGCCGAACCACTCGGTGGAGATGCGCGCGGCGCTGCCGTCGGCCTTCATGTCGTCCATGGCCTTTTGCAGCTTGGCGAGCAGTTCGGTGTCGTCCTTGCGGGTGCCGACGCCGTATTCCTCGGTGCCGAAGTGGTCGTCCAGCACCACGTAGTCGCCCGGCTTCTTGGCGGTGTAGTAGCGGCCCACGACCTCATCCAGCACCACGGCGTCGAGGCGGCCGGTGGTCAGGTCCATCAGCGCGGTGACGTTGTCGCCGAACTTCTTCAGCTCCTTGAACGAGGCGGCGATCGGGTCCTTCTGCACCGCATCGATCGCGCTGCTGCCGTCCTGGATGCCGATGACCTTGGCGGCGAGGTCGGCCTTGGTCTTCACGGGCGAGTTGGCGGGCACCACGATGATCTGGTGGTTTTCCATGTAGGCGGTGGTGAAGCCGATGTTCTTCTTGCGCTCTTCGGTGATGGTGAGGCCGTTCCACAGCGCGTCGACGCGCTTGCCGTTGAGCTCGGCTTCCTTGGCGCTCCAGTCGATCGGCTTGAACTCGACCTCGATGCCGAGGCGCTTGGCGGCTTCGCGGGCGAGGTCGATGTCGAAGCCGACGAGCTCGTTCTTCTCGTTGCGGAAGCCCATGGGCGGGAAGTTGTCGTCGAGGCCGATGACGATCTTCGCCGGAGCGGCGGGCGCGGCGGCCGATTGCGCGGCCGGTGCGCTGTCGTTGTTGCCGCAGCCGGTGAGCAGGGCGCCGGCGGTGAGGGAGAGCATCAGCAGCGAGGTGAGTTTCTTCATGATCTTGCTCGAAAGAGGGGTGAGCGCGGGCCGTGTGAGCCTGCGCGTAGGAAGGCCTGCCGAGGTGTCGGCGGCAAAACCATGATTCTCGCTGCGATGCGGCATCGGGGCAACCTCGCTCGCACACCTCGCTCGCACTTTGCAGATGCGCCCGGCGTGCGTGCTGCGCTCGGTGGCCGTGCTAGAGTCGGCGCGGTTGTGGGCGCGGGACCGGTCGAGAGCGCCGGGGTCGTGTGCCGCAGCGCTTCGATCGCGAGGAGTCTGGCCATGATGTTTCGTCCGCTTTTTCTGCTTCCGCTCGCGCTGACGCTCGGAGGCTGTTCGCTGTTCGGTGATCGTGCCGGTGAGGGCGAAGCGGGCGTCCAGGTGCCCACGGCATCGAACGTGCCCGAGGACGCGCCGCGCGCCGCCGCCGTGCTGCCGCTCGAGCCCCAGCCGCCGGTGCAGTTCCGTTGTGGGGAGCGCACGGTCACGCTGCGCCATTTCGGCGAGCTCGCCACGCTGAGCGCGGACGGCCGGACCTGGACCTTGCGCCCCGAGCGCAGCGCATCCGGTGAGAGGATGGTGTCGGTCGACGACGATGGCAGCTGGATCTGGGTCAAGGGCGATGCGGCGATGCTGCAACTGGAGGGGGCGCCTCAGCCCGAGTGCCGCCTGGTCGGCGCAAGGCCGCTGTTCCGCGCGGTGGGCAACGAGCCCGGCTGGCGGCTCGATGTGCGCGCGGACGGGCTCTCGCTGCTGCTCGACAACGGCGCGACGCACGTGTTCGGGCCCAGCCCGCTCGTGATCGATGGCGCCGGCATGCGCAGCTACGAGGCGGTGTCCGCCGGTGGGCCGCTGAGCGCCCTGGTATGGGCGCGTCATTGCGAGGACAGCATGACCGGTATGCCGCATCCGCAGACCGTGGAGGTGCGCTGGCAGGATCGGGTGCTGAAGGGCTGCGGCGGCGATCCGGCCGAGCTGCTGCAGGGCGGCCCGTGGGAGGTGGTGGAGATCGACGGCCAGGCGGTGGCCGATCCCGCGCGCGTGACGCTCGACTTTGCGCCCGAAGGCCGGCTCGCCGGCATCGCGGCGTGCAACCGCTATTTCGGCAGCTACAGCTTGTCGGGCGAGGGCCTGCGCCTGTCGCCGCTCGGGGCCACCAAGATGGCGTGCGAGCCGCGGGCGATGGAAGACGAACAGCGCTTCATGGCGGCGGCCGCGCGCATCACTGCATTCGCAATCGACGCTGATGGGCAACTGGTGCTGCGCGCCGGCGACGCGGTGTCGATGCGCGCCCGCCGCGCGGGCGGGCGCTGAAGCGGCGTCTCAGCCGCGCTTGGCGCGCGCGGCGTCGACTTCTTCGGGGCGCAGGCGCGCGGCGAGCTTGTCGAGCACGCCATTGACGAACTTGTGGCCGTCGGTGCCGCCGTAGCCCTTGGCGAGCTCGATGGCCTCGTTGATCACCACGCGATAGGGCGTGTCGATGTTCTGGCGCAGCTCGTAGGCGCCGAGCAGCAGGATCGCGTGCTCGATCGGCGACAGCTCGGCCACCGGGCGCGACAGCAGCGGCTCGAAGTGGCCGCGCAGCTCGTCGGCGCCGCCGATGGCGCCGCGCAGCAGGCTCACGAAGAGTTCGCGGTCGATCCTGTCGAGGTTCTCGGTCTCGGACTCGAGGTGGCGCTGCACCGTGCTCGCGCTGTTGCCCGACAGCAGCCACTGATACACGCCCTGCAGCGCGAGCTCGCGCGCGCGGCGGCGGGCCATCTTGCTGGTCGGGTTGGGGGTGCCGGCGCCCTCGGCGGCCGGGCTGGTGTTGTCCATGTCGCTCATCGCACCGCCTTCAGCAGCTTGACCATCTCGACCGCGGCGCGGGCGCAGTCGGCGCCCTTTTCCTGCATGCGTGCGATCGCCTGGTCGTCGTTTTCGGTCGTCAGCACGCCGTTGGCGATCGGCAGGCCGGTGTCGAGGCCGACGCGGGTGACGCCGGCGCCCATCTCGTTGGAGACCAGCTCGAAGTGGTAGGTCTCGCCGCGGATGACCGCGCCGAGCGCCACCAGCGCGTCGTAGTTGCCGCTACGGGCCATGGTCTGCAGCACGAGCGGGATCTCGAGCGCGCCGGGCACGGTGACGATGCGGATGTCGCCGCGCGCGACGCCGAGCGCGAGCAGCTCGTCGGTGCACGCCGACAGCAGGCCTTCGCAGATGTCGAGGTTGAAGCGCGCCATGACGATGCCGACGCGCACGCCGGCGCCGTCGAAGTTGGGGTCGATCTCGTCGATGCCGTCGTAGCGGGCGCCCTGGCGGGCGTTTTCGGGTTGGTTGCGTTGCATGCGGTTCTCTTTGATTCGATCAGTTCTTGTCGACGAAGCCGGTGATCTCGAGCCCGAAGCCGGTCATGCTCGGGATCTTGCGCGGGCTGGCGAGCAGGCGCATCTTGCCGACCTCGAGCGCGCGCAGGATCTGGGCGCCGACGCCGAACAGGCGCGCGTCCCACTTCACCGGGCGGTCCTGGGTGCCGTTGAGGCTGGCGAGCAGCTCGCGGCCCGACATCGGGCGGTAGAGCAGCACGATCACGCCGGCCTCGGCTGCAGCGAGGGTGGCGAGCGCGTCGTTGACCGGGAAGCTGTGGCGGCCGCTGCTCGGGTCGAGAAAATCCACGATCGAGATCGGCTCGTGCACCCGCACCAGGGTCTCGCGCTCGGGCGCAATGTCGCCGCGCGACAGGGCGAAATGCACGTCGCCCGAGGTCTTGTCCTCGAAGGCCGACAGCGTGAAGCGGCCGTGGACGGTGTCGACCTCCTTCTCGCTCACCTTCTCGATCAGGTGCTCGGTGGCGGCGCGGTATTCGATCAGGTCGCGGATGGCGCCGATCTTCAGGCCATGTTCCTTGCCGAACTCGACCAGGTCGGGCAGGCGCGCCATGGTGCCGTCGTCCTTGAGGATCTCGCAGATCACCGCGGCGGGCTCCAGCCCGGCGAGCTGGGCGAGGTCGCAGCCGGCCTCGGTGTGGCCGGCGCGAATCAGCACGCCGCCCTTCTGCGCGGTGAGCGGGAAGATGTGGCCCGGGGTGACGATGTCGTCCGGCTTGGCGTGGCGGCCCACGGCCACCTGCACGGTGCGCGCGCGGTCGTGTGCCGAGATGCCGGTGGTGACGCCGGTGGCAGCCTCGATCGACACGGTGAACGCGGTGCCGTGCGGGGTGCGGTTGTCGCGCACCATCTGCTGCAGGCCGAGCTGGCGGCAGCGCTCGTCGGTGAGCGTCAGGCAGATCAGGCCGCGGCCGTGCTTGGCCATGAAGTTGATGGCGTCGGGGGTGACGAATTCGGCCGCCATCACGAGGTCGCCCTCGTTCTCGCGGTCTTCTTCATCCACCAGGATGACCATCTTGCCGGCCTTGATGTCGGCGATGATCTCGGTAATCGGCGCGAGTGCGCTCATGCTGTGTCCTTTGTTTCGTGTGTTGCGGCGGGCGGGGCGCGCCCTGCTTGCGTTGGCTGGCTGGCGGGCGAGGGGTGCGCGTCGGGCACCGAAGTTCGATGTGCTCGGCCGCCCCGGTTTGCGGCCCGATCCGCGCCGGCCTTCAGGCCTGCGCGGCCTCGTCCTTCTTCCATTCGAGCATGCGCTCGACGTAGCGCGCGATGAGGTCGATTTCCAGATTGACCTTGCTGTCGGCCTGCAGATGCTTGAGGTTGGTCATCGCCACCGTGTGCGGGATCAGGTTGATCCAGAAGTCGCGGCCTTCGACGCGGTTCACGGTAAGGCTGACGCCATTGACGGTGACCGAGCCCTTCTTCGCGATGTAGCCGGCGATCGCCGCCGGGGCGCGGATCACCAGCTCGTGGCTCTCGCCCACCGGTGCGAACTTCACCACCTCGCCCACGCCATCCACATGGCCGGTGACCAGATGGCCGCCGAGGCGGTCGGCCAGGCGCAGCGCCTTCTCCAGGTTCACCTCGTTGCCGACGGCGTCCAGGCCGATCGTGCAGTTCAGCGTCTCGCGCGAGACGTCGTACTTGAGCTTGGGGCCGTTCATGTCGACCACGGTCAGGCACACGCCACTGTGCGCGACGCTGTCGCCGACGATGACGTCGGCCAGGTCCAGGCCGTTGGTGTCGACGGTGAGGCGGATGCCGTCTGCGAGCGGCTCGATATGTTCGATGCGGCCGACGGCCGCGACGATGCCGGAGAACATGAAGGGTTTGAACCGTAAGGGGAAAGGCGGGATTGTAGGGGAAAAACCCCTGACTCGCTCAGAGCGCCCGATCCAGCACCGTCGCGAACGGTTCCGCCTTCATGAACCCCACCACGCGCATGCCCTCGCGCTCCTTGCCCTCGGCGTCGAAGAAAATGATGCCCGGCGGCCCGAAGAGGCCGAAGCGCTTGAGCAGCGCCTTGTGCTCGTCGTCGTTGGCGGTGACGTCGGCCTTGAGCAGCAGCATCTGCCCCATGCGCTCGGCCACGCGCGCGTCGCTGAAGGTGAAGCGCTCCATCTCCTTGCACGACACGCACCAGTCGGCATAGAAGTCGAGCATCACCGGACGGTCGGTTTGTGCGAGGCGGGCGTCGAGCTCGGCGATGGAGTTCACCTTCTCGAACTGCGGCACGTTCACCGGCGCCGCGGCCTGCGCGCGCAGCACCGACAGCGGCTGCAGCGGGTCGCGCGAGCCGGCGAGCGCGCCCAGCAGGATTGCCGCGCCGGCCAGCAACAGCACCACGCCCACGCCCTTCCAGAAGCGCTGCCAGCCCCTGGCCTGCGGCGGCAGCGGGTCGATCGCGTGCAGGAAGATCGCCGAGAACAGCAGCAGCGCCGCCCAGCCGAGCATCATCGCCAGCGGCGGGATCACCGGGGTGAGCATCCACAGCGCCACCGCCAGCAGCATCACGCCGAAGGCTTTCTTGACCCCCTCCATCCACGGCCCGACCTTGGGCAGCAGGCTGCGCGAGGCCACGCCCACCACCAGCAGCGGCGCACCCATGCCCAGCGCCATCACGAACAACGCCCAGCCGCCGAGCACCGCGTCCCCGGTCTGCGCGATGTAGAGCAGCGCGCCGGCCAGCGGCGCTGCCACGCAGGGGCCGACGATCAGCGCGGAGAGCACGCCCATCACCACCACCCCGCCCAGGCTGCCGCCCTTGCCATGGCTGGCGGTGTCGGCGAGCTTGCTCTGCAGCGCGGTGGGCAGTTGCAGCTCGTAGAAGCCGAACATCGACAGCGACAGCAGCACGAAGACGAGGGCGAAGATCGACAGCACCCACACGTTCTGCAGCGCGGCGGTCAGCATCGTGCCCGACAGCCCGGCCGCGACCCCGGCGAGCGCGTAGGTCACCGCCATGCCAAGCACGTAGGCCAGCGACAGCGTGAAAGCGCGCATGTGCGACACCTTGTTGCCCTGGCCGACGATGATGCCCGACAGGATCGGGATCATCGGGAAGGTGCAGGGCGTGAACGCCAGCAGCAGGCCGAAGCCGAAGAAGCTGGCGAGGATGATCGGCACGCTGGCGCCCGAGAGCAGGCCGGCGATGTCGCCGGTCTCGTCGCTGGAGACGGCGGCGGTCTGCGGGCTGGTCGCGTCGGCGCCCTGTACAGGTGCCGCGGAGGTGCTCGACCCGCCGCCGAGCACGCTGTCGAGGAAGCCGCCGCCGGACTTCTTCGGCGGTGCAGTGAGATCGATCGACGCCTGCTGCGTGGTCGGCGGGTAGCAGATGCCGCCGTCCCAGCAACCCTGCACGGTGGCGAACAGCTCGAAGCGCGTGACGCCCTCGGGCGCCTGCACCGGCACCAGAATGCGCAGCTCGCCGCGGTGGGTCTCCACCTCGCCGAAGAAGTCATCCTGCTTGAGCTTGCCCGCGGGCTTTTCCATCGGCCCGAAGCTCACCGAGCTGGGCTCGGCCTCGAAGCGGAACTTGTCGCCGTAGAGGTAGTAGTCCTTGGCGACCTCGAACACCACCTCGACGGTCTGCGCGTCCAGCGCCTGCGCGCGCATCGCGAAGGCCTTCTCCGGCGCGATCGGGTTGGCGTGGGCGCCCGGCGCGAGCACCAACAGGCTCGCCACCAGGGCGAACAGCCAGAGCAGTCGATTCACGAGGCGGTGCGAGAGCGTCAAGGGCAGCATCGAAGAGGGCATTGGGACTCAGAAAAATCAATGGGGTCAGACTCGATTGATCCTGGCCTGCGGACAGCTCGGGTGAAAGAGGCGGCACAGTGGATCCGGCGTCCGGCACTTTGCGCTGTCGCGGCTTCCTGCCATTTTTCAGTCTGACGGCGGGCTCGTTTCTGCGCCAACCCAGGCCAGATAGCCTGCAAGGCCGCGCTCCACAGGGACCGCCACGATTTCGGGAAGTTCGTACGGATGCCGCGCGCGGATTGCGGCCTCCAACTCGGCGTAGCGCGCGACGGTGGTTTTCAGCAGCACCGGCACCTCGCGCGCGGTCTCGACCGCTGCCTGCCAGCGATAGACGGAGGTGCAGGGCGCGAGCACGTTCGCGCAGGCCGCCAGCCGCGCCTCGACCAGCGCCGACGCCAGGGACAGTGCGGCGTCGTGGTCGGGCAGGTTGGTCAAAACCAGCAGCACACGCTGGGTTTCGTCGGCGGGCGATGGGGGCGAAGCAGTCATGACTGTGCAGGTTTCGGCGGACGGTCGAGATTGTTGCAGAAAGACGCCGCAAGCGACCTGCGCAGGATCAAGCCCCCGGAATGACGATCAATCGAGTCTGACCCCATTGATTTCAATGGGGTCAGACTCGATTGATCGCGCAATTCATGGGGCTGTACGGATTCGCCCCGCCAGGCTCAGCGCCTGCCCGTCGACCCGCATCACGATGATCTCGCCCGAGGACGGATACACGCCCGACAGCGCGGTGATGTTCACCTGGTGGGTGACGAGCACCAGCGGCTTGCCGTTGTCGGCCTGCTCGGCGATCAGTGTGCGGGCGGCGCGGGTGTGCTGCGCTTCGTCGCCGCGTCCGGCAAAGAAGGAGTTGAGCCCGGCGAAGGGCGTGACCTCGCCCAGCGCCAACTCGCGCGCCGTATCCAGGCAGCGGCACCACTGGCTGGAGAACACCGCCGCCGTGGCGACGCCGTTGGCGCGAAAGCGCTCGCCGATCGCGCGTGCCTGCGCGCGGCCGGCGGGCGACAGATTGCGCTGCGTGCCGCAGTCGTCGACGCGAAACTCGGGCGGGTCGCCGGTGCCGGGCGCCAGCGCGTGGCGGATCAGCGCGACATGGCCACCATCGCGCAGCGCCGCCCATAGCGCCGCCTCATCGGCCTGGGTCTGGGCGGCGGCGGACAGGGGGAGGAGCAGGTACAGGCAAAAGAGCAGGCGTCTCATGGATGGGGCTCCGGCGTAGCTGACCTGACGTGGACCGCTGATCCCTGACAAAGGTGCCGGGCCAGGGCTGCGGCAGGGTTCGGCGCAGATCAATCGAGTCTGACTCCGTCGACTTGCGCATTGCCGCCCCTGCATGCGGCCGCTATGCTCGATACGGCCAACCCGATGCGCTGCGAGGACGACGATGAGCCTGCCCCAACCCAAGATCCCTTTCGGTCCCGACGATTATCTCGCCTGGGAACAGGAGCAGTCCGGCCGCAACGAATACGTGGATGGCGAAGTCTTTGCCATGAGCGGCGCGTCGGATGCGCACGGGACGACGGCGCTCAATCTCGCGGCCTTATTGCACGCCGCGCTTCGCGGCAAACCCTGCAAGCCCTTCATCGCCGACATGAAGGTCCATGTCGAAGCCGCCAACAGCTTCTTCTACCCCGACATCCTCGTAACCTGCGACCCGCGCGACCGCGCGCCCGAAGCCAGTCACGTGAAACACCACCCGGTGCTGATCGTCGAAGTCCTGTCCTCGACCACCGAAGCCTACGACCGCGGCAACAAGTTCGCGTCCTACCGCACGCTGGCCTCGCTGCAGGAATATGTGCTGGTCTCCACCGAGCAGCGCCGTATCGAGGTCTTTCGGCGCGATGAAACCGGGCACTGGGTGCTGTACCCGTTCGCGCTGGACGAGGAACTGGAACTCGCCAGCGTCGATTTCCGCTGTCCGGTGGCCGACGTGCTCGAGGGCGTCGAGGATCAATAGCCTCGCTGCCTCAAAGCCTTGGGAAGACGGGGGCGCCGCCTGTGCGGCGCCTCCCGCCTGGAGCCGCGTCACAGCTTCGTGTGCGTCCCGTCGCAATAAGGCGCGTTGGCAGTGTGCTTGCAACCGCACAGATACACCGTGTCGGTCTTTTCGGCGGTGAAGGCGGTCGGTGCGAAGCCCGTGCCCTTGTGCGAACCATCACAGAAGGGCTGGTTCTTGCTGTGGCCACAGGCGCACCAGAAGTATTTCTTGCCCGCCTCGACCTCGACGGCGTAGGGCGCTTTCTGGGCGATGTGGGGGCTGGGTTTGTCGGTCATGGTCTTGTCTCCTGTGGGTTTTGTTGTGGTGCTGGCCAGCGGTTTCGCGTGCGCTCCCGGTGGGCACGAAGACATTGCGCGTGTTGGCAGCGGCGAGTCAATGCCGCGGGTGGGCTGTGGCTACAACTGGGCGATTCGGTATGACGCTGGCGGCTACACCTTGGAGTGTCAGGTCGTATGCGCCACCTGGGCAACCAGCTTGACGCCCAGTGCGGCACACACCCGGCTGATCGTCTCGAAGCGCGGGTGTGCATCGGGGCGCAAGGCCTTGTACAGCGCCTCGCGGGTCATGCCCGACGCCTTGGCGATCTCGGTCATGCCGCGCGCACGGGCGACCGTCCCCAGCGCATCGGCGAGCGCGGCAGGATCGTTCTCTTCCAGCACCACGGTCAGGTACTCGGCAATCGCCCGCTCGTCGGGCAGGTGCGCGGCCATGTCGAACTCGGGCAGCTCGGCAATCTTGATCTTGCGGGTCATCGTTCAGTCCTCCAGTGTTCCAGCCAGCGCGATGGCCCTGGCAATATCGGCGGCCTGCGTCGACTTGTCGCCACCGCCCAGCATCACGATCAGCACCGCGCCTTCTCCAGCCGGCGCCCCAAACGACGGCGTGTCATGCCGTCCTGGATGCCAGACAGCCAAGCGTCGAATTCGGGCAGTTGATAGATCGTGTACATGCCTTGAGTGTAATCGTTCGATTACAGTGATTCAAGCCAGCGCCGTCAGCTTTCGCCAGAACCTCGGCGAGATGCTCAACCAGGTGCAGTGCCGCCACGACAGCGTGGTGATCAACACGGACGGCAAGCCCGTCGCAGCACTCGTCGATGCGCGCCTGTTCGAGCGCATCCGCCGCATGCAGGCGCGTTTCGATGCGCTTTGCCAGCGCATCGAGGCCGGGTATGACGGCGTCCCCGAAGACGAGGGGATCGCCGAGATCGAGGCCGCGTCCTGCCACGGCTAACCGCCCGCCACGGCCTTTCCAGCCGTCAAATTTTCCGCTGTTTGACCCGAATGCCTGAAGGGCATTTGCTTCGACATATGCCCTATCAGGGTAAGCGCTCCACGAACCCCATTCATACGTAGCTCAGTGTGAGCCCGCATGCTTCGGCTTCCGTTTCTCAGGGAGCACGAGC
>DITC01000012.1 GCA_002422685.1 Thauera sp. UBA6194 | reverse complement strand
CCTTCATCTCGTGGTAGAAGTCGTTACCCTCACGAGTACGCTCACCCACGCCAGCGAACACCGACAGACCGGAGTGCTGCTTCGCGATGTTGTTGATCAGCTCCATCATGTTCACGGTCTTGCCGACGCCGGCGCCACCGAACAGACCCACCTTGCCGCCCTTCGCGAACGGGCAGATCAGGTCGATGACCTTGATGCCGGTTTCGAGCAGTTCCACCGAGGGGGACAGCTCGTCGAACTTCGGCGCCTTCTGGTGAATGGCGCGCAGCTCGTCGGTCTCGATCGGACCGGCGTCGTCGATCGGGCGACCCAGCACGTCCATGATGCGGCCCAGCGTGCCCATGCCGACCGGCACGGAGATCTGCTTGCCGGTGTTGGCAACCTTCATGCCGCGGCGCAGGCCGTCGGAAGAACCCATCGCAATCGTACGCACCACGCCGTCACCGAGCTGCTGCTGAACCTCGAAGGTCAGATTTGCTTCGGCGAAGGAGTCGGCAACGTCCTCGAGCTTCAGGGCGTCATACACCTTGGGCATCGAATCACGCGGGAACTGAATGTCCACCACCGCGCCGATGCACTGAACGATCGTACCTTGACTCATCGTCGTTTCCTTAATTCAATAATCCGTTACACCGCGGCGGCGCCGCCGACGATTTCCGACAGCTCCTTGGTGATCGCGGCCTGGCGGGTCTTGTTGTAGACCAGCTGCAGTTCGCCAATCACGCTCTTGGCATTGTCGGAAGCGGCCTTCATTGCCACCATGCGCGCGCTCTGTTCGGATGCCATGTTCTCGGCCACGGCCTGATAGACCAGCGCCTCGACGTAGCGCACCAGCAACTCGTCGATGACGACCTGCGGATCGGGCTCGTAGAGGTAATCCCACGAACTGTCGGGCGTGCCCAGCTTCTCGCCGGTGAGCGGGAGCAACTGCTCCAGCACCGGTTCCTGCTTCATGGTGTTCACGAAGCGGGTGTAAGCCAGATAAACCGCGTCGAGCTCGTCGTTCTGGAACGCGTCGAGCATGACCTTGACCGGACCGATCAGCTTCTCCAGGTGCGGCGTGTCACCCAGCTGGGTGACGTTCGACACCACCTTTGCGCCCATGCGCTGCATGAAACCGAGACCCTTGTTGCCGATGCAGCAGGCATGGACTTCGGTGACGCCGGAGGACTCCCAGTCCTTCATGGCGTTGAGCGCAATACGCTGGACGTTGGTGTTGAGGCCACCGCACAAACCCTTGTCGGTGGTCACCAGGATCAAGCCGACCCGCTTGACCTGGTCCTTGCGGACCAGGAACGGGTGCTTGTAGTCGGTCACATTGGCCTGGGACAGGTTCGCGGCGAGTCGGCGGATCTTCTCGGCAAAGGGGCGGGCAGCACGCATCCGGTCCTGCGCCTTGCGCATCTTGGACGCGGCCACCATCTCCATGGCCTTCGTGATCTTGCGCGTGTTTTGCACGCTCTTGATCTTGGTACGGATTTCCTTACCGCTAGCCATATTCCGTCTCCCTCGCCGGCCTTAAGCCCAGCTCTTCTTGAACTCGGCGACCGCAGCAGCCAGGGTCTTTTCGCCTTCGGCGTCCAGTTCCTTCTTGCTCAGGATCGAGGAGACCAGATCGGCCTGCTTGGTCTTGACGTATTGCAGCATCGCGGCCTCGAACGGCAGCACGCGCGCGACATCGACGTCATCGAAGTAGCCGTTGTTCACCGCGTACAGCACGATGGCCATTTCGGCGATCGACATCGGCGAGTACTGAGCCTGCTTCATCAGTTCGGTCACGCGACGACCACGCTCGAGCTGCTTGCGGGTCGCATCGTCCAGGTCGGAGGCGAACTGGGCGAACGCGGCGAGCTCGCGGTACTGCGCGAGGTCGGTACGGATACCGCCGGAGAGCTTCTTGATGACCTTGGTCTGCGCAGCGCCACCCACACGCGACACCGAGATACCGGCGTTGATCGCGGGACGGATACCGGCGTTGAAGAGGTCGGTCTCCAGGAAGATCTGGCCGTCGGTAATCGAGATCACGTTGGTCGGCACGAACGCGGACACGTCGCCGGCCTGGGTCTCGATGACCGGCAGCGCGGTCAGCGAACCGGTCTTGCCCTTGACTTCACCGTTGGTGAACTTCTCGACGTAGTCGGCATTCACGCGCGCGGCGCGCTCGAGCAGGCGGGAGTGCAGGTAGAACACGTCGCCCGGGTAGGCTTCACGGCCCGGCGGACGGCGCAGCAGCAGCGAAACCTGACGGTAGGCCCAGGCCTGTTTGGTCAGGTCGTCATAGACGATCAGCGCGTCCATGCCGCGGTCGCGGAAGTACTCGCCCATGGTGCAGCCGGCGTACGCGGCCAGGTACTGCATGGCGGCGGATTCGGATGCGGTGGCGGCGACGACGATGGTGTATTCCAGCGCGCCGTTCTCTTCGAGCTTGCGCACGACGTTGGCGACGGTCGAAGCCTTCTGGCCGATGGCCACGTACACGCAGTACATGTCCTGGCCTTTCTGGTTGATGATCGCGTCGACCGCGACTGCGGTCTTGCCGGTCTGGCGGTCGCCGATGATCAGCTCGCGCTGGCCACGGCCGATCGGGACCATCGAGTCGACCGACTTCAGACCGGTCTGCACCGGCTGCGAAACGGACTGACGGGCGATGACGCCCGGCGCGACCTTTTCGATCTTATCGGTGAGCTTGGCGTTGATCGGGCCCTTGCCGTCGATCGGCTGACCCAGCGCATTGACGACGCGGCCAATCAGCTCGGGGCCGACGGGCACTTCGAGAATGCGGCCGGTGGCCTTGACGGTGTCGCCTTCGGTGATGTGCTCGTACTCGCCGAGCACGACCGCGCCCACGGAATCACGCTCGAGGTTGAGCGCCATACCGAAGGTGTTGCCGGGGAACTCCAGCATCTCGCCCTGCATCACGTCCGTCAGGCCGTGGATGCGGGTGATGCCGTCGGTGACGGAAACCACCGTGCCCTCGTTGCGCGACGTGGCGGCGAGCTGCAGGTTCTGGATCCGGCTCTTAATCAGATCACTGATTTCAGAGGGGTTGAGTTGCATGTATGTATGCTCCTAGTTCTTAAGCGCAGCGGCCATGTTCGCGAGCTTGCCGCGGACCGAGGCGTCGATGACTTCGTCGCCCACGGCGATGCGGACCCCACCGATAAGTTCGGGGTCGATGCTGACATTGACATTGACGGCGACCTTGAAGCGGTCTTCGAGGTCGGCCTTCAACGCCGCCAGCGCGGCATCGTCGAGCGGGAAGGCGGAGGTGATTACAGCCTCCTTGACACCTTCGTGTTCGTTCTTGAGAGCAACGAACAGGTCACGGATCTCCGGAAGCACCTGCAGGCGTTCGTTATCCACGAGGACGCGGACGAAGTTCTGCTGCTCGGCGTTCAGATCACCCGCCACATCCAGCATCAGCTTGTTGAGCTGATCTGCGGACAGGTTGGGATCGGTGAAGCACGCCTGCATGCTGGGATCGGCCGCCACAGCGGCAAACCGATCCAGCGCTTCCGACCAAGGCCCCAGCGCACCTGCCCCGCGAGCCAGCTCGAAGGCGGCGTCTGCATATGGGCGCGCGATGGTGACGTTCTCGGCCATGACTTAGTGCAGTTCCTGTTTCAGGTTGGAAAGCAGCTCGGCATGCACCTCGGCGTTGATCTCGCGGCGCAGGATCTTCTCTGCACCGGCAACAGCCAGATGGGCGACCTGGTCGCGCAGAGCTTCCTTGGCACGCTGGGTGGCGGCGCCGGCTTCGGCCTCCGCGGCCTCGCGCGCAGCAGCGATGATGCGGGCGGCTTCGGCACGGGCATCGTCGATCAGGTGGCTCGCCTGCTTTTCAGCGGAGGCACGCACATCACCCGCGGATTCGCGGGCCTTGCGCAGTTCCTCGACGACCTTCTTCTCGGCGAGCGCCAGATCGGCCTTGGCCTTGTCCGCAGCTGCCAGCCCGTCTGCGATCTTGTTCGCACGCTCGTCCAGTGCCTTCACGATGGGCGGCCACACGAATTTCATCGTGAACCACGCCAGAATGAAGAACACAACGAGCTGGGCTATCAGGGTTGCGTTCAAATTCACGGTTCTTGGCCCTCAGGTTGGTTCAAAAAAGGATGAACTCGAACCGATCAGAGCTGGAACGGGTTGGCGAAGGCAAACATCATGGCGATACCGACACCGATCAGGAACGCAGCGTCGATCAGACCGGCCAGCAGGAACATCTTGGTCTGCAGCGCGTTCATCAGTTCAGGCTGACGGGCCGAAGCTTCGAGGTACTTGGAACCCATGATGCCGATACCGATACAAGCGCCGATGGCACCCAGACCGATGATCAGACCAGCAGCCAGAGCAACAAAACCCAGAACGTTTTCCATGACGACTCCTTAGTGAGGAAGTGAGTTTAAAAACCAGATACTACGTTGAAGCTGAAACCAGAACTTAGTGACTCTCGTGCGCCTGACCGACATACACCAGCGTCAGCATCATGAAGATGAAGGCCTGGAGGGTGATGATCAGGATGTGGAAGATCGCCCAGATGGAGCCCGCGATGACGTGGCCGAAGAAGCCGAACACGGTAGCGGTGCTGCCGAGCAGCGCGATCAGAATGAAGATCAGCTCGCCAGCGTACATGTTGCCGAACAGTCGCATGCCGTGGGAGACCGTCTTGGCGACGAACTCGATGATCTGCATCGCAAAGTTGATCGGGTAGAGCAGCGGGTGATTGCCGAACGGCGCGGTGAAGAGCTCGTGCACCCAGCCACCGACACCCTTGATCTTGATGTTGTAGTACAGGCACAGGAGCAGCACGCCGGTAGACATGCCGAGCGTGGCGGAGAGGTCGGCAGTGGCCACGACGCGCATGTAGGCGTGAGCCGGATCACCCCCGCCGGCGGCATAGACGCCTTCCCAGATGCGCGGCAGCAGATCGACCGGCAGCAGGTCCATCGCGTTCATCAGGAAGATCCAGACGAAGACGGTGAGCGCCAGCGGGGCGACGAACTTGCGCGACTCGGCGCTATGCACGATGCCCTTGGCCTGGTCGGCGACCATCTCGACGAGCAGCTCGACGATGCCCTGGAAGCGGCCCGGCACACCCGAGGTGGCCTTGCTCGCGGCCTTCCACAACAGGAAGACGGTGAGCGCACCGATCACGATCGAGTAGAACATCGAGTCGATGTTGATGACACTCCAGTCCACGATGTTCTCTTGCGCGTGGCCGGTGTTGTTGAGGTGCGTCAGGTGGTGAATGACGTACTCGGATGCGGTGGGGGCGTGCCCTTCTGTAGCCATGGTCAGGTCTTTACCAAAAATGCAAACAAATTCGCCTTAAGCGCCAGGATGAGACCGATCAGCATGCCCCCCCAGTGGAGGTCAGGATAAAGGGCCCATACCAACGCCAACAATCCCACAATCGAGGCGATCTTTATGAACTCGCCTGCGACAAAAGCGGTCACAGTTGCTGTGCCAGTCTTGCGCGTGATCGCTGCAAGACGCATCGCAAACATCCAGCTCGGCAACACGCATGCCATGCCTGCCCCTGCGGCGGAGACCGCGCCACGCACGCCGAAAAGCGCGCCGGCGAGCAGTACTGCGGCGAGGGTCGCAACCAACTGCAGTATGACAGCTTTGAGCATCTGATGTCGTCGCATTATCGCGTGGCGCGAGCCTGCGACCGCCAAAAATCCCGCGGATGGTAGGGGTTTACCGCAGCAAAGTCAAACCTCGCGTGCTTCGCGCGGCGCTACGTGAGTGCGGTTTCGTATCTTATAGAAGATATAAGCGGCCTGACCGGCTTTTCCTGCGCGTGGAAGGGGGCAAAATACGGCTTCGGAGCGCAGAACGGACCCCTCGATGATCAAGACCCGCAAGGCCGGCCGACGCGAAATCTTCGGCTGGGCGATGTTCGATTTCGCGAGCCAGGCATACACCTTGCTGATCATCACGGTGGTGTTCGGCGATGTGTATACGCGCATCGTGGTCGGAGACGCCCCGGACTACCGCCTGGGCAACCTGCTGTGGAGCCTCGCGCTGTGCCTGAGCTATGCGCTCGTGGTGGCGAGCGCGCCGCTGCTCGGCGTGATGATGGATCACGCGCAGGCGCGCAAGCGCATGCTGTTCGCGAGCTACGTGCTCACCGTGCTCAGCACCGCCTTGCTGTATTTCGTCGAACCCGGCTACATCTGGCTGGGCTTCAGCTTGATCGTGATCTCGAATGCGGCCTTCGCCACCGGCGAATCCTTCATCGCCAGCTTTCTGCCTTTTCTCGGCGACAGCCGCGAGCTCGGCCGAATCTCGGGGTTCGGCTGGGCGCTCGGCTACGCCGGGGGGCTGGTCTCGGCGGGCTTCGTGCTGGTGCTGCTGGGCGAGACCAGCGCCGAAAATTTCGCGCGCGTGCGCTGGGTGGGGCCGTTCGCCGCGGGCTTCTTCCTGCTCGCCGCGATCCCGACCTTTCTGTGGGTGCGCGAGCCCGCCTGCGGCGCGCGCCAGGCACTCGGCGCCGCAACCCTCACCATCGCCCGTCAGCGCGTGCTGCGCACCGTGCGCACGGTGGCGGAGTTTCCCGACCTCGCCCGACTCTTCGTCTCGATCCTGTTCGCGATGGCCGGGGTGTACGTGATCGTGGCGTTCTCGTTCATCTACGGCGCACAGGTGATCGGCTGGAGCGAAGCGACGCGCACGCAGATGTTCATCGTCGTGCAGATCACCGCGCTGCTCGGTGCGCTGCTGTTCGGGGCGCTGCAGGATCGGCTGGGTGGGCGCACCACCTATGCGCTCACGCTGCTGCTGTGGATGGTGGCGATTCTGGCGATCTACTTCGTCGCGGCGCTGACCCAGGCGCTCAACGCCGCCTTCGGCCTGGCGCTGCACGCCGAGCAGGTCTTCCTGGTGGCGGGGCTACTCTCGGGCCTGAGCCTGGGCTCGAGTCAGTCGGTGGGGCGCGCGCTGGTGGGGGCGTTTGCGCCGCCCCAGCGTGCGGCGGAGCTGTTCGGGTTCTGGGGCCTGTTCAGCAAGCTCGCCGCCATCTTCGGCATCTTCGGCGTCGGCCTGCTGCAGTGGCTGTTCGGCCTGCAGGGCGCCGTGCTGTTCTGCATCGTGCTGTTCGCGGCAGCACTGGTACCCCTGGCCGGCATCGACGAGGCGCGCGGCATGCGCGCCGCGCAGCGCGAAGACTGACGCGGACGCGCCTCAGCGCAGGCGGCCGAGCACGCCTTCGAGTTGGTCGAGGCTGCCGAAGCGGATCGTGAGCTCGCCGGCGCCCTTCTTGTTGGCCTTGATCTTCACCGTCGCACCGATCGCATCCGAGACCTCCTCTTCGAGGCGCAGCAGGTCGCGGTCGGGCTGCGGGGCGGGCTTCTTCTGGCGCGGGTTGAGGATCTGCTGCACCAGGCGCTCGGTGTCGCGCACCGAGAGCTGGCGCGCGGCGACCTGGTTGGCGAGCTGGATCTGGCCGGCACCGTCGAGCGGCAGCAGGGCGCGCGCGTGCCCCATGTCGATGTCGCCCGCCATCAGCAGCTCCTGCACCGGCCGCGCGAGGTTGAGCAGGCGCAGCAGGTTGGAGGCCGCCGGGCGCGAGCGGCCGACCGCGTCGGCGGCCTGCTGGTGGGTCATGTCGAACTCGTCGATCAGGCGCTGGATGCCGCCAGCCTCCTCGAGCGGGTTGAGGTCTTCGCGCTGGATGTTCTCGATCAGCGACATCGCCAGCGCGGCCTCGTCGGGGATCTCGCGCACCAGGCAGGGCACCTCGGCCAGGCCGGCGATCTGCGAAGCACGCCAGCGCCGCTCACCGGCGATGATCTCCCAGGCGTCCTCGCCCACCGGGCGCACCATGATCGGCTGCATGATGCCCTGCGCCTTGATCGAGGCTGCGAGCTCTTCCAGCGAGCCCGGGTCCATGCGCGTACGCGGCTGGTACTTGCCGGGCTGCAGCGCGATCGTGGGCAGCGACTGCAGCTCGCCCTTCTCGGTCTCTTCTTCCTGGTTGGCCGCGAGCAGCGCGTCGAGTCCGCGGCCGAGGCCCTTGAGTCTGGGTTTGTTCATGTCGGTTCCGAAATTCAGAAGGTCTTCGCGCGCTCGATCATCTCGCGCGCGAAGGCCATGTAGGCCTGCGCACCCTTGGCCGCCTTGTCGAACACCACGCCCGGCATGCCGTGGCTGGGCGCTTCGGCCAGGCGCACGTTGCGCGGCACGATGGCGCGAAAGACCTTGTCGCCAAAGTGGCTCTCGAGCTGCGTGGACACCTGCTGCTGCAGGGTCACGCGCGGGTCGAACATCACGCGCAGCAAGCCGATGATCTTGAGGTCGCGGTTGAGGTTGGCGTGCACCTTCTTGATCGTGTTGACCAGATCGGACAGGCCCTCGAGCGCGTAGTACTCGCATTGCATCGGGATGATGACGCCGGTGGCGCAGCACAGGCCGTTGAGGGTGAGCATCG
The DNA here is from genome assembly GCA_002422685.1 of Thauera sp. UBA6194. Taxonomy (GTDB): domain Bacteria; phylum Pseudomonadota; class Gammaproteobacteria; order Burkholderiales; family Rhodocyclaceae; genus Thauera. The sequence goes on along the minus strand of DITC01000012.1, from coordinate 7,786 downwards.
ACAGCGAGGGCGGGCAATCGATGAGGACGAAATCGTAGTCGTCGTTGAACGGAGCGAGCGCATTGCGCAGGCGCTTCTCGCGCTGGTCGAGGTTCACCAGTTCGACCTCGGCGCCGGCGAGGTCGCGGTTTGCAGGCAGCACGTCGTAGCCGCCGGTGGGCGATGCGACGCGCACGCCGGCCAGGTCCACCAGGCCGACGAGCAGGTGATACACGGAGCTCTTCAGGCCACGCTTGTCGATGCCGCTCCCCATGGTCGCGTTGCCCTGCGGGTCGAGGTCGATCAGCAGCACGCGCTGGCCCGCCCGGTGCAGGGCAGCGGCGAGGTTGACGCAGGTGGTGGTCTTGCCCACCCCGCCCTTCTGGTTGGCGACGCAAAAAATCTTGGCCATGGTCGAATCAGGCTTGTCCGTTAGCGAGGGCTGCGCACGAGGCGCAAAACCCGGAGTGTACTTCAATGCGGCAGTGCAGCAGCCGGGCCGTCGTCCTGTCGGCCCCGCAGGCGCGCCACCACCGAGGGCGTGGGCGCGAGTGCGGCGCTCGCGCGCAGGACGCGCTCCGCCACGCTCGTTTTCACGCCATCCCGCACCATCATCACGCGCGGCGGATGACGAGCAGATGACGCTCGGCCCCCAGGCCAGGCACCACCAGCGCGTGGGTTTCGGCCACCGCCCAGCCGGCAGGCAGCGCGGCGATCTCGTCGGCCGGATTGACGCCCTTCATCGCATACAGCGCGCCCCCCTCGGTAACGAGGTGGCCTGAGAGGTTCACGAAATCGGCCAGGCTGGAAAACGCTCGCGAGATCACGCCCTCGGCCGCGCCACCGGGCAGCGCATCGGGCTGCACCTGCTCGACGCGCTTGTTGAGCACGGTTAAATTGCCCAGCCCGAGCTCGATCTTTGCCTGCTGCTGAAAGCTCGCCTTCTTGCCCACGGTCTCGATCGAGCTCACCACCAGCCCGGGGCGCACGATCGCCAGCACCACCCCCGGCAGGCCGCCGCCGGAGCCGATGTCGGCGAGCCGGTTCACCGTCGTCAGATGCGGCAGCACCGCGAGTGAGTCGAGCAGGTGATGGGTGATCAGCTCCTGCGGGCCGCGGATCGCGGTCAGGTTGTAGACCTTGTTCCACTTCAGCAGCAGCTCGCCGAAGGCGAGCAGGCGGTCGACGATCTCCTGCGGCAGCGCGAGGCCGAGCGCGGCGCTGCCGTCGGCGAGCTGGGTGGCGTAAGGCTGGAGGCGGCCGCTCATGCTGCGGGCCTCCGCGTGGCGGTCGGCGCGACGTCCGCTGCGGCGCCCTCGGGCGCAGCCTCGCCTCCTGCGCGCGCCGTCAGCTCACGCCGCTTGAGCCACACCAGCAGCAGCGAGATCGCCGCCGGGGTCACGCCCTGGATGCGGCCGGCCTGGCCGATGGTCTCGGGCTTGTGCTGATCGAGCTTCTGCTGCACTTCCTTGGACAGCCCACGCACCTGGCTGTAGTCGAGCTCGGCCGGCAGACGCATCGCCTCGGCCTGGGCCTGCTTGGCCACCTCCTCCTGCTGGCGGTCGATGTAGCCCTGGTACTTGGCGGCGATCTCGATCTGCTCGATGACCTGCGGGTCGGTCTCGCGCGCGTCGGGCGCGCCGGGCAGGCTCATCAGCGATGCGTAGCTGGTCTCGGGCCGGCGCAGCAGCTCGAAGTAGCGCTGCTCGCGCTCGAGCGCCTTGCCGAGCACGCGCTGCTGGTCTTCGGCGGGAATCGCCTCCGGCCGAGCCCACGCTGCCTTCAACTGCGCCGTGCCGCGCTCGATCGCCTCGCGCTTGGCGCAGAAGGCGGCCCAGCGCGCGTCGTCGACCAGCCCGAGCTCGCGCCCCTTCTCGGTCAGGCGAAGGTCGGCGTTGTCCTCGCGCAGGCTCAGCCGATACTCGGCGCGCGAGGTGAACATGCGGTAAGGCTCGGACACGCCGCGCGTGATGAGGTCGTCCACCAGCACGCCCAGATAGGCCTCGTCGCGGCGCGGGCACCAGGGCTCGCGACCCTGCACCTGCAGCGCGGCGTTGGCGCCGGCGAGCAGGCCTTGCGCGGCGGCTTCCTCGTAGCCGGTGGTGCCGTTGATCTGCCCGGCGAAGAAGAGCCCGCCGATCGACTTGGTCTCCAGGCTGGACTTGAGGTTGCGCGGGTCGAAGTAGTCGTACTCGATCGCGTAGCCCGGGCGCAGGATGTGCGCGTTCTCCAGGCCGCGGATGCTGCGCACGATCTGCAGCTGCAGGTCGAAGGGCAGCGAGGTCGAGATCCCGTTGGGGTAGATCTCGTGCGTCTCCAGACCCTCGGGCTCGAGGAAGATGTTGTGGCTGTCCTTGTCGGCGAAGCGGTGGATCTTGTCCTCGATCGACGGGCAGTAGCGCGGGCCGACGCCCTCGATCACGCCGGAATACATCGGTGAGCGGTCGAGGTTGGCGCGAATGATGTCGTGCGTGCCTGCGTTGGTCTGTGTCATCCAGCACGGCAGCTGGCGCGGGTGCTGCTCGGGACGGCCGAGGAAGCTGAACACCGGCACCGGGTCGTCGCCCGGCTGCACCGTCATCACCGAAAAGTCGATGGTGCGCGCGTCCAGCCGCGGCGGCGTGCCGGTCTTGAGCCGGCCCTGCGGCAGCTTCAATTCCTTCAACCGCGCGCCGAGCGAGATCGCCGGCGGATCGCCCGCTCGCCCGGCGGAGTAATTCTGCATCCCCACGTGCACCAGGCCATTGAGGAAGGTGCCCGCGGTCAGCACCACCGCCGGCGCCTCGAAGCGCAGGCCGATCTGGGTGACCACGCCGGTGACGCGGTCGCCGACCACGGTGAGGTCGTCCACCGCCTGCTGGAACAGCCACAGCTTGGGCTGGTTCTCCAGCCGCCGGCGGATCGCCGCCTTGTACAGCACGCGGTCGGCCTGGGCGCGGGTGGCGCGCACCGCCGGCCCCTTGGAGGCGTTGAGGATGCGGAACTGGATGCCGCCCTCGTCGGTGGCCGCCGCCATCGCGCCGCCGAGTGCATCGACCTCCTTGACCAGGTGGCCCTTGCCGATGCCGCCGATCGAGGGGTTGCAGCTCATCGCGCCGAGCGTCTCGATGTTGTGGGTGAGCAGCAGCGTGGCCGCGCCCATGCGCGCCGCGGCGAGCGCGGCCTCGGTCCCGGCGTGACCGCCGCCGACCACGATGACATCGAAACGGGTGGGGTAGAGCATGGGGCGCTCCGTGCTGCGAGGCGTGAACAAGGGGCGTGATTCTACGCCTTCAGCGCCCGCGCGAACAGGTTCCGCGCCGGTGTTTCACGGAATTTCACATTTTAAACAGCAGCTTATCCGGGCAATAAAAACCGTGCCGCCGCACCGTGGGCGCGGCGGCACGCACGGTTCAGCGCTTCTGCGCCGCCAGCATGCGATGCACCGCGTCGAGGTGCTCGGGCTCGTTGTGGCACATGCCCTGGAAAGCCGCGCACAGGTCGAGGAAGTCCTTCAGCTCCATGCGCTGCGCCATCTTCATCAGGCGCTTGGTCAGGCGCAGGGCCTTGGGCGGCTGGGCGGCAAAGCGCGCGGCCAGGGCCTGGGCGCGCGGCAGCAGCTGATCCGGCTCGACCACGTCGAGCACGATGCCCAGCGCCTTGGCCTCTTCGGCGCCGACGATGCGCCCCGATAGCGTGAGCTCGAAAGCCTGCTGGTAGCCGATCAGACGCTGCATGAACCACGCGCCGCCGTCGCCGGGGATGATGCCGAGGTTGAGGAAGGTCTCGCCGAACTTCGCCTTCGTCGACGCGATGCGGATGTCGGCCATGTTGGCGAGGTCGAAGCCGGCGCCGATCGCCGGACCGTTGACCGCGGCGATGATCGGCACCTCCACCGCCTGCAGCGCGAGCGGGATGCGCTGGATGCCGCGGCGGTAGCGGGTGGCGACCTCGGCCACGTCGCCGGCGAAGTCGCCGCCGCGCTCGGCCATGTCCTTGACGTTGCCGCCGGAGGAAAAGGCCGCGCCGGCGCCGGTCATCACCAGCACCGAGACCTCGTCGCAGCCGTTGATCCAGTCGGCCACGGCGCAGAGGTCGTCGATCAGCGCCGAGCCGGTGAGCGCGTTGCGCAGGTCGTCGCGGTTGAAGGTAAGGGTGGCGACGCGATTGTCGAGGTCGAGCAGCGCGTCGGTGAGTTGGGGCAGGTTCATGGACGGTCCTCTCAGGGGTTGAGCACGCTGCGGTTGGTGATGATGCGGGCATCGACCACGGCGTAGCCCTCAGGGTAGGCGATGACCGGGTTCAGATCGAGCTCGGAGAGCTGCGGGTAGGCGGTGACGATGCTCGACACCTTGAGCAGCAGCTCGACCAGCGCGGCCTTGTCGACCGGCGGCTCGCCGCGCACACCGGCGAGGATCTTGCGCGCCTTGAGCTGCTCGACCATGGACTCGGCGTCGCGGCGCGACAGCGGGATGGCGCGAAAAGCCACGTCCTCGAGGATCTCGACGAAGATACCGCCGAGGCCGAACATCAGCACCGGGCCGAAGATCGGGTCGCGCACCACGCCGACGATGACCTCGGTGCCCTTCTTCGCCATCGGCGTCACCAGCACGCCGCGGATGTCGGCGTTGGCGTCGTAGGCGCGGCAGCTCGCCATGATCTGCTCGAAGGCCTCGCGCAGCGCGGCCTCGCCGACCAGGTTGAGCTTGACGCCACCGGCGTCGGACTTGTGCAGGATGTCCTTGGAGACGACCTTCATCGCCAGCGCCTGCTCGCCGAACTCGGCCACCGCCGCGGCGAGCTCGTCGGGCGTGCGGGCCACGACTTCGCCCGCCACCGCCACGCCGTGGGTACGCAGCAGGGTCTTGGCCTCGTACTCGTACAGGTCGCGGCCTTCGGTCTGGGCGCGCGAGAACATGGCCTTCATGGTCTCGTCGGGCGCCACGCTTTCCTGCAACGGCTGGCCGTGCTGCCAGGCGAGGTACTGGCCGCGCTCGCCCAGCGCCTGCAGCACCTTCACCGCGTATTCGATCGAGGCATACACCGGCACGCCGGCCTCGTGCAGACGGCGCAGCGCGGGCGGCTTGACCGGCGCGTACAGGCTGTAGATCACCAGCGGCTTGTCGCCGCGGCGGGCGAACTCGATCATGGATTCGGCCGTACGCATCTCGCCGCCGAGCAGCGATTCGGCGAAGCGGGTGTGATAGCCGCCGAACATGCCGACCAGGAACACCGCATCCACGTTGTCGTCGTCGGCCACGATCTCCACGCAGCGCGCGAGCACTTCGGGGTCGGCGTCCGAGCTGCCAGCCACGTCCACCGGATTCACCAGCGAGGCCTGCGGGAACAGGATCCCGGCCAGGCGCTTGCGCGTGGCCTCGGAGAGTTCGGCGAGCTCGAGCCCGGCCTCGGACAGGCGGTCGGAGGTGATGGTGGCCTGGCCGCCGCCGTCGGCGATCACCGCGACCCGCTTGCCGCGCGCCTGCTGCATCAGCGCCAGGCCTTCGGCCACGGGCAGGATCTCGTCGGAGTTGTGCACCACGCTCACGCCGACCTGACGCAGCAGGTCTACCGTCATCGCGTAGCTGCCGGCGAGCGCGCCGGTATGCGAGCTGGCGGCCTTCTTGCCGAGCTCGGTGGCGCCGGACTTGTACACCACCACCGGCTTCACCGGCGTGATCTCGCGCGCCGCCTGCAGGAAGCGCTGGCCGTCGCGGAAGCCCTCCACGTAGAGCGTGGCCACGCGCGTGTGCTCGTCCTCGCCCAGATAGCGCAGGTAGTCGTTGAAGCCCACGTCGGTCTGGTTGCCCGGGCCGACGTAGGTGGAGAAGCCCACATGGCCGTTGTATTCGGCCTCGAGCACCAGCGACAGCAGCATGTTGCCCGACTGCGAGATGAAGCCGATGTCACCCGGCTTGGCCGTGCGCAGGTCGAGCAGGTTCACGTTCTTGTGCAGGTTGAACATGCCCGAGGTGTTGGGACCGATGATGCGCACGCCGCCGGCACGCGCGGCGTCGAGCACCTCCTGCTCGAGTTTTGCGCCCTCGGCGCCGGTCTCGCGAAAGCCGCTGGCGAGGATCACCGCGCCCTTCACACTCTTGCGCCCGCATTCCGCCATCAGCCCGGGCAGGGTCTTGGCCGGCGTGCAGATCAGCGCGAGGTCGATCGGGCCGGGCACATCGTCGAGCGAGGCGCAGGTGGGCACGCCGAGGATCTCGGGCACCTTGGGGTTGATCGGGTAGACCTTGCCGCGGTAGTTGCCCTTGATGAGGCCGACCATGGCCTTGTAGCCGCGCTTGGTGGGGTCGGCCGAGGCGCCGACGATGGCGATCGAGTCGGGCGCGAGGAAGTCGTGCAGGGCGCTCTTGTGGGCGGGTGCGGTCTGGGTTGTCGTCTCGGTCATCGTGTCATTCCCCCTTGAAGACGGGTGCGCGCTTCTCGGCAAAGGCATCCACGCCTTCTTGCCAATCCTTCGTCGTGCCGACGAACATCATGCCCTCGAGCTCGGCGGTGAGGCAGGCGTCGAGCGTGCGCTCGGCCGACAGGTTCAACTGCTCCTTGGCGAGCTGCATCGAGAACGGCGCCTTGCCCGCCACCTTGCGCGCGAACTCGCGCGCGGCATCGAGAAAGCCTTCGTCCGCGAACACGCGGTTGGCCAGCCCGATGCGCACCGCCTCCTCGCCCTTGATGCGCTCGCCGAGGAAAACCAGCTCGCGCGCCTTGGCCAGCCCCACCAGGCGCGGCAGCAGCCAGGTGACGCCGCCACCGAGGAAGTTGCCGATCGAGATCTCGGGCAGGCCGATCTGCGCGCTCTCGGCCATCAGCATGAAGTCGGACGCGATCGCGATCTCGGCGCCGGCGCCGAGCGCGTAGCCATTGACCGCGGCGATCACCGGCGTCTTCATGTGCAGCAGGCGGTGGCAGGCGTCCTGCTCGCCCTTGAGGTACTGGCGGCGGTCGAAGGCGGTGCGGCCGACCTTGTGCGCCTTGAGGTCGGCGCCGACGCAGAAGGCGCGGCCCTCGCCGGTGATCAGCACCACGCGCGCGTCGCCGTCGCGCTCGGCACGGGTCAGGGCGTCGTTGAGTTCGTCGTACAGCTGCTGGGTGACGGCGTTGAGGCGTTGCGGGCGATTCAGCCGGATTTCGGCGATGCCGTCGCGCAGCGCGTAGAGGATGGTTTCGTAGCTCATCGGGGTCTCCTGTCGGGGGTGGGAGGAAGCATGGATCGGTGGCTCAGGCCTGCGTGCGTTCGGCGGCACGCGCCGCGGCGCTCTCCGCCTCGCGCTTGCGCTGGCGCGGTTTCTGCATCGCCCACACGAGCGCGAGCAGCGCGAAGGCGGGCAGGTACATCCACTCCTTGTCGGGCCGGTCGGCCGCGGGCAGCTCGATGCTGGCGATCGCGAAGCCCTGCTCCAGGCCCAGCTTCTCGGCCGGGCTGCCGAAGCGCACCGCCGCCACCTGCACCTGATCGCCCAGGCTCATCACCGTCAGGCCCATCTTGCCCAGGCGCTCACGCGCGGTGCCCGGCTCGCCCAGCGGCAGCAGCACGCCCTTGGCGATGTCCTCGCCCTCGAGGTTCATGCCCTCGACCCACACGCGCAGGTTCGCGTTGCGCGGCGCCTCCTCGACCAGGCGCGTGAGCTCGGTCGGCGGCACCTCTTCGAAGGGCGGATGCACCATGTCCATCCAGAAGCCCGGGCGGAACAGCGTGAAGGTCACCAGCAGCAGGATCAGCGTCTCGTGGAGGCGGTTCTTGGCGATGAAGAAGCCCTGCGTGGCCGCGGCGCACATCATGCTCGCCACCGTCGCGCTGACGATGGTCAGCACC
>DITC01000048.1 GCA_002422685.1 Thauera sp. UBA6194 | reverse complement strand
CGTTGCCGAGCACCAGGCGCACCAGATGCGGCACGATCAGGCCGACAAAGCCGACCGAACCGACCAGCGTCACCGAGGTCGCCGTGAGCAGCGAGGCCAGCACATACAAGGCAATGCGCAGGTGGCCGACCCGCACACCGAGCGCGCGCGCGCTGAGCTCGCCACGCGCGAGCACGTTGAGGTCACGCGCAAACGGCATCACCGCCACCACCGCCAGCACCAGCACGACCACCGCCGGCCACGGCCGCGCCGCCGCGCTGGCGTCGCCCATCATCCAGAACAGCATCGACATCACCCGTGTATCGGGCGCCAGCGCCAGCATCAGCGACACCGCCGCGCCACAGCCGGCGGCGACGATGACGCCGGTAAGCAGCAGCCGCGTCTGCGTCCAGCTGCCGTCGCCGTGGGCGAGACCGAACACGACCAGCATCGCGACGAGCGCGCCGACGAAGGCGGATGCATCCACCCAGAACGTGGCCGCGCCGAGCGTGATCGCCCCCAACGCCGCCACCGCCGCGCCGCCCGAGATGCCGAGGATGTAAGGGTCGGCGAGCGGGTTGCGCAGCAATACCTGCATCAGGGCGCCCGCGGTGGCGAGCAGGCCGCCGCAGGCGAAGGCGGCGAGGGCGCGGGGGAGGCGGAGTTCGCGGATGATGGTGGAAGCTTGCCCCTCTCCCGGGCGGAAGATGGCAGTCAGCACGTCAGCGAAGCCGACCTGCAATTCTCCCACGCGCAGGCTGAGCAGGACTGCAACGGCGGCCCCCACGAGGAGTCCGCCGAGTACGGCGAGCAGTCGGTGTCGCTCAGGCATGCGCCAGTACTCCAGCACCCCTTGATCAGAACGTGAGTCGCGCGCCGACTTTCCACGTGCGCTCGAAGTCGATCGGATAGATGGCGTCATCCCGCACCCACAGCCCGTTTTCCCGGTCGAAAAGGTTGCTGACCGCGGCATAGAGCTCGGCGTCCTTGGTCACGCGGTGACGATAGGCGACATCGGTAGACTGATAAGCGCGCTGCTTCTGCATGTTGTCGTTGTCGAAGTCGTCCGCCGCCCAGGCCTTGCTGCGCCAGGTGTGGGACAGATTCAGGTTGCCCTTGTCCGTCACACGGACGTTGAAACCTGCGACCAGACTGTGCCGGGATACGCCGGGCAGTTCCTTCCCATCATAGGCACCACCGCCATCCGCCTCACGATCGATGATCGCGCGCGTCCATGCGTAGTTGACCAGGCCCGTCACGTTCGGCGTGATCTGCAGGCTGTCCTGCACTTCAACGCCGTACTTGTGCGATTTGTCGATGTTCGTGTTTTTCCCCTCCCAGGCACTAATCTTGTAGTAGAAGATTTCGTTCTCGAGGCGGGAATGGAACACGGAGAGCTTTAGCCGGTTGCGGTCGGTCAGGTGATTAAGGCCGACGGTGACGGTGCGCGCTTGGGCCGGCTCGATGAAGCCATTGAAGATGACCTCGTACGTATCCCAGTCGGTCGAGAAGAACCGGTCGATGTCGGGCGTCAGGAAGGCATCGCTGTACGTGGCGAACACGGACAGTGCCGGATCGATGCGGTAATTCGCTCCCACCTCCCACGAGGTCAGGCTGTCATCCGCATCCAGGGACTTTCCGGCATCCGGCTTGTACGCGTACTCCACCCGTTCCCGGCGGACACCGCCCGACAACGTCAGGGCGTCAAGCGCGTACTGCCCCTGGACGTACCAGCCAAGATTTTCCTTCGTCGTAACGCTGTCCGACTGCGAACGTTCGCCATCGAAGCGATGCACACCGGCATTGAGCGCGAGTCCACCACGCGAAAACTGAAGCGCGATCTCATCGGACAGATAGCGGTAGTCGGAGGTCCAGCCCGAAACCGGATACTTCGACATCTTGTCTTCGTCGTGATGCTGGGCGCTGAGGCGCCACTCCGGATTCAACGCGTAATCGGCACCCACGCTCCAGTGATCGGTATCGAGTGTCTGACGAGTGTAATTCCCCCCCTTGTTCATGCCGGGATCAGTCCGGAACTGGGTGAGCGACAGCGAGCTCGGATAGCGCGTATCGATCCGCGACGCGCCCGCCTCGAAATCCAGACGCAGTGCATCGACCGGTTTTCCGCCCGCGGCGAAACGCCAGGTATTCGCCTCGGACTGGTCGCGATGCCCGGAGGGATCCTTGTCGCTGAAGCCGCCGAAGCGGCTATGGTCCAGCGTGGCGGAAAGATCGAAGCGGTCACGCACGATCCCTGCCGAAGCCACGGCACCGCGCGCGCCATAATTCCCGGCGTAAGCGTCGAGGCTCGCGCCATCACGTGCCTTGGTGTAGATCTGGATGGTGCCGGCGGTCGCACCGTCGCCGTACAAGACCGAACCGCTGCCCTTTGTGATCTCGATCCGTTCGACATCCGCAACCGAGATCGACCCGATGAGTTGTGGAGCCATGTCGATGTTGTTCAGTCTGCGTCCATCAACAGAAATGACGACGTTCTGATGGCCGTTGGCGTTGCCGTAGCCGCGCATGCTGATCTGCGGGGTGTAGCGGTTGCCGTAGCTCGGCGTCACCTGCAGCGAGGTCTGCTGCGCCAGGTACTCGTAAAGCGAACTTACGCCGGAGCGCTCGATGTCTTCCCGGGTATGCACCTCGGAGGCATAAGGGGCGTCCTGATCCTGCATGTCGACGCGAGTGGCCGACACGACGACCGTCTGACCAACGGTCTCCTGCGCCCACACACCTTGGGCCATCACCGACACCGCTGCGCCGACTGCGGCAGCCAGACATGAAACACGAAACTTCATTGTAATTTTCTCCCTTCGCCATGCCGCGCGTCCCCGCACGCCATGGCAACTTCACATGGACGCACCGAGAGCCGAGTCGAGCCGAAGAGAGCAGAGAACAAACCGCGCCCGTCGCCGCCACCCCGCGGCACATCCGCCAATTCGCGTTCCGGCCGGTCTCCGGGCTCGTGCGCTGTGCCGGCCTGGGGCCGGACGGGTGGGTCGCCTTCCCGGGAATGATCCCAGTGGCTGCATGACGCACCTTGCGCGCACTTACCGTTGCGGGGGCAGCACAGGCATTGCGGCCTCGTTTGCGAGGGGCCGCGCACCTGTTTCCCGTTTAACCCAGGGCGAGAAACGCCCGCGGGCACCGATAACGCGCTACCCCATTTGGGGCAGTCGGGGCGGATGATACCGTACGAGGCGGTATAGTGCAGCGCATTAAACATCGGGATGCGCCGAGTGCACACGAGGGCAGCTCCGTGCCAGAGCGCCGCGTCCCACCGGCGGCGCGCCCCGCCACCGATTACCACCTCCTCCGACCTTCGATTTCCGCCCCCCACATGACCTGCGAACTCATTCTTGGCGGCGCGCGCTCGGGCAAGAGCCGCGAGGCCGAACGCCGCGCCGCCACATCCGCGCTGGCGGTGACCGTGATCGCCACCGCCGAGGCGCTCGACGACGAGATGGCCGCGCGCATCCGCCGCCATCAGGACGACCGCCCCGCCGGCTGGCGCACCGTGGAGGCGCCGGTGGCGCTGGCCGACGCGCTGCGTGCCGAAGCCGCGCCCGAGCGCTGCATCATCGTGGACTGCCTCACGCTGTGGCTCACCAACCTGCTCGCCGATGCGCACACCCTGCCCGCCGGCGCCGCGGCCGAAGACCTGCCGCTGTTCCGCCGCGAGCGCGACGCGCTGCTGGCCGCGCTACCCAGCTTGCGCGGACGCATCATCTTCGTCGCCAACGAAGTCGGCCTGGGCCTGGTGCCCGAGACGCCGCTCGGCCGCCTGTTTCGCGACGAGGCCGGGCGGCTCAACCAGGCGGTGGCGGCGCTGTGTCCGCGCGTCGTCTTCGTCGCCGCCGGCCTGCCGCTGGTGCTGAAGCAGGGCTAAACTTCGGCACACAAGAATCTGACATACGACCACACGACCACCCGATCACACGACCCACCGCATGACGCCCTTCACCATCATCCCGCCCGGCATCGAACTCGCCACCGCCCTGCAGCACAAGATCGACCGCAAGACCAAGCCGCTCGGCGCGCTTGGCCGGCTCGAGCCGCTCGCGCACCAGATCGGCCTCGTCCAGCAGACGCTCACGCCCGAGCTGCGCCAGCCGCACATCGTCGTCTTCGCCGGCGACCATGGCGCGGCGCGCGCGGGCGTGTCGGCCTATCCGCAGGACGTGACCTGGCAGATGGTGGAGAACTTTCTCGCCGGCGGCGCTGCGATCAACGTGTTCAGCCGCCAGATGGGCATCGGGCTGACCGTGGTGGATGCGGGCGTCAATCACGACTTCGGCAAGCGCAGCGGCCTGGTCGACGCCAAGATCGCCCCGGGCACGGCCAACTACATCGAGCAGCCGGCGATGACGCCCGAGCAGCGCGACGCGGCACTGCAGCGCGGGCGCGAGATCGCCCACGCACTCGCCGACAACGGCTGCAACTGCGTCGGCTTCGGCGAGATGGGCATCGGCAACACGGCCTCGGCCTCGCTGATCACGCACTGCCTGGTGGGCGCCGAACACGACGCGGACCTGTACTCGGTGACCGGCCGCGGCACCGGGCTCGACGACGCGGGCCTGCTGCGCAAGCGCCAGCTGCTCGCGCAGGCGCTCGAGCGTGGCGGCCGGCCGCGCTCGGGGCGCGACGTGCTCGCCGAATACGGCGGCTTCGAGATCGCGATGATGGCCGGCGCCATGCTCGGCGCGGCCGAAAAGGGCATGCTCGTGCTCATCGATGGCTTCATCGTCACCTCGGCGCTGCTCGCCGCGCGCGCCATCAACTCCAACGTGCTCGCCTACTGCGCGTTCGCACATCGCTCGCAAGAGCCCGGCCACCGCGTGCAGCTCGACTATCTCGACGTCCGGCCGCTGATGGAGCTCGACCTGCGCCTGGGCGAAGGCACCGGCGCCGCGCTCGCGCTGCCGCTGGTGCAGGCGGCGGTGAACTTCCTCAACGACATGGCGAGCTTCGAGTCGGCCGGGGTCAGCGACCAGGCCTGACGCCCTGATGCGCGAACACCTCGCCCGCTTCTTCACCGCGCTGGGCTACTTCAGCCGCCTGCCGGTGCCGGCCTGGGTGACGTGGTCGCCCGCGCGGCTCGCGCACGCCGGCGCCTGGCTACCGCTGGTGGGCTGGGTGGTCGGGGCCGCCGGCGCGCTGGCGCTGTACGGCCTCGCCCTGGCGCTGCCGGCCAGCCTGGCGGTGATCCTGTCGATGGCGCTCACCGTCCGCCTGACCGGGGCGCTGCACGAGGACGGCTTCGCCGACGCCTGCGACGGTCTGGGCGGTGGCTGGGACAAGGCGCAGATCCTCGCGATCATGAAGGACTCGCGCATCGGCAGCTACGGCGCCATCGGCATCGTGCTGATGCTGCTGGCCAAGGTCGCGGCGCTGATCGAACTCGCCAGCCTCTCGCCGGGCGCGGCGGCGAGCGCGCTCCTCGTCGCCCATCCGCTGTCGCGCCTGGCGGCAACAGCGGTGCTGCACACCCTGCCCTACGCACGCAGCGACGACAGCAGCAAGGCCGGCGGCGTCGCGCAGCGTCTGAGCCGCGCCGAACTGGCGCTGGCGGGCGCCTGTGGGCTGCTGCCGGCGCTGGTCTTTCTGCCCCCGCTGCAAACCCTGGCCGCGCTGACGCTGACCACCCTCGTCACGCTGTGGCTGGCGCGCACTTTCCTGCGCCGCCTGGGCGGCCACACCGGCGACCTGCTCGGCGCGGTGCAGCAGGCGGCGGAGCTGGCGTGCTATGTGGGCATCCTGGCCGCGGCCGGCAGTATCGGCTCGCACTGAAAGAAGGCCTCATGCAACTCCACCTCATCCGCCACCCGCGCCCCGCCGTCGAGTCCGGCATCTGCTACGGCCAGACGGACCTGGGCCTGGCCGAATCCGCCGCCGAGGTCGCCGAGCGCCTGCGCCCGCTGCTGCCGGAATCCTTCGCGCTGCACGCCAGCCCGCTCGCGCGCGCGCGGCTGCTCGCAGAAGCGCTGGGCACACCGGCGCTCGACGACCGCCTCAAGGAGATTCACTTCGGCGAATGGGAAGGCCGCAGCTTTGCCGACATCGGCAGCGCCATCGACGACTGGGCGGAAGACCCGCTCGGTTTTCGCGCGCCGGGCGGGGAGTCGCCGCGCGAGATGGCAGCGCGGGTGCTGCAGTGGCTGGGCGAAATAGGGGACAGACCCGGCGAAATAGGGGACAGACCCCAATTTCGCCACCTATTTCGCCACCCGGGACACCTCGTCGTCGTCGCCCACGGCGGTCCGCTGCGCGCCATCGCCGGCCACCTGCTCGGCCTGCCGCCCGAGCGCTGGCTGGGGCTGGATTTTGGCTGCGGGCAAGTGACGCGCATCGATGTCGAGCGCTGGGGGGTGGTGTTGAAGTGGTTCAATCGCTGATGACAATGGAGCCCCGATGACCACCCTCTGGCTCATCACCGACAACAAGCCCGGCCACCGCAGCCAGTTGCAGGGGCTGGCGCAGGCGCTCGCGGCGCGCACGGCGATCGAGACGCACTGGATCGACGCGCCGGCCGGGCGCAGCGCGCTGTGGCAGTGGCTCACCGGCCGCTTCCCGCCCGGCGCCGCGCTGCCGGCCCCGGACTTCATCCTCGTCGCCGGCCATCGCACCCATCTGGCTGGCCTCGCCGCACGACGCGCGCGCGGCGGCAAGCTCATCGCGCTGATGCGTCCCAGCCTGCCGCTGAGCTGGTTCGACCTGTGCGTGATCCCGCAGCACGACCACCCGCCCACCCGCGCCAACGTCGTCGCCACCCGCGGCGTGCTCAACACCGCCCGCCCCAGCGCCGAGCGCGAGGCCGACAAGGGCCTGTTCCTGATCGGCGGTCCGTCCAAGCACCACGGCTGGGACACCCCCGCCCTGCTCGCCCAGATTGACGCCATCCTCGCGGCGACGCCCGCCGTGCGGTGGACGCTGACGACCTCGCGGCGCACGCCGGCCGAGACGGAAGCAGCGCTGCTTGCCCTCCAGGCGCGCGGCTTGGACGTGCGTCCGGTACGCGACACCCCGCCGGGCTGGGCGATGGAGCAGGTGGCGCGCAGCGCGCAGGCCTGGGTGACGGAGGACAGCGTGTCGATGGTCTACGAGAGCCTCACCGCCGGCGCCGCCACCGGGCTGCTCGCGGTGCCGCGGCNNATCACCGCGGGCGTGGCGCAACTGCAGCGCGAGGGCTTCGTCACCACCTTTTCGGACTGGCAGCGGGATGGCGACCTCCACGTGCCACCGACCCGCCTGAGCGAGGCCGATCGCGTCGCGGCTGTAGTGCTATCGTGCTGGCCGCAATAGCAAAGCGATCGCCTAGAATTCGGGCAAGGACATCAACGCACCGGAGCACCGCCATGGGTCTCGCACTGCGCAAGGAAAAGCACTACACCTACGCCGACTACCTGACTTGGCCGGACGACGCGCGCTACGAGCTGATCGACGGCGAAGCCTTCCTGATGGCGCCCGCGCCCCTGATCGAGCATCAGGAGGTCGCAGGCGACGTTTATCACCAGCTTCGCAACCAGCTCGACGGCAAGCCCTGCCGCCCCTATATCGCCCCGGTCGACGTCCGCCTGCCGCGCAAGGAAGAAACCGACGACGCAATCGACACCGTCGTCCAGCCCGACGTCCTGGTGGTGTGCGACCCGAGCAAGATCGACCGCCGCGGCGTGCGTGGCGCGCCCGACTGGCTGCTCGAGGTGCTCTCACCCAGCACCGCCGCCCACGACCAGATCGCCAAGCGCCGCACCTACGAACGCGCCGGCGTGCGCGAGTACTGGCTGGTGCATCCGGGCGACCGCACCCTCACCGTCTATGTGCTCGACAACGGCCAGTACGGCCGTCCGGACATCTACGAACTGAAGGACGAGACCCCGATCGGCGTGCTGCCGGGCGTGTCGATCGCGTGGGATGCGCTGATCGAGCGCCTGCCGAAGCCGGAGTATTGATTTGGCCGAGCCGGCTTCGCCCCTGTGACGGGAACCCTGCGCCTTGATCGCATCTCATATGCGATACATAATCCGCACTCATCACACGAGGAAGCCATGGCACAGAGTTCAATGCTCCACATCCGCGTCGACGACGAGGTCAAGACCCAGGCCACCGAGGCGCTGGCCGCCATGGGCCTGTCGATGTCGGACGCCGTGCGCATCTTCCTCAAGCGCGTCGTCAACGACCAGGCCTTCCCGCTCGAACTCAAGGTTCCCAACGCCGAAACGCGCGCCGCCATGGAAGAGGCGCGCGCCATGATGAAGGCGCGCCAGGCACGTTTCGAATCGACCGACGCCCTCTTCGATGAGCTCGAAAAAACCCGCTAAAACCAAGCGGGCAGCGCTGCCGCGCGCCGCGGATTTCAGCAAAGCCTTCCACAAGGACTGGGAACGACTCGGCCGCTCCGGCCGCTCCGGCCGCTTCGACCTCAAGCGGCTCAAGGAAGTCATGCTGCTGCTCATCGCCAACGACGCCCCGCTCGGCCCGGAATGGTTCGACCACGCGCTCAAGGGCGACTGGACCGATCACCGCGAATGCCACGTCGGCGGCGACTTCCTGCTCATCTACACCGCCGACGACCGGCAGATCACCTTCGTCCGTGCGGGCACCCATGCGGATCTCTTCGAGGGATGAGGCGCCAATGAAACCCCTCAAGGTCGTCCAACTCCTCCCCGCGCTCGACAGCGGCGGCGTCGAGCGCGGCACGCTCGAGATCGCGCGCGCGCTGGTCGCGGCCAGGCACGAATCGGTGGTGCTGTCCAAGGGCGGGCGGCTGGTCGAACAACTGCAGCGCGAAGGCTCGCGCCACATCACGCTCGACCTCGGCCGCAAATCGCCAGCCACCTTCCTGCACTACCGCGCGCTGCGCAGGCTCTTCGAGGCCGAGCGCTTCGACATTATCCACGCCCGCTCGCGCCTGCCCGCCTGGGTGGCGTGGCTCGCCTGGCGCGGCATGCCGGCGAACGCCCGGCCGCACTTCGTCACCACGGTGCATGGCATGCACTCGGTGAGCCGCTACAGCGCCATCATGTGCGCGGGCGAGCGCGTGATCGCGGTGAGCGACACGGTGCGCGACTACATCCGCACGCATTACCCGCCCGGGCGCTGGCCGCATCTGACGGACGAGCGCATCACGGTGATCCCGCGCGGCATCGATCCGGCGGAGTTTCCGCGCGACTACCAGCCGTCGGATGAGTGGCTGGCGCGTTTCCACGCCGAGTTTCCGCAGATTGCCGGGCGCAAGGTGCTGACGCTGCCGGGGCGGCTCACGCGGCTGAAGGGACATCACGACTTCATCAGCCTCGTTGCCAGGCTGGTTGGCGAAGGGCTGGACGTGGTCGGGCTGATCGTCGGCGGCGAAGACCCCAAGCGGCCAGGCTACGCGAAGGAGATCCGCGAACGCGTGCAGGCGGAAGGGCTGGGCGAGCGCATCGTGTTCACTGGGCACCGCAGTGACGTTCGCGAGATCTATGCGGTGTCGGATTGCGTGCTGAGCCTGTCCTCCACACCGGAGTCGTTCGGGCGCACGGTGCTGGAGCCGCTGGCGATGGGGCGGCCGGTGGTGGGGTATGCGCATGGGGGGGTGGCGGAGATCCTCGGCGAGCTGTTTCCGCATGGGGCGGTGGCGAAGGGCGATGTCGCGGCCGCCACGGCGCGGGCGGCGGACGTGGTCGCCGGGCGGACACCGGTGGTGGAGCTCAACACGCGCTTCCTGCTGGAACGCATGCAGGCGCAGACGCTGGCGGTGTACGGAGCACTCGCATGACCCTGTGGCTCGTCCTCGGCGCGGTGCTTGCCGCCGGCTGGTTCTCGAACCGCTACGCCTGGTGGCGTCGACCAGTGGATTGGCGCCATCCGCGCGTGCTGATGTACCACATGGTCAGCCCGCACCGTTCGGGCGCGAAATTCAACGGTCTGCGCGTGACGCCCGAGCGCTTCGAGGCCCAGCTCGCCTGGCTACAGCGCGAGGGCTGGTACTTCTTCACCGTTAGCGAACTGTGGGAACAGTGGGACACGCTACCCGCGAAGAGTGTCGCGATCACGTTCGACGACGGCTACGCCGACAACCTGCACAACGCCCTGCTGCTGCTCGAGAAATACGACGCGAAGGCGACGATCTACATGGTCGTCGACCGCCACGAGCGCGACTGGTCCACCGCGAAGAAGGCACACCACAACACCGGCGAGCTGGCACGTGAGCCCAAGCTCAGCGACGAGGAGTTGCAGCGCCTGGTCGCCAGCGGCCGCATCGAGATCGGCTCGCACACGCTCACCCACATCAACCTGGCCACCACGGCGGCGGACGACAAGCGCCGCGAACTGGCCGACTCGCGCCGCCTGCTGCAGGCGCAGACCGGGCAGGCGGTGACGAGCTTCGCCTATCCGTTCGGGATCTATGGGGACGAGGACGTGGCGCTGGCGCGCGAAGCCGGCTACGCGACAGCAGTAACCACGATCGACGGCATCGACGCCCGCACGCCAGGCCCGGACCCGCTGCAGCTCAAGCGCATCAAGGTCAGCGGCAAGGACAACATGCTGGCGTTCGTGATGCGCATGCGCGGGGGCAAGCGGGGGTGGAAGAAGTGAGCACATCGGACGCCCAACGCGCGCCCGCGGACTCGGCCGGCACACGGGCGGATAACGGCGCCGGATGCACTTCCGCGGCCGCGCCGCTCGCTGTCTGGCTGCTCAGCGACGGTGCACCCGGCCACCTCAGTCAGAGCCGCGGCATCGTGGACGCGCTCGCCACCCGGCGCGCCGTGGAGATCACCACCATCGAGCTGAAGGTGCGCAGCCCGCTGTGGAAGCGCCTCGGCCGGCTCGCGCTGCCGCGCATCCGCGATACGGCGGGCTGGTTCCGGCGCATCTACGGCGCCGCCCCGCCGCCGGGCCAGCCCGCGCTGATCGTCTCCTCCGGCGCCAACACGCTACTCGCCAACGCCCTGCTCGCCCGCCTGCACCGCGTACCCAACGTCTATAGCGGCACGCTCAAGGGCTACGAACCGGCAGCGTTCGGGTGCGTGTTCAGCGTGGTGCCGCTGGGAGTGACCTGCAACCACGTGCTGCCGCTGCCCCCAGTACCGGGAGAACTCGCCCGCCCACTTCCGCCAGCGCCGGGCGGCGAACCGCTGATCGCCGTGCTGATCGGCGGCGACGGCGCCGGCTACGCCTTCAAGGACGAGGACTGGCGCGCCTTCGCCGACGGCCTCGCCGCACTCTCCCGGCGCGAGAATGCGCGCCTGCTGCTCACCACCTCGCGCCGCACCGGCGCTGCCGCCGAGACCCTGCTGCGCGAGCACCTGCCCGCCGAACTCCTCGCCGACGCGGTGTGGTGGTCGCAGGCGCCGCGGAAGGTGATGCGCGACTTCCTCGCCGCAGCGCAGGCGATCGTCGTCACCGAGGACAGCCTCAGCATGGTCGCCGAAAGCCTCTACTCCGGCCGGCCGGTGCTCTCGGTCGCGCCCGCCGTCGCCCAGCCCAACGCCAACGACGGCGCCGCGCTGCGCGGCTACGTCGAACGCGGCCTGCTCGCCCGCAGCCCGATCGCCGGGCTAGCCGAGGCCGCCTTCCCGTCACGCACGGCGGCAATCCCGGACGTCCAGGCTGA
>DITC01000014.1 GCA_002422685.1 Thauera sp. UBA6194 | reverse complement strand
GACCTTCCAGCTGCGCACCTGCGAGGACAGCGTCTTCGCCAACCGCTCGCGCCCCTGCCTGCTGCACCAGATCAAGCGCTGCACCGCGCCCTGCGTGGGACTGATCGGCGCCGACGACTACGCCGCCGACGTGAAGCTCGCCACCCGCTTCCTCGACGGCCAGGCCAACGAAGTCATCGACGACCTCACCGCGCGCATGAACGCCGCCGCCGAGCGCCTCGCCTTCGAGGAAGCCGCCGCCTGCCGCGACCAGGTCCGCGTGCTGCAGGCGGTGCTCCACCGCCAGTTCGTTGACAGCCGCAAGGACGAGGACGTCGACATCCTCGCCGCGGTCGAGGCCGACGGCCTCACCTGCGTCAATATCGCCATGGTCCGCGGCGGCCGCCACCTCGGCGACCGCCCGCAGTTCCCCAGCGGCGCCGCGGTATCGGGTGCAGCCGACAGCCTGCTCGCCTTCGTCGACCAGCACTACGGCCAGCACCCGATCCCGGCCCGCATCCTGGTGAACTTGCCGCCTGAGCCGGTGCGCGAGACCCTGGCCGAACTCGCCGAGCGTCCGCCCGGCGTGGTCGCGCCGCGCTTCGCCGCCGAGAAGGCGTGGATGGAGATGGCGGAGAAGAACGCCCGCCTGGCGATCCAGGCGCGCGCGCGCGACACCGGCCGCATCGAACAGCGCCTCGAGGCGCTGCGCGAGGCGCTCGGCCTGGACGAGGCGCCGCAGCGCATCGAATGCTTCGACATCAGCCACACCATGGGCGAAGCCACGGTGGCCTCCTGCGTCGTCTGCGAAGCCGGCGCGATGAAGCGCGCCGAATACCGCCGCTACAACATCACCGGCATCACCGGCGGCGACGACTTCGCCGCCATGCGCCAGGCGCTGGAGCGGCGCTACGGCAAGGTCGCGGCGGGTGAGGGCGTGTGCCCCGACCTGATCCTGATCGATGGCGGCAAGGGCCAGGTGAGCGCCGCGCGCGCGATCCTCGCCGAGGTCGGGCTGGAGGCGGTGGCGATGGTCGGCGTTGCCAAGGGCGAGGGCCGCAAGGCGGGCCTGGAGACGCTGATCTTCCCCGACGGTCGCGAAGGCCTCGCACTCGGTGGCGAATCGGCGGCGCTGCACCTGATCGTCGAGATCCGCGACGAGGCCCACCGCTTCGCCATCACCGGCCATCGCGCCAAGCGCGGCAAGGCGCGCGTGGGCTCCAAACTCGAGGACATCCCCGGCGTCGGGCCGTCGCGCCGACGCAACCTGCTCGCCGCCTTCGGCGGACTGGACGGCGTGCGCGAGGCGACGGTGGAGGATCTGTGCCGGGTGGACGGCGTCAGCCGGAAACTCGCCGAACAAATCCACGCCGCCCTGCGCTAAAAAAATCAATGGGGTCAGACTCGATTGATCCGCAATCCTCCGATCAATCGAGTCTGACCCCATTGATTTTTGACGGAGCTTGTCGTGCGGTGAGGGTCAGCTCAGCGCTTGCTTGACCCACGCGTTGGCTTGCTTCGCGTCGAAGCTGGTGCCGAATTTCGCTTTGAGCGCGCCCATGACGGCGCCCATCTGCTTGGGACCGCGTTCGGGCAGGCCGGCGACGGTGTCGGCGATGAAGGCCTTCACCTCGGCCTCGCTCGCCATCGGCGGCAGGTAGGCGGTGAGGATCGCGGACTCCTGTTCCAGGATTGCGAGGCGGTCGGTGTCCTTGATCACCGCCACGGCTTCCTGGTTGTTCTTCAGGAACTTGCGGATCGTCTGCTGCACCTCGTCGTCGGTGCTCTCGCGGTTGCCGGCGTTCTTGCCCACCATCTCGGCTTCGGCGATCAGGGTGGAGAGCAGGGTGGCGCGCACGCCGTCGGCGGCCTTGCGTGCGAGCAGGGAGTCTTTCTTGAGTTGGGCCAGCAGGCTCATTGCGGTTCTCCGGGATCAGTTCTGACGCCGAGGCGCTGGACACGGCGCAGCGCCGGCACCTCGATGGGCGCCCCCTCGCGGGGCGGTTGGGCGCGGAGTTTACCGCAGCCGCGTCGTGCACAGGCGGAGCCGTGCGCACGACGACAGCGGGTGGGCGGCCGATTACGGGCGGTCGATGCGGTGGATCTTCTCCGGGTTCATCTTCGACGACCACGGCAGGCCGCTGTTCTGCCAGCCGTTCTTGAGACGGAACCCGGCCTGCGGGCCGTCCTTGAGCGCAGCGCCCTGGAAGCCGTCGACCACGTAGCGCGCGTTCGCGAAGCCGTTTTCGCGCAGGAAGGCGGCGCTCGGTTCGCCACGCTCGCTGCCCGAGCGGCACATGGTGATGATCTCGGCGTCCGCGCTCAGGCCGCGCTTGGCCAGCTGCAGCTTGACCTGGTTGATGAAGTCCGGGTTGCGGTAGAGGCGGAAGACCCCTTTCTCGGCGTTCCACTGCGTGCGATCGACCAGCATGAAGGGCACATTGGCATGCACCGCGTCGGTCGAGCCGACGAACATGATCTCGACCGGGTCGCGGACGTCGATGAAGAGCACGTTGCGCTCGTTGTTCTGGATCTTGGCGTAGGTGTCGGTGTTGGAAATGGCGATGTCGGTCGCCTGAGCGCTCAGGCTGGCGAAGCCGAGGGCTGCGGCGATGAGAAGTCGTTTCATTGAATGCTCCTGTGCGAGGTGAGAAAAAGTCCCCTGCCGGGCCCGTTCGCGGGTGGCAGGGTGCGGAGTCGGTCGCGTCAGCGTGCGCGACGCATCATCGCGGCGAGCGGCCAGGTGAGCGCGGCACCCACGCCGCCGAAGGCCGCGGCATAGAGGAAGAGGTTGCCCCAATCCACCCAGTACCCCATGTTGGCGAAGGAGGATTTCGTCATGCCCGGGGTGATGAAGAAGGTGATGGCGGTGACCACGAGGAAAACGACAAAGGCCGGTTTCAGCGCCGCGCTCCAGCCTGCGTTGCCACGGCTCGCGGCGAGAACCATAAGCACCAGCCACAGCGCGCCGACGCCGAGCACCAGCGGCAGATATTGCAGGGCCAGCTCGAAGAGGATGTTGAGTGTCAGCCAGATCTCGTACATGTCGTGTCTCCCTTACACCCGGCCCTTGGCCACCGCCATGTAGGCGGGCTTGAGCAGGCGGTATTTCATGACCCAGGCAAAGTAGCTGTCCTGCAGCGGATCGATGGCCGGCAACGAGGGCGTGAGCCGGTTCTCGTAGTCGAACTCGACCAGCAGGGCGGCGCCTTCGCGCAGCAGCAGCGGGCACGAGGTATAGCCGTCGAAGGTCTGCGAGGGCTCGCGCCCGGCGATCACGTCAATCAGGTTCTGCACCACCAGCGGAGTGCTCTTCTTGACCGTGGCGGCGGTCTTGCCCTTGGGTGTGCCGTTGATGTCGCCGATGCCGAACACGTTGGGGAAGCGGCGATGACGAAGGGTGGATTTGTCGACTTCCAGCCAGCCGCCGCCGGCGAAACCGCCTTCCTGCCAGGCCAGCGCGCTGTTCTTGACCGAATCCGGTGCGCGCATTGGCGGCACGACATGGATGAAGTCGTAGTCGAGCTCGCTGCGTTCGCCCTCGGGGCTGGCGAAGGTGGCGCGGCGTGCGCCGATGTCGACCGCGACGAGCTTGCTGAGGAAATTGACCGGGATGCCGAGCTTCGCCCAGCGCTCGAGCACCTCCTGGTTGATGCGCGGCACGCTGAAGATGTTGTCGAGCGCCGAGTGGAACTGCACGTCGGACACGTCGCGCGTGCCCGCCTGCTTGAGGCGGTCGACGAGCATGAAGGTCATCTTGAGCGGCGCGCCCGCACATTTGAGTGCGGTGGCGGGCAGGGTCATCAGCGCCTTGCCGCCTTTCTGGCGGAAGGCGTCCATCGCCTGCCAGGTGTTCTGCGCCGCTTCGGGACTGGGGTAAACACAGCCCAGGCCGTTGCTGCCGATCGCGGCCACGTCCATGCCTTCGATGAGCGCGAAGTCGAGGTGCAGGCCGGTGGCGACGATGAGGTAGTCGTACTCGATGCGCTGCCCCGTGTCGGTGAC
>DITC01000004.1 GCA_002422685.1 Thauera sp. UBA6194 | reverse complement strand
CCGACGCGCTTGCCGGCGATCTTGAGCGTGTCGTCGCTGCGTCCCTCGATGAACCAGTGGCCGTCGGCATCCACCCGCGCCCAGTCGCCATGCACCCAGATGCCGGCAAAGCGCGACCAGTAGGTGTCGAGGTAGCGTGCGTCGTCCTGCCAGAAGCCGGCGGCCATGCCCGGCCACGGCGCGCGCAGCACGAGCTCACCGACCTGCGTGCCGGCGCCGCGCTCGGTGGCCGGGCCGGCGCGCAGGCTGCGCCCGCCGGCGTCGACCACGTCGGCCGCCATGCCCGGGATCGGCCCGGCAAAGCCGCAAGCCTTCTGTGGCAGGCCGGGGAAGCAGGCGAGGATGCCGCCGCCAATCTCGGTGCCGCCCGAGTAGTTGATGATCGGCCGGCGCCCTTCGCCGACGCGCTCGAACAGCCAGCGCCAGGGCACCTCGTTCCACGGCTCGCCGGTGGAGCCGAACACGCGCAGGCTGGCGAGCGCGCCCGCTGCCGGCAGCCCCGCCTCGCCCTCGCCCATCAGCAGACGGGCGAGCGTGGGTGACAGCCCGAGGTGGGTTAGGCGGTGGCGCTCGACGAGTTGCCACAGCCGATCGGGCCGCGGGTGGTCGGGCGTGCCCTCGAACAGCATCAGGGCGGCCCCGCGCAGCAGCGCACCGAACACCAGCCAGGGCCCCATCATCCAGCCCATGTCGGTAATCCAGCCGATATGCTCGCCGGCCTTCACGTCGAAGGCCATCATCATGTCCTGCGCCGCCTTCAGCGGAAAGCCGGCGTGGGTGTGGAGCACGCCCTTCGGTCGCCCGGTGGTGCCCGAGGTGTACAGGATCATCAGCGGCGCATCGGCTGCATGCGGCGCGGCGCCGGCCTGGGGCGCGCTGCGCGCGACGAGTTGCCGGTAGTCGATCTCGTTGCCGCGGGCGCCACCGCCCGCCGAGGCGGGCTGCACACCGCCGTCGCGTGCCACTAACAGCACCTGCGCGACCGCGGCACTGCGCGCGGCCGCAAGCCGCGCCTCGGCGAGCATGTCGACGCGCCGGCCGCGACGCAGGTAGGCGTCGGCGCACACGAGCAGCTTCGCGCCCGCATCCTGCAACCGGCTCGCCACGGCGTCGGCCCCGTAGCCCGAGAACAGCGGCATGGCGATGGCGCCGAGGCGGGCGCAGGCGAGCAACACGACCGCCGTCTCCGGCACCATCGGCAGGTAGATCGCGACCCGGTCGCCGCGCCCGATACCCAGCTCGGCGAGCCCGGTGGCGAGCCGGCGCGCCTCCTCATCGAGTTCGACGTAGCGGTATCGCCGCGTGCTGCCGTCGTCGCCCTCCCACGACAGCGCCAGGCGCTCGGGATCTTCGCGCGCGACGCGCCCGATCAGGTTGTCGTACAGATCGAGCTCACCGCCGACGAACCAGCGCGGCCACGCCGGCCCGGCGCTGCGCTCGAGCACCCGGCGGTAGGGGCGCGTCCAGCGCAGGGCGAGCGCCTCGGCGACCTCGGCCCAGAAGCGCTCCGGCTCCTCGGTGGCGCAGGCCTGCAGGCCGGCGAGATCGACGTGGCCGTAATCACGGATGAAGCGGGCGAGCCCGGTGTCTTCCCAGCGGCAGCCGTTGGCGAGGAGTTGTTCTGACATGTCTGTCCCCTCCTGCGGCTCAGGCCGCCTCCACAATGAGCTCGATCGCCTGCGCGCGCGCGGCGCCGGCCCTGCCTTTCCATGCCATGCGGCCAGGTCCCTGATGGACGAGCGCCTTCATCATCTTGTCGTCTCCGCAAAAAGGCCCCCGGACCGGAGCCGGGGGTTGAACAGCGGGCCGTGGCACCCCACGGCCCGGGGGAGAAGCCCGCCTCAGTCGGCGCGCTCCGGCACCGGCAGACCGACCCAGTCCTTGTAGAAGGCCTCGATGTCGGGCTCGAAGTCATGGATCACCGGGTACCACGGCGTGGGCGCCTCGACGTCGTGCATCGTGCCGCAGCTGGGGCAGTAGTACTCGCGATAAACCTGCCACTGCGTGTCCGGCGCCATCAGCTTCGGGTACACCTCAGTCATCGCTTCCTCGGTGTCGCGCACGTAGATGGCGGCGTGCAGCTTCCAGTTTTCGCGATAGTCGCCGAACACGTGGCCGCAGTCGCACTGGGTGACCCACCGCTTGGTCTTGGCCGATTGCACGATGTAGAGATGCGGCCCGAGCGGCAGAACGATCTTGTCCTTGAAGCTGACCTTGGCCTGCAGCGCCTTCAGGTACTGCTCGAAGCGGCTGTTGTCCTTGGGCATCGACAGCATGCGGAAGGTGGTTTCCCAGTCGAGCGAGCCTTCGACGAGGTGGGCGACCTGTTCATTGGTGTAGGTAGACATTTTCCAACTCCTCGATTCGGTGATTACTCTTCGACCTGGACGACGGTCGTGACGTCGGGCAGCAGCGACAGGTCCATGCGGTGCTTGGAGCCGTAGGTCGGGACGTTGAGTTCGGTCTCCAGCAGCTGCCAGTCGGCCGGCAGGCTCCAGAAGGCCTTGAACTCCTTCGTGAACTTCTCCGACAACGCGAAGCTCGTCGCGAACATGTGCTGCACCTGCACCGCCGCGTGCTTGTTGATGATGCGTTCGCGCTCCTCCTTCATCCACTCGCGCGTCGGCAGCGCGCGGGCGAGCCGCTCCTTGCGCATCTCGGCACGGCGTGCGGCGGTCTTCGCGACATCCACCGCGAACACTCCCTTCGCGTCCTGCGTGAACACCGCGCCATAGACCTTCTGCGCGTACTCCGGCAGCAGGAACTTCTGGTTCAGGTCGTTCTCGATCGCCTTCGGCTCGCGATCGATCGGATCCCCGAAGCCCGGGCCGCCGCGCAGGTAGTTCAGGTACAGGTCGTGGTTGTCGTAGCAGTCCTCGGTGGTCATGCACTGCTTGTCGCGCTTGACCACGGCCGTCGCGTCGATGTGGCGCTCGTAGTCCGGACGCGTCGGATCGAGGTCACCGCCCAGCGGCAGCGAGTCGCCGATCGCAATGCGTTGCTCCAGCCCCGTCTTGTGCGCCTCGAAGCGATAGCCGGTCGCCGACGGATAGCCACCCATCATTCCCCAGTCGCTGTTCATGAAGCCGTTGCCCATGAAGAACATCGTCCAGTCCTGGGCGTTCCACACCATGCGCAGCGTCTCGAAGCCGCAGCCACCGCG
This sequence comes from Thauera sp. UBA6194, assembly GCA_002422685.1. GTDB lineage: Bacteria > Pseudomonadota > Gammaproteobacteria > Burkholderiales > Rhodocyclaceae > Thauera. The sequence goes on along the minus strand of DITC01000004.1, from coordinate 3,840 downwards.
GTACTTGCCGTAGCCCCCGGAGTTGGCCTTGACGTTGCGGCCCAGATACAGGAGCGGCTCGGCCATCTCCCAGATCTCAATGTCGCCCATGTCGCCTTCCGGGTTCCAGATCGCCGCGGCGTGGTTCAGGCCGTCCTTCACCGCGCACGCTCCGGTGCCGCAGCTCGAGGCTTCGAAGCTGTTCACCGCGTGGATCTCGCCGTCCTGGTTGATGCCGCCACCCTGCAGCCAGTTCGAGGTGTTGGCGTTGCCGGCGTTCACCTCCTCCAGATAGCCGCGGCTGAAGTAGGACTGCGAGAGACCGCGCCACAGCGCCGCCCACCCGGACACGAGGAAGTGCCACGCGTAGGCGTGACCGGTGCGACGGTCGTCCGGGTTGCACCACGTGCCCTTGGGCAGGCGGAACTCGGTCGCGTAGTAGGCACCGTCGTTGATGCGCTGGGTCGGCACCAGGGTCTGGCACATCATCACCCAGATGCCCGACGTGAAGGCCACCTGGTGCGCGTTGAAGGTATGCCAGCCCCAGCGGCTCGCGCCTTCGAAGTCGAGGCGCCACTTGCCGTCCGGCTTGATCGTCATTTCGCACGGCGAGTGCATGATCGAGTCGAGCTTGGCGAAGGCGGAAGACACTTGCACGTCTTCGTGCTTGTACGGCACATCGACGAACGACACCTTGCGGTACTTGCCCGGCAGCGTCATCGCCTTGATGCGGTTCATCAGGCCGCGACGGCCTTCCTCGATGACTTCGTAGGCGAACTTCTCGTAGGCCTCGATGCCGTCGGCGCGGATCACTTCCTCGACCAGTTCGCGGATCATATGGCAACCGGCGATACGGGTCTTCTCGTCGAGAATCCAGTACTTCGGCGTACGCACCGAACGCTGCGACTCGTGCAGCCAGTCGCGCAGCGGGGTGTCATTCACACCGGTCTTGCGGCAGGTGATCATGTAGCCGTCGCCGAAGCGCTGCACCTGACCGGTCGACATCGAGCCCGGGGTCACCGCGCCGGTGTCGATCACGTGCGTCACGCCGCCCACCCAGCCGATCAGCCGGCCTTCCCAGAAGATCGGGACGATGGTGGCGATGTCGCACGGGTGCACGTTGCCGATCGAGCAATCGTTGTTCGTGAACATGTCACCGGGGTTGATGCCGGGGTTGGCTTCCCAGTTGTTCTCGATCATGTACTTGATCGCTGCGCCCATCGTGCCGACGTGGATGATGATGCCGGTCGAGGTGAGCACGCAGTCGCCGACCGCGTTGTACAGCGTGAAGCACAGTTCGCCTTCCTGCTCCACGATCGGGCTCGCCGCGATCTTCTTCGCCGTCTCACGGGCATGCACGAGGCCGCCGCGCAGCTTGGAAAACAGCTTCTCGTAGCCGATCGGGTCGCTGTCGCGGAATTCGAGCTTCTCCTGGCCGTTGTAGTAGCCGGTGGCCTTGGTGCGCTCGATGATCCCGTCGCGGAACTGCTTCAGCGTCTGGCCGTTCTTCAGCAGGTCGGCGAAGCCGAGTTCCTTGTTTGTCATCATGTTCATGGCGGTCTCCTCGATTACTTCACTTCTTTGAGATGGAACAGGCGGTGCTTGTCGACCGTCGTCTCGAAGCCGTCGGGCACCACGAAGGTCGTCGCGTCCGATTCGATGATCGCGGGCCCGACGATGTGGTTGCCTGCCTTGAGCGCTTCCATCTTCCACAGCGCGGCCTCGACCCAGCGCTTGTGGCGGTAGAACGGACGGGTGCCCAGATAGGCTTCCTTCGGCGGGTTCGGCCCGCAGTCCGGGTCTTCCGGCAGCACCGGCTTCTGCGTCACCACCATGCCGCGCAGGATCGCGCCGGTGATCGAGAAGCCCAGCTCCGGCGAGCGCGCCGAATTGGCATAGACGCGACCGTAGGTGTTCTCGAAGGTCTCGATGATCTGGTTCCAGTCCGCCGCCGTCGCCGCGGAGGACACCGGCGAGACGATCTCGAGGTCGTTCAGCTGGCCCATGTACTGCATCTTGTAGCCCGGGATCAGCATCACGTCTTCCGGCTTGTAGCCGTTGATCACGAACTCATCGATGACCTTGACTGCCAGCTCTTCCCAGGCTTGCTGGAGGCTGGCGCAGGCCGCCGCCTTCTCGGCATCGCTGGCGAACTGGGCCACGCCGAGGTCGACCGACTTGTCGTAGCGATACTCGAAGTCGGCGCAGGCGCAGCCGAAGGCCGAGAAGCCGGCCGCCCAGGCAGGGACCACGACGTCCTTGAAGCCGACGCCCTCGGTATAGCCATAGGTATGCACCGGGCCGGCACCGCCGTAGGAGAAGCAGGTGAACTCGGCCGGGTTGTAGCCCTTGGCGCTGATGTTGGCGCGCAGGTACTCGGAGAGCGTCAGGTCGAGCAGCTCGATCACGCCCGCGGCCGCATCCTCCACCGACAGCCCGAGCGGATCGGCGATCTGCGCCTTGATGTGGTCGCGCGCACGCTGCACGTCGAGCTTGATTGCGCCGCCGAGGAAGTTCTCGGGGTTGAGGTAGCCCAGCACGACGTGGCAGTCGGACACCGACACCGTATCCAGGCCGCTTTCCGGCCAGCAGGTGCCGACGCGGTAGCCGGCGCTGTCCGGGCCGAGCTTGATCGACTTGCTGTACGGGTCGATGCGCACGAAGCTACCGGCACCGGCGCCGACCGAGTCCATCGCGACCAGCGGCAGCGACAGCACCAGGCGGGCCATGTCGGGGTCGGACTTGATCGCGAAGCTGCCCTTGGTGATCAGCGCGACGTCGAAGGAGGTGCCGCCGATGTCCGAGCAGGCGATGTTCTCGTCGCCCAGGTACTCGCCGAGCAGCTTGGAGCCGATGACGCCGCCGATCGGGCCGGAGACGATGGTACGGGCCAGCTCCTTGGCCTTCCACGAGATGGTGCCGCCGTGGGTGGCCATCACGCGCAGGTCGAACTTCGCGCCGTGCTTCTTGAAGCGGTCGCTCACCTTCTTCAGCGTCTGACGCGAAGGTTCGGCGCCGTAGGCTTCGAGGATCGTCGTGTTCATCCGGTGGCTTTCCTTGCGCGACGGGTAGTAATCCACCGACGCAAACACCGGGATATCCGCCTTGAGCCGCTTCAGCTCGTCCCTGACCAGGTCACGGGCGCGCTGCTCACTGCTCTCGTTTTTGTGGGACTGCAGCAGGCAGATCACGATCGCCTGCGAACCGGCTTCCACCAGGTCGCGCGTCGCCTGGCGCACTTCTTCCTCGCGCAGCGGGATCACGACCTTGCCCTGGACGTCGGTGCGCTCGGTGACGCCGCGGGTACGCGACACCGGCACCAGGGGCTCGTCGTAGCGGTGGGTATTGAGGTGGATGCGGTCTTCCAGCGCATAGCCGAGGTAGCTCTGCAGCGCGCGGCCCATGGAGTGGATCTGCTCGAAGCCGCGGTTGCAGATCAGGCCGACGTCGAGGCCCTTGCGGCTCAGGATGCGGTTGAGCATCGCGGTGCCGGAATAGACGCAGGTCGCCAGCTCAGGGTAGACCTCGTCGACGTCGCGCCCCCAGTGGGCGAGCGCGTCCTGCGAGGAGTTGAAGATGGCGAGCGATTCGTCCGCCGGATTGCTCTGCGCCTTGCCGACGACGAAGCGGCCGTCGTCGCGCACGAAGAAGGTGTCGGTCATCGTGCCGCCGGCATCGATGCCCATCACCTGTACGCGTGCTGCGGTCTGTACTTGCATGGTTGTCTCCGTTCCTTCTGGTTGGATGAACGCCTGGTGCATCTGGCACCAATGCCTTCATTGCAACCGCCATGCCACCTCGGCGTCTGTGCGACGCAGCACGCCTCCAGGGTGCATTGCTGCAGCATGGGAGGCCGTCCAA
>DITC01000068.1 GCA_002422685.1 Thauera sp. UBA6194 | reverse complement strand
GGGCGTTTTACGTCGACTAAAAAAAACCTCCATACCGTTCCGGAAGGCTGCGGCAAGTGCTCGGTCAACCCACATTCCAAAACGCGCCCGCCGACTTCGGATGTTCGGGGGCGCGATCCGTGTCTATTCGAATTCAACCACCACTTGCCCTGATTGCACGTTGTCACCCTGCGTTACGTGGATTGCAGCGATACGGCCAGCGATTGGGGCGGTGATGTTCGTTTCCATCTTCATGGCCTCGAGGACCATCAACGGGTCTCCGACCTGAAGTGCCTGGCCGGGCTGGGCGATGAGGCGTACGACGATGCCGGAGACGGGACTGCGGCAAACCTTGGCTTCGTCGACCGCTGCATCGTTTGCAACGGGCAACGGTGCGCTGGCGACGCTGCCGGACAATACGGCTGAGCCAATCGGGTACGCAGGGGGCAGGGTGGCGGTGTCGGCCTCGGCGACCTCCACGTCCACCTCGAAGGTCTTGTCGTTGAGCGTGATCTTGAGTTTCACCTTGGGATTCCTTTAGTGCACGCGGTGAGAGGCCTGGATATGGACGCGGCCGACCTGGGCCCAGGTGGCCGAATGCACCAGGCGTACGTTGCGGATGCGCGCACGCACGCCGAGGAAGGCGGCGATCGCGGCGGAGATTGCGAGCAGCTCTTCCTCGCTGATCTCGTCCTGGGGTGTTCGCGCGGATGTGGGCGATGCGGCAGTTGCTACGGTTAGGGCGGAAAGTCGCACCTCGAGTTCGCCGACGCGCGCACCCAGGTTGCGCACTTCCGCACGCAGGGCGTCGATGACGGCCAGCAGGTGTTCCTGATCATTCATGGTCGGGGTCCTCACAGCGGAGTCAGCCCATGCTTCTTGTGCGGCCGCGGTTCGCGCTTGGTGCGCAGGTATTCGAGCGCCTGAGCGATGTGACGGCGCGTCAGCGCGGGCTCGATGACTGCATCCACCAGCCGGCGTTCGGCGGCAACGTAAGGGTTGGAGAAGGTGTCACGGTATTCGCGGATCCGTTCCTGGCGCTTTTGCTCGGGATGGTCGGCTTCGTCGATCTCCTTGCGGAACACGATCTCGGCCGCGCCCTCGGCGCCCATCACCGCGATCTCGGCTGTAGGCCAGGCGAACACGCGGTCGGCGCCGAGATCCTTGCTGCACATGGCCACGTAAGCGCCGCCATAGGCCTTGCGCAGGATCACTGTGATCTTGGGTACCGTCGCCGACGAATAGGCGAACAGCAGCTTGGCGCCGTGGCGGATGATGCCGCCGTACTCCTGCTTCACGCCGGGCAGGAAACCGGGCACGTCCACGAAGGTGACGAGCGGGATGTTGAAAGCGTTGCAGAAGCGAATGAAGCGCGCGGCCTTGTCCGAGGCGTCGATGTCGAGCACGCCGGCCTGCACCAGCGGCTGGTTGGCGACGATGCCCACCGTGCCGCCGACGATACGTGCGAAGCCAACCACTATGTTGGCGGCGTAGCCCGACTGCACCTCCATGAAGGCGCCGAAATCGACGACGCCGGCGATCAGGTTGCGCACATCGTAACCTTGGCGCCCCTGCATCGGCACCAGGGTCTGGAGCGCGGGGTTGGGCTCGACGCGGCGGTCGCCCTCGATCTGCGGCGGATCCTCGAGGTTGTTGGCGGGGAGGAAGCTCAGCAGCTTCTTGCACAGCATCACCGCGTGGGCGTCGTCCTCGGCGATGAAGTGGATCACGCCCGAGTGCAGCATGTGCGCGTCCGGCCCGCCCAATTGTTCCGCGCTGACCTTCTCGCCGGTGACTTGGCGGATGACCTGCGGCCCGGTGATGAAGAGCTGGGCCTGGCGGGTCTGGATGATGAAGTCGGTGAGCGCCGGGCTATAGGCCGCGCCGCCGGCGCACGGCCCGCAGATCAGCGAGATCTGCGGCACCACGCCCGACAGCAGCACGTTGGCGTGGAAGACCTTGCCGTAGCCCGACAGCGAGTCGATGCCTTCCTGCACGCGCGCGCCGCCCGAGTCGTTGATGAAGACGAAGGGCGAGCCGGTCTTCAAGGCCATGTGCATGATGTCGGCGACCTTCTCGGAGTGCGTCTCGCCCGCCGAGCCGCCGGCGACGGTGAAGTCCTGGCTGGCGAGGTGCACGAGGCGGCCTCCGACCGCGGCGGCACCGGTGACCACGCCATCAGCGGGCAGGGACTTTCCGGCCATGCCGAAGAGCGTGGCGCGGTGGGCGGCGAAGAGGCCGGTCTCGTCGAAGCTGTCGGCGTCGATCAGCGCGGCGATGCGTTCGCGTGCCGTGAGCTTGCCGGCCTGGCGCTGCTTGTCGAGGCGCTCGACGCCGCCGCCGAGCTCGGCCTCGGCGCGGCGGCGCTGCAGGTCGGTGATCTTGTCCTGCATGGTGTTCATGCGGAGTTCTCCAGAGTTTGATGAGCGCGTCCGTGTAGAGGATGCGTGGCGTCCGGGGCAGGGCACAGCCCCGCAGCCGACGCCGTCGGTGATCGCCTGCGCTTCAAGGGACAGGTGTGACGGAGACGCGATGCGAGCGGCCGTTGACCGTCACGTCGTAGCTGATCGGCGTGCGCACGGGGGCGGGGGCGCTGCCGCCGCCGGCAGGCGCTGCACCGGTCTTGCCCGTGTCCGGGCCTGGCGCGGACGGATCCTTGCCCAGGTTCTTCGGCCCCTCGGCGCGGCTGGCGAAGAACTTCGGCGCCACCTGCGGGAACATCGCGTGGGTGAGCACGTCCTCGTCGCTGCCGTTGCTGCCCGGCAGCGCGATCGCCGCCTCGCGCAGCGCGTGCCATTCGGGCTTGAGCAGGTCGGCCGGGCGGCAATCGATCGGCGGCTTCTTCGCCTGCTGTTCGGCGAGCGCCACCACCTCGGGGTCGCGCGCGCCGGGCGCTTCGCCGTAGTAGCCGAGCATCAGATCGGCAAACTCGCCCGACATCGCCTTGTAGCGTCCCATCATCACGTTGAACACCGCCTGGGTGCCGACGATCTGGCTCGAGGGCGTGACCAGCGGCGGAAAGCCCGCGTCCTCGCGCACGCGCGGGACCTCGATCAGCACTTCGCGCAGGCGGTCGGCCGCCTTCTGCTGCTTCAACTGGCTCTCCATGTTGGAGATCATGCCGCCCGGGATCTGGCTGTCGAAGATGTCGGTGTCCACGCCGTGGATGTTGGACATGAACTCGGCGTAGCGCGGGCGCACGGTGGCGAAGTGGTCCTTAACGCGGCGCAGGCGGTCCTTGTCCAGTCGCGCCTCGAAACCCGTGCCCTCGAGCATCTCCACCAGGCTCTCGGTGGGGTTGTGGCCGGGGCCGAGGCTGAGCGAGCTGATTGCGGTATCCACGCAGTCGGCGCCGGCCTCGATCGCCTTCATCAGGCTCACCAGGGTGACGCCGGTGGTGGCGTGGGTATGCACGTGCACACGCACCGAATCGCCGCATTGCTGCTTGATGCCGCGCACGATGTCGTAGGCGGGCTGAGGCTTGAGCAGGGCGGCCATGTCCTTCAGGCAGATCGAGTCGCAGCCCATCTCCACCAGGCGCTGCGCCATGTCGACGAAGCCCTGCACCGTGTGCAGCGGGCTCACGGTGTAGCAGATCGTGCCCTGAGCGTGCTTGCCGGTGCGGCGCACTGCCGCGATGGCGCGCTCGAGGTTGCGGACGTCGTTCAGGGCGTCGAACACGCGGAACACGTCCATGCCGTTCTCGGCGGCCTTGTCCACGAAGCGGTCGACCACTCCGTCCTCGTAATGGCGGTAGCCGAGCAGGTTCTGGCCGCGCAGCAGCATCTGCAGGCGCGAGTTGGGCAGCAGGCGGCGGAAGGTGCGCAGGCGCTCCCAGGGGTCTTCGTTGAGGAAGCGGATGCAGGCGTCGAAGGTGGCGCCGCCCCAGCATTCGACCGACCAGTAGCCCGCGCGGTCGATGTCTTCGCAGGCGGGGATCATGTCTTCCAGGGCCATGCGGGTGGCGAGCAGGCTCTGGTGGGCGTCGCGCAGGGCGAGCTCGGTGATGTCGATGATTCGGGTCATGTCGGGCAGCCTTTGCCGCAGCGCAGCGTCGGCCTTCGTGAGGCAGGGCTGATGCGACAGAAATGGGTTTGTGCACCGCACACTATAGGCCGCTGACGAGGTGCGTGCATGACATGGGTCAAGCGCAGCACACCTCAGCTGCGCAAGACGTCACGGATGCGAGTGGATCGCCGTGCGTGGTGGGCGGCGGGTGCGGCATCGGTTCGCTCGGAATCGGCCATGCCCGCCGAACGGGATTCATCTCGACACCATTTACGCGGACAATCGGGGGTCGTTCATGCAACTGGCTGCACACGATGACGCGCCCCCGTTTCAATCCTTATCTGCTCCTCGTTCTCGCCTCGCTCTTCTGGGCGGGCAACATGGTGATGGGCCGTGGCCTGCGCGCCGACCTGCCGCCGGTGGGTCTGGCGTTCTGGCGCTGGGCGGTAGCCTTCCTGTGCGTGCTGCCGCTCGCGGTGCCACACCTGCGCACGCAGTGGCCGCAGCTTCGCGCGGCCTGGAAGGAGGTGGTTTTTCTGGGCGTGTTCGGGGTGGGGCTCTACAACACCCTGGCCTACGCAGCGGTGCAGCACACCACGGCGACCAGCGCCACGCTCATCAACTCGTTCATTCCGGTGGCGACGATCGCGCTCGCCTTCGTCTTCCTCGGTAAGCGGCTCAGCCGGCTCGAGGGGGTTGGCGTAGCGGTGTCCTTGATCGGGGTGCTGCTGCTGATCGCGCGTGGGAGTCTCGAGACGCTGCTCGGGTTTCAGCTCAACACCGGCGACATGTGGATGCTGGTCGCGGTGTTGTCGTGGAGCATTTACACCGTCGGCCTGCAGTGGCGCCCACAGGGCGTGCATCCGATGCTGCAGTTGGCTGCCTTCATCCTCGTCGGCTTGCTGATGCTGGCACCGGTCTATGCGTGGGAGATCGCTTCGGGCGTGACGATCAGGGTGAATGCCGGTTCCTTGCTCGGCATCCTTTACGCAGGGGTGATGGCGGCTTTTCTCGGTTTTGTCTGTTTCAACGCCGGGGTGGCGGCGGTGGGGCCTGCGGTGGGCTCCTTGTTCATTCACCTGCAGCCGGTGTTCGCCGCCATCCTGTCCACCTTGCTGCTGGGCGAGCGCCCGGCGTGGTTCCACTACGCCGGCATGGCTCTGGTCCTGGGCGGTATCGTGCTTACCATGCGCAGGCCGGCGCACCAGGTTGCGCCGCGACGCTGAACAGTAAGGCGCTCTGCGGGGGCGAATATTCACTCGAGGAAGCGTGTTTGTTCGCGCTGAAACATTGGCACAAATACAATTTGCTAGAATAGAGAGCTCGTTAATTATTCAGGAAGTTCAATGTGCGGAATTGCAGGTGAGTTGAGATTCGATGGCAACACCCCCGACCTCGCGGCGCTGGCGCGCATGAACGCGCAGCAGCAGGCGCGCGGGCCGGACAACGGCGGCGTGTTCGCGCAGGGCGCGCAGGCCTGGGGTCATCGCCGGCTGAAGATCATGGACCTGTCCGAATCGGCGCAGCAGCCCATGGTCGATCCCGAGCTCGGCCTGGGCATCGTGTTCAACGGCGCGGTGTACAACCACCCCGAGCTGCGCCGCGAGCTCGAGGCCAAGGGCTACCGCTTCTACTCCCACGGCGACACCGAGGTGCTGCTCAAGGCCTATCACGCCTGGGGCGAGGACTTCGTCAGCCGCCTCAACGGCATGTTCGCTTTCGCGATCTGGGAGCGCGACAGCGGCCGTGTGCTGCTCGGCCGCGACCGGCTCGGCATCAAACCGCTGTATTACGCGCCGATCGCGGGCGGGCTGCGCTTCGCCTCCGCCTTGCCGGCGCTGCTCGCGGCGGGCGGGGTGGATACCTCGATCGATCCGGCGGCGCTCAATCATTACCTGTCCTTCCATGCCGTGGTGCCGGCGCCGCACACACTGCTCGCCGGCGTCCGCAAGCTCGCCCCGGGCATGCTGATGCGCATCGAGCCCGACGGCCGGCGCAGTGAGCGCAGCTTCTGGGCGCTGGACTACGCCCGTGACGCGGCGGACGAGGCGCGCAGCTTCGAGGACTGGACCGAGATCCTGCTCGACGGTCTGCGCGCCGCGGTCAGGCGCCGCCTGGTGGCGGACGTGCCGGTGGGCGCGCTGCTGTCGGGCGGGGTGGACTCCAGCCTCATCGTCGGCCTGATGGCCGAGGCCGGGGTGAAGGATCTGCGCACCTACAACGTCGGCTTCGCCGATGTCGGCGGCGAGAAGGGCAACGAGTTCGAGTACGCCGACATCGTCGCGCGCGAGTTCGGCACGGTGCACGAGCGCATCTTCGTACCCGAGCAGGAGCTGCTCACCCGCCTGCCCGAGGCGGTGGCGGCGATGAACGAGCCCATGGTGAGCCACGACTGCATCGGCTTCTATCTGCTCTCCGAGGCGGTGAGCCGGCACAGCAAGGTGGTGCAGAGCGGGCAGGGCGCGGACGAGGTGTTCGGCGGCTACCACTGGTACCCCAAGCTCGCCGGCAGCGCCGATCCGGTGGCGGATTACCTTGCCGCCTTCCGCGACCGCGACTACGACGAATACCTCGCCACGGTGAACCCGCGGTGGCACGGCGTGGATGCGAGCGCGGCCTTCGTCGCGGCGAGCTTCAACGCGCCGGGCGCGGACGACCCGGTGGAGAAGGCGCTGCGCCTGGACACCACGGTGATGCTGGTCGACGACCCGGTCAAGCGGGTGGACAACATGACCATGGCCTTCGGGCTGGAGGCGCGCGTGCCCTTCCTCGACCACGAGCTGGTCGAGCTCGCCGCGCGCATCCCGGCGCGCCACAAGCTAGCCCATGGTGGCAAGGGTGTGCTCAAGGAGGCCGCGCGCAAGCTCATTCCCGACGCCGTGATCGATCGCCCCAAGGGCTACTTCCCGGTGCCGGGGCTCAAGTACCTGCAGGGGCCGGTGCTCGAGCGCGTGCGCGATGCGCTCTCCAGCCAGTCGGCGCGCGAGCGCGGGCTGTTCCGCAAGGGCTACGTCGACACGCTGCTCGCCGACCCGTCCGCCCACATCACGCCGCTGCGCGGCTCCAAGCTCTGGCAGCTCGGGCTGCTGGAGTGGTGGCTGCAGACCCATGTGGGTTGAGGACGAAGCACGATGATCCGCAAGCACATCGCGCGCGCGCTGCGCGCCGAGCAGCGCAGCGCGCATCTGGCCGTGCATCGGCCCGCCGGACAGCCCGAGCCGGCGGGCACGCCCACCGACGTCGTCATCGAATGCGGCTGGGGGCGCTTGCTGCCGGCGCAGACCTGGCGCGACGCGGCGAGCCTGGGCGAGGCCTTGCTGGCCGAGCGCCCCGGCCAGCGCGACATCGCCTTCTACGTCGAGAAGCCGCACGTGGTGGTGGCGCGCGCGCCGCAGCAGCTCTTTCTCGATCCCTCCGAGGCCTTCCGGCTCAATCTCGCCACTTATCGTGCTCAATCGCAGCGCGCTGGACGTACCGGCTTCACGCTGCGCCGGCTGCGCACGCGCGCGGATGTGGCGGCGATCAACGTGCTCTACCGCGCCCGGCGCATGGTGCCGGTGGATGCGCTGGCGGTGTGGAAGGCGCGCGCCAGCCGCAGCATCACCTATGCGCTCGCCGAGGACCGCGCCAGCGGCGAGGTGATCGGCGTGGCGATGGGCCTGGATCACGTCGAGGCCTTCGCCGACCCGCAGCATGGCGCCAGCCTGTGGGCGCTGGCGGTGGCGCCGCAGGCGGCGCACCCGGGCGTGGGCGAGGCGCTGGTGCGCTATCTGGCCGAGCACTACCAGGCGCGCGGGCGCGAGTGGATGGACGTGTCGGTGCTGCATGACAACGAGCAGGCGATCGCGCTCTACGACAAGCTCGGCTTCCAGCGCATCCCCGCGTTCGCGGTCAAGCGCCGCAACGCGATCAACGAGCCGCTGTTCATCGGCGGCGGCGAGGCGCTGCAGGATCTCAACCCCTATGCCCGGCTGCTGGTGGACGAGGCGATCCGGCGCGGCATCCACGCCGAAGTCATCGACGCCGAGAACGGCTATTTCCGCCTCACCCTGGGTGGGCGCAGCATCGTGTGCCGCGAGTCCTTGTCGGAACTGACCAGCGCGGTGGCGATGAGCCGCTGCCAGGACAAGCGCGTGACCCTGAAGCTGCTCGCCGGCGAGGGGCTCTCGGTGCCGCGCCAGGCCGATGCCGACGACGAGGCCGGCTGGCAGGCGCTGCTCGCCGAGGTCGGCGCGGTGGTGGTCAAGCCGGTCGAGGGCGAGCAGGGCAAGGGCATCAGCGTCGATCTGCGCAGCGCGGAGGACGTGCGCGCCGCCATCGAACGCGCGCGCCAGTTCTGCGATCGTGTCATCGTCGAACAGTTCTGCAAGGGCGAGGACCTGCGCATCGTCGTCATCGACCATCGGGTGGTGGCCGCGGCGGTGCGGCGGCCACCGGAGGTGGTGGGGGACGGGCGCAGCACGGTGCGCGCGCTGATCGAGCGCCAGAGCCGGCGGCGTGCGGCGGCCACCGGCGGCGAGTCGCGCATCCCGCTCGACGCGGAGGCCGGGCGCTGCGTCGCCGCGCAGGGCTTCACGCTCGACGCCGTGCTGCCGGCCGAGCAACGCCTGCAGGTGCGCAACACCGCCAACCTGCACACCGGCGGCACCATCCACGACGTCACCGCCGAGCTGCACCCGGCGCTGCGCGAGGCCGCCGAAAAGGCCGCGCGCACGCTCGACATCCCGGTGACCGGGCTGGACTTCCTGGTGCCCGCGGTCGACGGTCCCGACTACGTGATCATCGAGGCCAACGAGCGCCCGGGCCTCGCCAACCACGAGCCCCAGCCCACCGCCGAGCGCTTCATCGACCTGCTCTTCCCGCGTACGCGGCCGATGGCAAGTTGAGGGCGCCGGTGCGGCCGGTTTCGTGGGCGCCGCCGCCCCCGCGCGGAGTTCGGCCGCCGTTGGTCACGGTCCCCCGGAGCCGGCGTTGCAGGAGCCACGCTCGCAAACGTCGCGGCATTGAAGGCTGATCAACCGAGCCCTGCCGCGCTGGCGCCCAATTTTCCGATCAGAGAGGAGACAACAGCATGAATAGTCCGAGCCCTGTCGCGACCTTGCCGTCGATCGACTACGCCTATCTGGAGGAGACGATGCTGCAGCTCCTCGCCATCCCCAGCCCGGTGGGCCTGACCGACGCCGCGGTGCGCTACACCGCGGGGCGCTTCGAGGCGCTCGGCATCCCCTACGAGATCACCCGCCGCGGCGCCATCCGCGCCACCCTCAAGGGCCAGGCCGCGCAGCCGGCACGCGCGGTGGTCGCCCACCTCGACACGCTGGGGGCGATGGTCAAGTCGCTCAAGCCCAACGGGCGGCTCGAGATCGTGCCCATCGGCCACTGGTCGGCGCGCTTCGCCGAGGGCGGGCGGCTCACCATCTTTACCGACCACGGCCAGGTGCGCGGCACCTGCCTGCCGCTCAAGACCTCGGGCCACGCCTTCGGCGGCGAGATCGACACCCAGCCGGTGGGCTGGGAGCACGTGGAGGTGCGCGTCGACCTGCCTGCCGAGGACCGTGCCGGGCTCGAGGCGGCAGGGATCGAGGTCGGCGACTGGATCGCCTTCGACCCCCAGCCCGAGATCCAGCCCGGGGGCTACATCAACTCGCGCTACCTCGATGACAAGGCCGCGGTGGCGGCGCTGCTCACCGCCTGCAAGGCGATCCGTGACCACGGCCTGCCGCTGCCGGTGGACGTCCATCCGCTGCTCACCATCACCGAGGAGATCGGCTCCGGCGCCTCGGCCGCGCTGCACGGCGAGATCGCCGAGATGGTGAGCCTGGACATCTCGATCGCCGCGCCCGGGCAGAACACCTCCGAGCACGCGGCGACGATCTGCATGCAGGACATGTCCGGCCCCTTCGACTACCACCTCACCCACAAGCTGATCGCGCTCGCCAAGGCGCACGGCATCGCCCACCGCCGCGACATCTTCCGCTACTACCGCTCGGATTCGGCCGCCGCGGTGGAGGCGGGCAACGACATCCGCACCGCGCTGATCGGCTTCGGCGCCGACGCCTCGCACGCCCAGGAGCGCACGCACCGCGATGCGCTCGAGGCGCTCACGCGGCTGGTGATCGCCTACATGACCAGCGAGCCGGTGGCGCGTCGCGACTGCCGCTCGATGGGTTCGATCGAGGGCTTCACCGAACAGCTCTGCCCGGGCGACATGGCGGTGCCGAACACGCAGCTGCCGGAGCCCGAGAGCTTTCTGTCCGCGTTCGAGCATCATGAGGATCCGCAGCGCGACTGAGGATGCGGACGGGTCAGGGCGGGGCTGCGCAGTGCGGTTCTGCCAAGGGTTTTCGGCCGCGCCGGACTTGGCCGCGGGCGAGGCAATCTTGCTCGATGTTGCAGTGCAATCGGTGCTTCATATGTTGTATCTTATATAGGACTTTTGTCTGCCGGCGTTGACGTGCCCGCGCTGCGATCGCATGCTTTGCCGGCTATGCGCCGCCGTAATGGCGTGCGCCCGTCAATATCTAGCCAGAGAGCCCGAAACATGACCGACCGAGTGAAGTGCCAGCGCCTCGAAGTGGCCGCCAACCTGAAGCGTTTCATTGAAGAAGAGGCCCTGCCGGGCAGCGGGGTCGATGCCGCCGCGTTCTGGTCGGGCTTCGATGCCCTGGTGCACGACCTGGCTCCCAAGAACGCCGCGCTGCTGGCCGAGCGCGACCGCATCCAGACCGAGCTCGACGCCTGGCACCGCGCCCATCCCGGCCCGATCGCCGACATGGCGGCCTACAAGGCCTTCCTCCAGTCCATCGGCTACCTGCTGCCGGTGCCTACCGACGCCAAGGCCAGCACCGCCAACGTCGACGACGAGCTCGCCGTGCAGGCCGGCCCGCAGCTGGTGGTGCCGGTGATGAACGCGCGCTACGCGCTCAACGCCGCCAACGCGCGCTGGGGCTCGCTCTACGACGCGCTTTACGGCACCGACGCCATCCCGCAGAAGGACGGCGCCGAGCTCACCCAGGGCTACAACCCGGTGCGCGGCGCCAGGGTCATCGCCTTCGGCCGCAACGTGCTCGACGGTGCCGCGCCGCTCGCCGGCGCCTCGCACACCGAGGCCGTGGGCTACGCGGTCGAGGGCGGCAAGCTGGTGGTGAAGCTGCAGAACGGCGTCAGCACCGGCCTGCAGCAGGCCGAGAAGTTCGTCGGTTTCCAGGGCGATGCCGCCGCACCGTCGGCTGTGCTGCTGAAGAACAACGGCCTGCACATCGAGGTTCAGATCGACCGCAACGGCGCCATCGGCAAGACCGACGCCGCCGGCGTGAATGACCTGCTGATGGAAGCCGCGCTGTCGACCATCATGGACTGCGAGGACTCGGTCGCCGCGGTCGATGCCGACGACAAGGTCGTCGTTTACCGCAACTGGCTGGGCCTGATGGACGGCACTCTCGAGGACACCTTCGAGAAGGGCGGCAAGCCGATGACCCGCCGCCTCAACGCCGATCGTGAATACACCGGCGCCGACGGCCAGCCGGTGACGCTGCACGGGCGCTCGCTGCTCTTCGTGCGCAACGTGGGTCACCTGATGACCAACCCCGCGATCCTGTGGGGCGAGGGCCAGGAGATCCCCGAAGGCATCCTGGATGCGGTGCTCACCACGCTGATCTCCAAGCGCGATCTCGCGCGTCGCGGCAACTCGCGCAAGGGCAGCATCTACATCGTCAAGCCCAAGATGCACGGCCCGGCCGAAGTCGGCTTCGCCAACGAACTCTTCACCCGCGTCGAGCAGCTGCTCGGCCTGCCGGCCAACACCGTCAAGCTCGGCATCATGGACGAGGAGCGCCGCACCAGCGTGAACCTGCGCGCCTGCATCGCCGTCGCGCCGGCGCGCGTGGCCTTCATCAACACCGGCTTCCTTGATCGCACCGGCGACGAGATGCACACCGCGATGGAAGCCGGCCCGATGATGCGCAAGGGCGACATCAAGAACAGCAAGTGGATCGCCGCCTACGAGCGCCGCAACGTGCTCATCGGCCTGGCCGCCGGGCTGCGCGGGCGCGCGCAGATCGGCAAGGGCATGTGGGCCATGCCCGACCTGATGGCCGCAATGCTCGAGCAGAAGATCGGCCACCCGAAGTCGGGCGCCAACACCGCCTGGGTGCCGTCGCCGACCGCCGCCACGCTGCATGCGCTGCACTACCATCAGGTCAATGTGGCCGCGGTTCAGCAGGAGATCGAGAAGCTCGACCTCAACGCCGAATCAGAAGCGCTGCTCGACGACCTGCTCACCATCCCGGTGGTGGCCAAGGCCGAGTGGAGCGAGACCGAGCGCCAGCAGGAACTCGACAACAACTGCCAGGGCATCCTCGGCTACGTGGTGCGCTGGGTCGAGCAGGGCGTGGGTTGCTCCAAGGTGCCCGACATCAACGACATCGGCCTGATGGAAGACCGCGCCACGCTGCGCATCTCCAGCCAGCACATCGCCAACTGGCTGCGCCACGGCGTGGTGCCCGCCGAGCAGGTCGAAGCCACGCTGCGCCGCATGGCCGCGGTGGTCGATGGCCAGAACGCGGGCGATGCGCTGTACCGCCCGATGGCGCCGAACTTCGACGACTCGGTGGCCTACCAGGCCGCGCGCGCGCTGATCTTCGAGGGCTGCGCCCAGCCCAGCGGCTATACCGAGCCGCTGCTGCATCGCTATCGCCAGCAGTTCAAGGCCAAGTTCGGCGCCTGATCGCTGCGGTGCTCAGCTAAAAACCGTGCCGCGCGATCCCTCACGCGGCACGGTTTTTTTATGGACATCCATGCCTCAGCCTGCGCTGGCCGGAAGGGGGTGGCCGCGCTGAAAATCAAAAAGGCGCCTCACGGGCGCCTTTCCTGCCTTTTGCAGCCCCCGCCGATGCTGGCCGAGAGCGCTTAGCGCCTTACCAGAGCTGCCACCACGGCCTGTCATCCTCGGGGCCGCCGCGGAAATAAACGCTGTCGGGGAAGTTCGCGCGCATCACGCGCTCCGAGTCGTCGCGCAGCTGGGTCATGCCCATCGCGTCGTAGCTCTTCACGAGCAGGAACAGCGCCTCTTCGATCGCCGGCGCATCGGGGAAATTGGCGACCGCCGTCTGCGCGCGATTGACCGCCGCCACATAGGCGCCACGGTTGTAGTAGTAACGCGCGACGTGCACCTCGTGCTTGGCGAGCGAATTGACCAGATACTGCATGCGCGCCCGCGAGTCGTCCGCGTAACGGCTCTCGGGGAAGCGCTCGACCAGCGCGCGGAAGCTGTCGAAGGCCTCGCGTGCGCCTTTCGGGTCGCGCTCGGACAGGTCCTGGCGCGACAGGCCGGCGAGCAGGCCGAGGTCTTCGTTGAAGTTGACCAGGCCCTTGAGGTAATAGGCGTAGTCCACGTTCTGGTGATTCGGGTGCAGCTTGATGAAGCGGTCCGCAGCCGCGAGCGCCAGCGCCTGTTCGCCCTGCTTGTAGTACGCGTAGGCGACCTCGAGCTGAGCCTGCTGCGCGAAGCGTCCGTAGGGGTAGCGCGCCTCGAGCTTCTCGAAGAGCTGGATCGCGCGATCGTAGCCACCTTCGGACATCGAGCTCTTGGCTTCGGAATAGAGCGTCTGGGCGTTCCAGCCTGCCGTCTCGTCGATCTGTTCGGGAAGCAGACCGCAGCCGCCGAGCAGCAGGGCGCCAATGAGGGCGGCTTTTGCCGTTAAACTTCCGGGGGTGAACCTGGCCATCGAAGACACTCGCGTGAATGAACGCGCCGATTATATCCCAGCCGCCATCCTCGCCGCGCCTCCGGACGAGCTGACGGGCGAAGACGCCGATGCGTGCGATGCGGTGACGATTCCCATCGAACTGGGCGGCTTGCGCCTCGACCAGGCGCTCGCGAAGCTTTTTCCACAGCATTCCCGCAGCCGGCTGCAAGGCTGGCTCCGGGACGGTTTGATCCGTGTCGATGGCGCGTCGCCCGACGCCCGGCGCAAGGTGTGCGGGGGCGAGAGCGTCGAAATCGACGCCCCGCCGCCGCCCGAGATCACCGCCCAGCTGCCCGAAGACATCCCGCTCGACGTCGTCTTCGAGGACGAACACCTGCTCGTCATCGACAAGCCGGCCGGGCTGGTCGTGCATCCGGGAAGCGGTAACTGGAGCGGGACGCTGCTCAACGCCTTGCTGCACCACGACCCGGCGCTGGCCGGCGTGCCGCGTGCCGGCATCGTGCATCGGCTCGACAAGGAGACGAGCGGGCTGATGGTGGTGGCGAAGACCCTCGTCGCGCAGACCGAACTTGTGCGCCAGCTGCAGGCGCGTACCGTGAAGCGCCATTACCTCGCGCTGGCGCAAGGCGAGGTGAGGGCGGGCGGCACGGTGGATGCGCCGATCGGACGCCATCCCACCCAGCGCACGCGCATGGCCGTCGTCGGCAATGGGCGGCCGGCGGTCACGCACTACCTGATCACGGCGCGTTATCGGCGCGCGACCCTGCTCGAGTGTCGGCTCGAGACCGGTCGCACGCATCAGATCCGGGTGCACATGGCCCATATCGGACATCCGCTGGTGGGCGACCCGGTCTATGGCCTGCGCCGCAGCGGCGATGCGCGCCTCGACGGCTTCGCCCGCCAGGCGCTGCATGCGTTCCGGCTCGGGCTCGTGCATCCGCACAGCGGCGAAGCGATGCAGTGGGAGGTGCCGATGGCGGACGATTTTGCCGCGCTGCTCGAAGCGCTGGAGGATGAGAAACAGTGAGCTCCGAAGCGATGAACGCGAAGGCCGGCACGGCGGCGGGCCAGCGAGGGCCGCTCCCGGGCCTGACCGTGCTTGCGCCGGGCGTGTGGCGACCCGACTGGGCACTGCCCGCGGGCGTTCAGGCCCGCGTGACCACGCGTCACGGGGGCTGCAGCCGGGCGCCGTTCGACGCATTCAATCTGGGCGACCACGTCGGTGACGATCCGGTGGCGGTGCAGGCCAATCGAGCGCGCTTGCGCGAACATCTCGCGCTGCCGCCGCTGTGGCTGTCACAGGTGCACGGGGTCGCGGTGGCCGATGCCGATCACGACACCGGGTGCCCCGAGGCCGACGCTGCGGTCGCCCGCGCCAGGTCGCGCGCCTGCGCGGTGCTGACCGCCGACTGCCTGCCGGTGCTGTTCTGTGACGACGACGCGACCGTGGTGGCGGCCGCGCATGCGGGCTGGCGGGGTCTTGCCGCGGGGGTGCTCGAATCGACCGTGCGCGCGATGAACGTTGCCCCATCGCGCCTGAGGGCCTGGCTTGGGCCCGCGATCGGGGCGCAGGCCTTCGAGGTGGGGGACGAGGTGCGGACCGCCTTCATGATGGACGACCCGGGCGCGGCTGCAGCATTCGTGCCGGGGCGCGTGGCGGGCAAGTGGATGGCCGACATCTTCGCGCTCGCACGTCGCCGGCTCGTGCGCATGGGCATTTCGCGCATTGCGGGCGGAGGCCTGTGCACCGTATCGAATCCCGACGCGTTTTATTCCTACCGGCGCGATGGTCGAAGCGGACGCTTCGCTTCGCTGATCTGGCTGGCGCCAGCGGCGCACTGAGTGCCGGCCACCCGCCACAGCCTTTGTCTCTCGCCTGGATGCACCCCATCTTGGTGCGGCTATTGATCGGCGCCCGTTTCGGCTCTATCGTTGCGGACATGAGTTTCTTCCCGGGCTTCCCGCTCCAGCCGGCGCCGACGTCGCGCAGGCGTGCCGAACAGCCACAGGAAGAGCGCCAGCGGCGCAAGGCCCCAGAAGACCAGGGTGAGAATGGCTGCGATGACCGTGTCCTCCGCTGCGGCGACGAGGACGACGACATAGAGCCAGGCGATCGGAATGAGATACATGAACGGATTCTAGCGCGCACCACCGTGCAGTCGGATCTGCGATCGTGAATGATCAGCGTGCGTGTGACGCGCTTAATACAACAAGGTTCAGGAGGAACACGGATGTCGGACTCAACGGGCAAGCAGACGCCCCCGGGGATGCAGGCGATGTTTGCCGCAGGGCAGGCGATGGCGCAGGGCTTCTTCGATACGCTCGCACGCCAGCACGCAGCCATGCAGGACTCTTCCGGCGTCGCCGCGCCAAAGCTGCCTTTGCCGGAAGCCGAGGCGATGGCCGCCCTGCAGAAGGACTTCGCCGAAAAGCACGCTGCGCTATGGTCTTCCATGATCGCCCGCAAGCCCGGCGAGGCCGGCGAGGCGGTCGTGCAGCCCGAGCCGGGCGACAAGCGCTTCAATGCGCCGGAGTGGTCCGAGAGCCCGGTGTTCGATTACATGCGTCAGGCTTATCTGGTCAACGCAGGTTTCCTGCGTCAGATGGCCGAGTCGATGCCGATCGCTGACGGTCGTGCCAAGGCGCGCATCGAGTTTCTCACCCGGCAGTACATCGACGCGCTCGCACCGAGCAACTTCGCCGCGACCAACCCCGAATTCATCAAGGCCGCGGTCGAGACCAAGGGCGAGAGCATCGCGCGCGGCGTGCAGAATCTGCTCGCCGACCTCGAGAAGGGGCGCATCTCGATGACCGACGACTCGGCCTTCGAGATCGGGCGCAACCTCGCGCTGACGCCGGGCTCGGTGGTGTTCGAGAACGAGCTGATGCAGCTGATCCAGTACGCGCCGCTGACCGAGAAGGTCGCGCAGGTGCCGCTCCTGATCGTGCCGCCGTGCATCAACAAGTTCTACATCATGGACCTGCAGCCCGAGAACTCGCTCGTGCGCTTCGTCGTCGAGCAGGGCTTCACGGTGTTTCTGGTGTCGTGGAAGAACCCGCGCCCGGATAGTGGCGGACATTTCACCTGGGACGACTATCTCGACAAGGGGCCGCTCACCGCGCTCGAGGTGGTGCGTTCGATCACCCGCGTCAAGAAGCCCAACGTGCTCGGCTTCTGCGTCGGCGGCACTCTGCTCACCTCGGCGCTCGCGGTTGCGCGCGCGCGCGGCGAAGAGCCGGTGGGCAGCCTCACGCTGATGACCACGCTGCTCGACTTCGCCGACCCGGGCGAGCTGGGCTGCCTGGTCGATGAGGCCAGCGTCGCTGCCCGCGAAGCCGCGATCGGCAAGGGCGGCGTGCTCAAGGGGCAGGAGCTCGCCAACGTGTTCTCCTTCCTGCGCGCCAACGACCTGGTGTGGCAGTACGTGGTGGGCAACTACCTCAAGGGCAACAAGCCCGCGGCCTTCGACCTGCTGTACTGGAACTCCGACTCGACCAACCTGCCGGGCCCGTTCCTGAGCTGGTACCTGCGCAACATGTATCTCGAGAACAACCTGCGCGTGCCCGGCCGGCTCAAGATGCTCGGCCAGAAGATCGACCTCGGCAAGGTCGACATGCCCGCCTACCTGATGGCGGCCCGCGAGGATCACATCGTGCCGTGGAAGAGCGCGTATCTGGCGCGCAACCTGCTCGGTGGCGACACGACCTTCGTGCTCGGCGCGAGCGGTCACATCGCCGGTGCGATCAACCCCGCGTCCAAGAACCGTCGCAGCTTCTGGACGGCGGATTCGGGTGCGGCGGATCCGGACGAGTGGCTCGACGCAGCGCAGGAGCACAAGGGGAGCTGGTGGCTGCACTGGGCCGAGTGGCTGCGCGCACTCGGTGGCAAGCAGGTCGCGGCGCGTGGGCGCCTCGGCAGCACGAAATACGAACCGATCGAGCCGGCGCCCGGGCGCTATGTCAAGGAGCGCGCCTGAGCGGTTTGGAGCAGTTCACAGACGGCAGTGAATCGGACGGGCACTGTCGTCACCTTGATTACCGTCCAGCAAAGAACCCTTTAAGGGAGAGGAGAAGACTATGGCAAGAGTTGCACTGGTAACTGGCGGTATGGGGGGTCTCGGCGAGGCGATCTGCATCAAGCTTGCAGCGCTCGGCTACAAGGTCATCACGACGCATTCGCCCGGCAACACCAAGGCGCAGGACTGGCTGCACACCATGAACAACATGGGGTACGGCTTCAAGGCCTATCCGTGCGACGTGTCGGACTTCGACTCCTGCAAGGCCTGCGTGGAGCAGGTCACGAAGGAAGTGGGGCCGGTCGATGTGCTGGTCAATAACGCCGGCATCACCCGCGACATGACCTTCAGGAAGATGACCAAGGCCGACTGGGACGCCGTCATCAGCACCAACCTCGACTCGGCCTTCAACATGACCAAGCAGGTCATGGACGGCATGGTCGAGCGCAAGTGGGGCCGGGTGATCAACGTGTCCTCGGTCAACGGCCAGAAGGGCGCCTTCGGTCAGACCAACTACGCGGCCGCCAAGGCCGGCATGCATGGCTTCACCAAGGCCCTGGCGCTGGAAGTGGCGCGCAACGGCGTGACCGTCAACACCATCTCGCCGGGCTACATCGGCACCAAGATGGTGATGGCGATTCCGCAGGAGATTCTCGACTCCAAGATCCTGCCGCAGATCCCGGTGTCCCGCCTCGGCAAGCCGGAAGAGATCGCCGGCCTCGTGGCCTACCTGTCTTCGGACGAAGCCGCGTTCGTGACCGGCGCCAACATCTCGATCAACGGCGGCCAGCACATGTTCTGACCCAGGTTGGGCGGTCGCGAGACCGCCGCCGCCATACAGGGCGCATCCTTCACGGGGTGCGCCCTTTTTTGTTGGTGCTACGCAACATTCGTGCAGCTTTTGCACTGCAGCAAGAGTGCTCGACACCCGATATAATGGCCGCCTGAGGTGGCTGATGCGCCGCCGCATTCAATGCCGAAATCCGCGCATGGCCTCGGTGGCCGGAACGTGCTTCGGTTTCAACAACTGCTCCACAAGGATTTCATGATGTCCCAGAAAATCGCTCTCGTTACCGGTGCCATGGGTGGTCTCGGCACGGCGATCTGCCAGTCGCTGGCCAAGGAAGGCTTCAAGGTCGTAGCGAATTGCCTGCCCAACTTCGAGCCGAAAGATGCCTGGCTGGCGAGCCAGCGCGAGCAGGGTTTCGAGTTCGTGGCTGCCGAGGGTGACGTCTCCGATTACGACTCCTGCAAGGCCATGGTCGCCAAGATCGAAGCCGACGTGGGCCCGATCGACGTGCTGGTGAACAACGCCGGCATCACCCGCGACAAGTTCTTCCCGAAAATGGAGAAGGGCCAGTGGGATGCGGTCATCAACACCAACCTGAACAGCCTGTTCAACGTCACCCACCACATCTCCGCCAAGATGGCCGAGCGTGGCTGGGGCCGTATCATCAACATCTCGTCGGTCAACGGCGTCAAGGGCCAGGCTGGCCAAACCAACTACTCGACCGCCAAGGCCGGCGTGCTGGGCTTCACCAAGGCGCTCGCCGCCGAGCTCGCCACCAAGGGCGTGACGGTCAATGCGATCGCCCCGGGCTACATCGGCACCGACATGGTCATGGCCATTCGTGACGACATCCGTCAGGGCATCATCGACACCGTGCCGATGAAGCGCCTCGGCCGTCCGGACGAGATCGGCGACCTGTGCGGCTATCTCGCCTCCGACAAGGCTGCCTACATCACCGGCGCCACCATCAACATCAACGGCGGCCTGCACATGTGCTGATGCACCGAAAGGTGTGAAAACCGCCGCGAAACCCCGTCATCTGGCGGGGTTTCGCGGTTTTTGCATGGTGCCGCACGATATAATTCGAGCGTCGCGCTTCAATCTTCACGCAGACGCGACGCCGCCGAGGAGACGGAAAATGCCGGAACAGCAACGCCTGATCAAGAAGTACCCCAATCGCCGCCTGTACGACACACGGACGAGTTCCTACATCACCCTCAACGACGTCAAGGACCTCGTCCTGGCTCAAGAAAAATTCAAGGTCGTCGACGCCAAGACGAGCGAAGACCTCACCCGCAGCATCCTGCTGCAGATCATTCTCGAGGAAGAGGCCGGCGGCGCGCCGATGTTCACCAGCGATCTGCTCGCGCACATGATCCGTTTCTACGGCAATGCCATGCAGGGCATGATGGGCAAGTACCTCGAGAACAACATCAAGGCCTTCACCGACATGCAGGCCAAGCTGCAGGATCAGGCGCGCGCCATCTACGGCGAGAACAGCCCGGTCGGGCAGGACCTGTGGGCGCAGTTTCTCAACTTCCAGGGCCCCGCGCTGCAAAGCATGATGGGTGCCTATGTCGATCAGTCCAAGAAGATGTTCGAGCAGATGCAGAGCCAGCTCGAGAATCAGACGCGCAGCATGTTCACCGGCTTCCAGTTCCCCGGCTACAACCCGCTCGAGGAGGATCCCTCGGCGCCTGCCGGCGAACGCAAGGACCCGAATCAGAAATAATCCGCCGGACACCGCGGCTGCGGGTTTGAACTCGCAGCGGTGCCGGCGCACGACCCGACAGGTTTCCTCCGCATGACCACCTTCAAGACCCCGGACCTGCCGCGCGTCGGCTTCGTTTCTCTCGGCTGTCCCAAGGCCACCGTCGACTCCGAGCACATCCTCACCCGGCTGCGCGCCGAGGGCTACAGCATCTCGGGCAGCTATGACGACGCCGACCTGGTGGTCGTCAACACCTGCGGCTTCATCGACGCCGCGGTCGAGGAGTCGCTCGACGCCATCGGCGAGGCGCTCGCCGAGAACGGCAAGGTCATCGTCACCGGCTGCCTCGGCGCCAAGGACGACGTGATCCTCGCCGCGCACCCGCAGGTGCTCGCGGTCACCGGCCCGCACGCCACCGAAGAGGTCATGCACGCGGTGCATCGCCACCTGCCCAAGCCGCACGACCCCTTCACCGACCTGGTGCCGCCGCAGGGCATCCGCCTCACGCCGCAGCACTACGCCTATCTCAAGATATCCGAAGGCTGCAACCACCGCTGCACCTTCTGCATCATCCCGTCGATGCGCGGCGACCTCGTCAGCCGCCCGATCCACGAGGTCATGCGCGAGGCCGAGGCGCTCGCCGACGCGGGCGTCAAGGAGCTGCTGGTGATCTCGCAGGACACCTCGGCCTACGGCGTGGACGTCAAGTACCGCACCGGCTTCTGGGGCGGGCGTCCGCTCAAGACGCGCCTCGTTGACCTGGCCAGGGCGCTCGGCGAGCTCGGCATCTGGATCCGCATGCACTACGTGTATCCGTACCCGAGCGTGGACGACCTGATCCCGCTCATGGCCGAGGGCAAGATCCTGCCCTACCTCGACGTGCCCTTCCAGCACGCCAGCCCGAAGATCCTCAAGGCCATGAAGCGCCCGGCCAACGCCGAGAACGTGCTCGAGCGCGTGCGCAAGTGGCGCAGCATCTGCCCCGAGCTCACCATCCGCTCGACCTTCATCACCGGCTTCCCCGGCGAGACCGAAGAGGATTTCGAGATGCTGCTCAACTTCCTCGAAGAGGCCCAGCTCGACCGCGTCGGCGCCTTTGCCTACTCGCCGGTCGAAGGCGCGGCGGCCAACGAACTGCCCGGCGCGGTGCCTGACGCGGTGCGTGAGGAACGCCGCGCGCAGCTCATGGACTTCCAGGAAGACATCTCCACCCAGCGCCTCGAGGCCAAGATCGACCGCGAGATGACCGTGCTGGTGGACGAAGTCGACGAAGAAGGCGCCCTGGCGCGTTCGCCGGGCGACGCGCCCGAGATCGACGGCCTGGTCATCATTCCCGAGGCCGAGGGCCTCGCCCCCGGCGACTTCGTGCGCGTACGCATCACCGACTGCGACGTCCACGACCTCTACGCCGAACGGCTGGACTGAGCCCGATGAGCCCGGCGCGCATGCGGAGCTTCTCCCCATGACCGGCGCGGGCGCGCTCGGCGCGCTCCGCATGGGCGTGCCCGACGGCAAGGACGGGCCGGTGATCGGACTCGCGCTCGGCAGCGGCGCCGCGCGTGGCTGGGCGCACCTGGGCGTGTTGCAGGAGCTGGCGCGCGAGGGCATTCATCCGCAGATCATCACCGGCTGCTCGATCGGCGCCTTCGTCGGCGCGGCGGCGGCCTCGGGCGACCTCGACCGCCTGGTGCGCTGGGCCGAGACGCTGAAGTGGCAGGACGTCGTCTCGCTGCTCGACGTGTCGCTGCGCGGCGGCCTCATCAAGGGCGAAAAGCTGATCGACTTCTTCGAGCGCAACTTCGTCGACCGCGACTTCTCCGAGCTGGATTCCCGCTTCGCCTGTGTCGCCACCGAGCTCTCCTCGGGGCGAGAGATATGGCTGCACGAAGGCAGCGTCGCCGCGGCGGTGCGCGCCTCGATCGCGCTGCCGGGCCTGATGACGCCGGTGCGCCACGAGGGCCGGCTGCTCATCGATGGCGGACTGGTCAACCCGGTGCCGGTGTCGCTGTGCCGTGCCATGGGCGCGGACGTGGTGATCGCGGTGGATCTGGGCTCGGACATGGTCGGGCGCGCGTTCCGTCGCGCCGCCGTGGAGCCGGCGCCGGCAGAGGAGACCGAAGCGGGCTGGACCGAGCGCTTGCTGGCCCGCTTCGGCATGACGGCCGACGAATCCGCCCCGGCGGAGGGGGCGAAGCAGGGCCGCCAGAGCGACGCGGGCTGGAGCCAGCGCCTGTTCGCGAGCATGGGGCTCAGCAACGACGGCGCGTCCGACCCGGGCATGAGCGCGGACGGCGAGAACCTGCCCTCGCTGGTGTCGGTGATCAGCGCCAGCATCAACATCATGCAGGTGCGCATCGCGCGCAGCCGCCTCGCCGGCGAGCCTGCCGACGTGCTGATCTCGCCGCGCGTGAGCCAGCTCGGTCTCATGGACTACCACCGCGCCGACGAGGCGATCGCCGAGGGCGTGGCCGCGGTGGGGCGCGCCCGGCCGCTGCTGCGCGAGCTGCTCGGTACCGGCGACGACATCCACGGCGCCGACCGACAGCACGCGCAGGCGGCGACGCAGGAGACCACACCCGAAGCCGCGCCCGACGCGGCCTCCAAAGCCGGCCGCAAGGACGGAAAGACCGGTGCCTGAGCTCATCGACACCCTGCGCGGCATCGTCGGCGCCACGCACGTCGCGGACGCCGAAGCCGACATGGCGGCCAGCCTCACCGACTGGCGCGGCCGCTACCGTGGCAGCGCGCTCGCCGTGGTGCGGCCCGGCTCCACCGCCGAGGTGGCCGCGGTGGTCGCGGCCTGTGCGGCGGCGGACGTGCCCATGGTGCCGCAGGGCGGCAACACCGGGCTGTGCGGCGGCGCCACGCCGCTCGGCGACGGCCGCGCCGTGCTCGTCAGCCTCGCGCGCATGAAGCGCGTCCGCGCCATCGACGCCGACAACGGCACCCTCACCGTCGAGGCGGGCTGCACGCTTGCCGAGGTGCAGGCCGCGGCCGAAGGGGCAGGGCGGCTGTTCCCGCTCGCGCTCGCCTCGGAAGGCAGCTGCATGATCGGCGGCAACCTCTCCACCAATGCCGGTGGCGTGCAGGTGCTGCGCTACGGCAACACCCGCGACCTGGTGCTCGGCCTTGAGGTCGTGCTCGCCGACGGGCGCGTGTGGGACGGGTTGCGCGGCCTGCGCAAGGACAACACCGGCTACGACCTCAAGCACCTCTTCATCGGCGCCGAAGGCACGCTCGGCATCATCACTGCAGCGGTGCTGAAGCTCTTTCCCGCGATCCGCTCGCGTGCCACGGCCTGGGTCGCGGTGCCCGATCCGCAGGCCGCCGTGCGCCTGCTCGGGCTGCTACGCGCCGAGTGCGGCGAGCGCGTGAGCGCCTTCGAGATCGTCGGCCGCCCGGCGCTGGAGCTGGTGCTGCGCCACATCCCCGGCGCCCGCGACCCGCTCGCGGGCACGCCGCCGTGGTCGGTGCTGGTCGAGTTGAGCGACCCCGCGCGCGATGCGCCGCTGGCCGCGCAGCTCGAGCAGGCGCTCGCCACCGCCTGCGCGCAGGGGCTGGCGAACGACGCGGTGATCGCGACCAGCGGGTCGCAGGCGCAGGCGCTGTGGGCGCTGCGCGAGAACATCTCCGAGGCGCAGCGCATCGAAGGCGTCAGCATCAAGCACGACGTCTCGGTGCCGGTGAGCCGCATCCCCGAGTTCCTCGCGCGCGCCGGCGCCGCGCTGCGCGGGCGCTGGCCCGACCTGCGCATCGTCGCCTTCGGCCACATCGGCGACGGCAACCTGCACTACAACCTCTCCAAGCCCGTCGCCGCCGACAACGCGGCCTTCATCGCCGGCACCGCCGAGGTCAACCGCATCGTGCACGATCTCGTGCATGCGCTCGGCGGGTCGATCTCGGCCGAGCACGGCATCGGCCAACTCAAGCGCGCCGAGCTGCTGCGCTACAAGTCACCGCTCGAGCTCGAACTGATGCGCGGCATCAAGCAGACGCTCGATCCGCGCCGGCTGATGAACCCGGGCAAGGTGCTACCGGACGATCCGGTGAGCCCGGCAGCCTGAGCTACCCGCCCTCGGCGGCGAGCGAGGCCGGGGGCGCGGCGCGCGCAGGCTGCGGCCGGGCCGATCGGCTCTTGAACACAAACGACACGGAAGCGAAGCCCACATGCCCGAAAACGCCGGACTCATCATCGCAATCATCTGCCTGCTGGGCATCGGCGCGCAGTGGCTGGCGTGGTGGCTGAAGCTGCCGGCCATCCTCATCCTGCTGCTGATCGGTATGATCGCCGGGCCCGCCACCGGGCTGGTCCGGCCCGATGCGCTGTTCGGTGATCTGCTCTTCCCGCTGGTTTCGCTGGGTGTCGCGGTGATCCTCTTCGAGGGCGCGCTGACGTTGCGCGTGCGCGAGATCCGCGGCCAGGGCGAGGTGGTGCGCAACATGGTGACCTTCGGCGCGCTGCTCAACTGGCTGATCATCGCCGCCGCGGCCTGGTTCTTCATGGACCTGCCGCCGGCGCTCGCGCTGCTGTTCGGCGCGCTGGTCACCGTGACCGGGCCTACGGTGATCATGCCGCTGCTGCGCACGGTGCGGCCCAAGGCCAGCGTGGCCAACATCCTGCGCTGGGAGGGCATCCTCATCGACCCCCTGGGCGCGCTGCTCGCGGTGCTGGTCTACGAGTTCATCGTGTCCGGGCAGGAGGGCCACACCCTGCTCGTGTTTGGCGAAACCCTGTTGGTGGGCGCGCTCACCGGCGGGGCCGGTGCCCTGGGCCTGGCGACGGTCCTGCGGCGCCATCTCATGCCGGAGTTCCTGCACAACGTCGCCACCCTGGCTCTGGTGCTCGGGGTGTTCACGCTCTCGAACGCGCTCGCCCACGAATCCGGCTTGCTGGCAGTGACCATCATGGGCATGTGGCTGGCCAACATGGACGACCTGGACCTGGAGGACATCCTGGGCTTCAAGGAGAGCCTCTCGGTACTGCTGATCTCGTCGCTCTTCATCGTGCTGGCGGCGCGCATCGAGTTCGCCCACCTGGCCGAACTGGGCTGGGGGGCGCTCGGGGTCATCGTGGTGATCCTGGTCGTGGCGCGACCGCTGATGGTGTGGCTCTCGACCCTGGGTTCGAAGCTCGGCTTCCCGGAAAAGGCGCTGCTGGCCTGGATCGCGCCCAGGGGCATCGTCGCCGCGGCGGTGTCGGCGCTGTTCGCCCTCAAGCTCGAGCAGCTGGGCTTCGCGCAGGCCCAGCTCATGGTCACGCTCACCTTCCTCGTCATCATCGTCACCGTCGTGCTGCAGTCGGCCACCGCGCGCCGTGTGGCCGATCGGCTCGGCGTGTCCGAGCCCGATCCGCGCGGCGTGCTCATCGTCGGCGGCAACCGGGTCGCGCAGGCCGTGGGGGAGGCGCTCAAGAACAAGGGCTTTCGGGTCGTGCTCGCGGACACGAGCTGGGAGAATGTCCGCGCCGCGCGCATGGCGGGTCTGGGCACCTATTTCGGCAACGTCGTCTCGCAGCATGCCGACCGCCACCTGGACCTCGTGGGCATCGGTCGCCTGTTCGCGATGTCGCAGCGCCCGGCCATGAACGCGCTGGCCTGCCTCTACTACAAGACCGAGTTCGGCCCGACCAACGTGTATTCGCTCAAGTCGCCCGAAGAGCGTGACGACTCGGACAAGCGGACGCTGGCAGCCACCTATCGCAGCCCGCGTCTGTTCGACGAGGACGTCACCTTCCCCAAGCTCGCCAGCCTGCTGAGCAAGGGTGCCGAGATCCGCGCAACGCGCCTGAGCGAGAACTTCGACTTCGCGACCTACCGCGAGCGGCACGGCCACGGCGTCATTCCGCTGTTCGCGCTGGATGCGCGCGAGCGCCTGCACGTGTTCACCGCCGAGGCCAGGTTCAAGCCCCAGCCGGGCTGGACCGTGCTCGGGCTGTTCAGCGCCGAAGCGGTGGCGGCAGATCACGCCAGGACTGGCTGATCGGCCGCCTGCGCCCTGGCTTGGAGGGCCTGCCTGGGCCCGGCTCCGGCCCCGCTCTTCGCGGGCGCCTGATCCCGCCAGTGCATGGCGTGGGTTTGCGCCCGGAAGATCTCGTCTCGCCCGGCCGCTATTTGAGTCCGGATCTGGCTCACCTAAACTGTTGCCGCTCAGAGGCAAGACCCTGCAAGGCCGGGGAGTCCAGGCGACTCCATCTGGAGGCCGGAAATAGAACGGAAGACCCCTATGCTCATCAATGCCGATTTTTCCCGCCGCGCCGCGCTTGCTTCCAGGGATCAGCAGTGGATTGCGTCGCCGCAGGCCGGTGTCGAGCGCGTGATGCTGGACCGCGTGGGCGACGAGCGTGCACGGGCGACCAGCATCGTGCGTTATGCGGCGGGTGCCCGCTTTCCGCATCATCAGCATCCCGGTGGGGAGGAGATCCTGGTCCTGTCGGGCATTTTTTCTGATGAGGACGGCCATTATCCGGCGGGCTGGTACCTGAGGAATCCGCCGGGTTCGGGGCACCGGCCGTTCAGCGAAGACGGCGCCGTCATCTTCGTCAAGCTGTGGCAGATGCCTCCGCACGAAACCCGTTGCGTACGCATCGATACGAACGCGCCCAAGTCGTGGCGGCGCGAAGCTGGCCGCGAGCTTTGCCCGCTGTTTTCCGCCGATGAGGAGCAGGTGTGCCTGCTGCGGTTGGCTGGCGGGCAGACGGTGTTTCCCGATCCGGTCGACAGCGCCGAAGTGCTGGTGCTGGCGGGCGAGCTGCGTGCGGGTGAGCAGTCTTACGACCGTGGCAGTTGGGTGCGCCTGCCCGCAGGGGAATATCCGGAGTTTGTCGCCGGCGCAGGCGGCGTCACACTTTATCTCAAGACGGGCCATCCGAGCGGAACGACTGGAACGGTTCGATGATGCAGACAGCACGCGTAGCCATCGTCGGCGGCGGCTTGAGCGGCTTGTACGCCGCATACCTGCTGCAACAGCGCGGTTTCCGGGATTATGTGCTGCTCGAGGCACGCGCCGTGCTCGGTGGGCGCATCCTGTCCGTGCCGGCGCCGCTGCCGGGTTCGGTTCTCGATGGCAGGGCGGAAGCCGACAACCGCTTCGACCTCGGGCCATCGTGGTTCTGGCCCGGCTACCAGCGCCAACTCGATCGACTGGTGGACGAGCTGGGGCTTACGCGCTTCGAGCAGTTCGAAGACGGCGACATGATGGTGGAACGTTCGCCGCAGGCCTCGCCCGCGCGAATGCGCGGCTACGCGAGCGTGCCGCCCTCGATGAGGCTGATGGGCGGCATGGCGGCGCTGACCAATGCCTTGCACCATCGACTTGATCCCGCGCGGATCTTCACCGGCTACTCCGTGCGCGCGCTGCGTGCCACCGCGGCGCAGGTCGAGCTGGAGAGCGTCGATGCCTCGGGGCGTGTGAGCACTTGGCATGCGGCGCACGTGCTGCTCGCGCTGCCGCCCCGGCTGGCCGAGGCTCGCATCGCCTTCTTGCCGGCTTTGCCGGAGGCGCTGTCGCGCCAATGGCGCGACACGCCGACCTGGATGGCGCCGCATGCCAAATATGTCGCGATCTACGACACGCCGTTCTGGCGCGAGCAGGGTCTCTCCGGCGAAGCCCGAAGCGCCTGCGGACCGCTTGGCGAGATCCACGATGCGTCGATCCCCGGTGGCAGCGCTGCGCTGTTCGGGTTCTTCGGCGTGCCGGCGACGGCACGTAGAGGTGTGCCCGAGGCACAGCTGCGAGGCGCTTGCCGCGCCCAGATGGCGCGCCTTTTCGGCCCCAAGGCAGCCACTCCGATAACGGAGTTCATCCAGGACTGGGCGTGGGAAGCGCACACCGCGACCACAGCGGATCCGGATTCGGCCGGCCGGCATGTCGAAGCGCCCCCTCCGATGGCCGCAAGCGGTCCCTGGTGCGGACGGCTGACCGGGATCGCCAGCGAGTGGTCGCTACAGTTTCCGGGCTATGTCGCCGGCGCTGTCGAAGCGGCCAGCCTGGCCTCACAGCGACTGACCTTCGTGGTGGGGCAAGGTGATCGTGAAGCAGGTGACGCCGTCGGCGGCCTGCGCAGCAATTTGACCCCCATGGGCCTGGACGATGGAACGCGTGATCGCTAGCCCGAGGCCCGCGCCTTCGCCGCGAGACTCGCGCTGGGCGCTACCGCGATGGAAGCGTTCGAAGATCCGCTCGATCTGATCGGCGGGGATCGGGTCACCGACGTTGCGGACGGCTAGACGAGCGCCGGCAGCGTCCGCGTCGATATTGATCGCGATCTGCCCGCCGTCCGGGGTGTGGCGTAGTGCGTTCGAGATCAGGTTCGACACGGCGCGCCGCAGCATCAGGCGATCACCCTGAACGCACGCCTGACCGTGGCGCACGATGCGGATCTGGCGCTCCTCGGCCAGGGCTTCGTAGAAATCGATCAGTGCGTCTGCCTCGCGGGCCAGGTCGATGGACTCGCCCGCGTGCGCGAGCGAGTTTCCTTCGGCCTTGGCGAGGAACAGCATGTCGCTGACCATGCGCGCGATGCGCTCATATTCCTCGAGGTTCGAGGCCAGGATGTCCTGATATTCGGCATTCGTGCGCGGCCGCGACAGCGCGACCTGGGTCTGGGTCATCAGGTTCGAGATCGGCGTACGCAGTTCGTGGGCGATGTCCGCCGAATAGTCGCCGAGCCGCTGGAAAGCGGCTTCGAGCCGAGCGAGCATGCCGTTGAAGGCTTCGACGTGGTCGCGCACTTCCAGCGGCGCATCATCGATGGCGAGACGCTCGGCGAGTTGCCGTGCCGACAGCCTGCGGGCGGTTTCGGTGACCCGGCGCAGGGGGGCGAGGCCCCGGTGCGCGGCAAACCAGCCGAATAGCGCCGCCGCCAAGGCAGCGACGATGACGCCCGCCCACGTCGCATTTCTCACCGACGCGAGGAAGTGGACGTGATGTGACAGATCGAGGGCGACCAGCGCCTCGATCGTCTGCTCCTTCGGCCCAAGGCTCGGTAGCGCGATGCTGACCTCAACGCCTCGATGGGGGCGCTCATCCACTGTCCAGTCGGCCAAGGCGTCAGAAAGGCGCTCGCCTGCCCGCTGGGCAGCGGTGAAATGCTCGGGATGGATGATGTGCAGGACGCGTCCCGCGCCGTCGCGAAGCAGGACACCGACACTTTCGTGTCCGAGGAAGGCGCGTTCGAGCGCCTCAACGCGCTCCGATCGCCCCCCGGTCGCCGCAACATTCTGCAGCGCGTTGCGGATGAGCGTGACCTTGCCCTGCAACTCGTGCATGTCCAGCTCCTCGAAATGCGCGTCCAGCATGCGACCAAACAACACCGCAACGAGTACGAGCAGGCTTGCGGTGAGGACGGCAAAAAGTGTTGCCAGGCGCGCCGTCAGCGATTGAATGCGGATCATCGTCAGTTCGGCTCCATCGCCTCGAGCACGGAGCCCATGCCCCGCACGCTGTGGATCAGCTTCGGTTCAAAGGGGGTATCGACCTTCGCGCGCAAGCTGCGCGCGGCAAAGTCGATCACGTTGGTGTCGCCGTCGAAGTTCATGTCCCACACCTGCGAGGCGATGAGTGAGCGGGGCAATACTTCACCCTTGCGCGGCCGTGTCCGGAGGATTCCCCAGCCATCGAGCGACGGCAGCATCACGTCCGGCGCGATGAGGTCATCGTCGCCAGCAAGTGAGCGATGGAGCCCATGGAAGTCGTCTCTTGCAAGGTCGACGACGAATCCGGCCTCGGCCAGCCCCTGGCGGAGGGCGTCACCGGCCTTCACGTCGTCTTCGACGATCAGAATTTTCATGGTTTTGCTTCTGTGTGCTTCGTGCTGCCCGAGGCCGATTTTGCCCCCGGATGCCGGATAAGTCCCGCGCTTACAGAAATGTAATTTCCAGGTCAGGCCGATGACAGGCCGGCATGGTCGGCACGATCAAGCTTGGCTGACAGAAATGTAATCCGTGCGTCAGCGTCCCGTCGGTGAGCGCTTCGCATAATCGTGCCGACTCTCGAAGTTCACACGGAAATCCAAGCCTTGGAGAAGCCCATCATGAAGAAGAAGCTCATCACCACTGCGCTCCTGGCGCTTCTGGGTGGCACGGCCCCGGTGGCATTCGCGCAGGTCGATCACGCTGCCCATCACGAGGGTGTCAGCGCCCCCGCCGAGACCGATGCAAAGCTGGCCGAGGGCACGGTCAAGAAGGTCGACAAGACGGCGGGCAAGCTCACCATTTCGCATGGTCCGCTCGCAACGCTCGGCATGCCGCCGATGACCATGGCGTTCCGCGCAGCTGAGCCGGGCCTGCTCGATCGAGTCAAGGTGGGCGACAAGATCCGCTTCGCGGCCGAGAAGGTCGGCAGTGAGCTGACCGTGACCTCGCTCGAAGCTGCCCAGTGACGCCTGGCTCGCAGGTGCGTCGCGTTCCACTCTGACCCGCCCGCCGTGGGGATGCTCCACGGAGTGGCTGGACGACGAAGCGAGTGGGGAAGGGCCCTGCGCATGCACTTCACCGCCTGCCGGAATCGTTTCTCGATGACATCCCCGTTTGCATCAGGCTCATCTCAACTGCCACGCCCTGCAGCGCTTGCACTGGTTATCGCGCTCACGCTGGGAAGCGGCAGTGCCTGGACTCAGGGCTCGCCCGACGCCCCGATGCTCGGCTCGAGCCCCCAGGCGCTGATCGACTATGCGCGCCACAGCAACCCCGGCTTTGCCGCTGCGCGGGCGGAGGCGTCGGCTGCCCATGAGCGCGTGACGCCCGCCGGCGCGCTGCCCGACCCGCGCTTCGAGCTCGAGCTGATGGACACCACCAACACCATGAGCGGGCGCTCGGCCTCGCTGCTGCCGGGGCAGGTGGGCGAGACGCGCTACCGCATCGTCCAGCCGCTGCCCGGCTGGGGCAAGCGCGAGCTCGCCGTGAAGGCCGCCGCGGCCCAGGCCACGCAGAGCGACGCGATGCGCGACGCCGCGTGGACCGAGCTGGCGGCGAAGATCGAGGCGCTATGGCTGCGCTATTACGCCGCCGATCGCGAACAGGGGCTCAACCGCGATGCGCTGACGCTGCTGCAAGGCCTGGAGGATCTCAGCCTCACCCGCTACGAGCTCGGCCTGCTGCCGCAGCAGGCGGTGCTGCGCATGCAGCGCGAGATCACCGCGCAGCGCCTGGCACTGGTCGAGATCGAGCAGCGCCGCACGGGTCTGGCGGCCGGGCTCAACGGTCTGCTCGGGCGCGCGCATGATGCGCCGCTCGCCGCGCCCGCCGATCCCGCGCCCTTGCCCGAGGGGCTGACGCCGGCTGCGCTGTTCGATTCGATGGCAAGCGTCAATCCCGAAGTCCAGGTGGCGGCCAACGGCATCGACGTCGCCCGCGCCGAGCGCGCGCGCACCTACCAGGATCGCCTGCCGGATTTCGCCGTGGGCGTGACCAACAATCGCCCTGATGAAGGCAAGTCGTCCTGGGACGTGATGTTCGAGGTGATGATTCCGCTGCAGCAATCCAGCCGCCGTGCGAAGGAGCGCGAGGCCGAATACCTGCTGCTGGCGGCCGAGGCCCGGCGCGACGACGCCAAAGCGCGTGCGACGGGTGAGCTCGGCAGCGCCTGGTCGATGTACGCCCAGGGCCGCGAGACCCTGCGCCTGCTCGATCACACCCTGTTGCCGCAGGCGCAGGCCACCCGTGACGCGAGCCGCGCGGCGCTCGCCAGCGGCACGGTCGATTTCGACAGCGTGATCGAGGCCGAGCGCCAGCTCATCGACATCCGCACACGACGCCTGCAGACCGAGCTCGAGACCCGGCTGGCGCTGGCAGAAATCAGAAAACTGACTGGGGAACCGAAGTGAGCGCTGCCATCCGGATGACGACGATCGCCATCGTCGTGACCATCGCCGTGGCGGTCGCCGCGGCTGCGGGGTACTGGGTTGCGCAGGTGCAACATGCGGCGGCGCCCATGGCGCTGGCCGCCGAGGGCGGTCCTGCCGCGGCTCCAGCGTCCGTCGCCACGGCCGCGGCCGCGCCGGCCACCGCGGGCGAACGCCAGATCCTCTACTACCGCAACCCGATGGGTCTGCCCGACACCTCGCCGGAGCCGAAGAAGGACTCGATGGGCATGGACTACATCCCGGTCTATGCCGACGACCGGCCCGACGACAGCGGCGCGGTGGCGGTCAGCCCGGCGCGCATGCAGACCCTGGGCGTGAAGACGGCGCGGGTCGAGATGCGCACGGTGGACGCGGCGGTGCGCGCCAGCGGTCGCATCGAGATCGACGAGCGTCGCCAGGTGGTGGTGGCGCCGCGCTTCGAGGGCTGGATCGAGCGTCTGCATGTGAATGCCGTGGGCGACGTGGTGAAGAAGGGCCAGCCGCTGTTCACCGCCTACAGCCCGGAGCTGCAATCGACCGGCGAGGAGTTGCGCATCGCCGAGCGCCTGGCCAGCCAGAGCGCGGCCCATGATGCGCTGGCGAGCGAATCCGCCCGCCGCCTGGCCGAGGCGACGCGCGCGCGCCTGCGCAACCTGCAGGTCGCCGGCCAGGCCGGTGCGCGCCAGGTCTTCCACGCCCCGGCAAGCGGCGTCGTGCTCGAGAAGATGGCGATCGAAGGCGGGCGCTTCATGCCCGGCGAGGCGCTGTTCCGCATCGCGGACCTGTCGAAGGTATGGATCATCGCCGACGTGTACGAGCAGGATCTTGCCCGCGTGCAGGTTGGCCAGGGTGCGCAGGTCACACTCGACGCCTGGCCCGGGCGCAGCTTCGATGCGCGTGTGGCCTATCTCTACCCGACGCTGGATGCAGCCACCCGCAGCACGCGTGTGCGGCTGGAACTGGACAACGCCGAGGGCCTGCTGCGCCCGGGCATGTTCGCGCAGGTCGCGCTCGCGGCGGGCGACGCCAGCCCGAGGACGGTGGTGCCGAGCTCGGCGATCATCGACGACGGCGAGCGCCGTGTGGTGTTGATCGCGCTCGACGAAGGGCGCTTCAAGCCGCAGCCGGTGAAGCTGGGCGAACGCGGCCGCGAGGTGGTGGAGGTGCTCGAAGGCGTGCAGGCGGGCGATCGCGTCGTGGTGTCGGCCAACTTCCTGATCGATTCGGAGAGCCAGTTGAAGGCCGCGCTGTCGAACCTGATGGAGGCCGATGCCAGCGAACAAATGGCCGCGCCGAGCTACGAAACCGAGGGCACGCTCGACGCCATCGACGCCGAAGCCGGCAGCCTCACGCTGACCCACGGCGAACTCCCGGCGCTGAGCTGGCCGGCGATGACCATGGATTTCCTCATCGCCGAGCCCGGCCTGGTGAAGGACATCGCGCCCGGCACGCCGGTGCGCTTCGTGTTCGAGGCGGGCGAACCGGGCGAGTACATCGTCACCGGCATCGAGCCGCTGCCGGGCGTGGCCGCGCCGGAAGGGACGGGCGGGACGGGGGCCGATGGCGCGGAGGCAGACGGTGCAGTCGTCAGCACCGGCTCCGACGCCCGCGACGACCACCGGGGGCACTGAGATGCAGCCACCCCTGAACCCTCCGGCCGCTGCGTCCGCCACCGCCGGGCCCGCTGGCGCGGTGTCCATCGCCGCCGACACCGCGCAGCCCAAACATGCTGACGATCCTGTCGCCGCCGATGCCGCGCCAGCCGCAGGCGCCTCCGCCGGCGTCCTCGATCGTGTCATCGACTGGTCCGCGCGCAACGTCTTCCTGGTGCTGCTCGCCACCCTGTTCCTGATCGGCGGCGGCCTCTACGCGGTCAGGCACACCCCGCTGGATGCGCTGCCCGACCTGTCGGACGTGCAGGTCATCGTCTACACCGACTACCCCGGCCAGGCGCCGCAGGTGGTCGAGGACCAGGTCACCTATCCGCTCACCACCTCGATGCTCGCGGTGCCGCGCGCCAAGGTGGTGCGCGGCTTCTCGATG
>DITC01000069.1 GCA_002422685.1 Thauera sp. UBA6194 | reverse complement strand
CAGCAGGATCAGCGAGAACACCATGCCGACCGACTGGGTCCAGTCGGGCAGCGCGGTGTAGTGCAGGTGGTGCGGGCCGGCCCACATGTGGGTGAAGATCAGCGCCCAGAAGTGAACGACCGACAGGCGATAGGAGTAGACCGGGCGATCGGCCTGCTTGGGCACGAAGTAATACATCATGCCGAGGAAGCCCGCGGTCAGGAAGAAGCCCACCGCGTTGTGGCCGTACCACCACTGGATCATCGCGTCCTGCACGCCGGCATAGGCCGAGTACGACTTCATGCTGGTGAGCGAGACCGGGATCGCCGCGCTGTTGACGATGTGCAGCAGTGCGACGGTGAGGATGAAGGCGCCGAAGAACCAGTTCGCCACGTAAATGTGCGAGACCTTTCGCTTGGCGATGGTGCCGAAGAACACGACCGCGTAGGAGACCCAGACGATAGCGATCAGGATGTCGATCGGCCACTCGAGCTCGGCGTATTCCTTGGAAGAGTTGAAGCCCAGCGGCAGCGTGATCGCAGCGAGCACGATGACGACCTGCCAGCCCCAGAACGTGAACGCCGCCAAACCGGGGGCGAACAGACGGGTGTGACAGGTGCGCTGCACGACGTAGTAGGACGTCGCAAACAGCGCCGAGCCACCGAACGCGAAGATCACGGCGTTGGTATGCAGCGGACGGAGCCTGCCGAAATGCAGGAATTCGTGCACGTTCAGTTCGGGCCACACGAGCTGTGCTGCGGCGATGACGCCGACCAGCATGCCCACGATGCCCCACACCACCGTCATGATGGCGAACTGGCGCACGACTTTGTAGTTATAAGTCGCTTGCGATTGCATGTGAGTCACCTCTTCGTTTTAAAAACCTGCCCCTGCGCGACGGCTCCCGGCGCCGCGCGCCTTGCCCAGCCGGGCTAGCCTAGTTCTGGCACGGCTGGGCAATTTGACATGGGTCAACATTGTATTGCAGGCAGGCAAGACGAGGAAGCAAAACTTGGAACTAGACCAGCTCCAAATCAAGGCCTCCACGACCTGCCCGCCCTACGCTGCAGCGAAAAAAAAGGGTGCGCATTCACGCACCCCCAACCCCAACAGAGAGACAAAAATT
Source organism: Thauera sp. UBA6194 (assembly GCA_002422685.1). Taxonomy (GTDB): domain Bacteria; phylum Pseudomonadota; class Gammaproteobacteria; order Burkholderiales; family Rhodocyclaceae; genus Thauera. The sequence goes on along the minus strand of DITC01000069.1, from coordinate 30,859 downwards.
CGGGTGATGCAGGCCGGCCACGGCCTGCCACAACACTCACGATGCCGACATTCTGCCGCCCTGCGAAAAGCGGATGTTGACCTAGATCAACCTTTATCGGGAGTGGTCGAAGGTGACGCTTTCGCGCGCGCATCGCTCACCGATTCGGGTGTCTGCTCGGTCGATTTGCGCCCCGGCTTGCGGCCCGCGGAAGGCGGCTCATCACGATCGTCCATCAGCAAGCGATAAGCCGGCCCCTCGAGGTCGTCGTACTGACCGCTGCGCAAGGACCACCAGAACAGCACGCCGATGATGAACACCAGCACGACCGACAGCGGGATGAGCAGGTAGAGACTTTCCATCGAAGCTTGCCTCCGAGCGTTCAGCGCGCTGCAGGCAGACGCTGCAGGCGCATTGCGTTGAGCACCACGAGCAAGGAACTCGCCGCCATCCCGATCCCTGCCATCCAGGGCGTGACCAGTCCGGCCATGGCCAGCGGCACCGAGGTGAAGTTATACGCGAACGACCACCACAGATTCTGCCGAATGATGCGTAGCGTCTTGCGCGCGAGATCGATCCCGCGCCCGAGACTGGCGAGGTTTTCGCTCAGCAGCACGATGTCGGCCTGATTGCGCGCCAGATCGGTGCCGCCGCCCATGGCCACCGAGACATGTGCCTGCGCGAGCACCGGGGCGTCGTTGACGCCGTCGCCGATCATCGCGACCACGGCCCCCGCCTCGGCCTGCAGCGCGGTGATGGCCTGCTGCTTGCCTTGCGGGCTGAGCGCACCGTGCGCATCCTCGATGCCGAGCGTCCTCGCCACGCTCGCGACCACCGGCACCGCGTCACCGGAGAGCACGCTGGTGTGCAGGTGTTCGCCAGCCAGGCGACGCATCAACCCGGGCGCCTCGTCACGCAGACGATCGGCGAGGCGGAACGCGCCAAGCCATCCCGCGCGCGAAGCAAGTGCAACGACCGTACCCCCTTTCGCCTCGAAAGCCGGGATCGCGTCGGGCAGCTCGAGCCCGGTCGCGCCGGCGACATACGCCGGCCGGCCGATCCACATCGTCTCGCCGTCGATGGAGCCCGACATGCCCTGCCCGGTCTCGGCACGCGCGTCCGACACCGGCGGCAAGGCCAGTTCTGCCGCGGCCTCGCGCAAGCCGGCCGCGACCGGGTGCTCCGAGCCCTGCTCGATGGCCGCGGCCAGCACCCGCAGACGCATCTCGTCGTGCGCGCCGAGCGGCAGCAGCTCTTCGAGGCGCATGCGGCCGTAGGTCAGCGTACCCGTCTTGTCGAACACGAAGTGGTTCGTTCGGGCCAGGGTCTCGATCGCATGCCCGCGCGTCACCAGCACCCCCATGCGCGCCATGGCATCGGTAGCCACGGTGATCGCGGTCGGCGTGGCGAGCGAGAGCGCGCACGGACAGGCCACGACCAGCACGGAGACGAAGATCCACAGCGCACGATCGGCGTCGATGAAATACCAGGCCACGCCGGTCGCGCTCGCGAGCACGAGCAAGGTGACGATGAACCAGGCCGCCACCCGGTCGGACAGCGTGGCGATGCGCGGCTTGTCCGTCGCGGCGCGCTCCATGAGCCGACGAATCGCCGCCAGACGCGTGGCGTCGCCCACGTGCTCCACGCGCAACAGCAGCGGAGACGAGACATTGATGCTGCCGCCGGTGACCCGATCGCCCACACGCTTGGGCACCGGCATGCTCTCACCGGTCAGCAGCGCCTCGTTGGCCTCGCCCACCCCCTCGACAACGAGGCCATCGGCCGGAATCACCTCACCCGGCCGCACACGCAGCACATCGCCGGGCATCAGCCGAGAGGTGGGCACGCGTTCGCTGGCGGTTTGCGCCGGCCAGGCCCGGACGCGTTCGGCAAACGACGGCAGCGCCTTGCCCAGCTCCTCCACCCCGCGCATCGCACGCTGGCGCGCCACCATCTCGAGATAGCGCCCGCCGAGCAGGAAGAACACGAACATCGTCACCGAGTCGTAATAGACCTCGGGGCCGTCGGTCAGGGTCGCCCAAAGACTGGCAAGGAATGCGCTGCCCACGCCGAGCGCCACCGGCACGTCCATGCCCAGTCGGCGCAGGCGCACGTCACGCCAGGCGCGCTGAAAGAAGGGCGCGGCCGAATACAGCACTACGGGCAGCGTCAGCAGCAGGCTCGCCCAGCGCAGCAGCTGCTCGATGTCCCAGGTCATGTCGCCTTCGCCGGCCACATAGACCGGAAACGCGTACATCATCACCTGCATCATCCCGAAGCCGGCCACGAACACCCGCCACAGCATCGAGCGGCGCTCGCGGTTCGCGACCTGCTCGGAGCGCTCGGCATCGTAGGGATAGGCGCGATAGCCGATCGCCTGGATCGCGGCGAGGATGTCGGAGAGCTTGACCTGGCGCTCGTCCCAGCGCACGCGGGCGCGGCGGGTGGCGTAGTTGATCTGGATCGCCGACACGCCGGGCAGACGGGCGACGTGATTCTCGTTGAGCCACACGCACGCCGCGCAGGTGATGCCCTCGAGGATCAGGTTCGCTTCGCGCTCGTGCTCGCCCACCGGCTGGACGAAGCTCTTCTGGAAATCGGGATGATCGAACAGGCCGAGCTCCTGCAGCTCGACCGGCAGGGCCTCGCGCCGCGTCTCGGGCATGGCGTCGCGGTGGCGGTAATAGTCGACCAGGCCGTTATCCACGATGGATTGCGCGACGGCCTCGCAGCCCACGCAGCACATGCGACGCGCACGGCCGTCGATGCGCACGTAGTGCTGGGTCTCGGGCGGATTGGGCAGACCGCAGTGATAGCAGTCGATGTCGACTGCCTCATCGGTCGCAGGATCGGGCGGGTCGACTGGCGTCATGGGCGGCGGTGATGTGCAACCACCCCGTCACGCCGGGGCGTTCGGGGCGGGCAGTGAGTGAGCCGCGGTTTTAGCACATTTCGCCAGACCCGACTATTGCGCTGCAGCATGAGCGGCCTGCAGCGCGCACGGCTTTACTTCGCGGCCATGCGGATCGCGCCATCGAGACGGATCACTTCGCCGTTGAGGTAAGCGTTCTCGATGATGTGACGCGCAAGCGCGGCGAATTCGGCCGGCTTACCCAGGCGCGAGGGGAAAGGCACCATCTTGCCCAGCGAATCCTGGACTTCCTGCGGCATGCCCATGAGCATCGGGGTTTCCATGATGCCCGGCGCGATCGTCATCACGCGAATGCCGTAGCGCGACAACTCGCGCGCCACCGGCAAGGTCAGCCCGACCACGCCCGCCTTCGACGAGGCGTAGCCCGCCTGACCGACCTGGCCATCGAAGGCCGCAACCGATGCGGTGTTGATGATCACACCGCGCTCGCCGCCGGCGTCCGGCTCGGACTTGCTCATCGCGTCGGCGGCCAGCCGCAGCATGTTGAAGGTGCCGATGAGGTTGATGGACACCGTGCGCGCAAAGCTCTCGAGCTTGTGCGGCGCCTCGCGCCCGACGACCTTTTCGGCCGGCGCGACACCCGCGCAGTTCACCAGGCCGGTGAGTCGGCCAAACCCGTTCACCGCCGCATCGATCGCGGCCTGAGCGCTGGCCGCGTCGGTCACGTCGGTCGCCACGAAGCGCGCGGCCTCGCCGAGCTCCTTCGCCAGCGCCTCACCCGCTTCCTTGTTCACATCCGCAAGCACGACCTTCGCGCCCGCCTCGACCAGCATGCGAGCGGTCGCAGCCCCCAGCCCCGAACCGCCACCCGTGACCACGAAAACGCCATTCTCGATCTGCATGCGCACACCCTCCCGTCAAAAATTCCGAACTCACCCCATGCGGGGCGACCGAAGCGGAACATAGTTTGCGTTTACGTTAACGTCAACACTAGCTGCAGTCACTGCCGGAAACTCGCCCCCCCGCTCCTGCTCACGGACAAACACGCTAAACCGTAAAACAACGCACAGCCCCGGCGCAAAGGCCCTGCGATAATGATTAAAAGCGCAGCAGACATCACACTCCTGGTCAACGGGAGGAGCGGACCGCCACGGCGGCATCAAAGGAGGACTCAACAATGACAACGCCTCGCTTCCACACGGAAAAAGCAGACGGCCTCTACCAACCCATTCCCTTCCTGTTCGTCACGCGGCGCATGTGCGCGGAGATCCTGGCCGAGCGCGAAGCGATTCTCGACGCTCAGCCCGCAGCCACGCGCAAGAAGCAGCAGGCGCTGTTCGCGCGCTACAACCCCGAGCTCAGCGCGACCGCCTTCAGCGGCATCCTCGATCTCTTCGACTCGCACCAGGGCACGGCCCGCAGCCACGGCTGATCGAGCAGGCAACGCCAAAAACGCGAAAAGGGCCGGTCGCAATGACGGGCCCTTTTCGCGTTGATACTGGTGCCGGTGAGAGGAGTCGAACCCCCGACCTTCGCATTACGAATGCGCTGCTCTACCAACTGAGCTACACCGGCTAAGGGCGCGGATAATACCGCACTGCCGTCACAGCGGCAAGGACTGCCGGACAGATCATACGCATCCGCCAAACCATAAACAAAACTTTCCCAAGACTCTACTTTTTTGAATGCAACTCCACTAAAATGCGCGCCAATTCGGGGCGGAGGAGACAAGCCCGAAGCAGAGAACGCAGCGCCGCGGGGGACACCCCGCGGCAGCAGCGCCAGCCACGCAAGCGCACCTTGTCTACCCGCCGCGCGGCATGCCGCGCCGGCCTGACCGCCCCTCTCCCATGCTCGGCCTCGAACTCTTCGACATCGCTCTCATCGGCATCGCCGCCTTTGCCGCCGGTGCGGTGAACTCGGTCGCGGGTGGCGGCACATTCTTCTCCTTTCCTGCCCTGCTCGCAGTCGGCGTGCCCCCGGTGGTGGCGAACGCGAGCAACTCCGTGTCGCTGTGGCCCGGGAGCCTCGCCGGCGCATGGGCCTTCCGGCGCGAACTCGAGCGCTTCTCGAAAACCCTGCCCATGCTCTCGCTGGTGGCCTTCGTCGGCGGCATCGCCGGCGGTTTGCTGCTGCTGGCGACCACCAACGCCGCGTTCTCAAAGCTGATCCCCTGGCTGCTCCTCGTCGCCACGGTGCTGTTCGCCTTCAGCGCGCAGATCTCGGCATTCGTCAAACGATGGAAGCCCGCGCCCGAAGGTGCCGACGAGCGCCACATCGGGCCCGGCGGCTACCTGTTCCAGCTCGTGGTCTCCGTTTATGGCGGCTTTTTCGGCGCCGGCATGGGCATCCTGATGATCGCGGCGCTCGCGATCCAGGGCTTCAAGGACGTGCACGAGATCAACGCGCTCAAGAACTGGCTCTCGGCGGTGATCTACAGCGTCGCGGTGGGCACCTTCGTGATCGCGAACGCGGTGTCGTGGCCGCATACGCTGGTGATGATCGTCACCGCGACCCTCGGCGGCTACTGGGGCGCTGCGGTCGCGCGCAAGCTGCCGGCGCTGTGGCTGCGCCGCTTCATCATCGCGGTCGGCGGGGTGCTGACGCTGTACTACTTCGGCAAGACGCTCTGAACCCGATGCTGACCGGTCTGTCTGCCGCGCTCGGCGCCGGCCTGCTATGGGGGCTGGTGTTCCTGACCCCGCTCGTGCTCCACGACTATCCGGGGTTCATGCTCGCGGTGGGGCGCTACCTCGCCTTCGGCATGCTCGCGCTCGCGCTCGCCTGGTTCGACCGTAAGGCCCTGGCCCGCCTGACACGCGCCGACTGGGTCGAAGCGGCCAAGCTGGCGGTGATCGGCAACCTGCTCTACTACGCGACGCTCTCGAGCGCGATCCAGCTCGCCGGCGCGCCGGTGCCCACGCTGATCATCGGCACCCTGCCGGTGGTGATCGCGCTGAGCGCCAACCTGCTCGACCGCCGCCGTGGCGGGGGCGAGGACAGCGTGCCCTGGGTCCGGCTCGGCATTCCGCTCGCGCTCATCCTCGCCGGGCTGCTCGCCGTACACTCGGACAGCACGCAGCAGGACGCGAATGCCGACGGACGCTACGCGCTCGGCCTGCTGTTCGCCGCGATCGCGCTCGCATGCTGGACCTGGTACCCGATCCGCAACAGCCGCTGGCTGCGCGCGCGCGGCCCCGGCCTGTCGCGCCCCTGGGCCACGGCGCAGGGGCTGGCCACCCTGCCGATCGCCATTCTTGCCGCGCTCGGCTACTGGATCTGGAACGCCTCGGGCGCCACCGCACCGACCTACGCATGGCCGCTCGGGCCACGGCCCGCGCACTTCGTGCTGATGAGCCTGCTGCTCGGCCTCGCCGCGTCCTGGCTCGGCACCCTGCTGTGGAACAAGGCCAGCCACCTGCTTCCGGCTGCGCTCGTGGGCCAGCTGATCGTGTTCGAGACCTTGTCCGCCCTGCTCTACGCCTTCATCTGGTATGGTCGTCTGCCCACCCTGGCCGAAGCCGCGGGCATCGCACTGCTGATCACGGGCGTGATCGGTGGTGTGCGCGTGTTCCGCCGCGGCGCGCGGCCGACCTGACCCCGCTACCGCCCCCCGACCATGGATCAACTGACGCAGATCATCCTCCAGGCAGGCCGCTCGGCGGTCGAGCTCTCGCTGTTCATCCTGCTGCCGATCATGGTGGTGATGTTGTCGCTGATGCGCCTGCTCGAAGCGCGCGGCATCCTCGACTGGCTGGTGGCGCGCCTCGCGCCCTTGTTGCGCCCGGCCGGACTGACCGGACTGGGCGTGTTCGCGGCGCTGCAGATCAACTTCGTGAGCTTCGCGGCGCCGATGGCCACGCTGACCATGATGGAAGGCCGCGGCGCCTCGGACCGCCACCTCGCCGCCACGCTCGCCATGGTGATGGCGATGGCGCAGGCCAACGTGACCTTCCCGATGGCGGCGATGGGGCTGGCCTTCGGCCCGGCGCTGCTGCTGTCGGCGATCGGCGGGCTGGTTGCCGCGGCAGTCACCTACCACGGCTTCGCCCGCCATCTGTCGGCCCTCGAGGGCAGCGTGGACGAGACCCTGCATCATCGCGTCGCCGATGACGCCAAGGGCGTGCTCGACGTGATCAACCGCGCCGGCGCCGAAGCGTTCAAGATCTCGGTCGGCGCCATCCCGATGCTGGTGCTGGCACTGGTGGCGGTGATGGTGCTGCGCACGACCGGCGCGATCGACGCGCTCACCGGTCTGCTCACCCCGTTGTTGCGCGCGTTCGACCTGGACCCGGCGCTGATCCTGCTCACCCTCACCAAGTACATCGCCGGCGGCACGGCGATGATGGGCGTGATGGACGAGATGCTCAAGGCCGGCGACACCACGGTCGCGACCCTCAACGCGAGCGCGGGCTTCCTGATCCACCCCTTCGACGTGGCCGGCGTGGCGGTGCTGATTTCCGCCGGGCGGCGGGTGGCTGCGGTGTGGAAGCCCGCAGCCCTGGGCGCGGTCGTGGGCATTGCGGTGCGCACGATCGGCCACAGTCTGCTGTAATTGCAGTTGCCCCCGCCCGGCACAGGAGACCCCGCGCCATGATCGCAGCCCTGACCCTGCTTCTGACCTTCCAGCTCGTGGGCGAAATCATCGCCCGCGGTTTTGCCCTGCCCATACCCGGCCCGGTGATCGGCATGGCGCTGCTGTTCGTCGCGCTCATGCTGCGCGGCGGCCCCAACGAAGACCTGCGCCAGACCGCCGGCCAGCTGCTGCAGCATCTGTCGCTGCTGTTCGTGCCGGCGGGCACCGGCATCATCCTGTACGGCGAGCGCCTGGCGGCGGAGTGGTTTCCGCTGCTGGTGTCACTCTTCGTCAGCACATTCCTCGCGATCGGCGTGACCGCGCTGGTGCTCAAGTCGCTCACGCACAAGCGCCATGCGACGCACACGGAGGGCAGGCAATGAACCCGAATCTCGAGGAGGTCTGGGTCTATCTCTCCACCTCTCCACTGCTCGGGCTGACCCTGACCCTGCTCGCCTACCAGCTCGCGTTCGCGATCTACAAGCGCGCGGGCTTCCACCCGACCGCCAACCCGGTGCTGATCAGCGTGGCCATCCTCGCCACGCTGCTGCTCGCCACCGGCACGCCCTACCAGACCTATTTCGACGGCGCGCAGTTCGTGCACTTCCTGCTCGGCCCCGCCACCGTCGCGCTCGCGATTCCGCTCTACGCGCAGTGGCCCAAGCTCAAGGCCATGGCCGGCCCGCTCACGATCGCGCTCGTGGCCGGCTCGCTCACCGCGGCCTTGTCGGCCTGGGGCATCGGTGCGCTACTCGGCGCCAGCCGCGAGTCGCTGATGTCGCTTGCGCCCAAGAGCGTGACCACGCCGATTGCGATGGGTGTAGCAGAACGCATCGGCGGCCTGCCCTCGCTCACCGCAGTGCTGGTGATCAGCGCCGGCATCATCGGCGCCGTGTTCGGGCGCGCCGTGCTGCACCGCCTGCACGTCGGCGACCACGCCGTGCATGGATTTGCGATCGGTATCGCCTCGCACGGCATCGGCACCGCCCGCGCTTTCCAGGTCAGTGAACAGGCCGGTGCCTTCGCCGCGCTGGCGATGGGCTTGAACGGTTTGCTCACGGCGGTGTCACTGCCCTGGATCATGCCTTGGGTGGAGCAGCTCTTCGGGCGCTGAGCCCGCCCTGACCGCCGCTTCGAGATCACACCTCCAGATGACGAGACCGCCTGCGTGCTGAGCGCCGTTTACCGCTGGTTCGACCGTAACCTGCTCGAGCTCGGCCGCGAGCTGCGGCTGTCCTACCTGCCGCCGCTGATGGTGTACTGCGCGGCAGGGGTGTCCGGGCTGACTGGCATCGTCGGCACCTTCTTCGTCAAGGACTACCTCGGCCTGTCGGCCGCCTTCCTCGCCGCGCTCGGTTTCTGGGCCGGCATCCCGTGGGCGCTGAAGATGCCGATCGGGCACCTGGTCGACCTGCTGTGGCGCTACAAGGCCGGGCTCGTCTACCTGGGTGCCACGCTGATCGCCGCCAGCCTGCTGATCATGATCGGGCTCATCGGCAGCCCCGACGCAATGCGGGCGGTGATGCCGATCGAGGCCTGGTTCGTGCTGTCGGTGCTGCTGTCGCCGGTGGGCTACGTGATGCAGGACGCCGTGGCCGACGCGATGACGGTCGAGGCCGTGCCGCGGCTGGATGCGCGCGGCGAGCCGATCCCGCCGGAAACCATCCGTCTGATGCACACCACCATGCAGATGCTCGGCCGGGTGGCGATCATCGGCGGCACGGTGCTGGTGTCGCTCGCCAACGTGGTGATGTTCCAGGGATCCGAGGCGCTGCCCGAAGCCGAAAAGGTCGCCATCTACCTGCGCATCTACGAGCTCGCGCTGATCATCCCGCTGCTGTCGGTGAGCGGCGTGCTGCTCGGCGGCTTTCTCAAGCGCCGCGAGGCGAAGCGGCTGGCCGCGCTCGGGCGCAGCCGCGCCGACATCGACCGCCTGCTCCACGACCCGGAAGAGAAGACCGCGCCCAACTGGTGGATCCTCGGCGGCAGCGCGGTGTTCGTCGCGCTGACCATCACCGTCGGGCTGTCGGGCATCCGGTACGGCCAGGAGATCATCTTCGCCACCTCGTTCGCGATCATCGGCTTCATGATCAGCCGCCTGCTGCGCGAGCTCTCGCCCGCGGCCGCGCGCACCCTGCTCGGCACGGTGATCATCATCTTCGCCTTCCGCGCCCTGCCCGGCCCGGGCGCGGGGGCGAGCTGGTGGATGATCGACGAGCTCGGCTTCGACCAGAGCTTCCTGTCGCGGCTCGACCTCATCACCAGCGCGCTCACATTGGCCGGCCTGTTCCTGTTCCGCCGCTTCATGGCCGAGAAGTCGATCGCGCAGATCGTGATCTTCCTCACCGTCGCCACCACCGCACTGTCTCTGCCGATCATCGGCATGTTCCACGGCCTACACGAATGGACGGCGGCACACACCGGCGGCGTGGTGGACGCGCGCTTCATCGCCATCGCCAACACCGCGCTCGAGTCCCCGCTCGGCCAGGTGTCGATGGTGCCGATGCTGGCGTGGATCGCGAACTCGGCGCCACCGCATCTCAAGGCCACCTTCTTCGCGGTGATGGCTTCCTTCACCAACCTCGCGCTGTCGGCCTCGCAGCTCGGCACCAAGTACCTCAACCAGCTGTACACTATCGCGCGCGAGGTGAAGGACGCGGTCACCGGCGCCGTCACCACGCCGGCAGATTACGGCGAGCTCGGCGCGCTGCTCGTCACCGTCACCGTGATCGCACTCTTGTTGCCGCTCGCGGTGATCATGCTGACCCGCCTGGCCGGCCTGCGCAGCGCCTGAGCGCCGCCCGGCGCGACTGCCTGCAACGGGTCGCACAACGGCGCGCAGAGTTGACCTGTCGCATTGCCTTCATGCATCCGCAGGCGGACACTTGAGCCCATTCAACCCTCAACGAGGCTCAACATGACACCCAGCTCGGTACACGACATCCGCAACCTGGCCCTCCTGGGTCATGCCGGCAGCGGCAAGACCACACTCGTCGAGGCCCTGCTCGCAGCAGCCGGCGAGATCAAGGCCCCTGGCAGCATCGAACGCGGCGACACCGTCGCCGACTTCGACCCGCAGGAAAAGACGATGGGTCACTCGCTGCACTCGGCGCTGGTCCACCTGGAGTGGGCGGGGCACTGGATCAACCTGCTCGACACCCCGGGGCTGCCCGACCTGACGGGTCGCGCGTTGGTCGCGCTGCCGGCTGCCGACACCGCCGTGGTAGTGATCAACGCGCTCGCCGGCATCGAGAGCGGCACGCGGCGCATGATGGCGGCGGCCGAAGGCAAGTGCCGAATGATCGTGGTCAACAAGCTCGATGCCGCCGACACCGACATGGGCGCGCTGATGGCTTCGATCACCGACACCTTCGGCTCCGAATGCCTGCCGATCAACCTGCCTGCGGCCGACGGCAGCCGCGTCATCGACTGCTTCTTCGCACCCGACAACGCCGCGACAACCGCCTTCTCCAGCCCCGCGGCCGCGCACGACGCGATCGTCGACCAGGTCGTCGAGCTCGACGAAGAATTGATGGCGAAATACCTCGAGCAGGGCGAATCGCTCGACCCCGAGCAGCTGCACGCCCCGTTCGAGCAGGCGCTGCGCGAAGGCCATCTGGTGCCGGTGTGCTTCGTGTCGGCGCGCAGCGGCGCTGGCGTGCGCGAGCTGCTCGACATTCTCGGCAAGCTCGCGCCCGACCCCACCGAGGCCAATGTCCCCGCCTTCCTCAAGGGCGAGGGTGCGGCAGCCGAGCCGGTCGAAGTCGCGCTCGACGCCGAACGCCACGTCGTCGCCCACGTCTTTCAGATCGCCAACGACCCTTACCGCGGCAAGCTCGGCCTGTTCCGCGTGCACCAGGGCCAGGTCACGCCCAACTCGCAGCTCTACATCGGCGACGGCCGCAAGCCGTTCAAGGTCGCCCACCTGCTGCGCATGCAGGGCAAGAACACCATCGAGACCACGCTCGCCGTGCCCGGCGACCTGTGCGCGGTGGCGCGCGTGGACGAAATCACCCGCGACGCGGTGCTGCACGACTCGCACGACGAGGATTACTTCCACCTCGCCCCCACCCGCTACCCGCAGCCGGTGTTTGGGCTGGCGCTGATGACGCGCAAACCCGCCGACGAGCAGAAACTGTCCGAAGCGCTGGCACGGCTGATCGAGGAGGACCCCTGCCTCGAGGTGAGCTTCGATGCGCGCAACCGCCGCACCGTGGTGCGCGGGCTGGGCGAGCAGCACCTCAAGATCGTGCTCGAGGAGCTGTCCGCGCGTTGGAACCTGCAGCTCGACACCGCGACCCCGAGCATTCCGTATCGCGAGACCATCACCATGGTTGCCGAGGCGCGCTACCGTCACAAGAAGCAGAGCGGCGGCGCCGGCCAGTTCGGCGAGGTCGCGCTGCGGGTGGAGCCGCTGCCGCGCGGCGCGGGCATCGAGCTCGGGGATGAGGTCAAGGGCGGAACCATCCCGACCAACTTCATGCCCGCAGTCGAAAAAGGCGTGCGCCAGGCACTGACCGAGGGCGCCCTCGCCGGCTTTGCGCTGCAGGACCTGCGCGTCGTGATCACCGACGGCAAGCACCATGCGGTGGACTCGAACGAGGTCTCCTTCGTCACCGCCGGCCGTCACGCGCTCATCGAGGCGGTGCTCGCAGCCAGGCCGATCGTGCTCGAACCCTTGCTCGACGTTCAGGTGAAGGTGGCCGACGCCTTGTTCGGGGAGGTGAGCGCCGAGTTGGCCGGGCGCCGCGGTCGCCTCACCGCAACCGACAGCCCGGCGCCGGGCTGGACGCTGATCACGGCGCGCGTACCGATGGCGGCGCTGGAAGGCTTCGAGAGCAGGCTCAAGGCGATCTGCGCAGGCGAGAGCGAGTTCGTGCTCGAGGCAGGTGGCCATGAACCTGCACCGCAAGACGTACAATCCGAGCTCGTCCGCGCCAACGCCAACGGCGGCAACGGCGCGCATTGACGACCCCGGCCGACCCCGGCTCAGGCGCCGGGTCGGCCGGCGTGAGCCCATCCGCAAGCACAGCCGAGGACCCGATGAGAAGAACCGAGCTGCAGCGCGCCTACTGGCGTCGCAACCTGTTGCTGACGCTGGGCCTGCTCGTGATCTGGTTCGGCACGACTTTCGTCGCGGGTTACTACGCCGAGGCGCTCAACCGGGTGAGCTTCATGGGCTTTCCGCTCGGCTTTTACATCTTTGCCCAGGGGGCGCTGCTCGTGTATCTGATCATCATCGTCATCTACGTGACGGTGATGAACCGCACGGATCGCCGCTTCAGGATAGACGGGCGGCACTGAGCCAGTGACCGCGCACCGGGCGCGACGCGACAAGGGCGCAAGCGCTCACTTGCCCGCAGATACGGCCGATTCGTCGGCCGTTTTCTTTTTGCGCCCCCAGGCGACCGGATGCGCGTGCCGGCTGAGCACGAAGTCGAGCAGGAACTTGCTCCAGATCGTGATGCCGGCCGTCGAGCTCCAGGTCTCATAGTCGAGTTTGCCGGTGAGCACGCCAAAGATCGTGAATACCACGATCACACCGCAGACCAGGTTGATCGTGGCGGTGAAGGGCGCGAACTTCGCCGGATTGGCCGGCGGCATGCCGCGCTTGAGCGCCACTTCCGAAAAATCGCGCTTGGCCATGATGCGCCAGGCGCGGCGCAGCCAGAAGAAGGCGATCGGGAAAAGGGCGAGGAAAAGAATCCAGGTAATTGCAACGCTGATGTCGAGAACCATGTGCTGCTCCACTCACTGCGGGCGCCTGATGGTTCGGCGACCGACGTGGCAAGGTGCCACAAAACAAAGAGCCCCGCCATCGAAAGACGCTGGCGGGGCTCCCGGGCCGGGCTGCCACCCGAAGGCGACAGTCCGGTTTTTCATGCTGCGATCCGCTTAGTGGGCGCCATCCACCGCCTTGGAACCGCGCGGGATACGCACTTCTTCCACCAGGTGCTGGATGTGCTCGGGCGGCTCCTTGGTGACCTTATCGACCGCGAAGGCGACGATGAAGTTCACCACCGCACCGATCGCGCCGAAGGCTTCCGGCGTGATGCCGAAGAAGGCGTTCGGGCCGCCGATCATGTCGACGAAGTCCGTACCCTTGATGAAGAAGATGCCCTTGTGTGCGAACACGTAGAACAGGGTCACGAACAGGCCGGACAGCATGCCCGCGATCGCGCCTTCCTTGTTCATCTTCTTGGAGAAGATGCCCATCATGATCGCCGGGAACAGCGACGAGGCCGCGATACCGAAGGCCAGCGCCACCGTACCGGCCGCGAAGCCCGGTGGGTTCAGACCCAGCCAGCCTGCGATCACGATCGCGACGGCCATGGCGATCTTGCCGACCATGAGCTCGTTCTTGTCCGACATGTTGGGCGCGAACACGTTCTTCACCAGATCGTGCGACACGGCCGAAGAGATCGCCAGCAACAGACCCGCAGCGGTAGACAGCGCGGCGGCGACACCACCGGCAGCAACCAGCGCGATCACCCAGTTCGGCAGCATCGCGATTTCCGGGTTGGCCATCACCATGATGTCGGCGTTGACCGTCAGCTCGCTACCCTTCCAGCCCGCCTGCTCGGCCTTGGCCGCGACGTCGGCGTTCTTGGTCTTGTCGTTGTAGTACTGGATGCGACCGTCGCCGTTCTTGTCTTCCCACTTCAGCAGGCCGGTCTTTTCCCAGCGTGCCATCCAGTCAGGACGCTCGTCGTACTTGATCGCGGACTCGGTGGCGTAGAGGTCGCCGTTCGACTCGATCGCGACGTTGACCGTCTTGTGCAGGTTGTACTTGGCCATGGCGGCAACAGCCGGCGCGGTCGTGTACAGGATGGCGATGAAAACCAGCGCCCAGCCGGCGGAGTAACGCGCGTCGGCCACCTTCGGCACCGTGAAGAAGCGGATGATGACGTGCGGCAGGCCCGCGGTACCGATCATCAGCGAAACGGTGTAGACGAACATGTTGAGCTTGCTACCCGGCACCGAGGTGGTGTATTCGGCGAAGCCGAGGTCGACCACGACCTGGTTCAGGCGCTCGAGCAGGGTGGTGTCGGTACCGACCAGCGTGCCGCCCAGACCCAGCTGCGGCAGGAAGCTGCCGGTCAGGTTCAGGGAGATGAAGATCGCCGGGATGGTGTAGGCGAGGATCAGCACGCAATACTGGGCGACCTGGGTGTAGGTGATGCCCTTCATGCCACCGAACACCGCGTACGCGAACACGATCGCCATACCGAGGTAGATGCCGGTCTCGTTGCTCACGCCGAGGAAGCGCGAGAAGGCCACGCCCACGCCGGTCATCTGGCCGATCACGTAGGTCAGCGACGCGGTCAGCAGGCAGATCACCGCCACCGTGCTGGCCGACTTCGAGTAGAAGCGGTCGCCGATGAACTGCGGCACGGTGAACTTGCCGAACTTGCGCAGGTACGGTGCCAGCCACATGGCCAGGATTACGTAGCCGCCGGTCCAGCCCATCAGGAACAGCGAGCCGCCGTAGCCCATGTTGGCGATGAGGCCGGCCATGGAGATGAAGGACGCGGCCGACATCCAGTCAGCTGCCGTTGCCATGCCGTTGGTGACCGGGTGCACACCACCGCCTGCGACGTAGAAGTCGCTGGTGCTGCCTGCGCGCGCCCAGATCGCGATCCCGATGTAGAGCGCGAAGGATGCGCCCACCACCAGGTAGGTCAGAGTTTGAAGATCCATGAGTCCGTCCCCCGTTTATTCTTCGTGAACGTCGAACTTGCGGTCGATCTCGCTCATCTTCTTCGCATAGAAGAAGATCAACGCGATGAACACATAGATCGAGCCCTGCTGTGCAAACCAGAACCCGAGCGGATAACCGCCGAGATGGATGCTGTTGAGCGCATCTGCGAAAAGGATTCCAGCCCCGTAGGACACCAGGAACCACACGACCATGATCTTGGTCAGGAGGCCCAGCGTGGCTTTCCAGTAGCCGGCTGCACTGTTGTTTTCCATCATGTCTCCTCGTTTTGTGTGAAACACCGCCGCCACACGGACCGGCAAGAGACAACTCCAGCCCACGCAGCAGTGCGCGAATTATAGAAAGATCAGTCTTACTTATCCCTTACAACAGCTGACAAATAGCTGAACGCAGGGCGAAGGGCGACGCGCGCCCGTCGGATCAGCGCTTCGCAGCGGCCACGGTCGCTTCGTCGCGGCGGCTGTCGCCGCGGTTGTCCTGCCAGCGCGCGACCAGGCGATCGCCCGCGACCGCCCCCGCGAAGCGAAAGCGCAGGAAGGGGTTGGCCGAGACCGAAGGGCCGAACTCGGCGCCGAACACGAGGCGCTCGCGGTGGAATATCTCCAGTGCGGTGATGAAGTGCGCCGGGATGGGGGCGCCGTTTTCATCCTTGCGCTGACCACTCTCCATCGGATGCGGGATCAGCAGCCGGACCTCGGTCAGCCCGTCACGGATTTCGGCACGGATGCGCATGGGGTTTGCCATGAATTCGTTCTCCTTTCGAGCGCGGCCTCAGCCGCAGCCGCCGATCGTGACGCTGACCGCCTTCTTCGCCATGTAGAAGCGCCCTCCCGCGCGCGCCAGGGCGATCACCTCGGCGCTTTCGGCCATCTTCAGCCGGGTGCTCACCTCGGGCTGCGTCCCCTCCGGGAACGAGAACACCGCGGCGAGCGGGAAGGGGTTCTTCGCCACCAGGATGGCAATGCGGTCGGTGCCCGGCACACGGCTGACCACCTCGATCGACACCGCGGAGGCGACTTCGGCGATGTCCGGTGCGCTCAGGCTCAGCGCGGCGCCCGCTTCGGCGTCCTGCGCACCGAGCGCGGCGAGCGCAGCGTCGAGCTCGCGCGCATCGAACCCCGCACGCCCGTTCGCGGCCAGCGCAAGCTCGGGCGAGATCACGCCCGCAGCCGCCAGCAGTCCCAGCACCCCCACGCCGCCACCGGCCTGGAGCAACGTTCTTCGATCCATCCTGTCCTCCTCCTGTGCGAGTGCGAGCACACGGAACCCAGCTCCGGATGCCCGCCGGTCGATCGCGGCTATACTCGCACAGCTGGCGCCCCCCGGGCGTACCTTGGTCTCATCAGCCCGCAGCGCGCCGGGCTCAATCGGACAGGATGCACAATGAGAACAGCTCTCCTCGCCAGCGTGCTCGCGCTGGCCTGCACGCCGGGTGTCGCATGCGCCCAGGACGCCCCCCAACCGCAGGACCCCCACCTCGCACGCAACCTCGCCGCAACCTGCGCAAACTGCCACGGCACCGGCGGCAGGAGCGTGTACGAGCCGCTCGTGGGCCAGCCGCGCGTAAAGCTGCTGCAGACCCTCGACGATTTTCGCACCGGTGAGCACGAGGCCACGATCATGCATCAGATCGTGCGGGGCTACTCCGACGCGCAGCTCGAACTGATCGCCGACTGGTTCTCCGGCCAGCAAAAGAACTGACGGAGCGAACGATCATGCAAAGACGCAACTTCCTGCACGCCTGCACGGCCGCCACTGCGGCCCTCGCCCTGCCCTGCCGGGCCTTCGCTGCATCCGCCCGCCCGCACGTGGTGGTGGTGGGCGGCGGTTTCGGCGGCGCCACTGCAGCCAAGTACCTGCGCATGTGGAGCGAGGGCGGGGTCGATGTGACCCTGATCGAGCGCGAGCAGGCCTTCGTGTCGTGCCCGATCTCCAACCTGGTGATCGCAGGTCTGCAGCGCATGGAGCAGATCACCTTCGGCTATGACCTGTTGCAGTCGCAGTGGGGCGTGCGCCTGATGAGCGACGAGGCGACCGCCATCGACCCCGACCGGCGCGTGGTGCGCACCGCGCGCAATGGCGAAATCGCGTACGACGACCTGGTGGTGGCGCCGGGCGTCGAGATCCTTTCCGCAGGCATCGACGGCCTCGCCGGTCACGAGGATCGCATCCCTCACGCCTGGAAGGCCGGAGCGCAGACCGCCACCCTGCGCCGCCAGCTCGAGGCCATGCCCGACGGCGGCGTGTTCGCGATGAGCATCCCGCGCATGCCCTACCGCTGTCCGCCCGGCCCCTACGAGCGGGCCTGCATGGTCGCCCACTACCTGCGCACGCACAAGCCGCGCTCAAAGGTGCTGGTGCTCGACGCCAACGCCGACATCGTCGCCAAGAAGGCGCTTTTCCAGCAGGCCTTCGCACGCTACGGCGACATGATCGAATATCGCCCCAACAGCACCCTGCTGGCGGTGGACGCCGCCACACTGGAAGCCGAGTTCGAATTCGAGCGCGTGCGCGCCGATGTGCTCAACGTGATCCCGCCGATGCGCGCGGGCAGGATCGCCACCCTCGGCAGCCTGCCGCTGATCAATGACGCCTGGGTGGACGTCGACTGGCTCACACTCGGCGCAAAGGGCCTGCCCGGCGTGCATGTGATCGGCGACGCGATCTTCCCGGCGCCGGGCATGCCCAAATCCGGCCACATGGCCAACCAGCACGCCAAGGTGGTCGCGGCGGCAATCCTGAACGCGCTCGCCGGCCTGCCGCCAAACCCGACGCCGGTGGTGATGAACACCTGCTACAGCTTCGTCGACGACCGCGCCGCGATGCACGTGGTCTCGGTGCATCAGTACGATGCCGACAAGGGTCAGCTGCTCGCCGTCGAGGGTGCGGGCGGCCTGTCGGCGGCGCCGAGCGACGCCGAGGGCCGTGCGGCCCTGCAGTGGGCGCATCACATCTGGGCCGACACGCTCGGCTGAAGCCGTGCGCTCCGCGGCCTCGCCGCCTGCGCCGATGCGGCCGCAGTCTTCATTCGAGCGCGCTGATGTACATCGCCACGCCCTTGATCTCGAGTTCAGAGAGCCTGGATGCGACGGAGTGCATGATCGCGTTGTCGTTGGTGCGCGCGCGCGTGTCGAAGGACCTGAGCTGATCCTCGATGTAGCGCGGCACCTGTCCGGCCAGACGAGGCAGCTGCTCGGTTCCGTGACCGTTTTCGCCATGGCACCCGGCGCAGGCGGGCACCCCCGCGGACTCGTTGCCGCGATGGAATATGTAGCGCCCCACGCCGGCGAGTTCGACGTCGCGTGCCGGACGCGGCTTGGTGGGCTTCTGCTCGAAATACACCCCGAGCGCGAGCATCTCCTCGGGCGTCAGGTTCGCCGCCATGCTCTCCATGGTGTCGCTCTTGCGCCGCCCGGACTTGAAGTCCGCCAGCTGCTTGGCGATGTACTGATGATGCTGGCTCGCCAGACGCGGATAAAGCGGCGAGGAGCTGTCGCCGTCGACACCATGGCACAGCCCGCAGCGCGCCGCGCTGATCTCGGCCGCGCGCGCAAGATCGACCGCAGGCAGTTCGCCCGCGCCAGCCACCGAAACCCCGAGAGGCAAACCCAGGATCGCGGCACAGCGCGCAAGCGTCGTCGTCAAATTCTTCATGCTGAGACCCTCCGTCAGGCAGATTCCAGGAAGAGCGCCCTCATCGTCGGCATCGCTCACCCGTGCCGACATCATTCTAGCCGGCGTGCGGCTCAGGGAGCACGCGCGCCCTCCCAACCCAGTTCGAGAATCCACGGCCCCGGGCCGGCCCCGAGCGCACGTCTGACGTAATCCACCGTGCACGCAGGCAGCGCCAGCGCATCGTGCCACTCGAGACGGTCGCACTTGTCCGGCTCGCGAATCTGCGCCTCGCCGGCAAAGCGCTCGGCGCCGACGAAAAAATCGATGCGATTGGTGTCCGAGCTGCGATGCACCACGCCGAGCCAGACGAGGGCGCCTTCCTCGACCACCAGTCCGGTCTCCTCGCGCAACTCCCGCCGCGCCGCGGCGAGCACCGACTCGCCGGGCTCGACATGCCCCCCGGGCAAACTGAACAGGCCGTCGAAAAAACCGGTGCCGGCCCGCCGCAGCAACAGGACGCGACCCGCGCGCGAGCACACGACATGCACGCCCGTGGGGATGCCCACGTGCATCAGTGCTTGCCCGTGCTGCCGAACCCCTCGGCGCCGCGCGCGCTGTGGTCGAAACTGTCGACCACGTTGAAGCCGACCTGCAGCACCGGCACCACGACAAGCTGGGCGATGCGCTCCATCGGCTGAATCGTGAAGCTCGCCCGCCCCCGATTCCACACCGACACGAAGATCTGCCCCTGATAGTCGGAATCGATCAGCCCGACAAGGTTGCCGAGCACGATGCCGTGCTTGTGCCCGAGCCCGGAGCGCGGCAGCACCATCGCGGCCAGCCCCGGGTCGGACAGATGAATCGCGAGCCCGCTCGGCACCAGGGTCGTCTCGCCCGGATGCAGCGTGATCGGCCCGGGCAGGCAGGCGCGCAGATCCAGCCCGGCAGAGCCCGTGGTGGCATAGCCCGGCGGATGGGTCTTGAGCCGCTCGTCGAGCAGCTTCACGTCGATGCGGTGCATGAGAACCTCCCTGCCCCAGGGCCGCGCACGCGGCCTGCAGGCGTCATTTCGGTGGACTCCGCGTCAATCTTCGAGAAGACGCGCGAGATGAGCGACGATGCCCTGCGCGACCTCCGCCTTGGGGGCGCGCGGCAGCGGGTGCCGGCCGGCGTCGTCGTAGATGATCACGGTGTTGTCATCCCCGCCCATGCCGTCGCTGACCAGGTTGCCGACCAGCATCGGCAGGCGCTTTTTCTGCCGCTTGCCTTCGGCGTAGGCGTCGAGATCCCGGCTCTCGGCCGCGAAACCGACACAGAAGGGCGGTTGATCCAGTGCGGCCACGTCGGCCAGGATGTCGGGGTTCGGCTCGAGCGTGATCGTGAGCGTAGCGCCGCTTTTTTTCATTTTGTGTTCAGCGACCTGCTGCGGACGGTAATCGGCCACCGCCGCCACCCCGATGAACACGTGCGCGCCCGGCAGCGCAGCGAACACCGCCGCGCGCATCTGCTGCGCGCTGGTCACGCTGACGCGCTCCACACCGACCGGCGCCGGCAAGCCCACCGGACCACTGACGAGCACCACCTCCGCACCCGCCTGCGCACAGGCGCGCGCGAGCGCGTAACCCATCTTGCCAGAGCTGATGTTGGTGATGCCACGCACCGGATCGATGGCCTCGAAGGTCGGGCCGGCGGTCAGCACGACCTTGCGCCCAGCCAGCTGCTTGGGCACGAAGAATGCCTGCAAGTGCTCCACCAGCTCCTCGGGCTCGAGCATGCGTCCCATGCCGACCTCGCCACAGGCCTGATCGCCCGCGCCCGGACCGAACACCGTGACGCCATCGGCACGCAGCTGTGCCACGTTGCGCTGCGTCGGCGGCGAGGCCCACATCTGGCGGTTCATCGCCGGCGCGACGATGAGCGGAGCGTCGCGCGCCAGGCAGAGCGTGCTGAGCAGATCATCGGAACGCCCCTGCGCGAGCCGTGCGAGGAAGTCGGCGGTTGCGGGCGCGATCAGGATCGCGTCCGCATCCCGGCCCAGGTCGATGTGCGCCATGTTGTTGCCCATGCGCGCATCCCACAGGTCGGACCACACGGTGTTCCCCGAGAGCGCCTGAAAGGTGACCGCAGTCACGAAACGCGCCCCACCCTCGCTGAGCACCACATGCACGTTGGCCCCCGCCTTGCCGAGCAAGCGCACCAGCTCGGCCGCCTTGTACGCGGCAATCCCGCCGGTGACTCCGAGAACGATCCTGCGCCCCTTCAGAAAACTCATGACATTTGCTTATAATGAATGGCAGTTCATGCCTTTTGAACAAGGCGCATCTCGCGCCGCTCCGGAGCCCCTGCACAATGGCAATCACCGACTGGCCCGCCGCTGAACGGCCGCGCGAAAAACTCCTTGCACGTGGCGCCGGCGCCCTCTCGGACGCCGAGCTGCTCGCCATCTTCCTGCGCGTGGGGGTTCGCGGCCAAAGCGCCGTCGACCTTGCACGCAGCCTGCTGGCCCGCTTCGGCAACCTCACCCGCATGTGCGGCGCCGAAGCCAAAGCCTTCGCCGCCGTGCCCGGCATGGGTCTGGCGAAGTATGCCCAACTGCAGGCTGCGATGGAACTCTCGCGCCGCGCCCTCGGCGAAACCCTGCGCGAACGACCGCTGTTCGACTCGCCGCAGGCGGTGCGCGACTGGCTCCGCCTGCGCCTCGGCCACCTCCCGCACGAGACCTTCTGCATCCTGCTGCTCGACGCCCGCCACTGCCTGATCGACGCCGTCGACCTCTTCCGCGGCACCCTGACCCAGACCTCGGTTTACCCACGCGAGGTGGTCAAACTGGCGCTCGCGCACAACGCCGCAGCGGTCGTGCTCGCGCACAACCACCCCTCCGGGGCGGCCGAGCCGAGCACCGCGGACGAGTTGCTCACGCGGGCACTCAAGGACGCCCTCGACCTCGTCGATGTGCGCGTGCTCGATCACTTCGTGGTGCCGGCGCACGGTTCTCCGGTATCATTCGCCGAACGCGGCCTGCTGTGAGCCCCTGTTCTGCGCCCTTCAGCCCCGGCCGACCCATCGCACCAACCGCAATGCGACCTGACACGCACCGCCTTCTGGCGCGGGGCTTGCCATGAGCGTAGCTGTTGGATTATCCTCTTGCGTTTTCCGCAATCAGAATTCCCTGGAGCATCGTATGGCTCGCGTCTGCCAAGTGACCGGTAAAGCACCGATGGTGGGAAATAACGTTTCCCACGCAAACAACAAAACCAAGCGCCGTTTCCTGCCCAACCTGCAGAGCCGTCGCTTCTGGAGTGAAGGCGAGAACCGCTGGATTCGCCTGCGCGTGTCCAACGCCGGCCTTCGCACGATCGACAAGAAAGGCTTCGACGTCGTCGTTGCCGAGCTTCGCGCCCGCGGCGAGAAGCTGTAAGCAACCGAACTGAACGGAGATCGCCATGGCCAAAGGCATTCGCGAAAAGATCAAGCTGGAGTCGACCGCCGGCACGGGTCACTTCTACACGACCTCGAAGAACAAGCGCACCACGCCGCAGAAGCTCGAATTCAACAAGTACGATCCGGTCGCGCGCAAGCACGTCCCGTACAAGGAAATCAAGCTGAAGTAAGCGTCCGCGCGGGCTCACGCAGCCCCGCCCTTGTTTCCCCGCAAGTGCGGATCGACAAGTACGCAGCAGTTCGAGCTCCAGAAAACAGAAAGGCCATCAATGCGTTGATGGCCTTTTTGTTTTTGCTGCTGTCTTTGGCCGATCCTCTGCGGGTCGGCCCGTTGTCATACGCGCTGGATGTTCGAAGCCTGCTTGCCCTTCGGGCCCTGGGTCACTTCGAAGGAGACCTTGTCGCCTTCCTTCAGGCTCTTGAAACCGCTCATGTTGATGGCGGAGAAGTGTGCAAACAAATCCTCGCTCCCATCATCCGGCGTGATGAAGCCGAAACCCTTGGAATCGTTGAACCACTTGACGGTACCAGTTGCCATATTGCTTAAATCCTTCAAGATTGCTTGATTCACCGCAGCATTTCTGTTGCGGTCGGTTAGGCGCTGACAGGACACCGGAACCGCCATCGAAGACCGTCGGAATCGAGCACCAGCCGGCGCACGGCTTCGTTTTTACGCATTCGCCCCGGCACCGTCAACGGTCTTCGCACGCCTGCGAATTACGCAGTGCACCATCAAAGCCCGCCCGAAATCCCGGGCTGCGCCAACATTCCTTGAGGCTCAAGGCCTTGGCTTTTTTGCGCAATGCACGATCGAAACCGCCCGTCTTGCGTCCACACAACACCCGCGCACAAGGCTCACTCCAGCCCGACCGTGACGATTGCACGCCCAGGCCGGGCTTGTGTTGCACTATGGTTCGACTTCATTAGAATGGTTTTATGGGCACCCGAAAACAAGCTGAAGTCATTCTCGAAGTGAAACGGTCGCAGACGCGCCCGCCACCGATGTTCAAGGTACTTCTCCTGAATGACGACTACACGCCGATGGATTTCGTCATCGTCGTCCTGCAAAAATATTTCGGCATGGATCGCGAACGTGCCACGCGAGTCATGCTCCAAGTCCACAGAGAGGGCATGGGGGTATGCGGCGTCTTCCCGAGAGACATCGCCACGACCAAGGTAGAGCAGGTCACCTCGTTTGCTCGTCAGCGTCAGCATCCGCTGGCATGCGTGATGGAGGAGAATTGAATGATCGCGCAAGAGCTTGAAGTCAGCCTGCACATGGCTTTCGTAGACGCACGTCAGAAGCGCCACGAGTTCATCACCGTGGAGCACCTTTTGCTCGCCCTGCTGGACAACCCGTCCGCCGCACAGGTACTCAAGGCCTGTAACGCGGACGTCGCTGACCTGCGGCGCGAGCTGACCAACTTCATCGAGGAACACACGCCTCGGATCGAAGGCACCGAAGACATCGACACGCAGCCCACGCTCGGCTTTCAGCGCGTGATCCAGCGTGCGATCCTGCATGTCCAGTCGTCGGGCAAGAAGGAAGTGACCGGCGCGAACGTCCTCGTCGCCATTTTCGGCGAAAAGGATTCGCACGCGGTGTATTACCTGCAAAAGCAGAACATCTCGCGCCTGGATGTCGTGAACTTCATCTCGCACGGCATCGCCAAGACGCCACCGCAAGGGGGCAGCAACCCCGCGCGCGGAGAGGCCGAGTCCGGTGAGCAGGAGCAGGACGAGAAACAGGCCGGCGGCGCGCTCGAGGCCTACACCCAGAACCTCAACCAGCAGGCGCTGGTGGGCAAGATTGACCCCCTGATCGGCCGCGAGAAGGAAGTCGAGCGCGTCATCCAGACCCTGTGCCGCCGGCGCAAGAACAACCCCCTGCTGGTCGGCGAAGCCGGCGTGGGCAAGACCGCGATCGCCGAAGGTCTCGCGCGCCGCATCATCGAGGGCCGCGTCCCCGAGATCCTCAACGACGCGCAGGTGTTCGCCCTCGACATGGGCTCCCTGCTCGCCGGCACCAAATACCGCGGCGACTTCGAGCAGCGCCTCAAGGCCGTGCTCAAGCAGCTCACCGACACACCGAATGCGATCCTCTTCATCGATGAGATCCACACCCTGATCGGCGCCGGCGCGGCCTCGGGCGGCACGCTCGACGCGTCCAACCTGCTCAAGCCGGCACTGTCCTCGGGTCAGTTGAAGTGCATCGGCGCGACCACCTACAACGAATTCCGCCAGGTGTTCGAGAAGGATCACGCCTTGTCGCGGCGCTTCCAGAAGATCGACGTGGTGGAGCCTTCGGTGGCCGAGACGGTCGAGATCCTCAAGGGGCTCAAGAGCCGCTTCGAGGAGCACCACGGCATCAAGTACAGCAACTCCGCCCTCTCCAGCGCGGCCGAACTGTCGGCCAAGTTCATCAACGACCGCCACCTGCCCGACAAGGCGATCGACGTCATCGACGAAGCCGGCGCCGCCCAGCGCATCCTGCCCAAGTCGAAGCAGAAGAAGACCATCGGCAAGAACGAGATCGAGGAGATCGTCGCCAAGATCGCCCGCATCCCGCCGCGCACCGTGTCCAACGACGACAAGGCCGCGCTGAAGACGCTCGAACGCGACCTCAAGAACGTCGTCTTCGGCCAGAACGCTGCGATCGAGGCGCTCGCCAAGGCGATCAAGATGTCGCGTTCCGGCCTCGGCAACCCGCAGAAGCCGATCGGCTCCTTCCTGTTCTCCGGCCCCACCGGCGTCGGCAAGACCGAGGTCGCGCGCCAGCTTGCCTACACGCTGGGCATCGAGCTGGTGCGCTTCGACATGTCCGAGTACATGGAGCGTCACGCGGTCAGCCGCCTGATCGGCGCACCTCCGGGTTACGTCGGTTTCGACCAGGGCGGCCTGCTCACCGAGCAGATCACCAAGAAGCCGCACTGCGTACTGCTGCTCGACGAGATCGAGAAGGCGCATCCGGACATCTACAACATCCTGCTGCAGGTCATGGACCACGGCACGCTGACCGACAACAACGGCCGCCAGGCGGACTTCCGCAACGTGATCATCATCATGACCACCAACGCGGGCGCCGAGTCGATGCAGAAGGCGGTGATCGGCTTCTCGGCCAAGCGCGAGGCCGGCGACGAGATGGCCGACATCAAGCGCCTGTTCACGCCCGAGTTCCGCAACCGCCTGGATGCGATGATCTCGTTCAAGGCGCTGGACAACGAGATCATCCTGCGCGTGGTCGACAAGTTCCTGATGCAGCTCGAAGCCCAGCTGCACGAGAAGAAGGTCGAGGCGCACTTCAGCGACGACCTCAAGGCCTGGCTGGCCGAGAAGGGTTTCGATCCGCTGATGGGTGCGCGCCCCATGGCGCGCCTGATCCAGGACACCATCCGTTCGGCGCTGGCCGACGAGCTGCTGTTCGGGCGCCTGGTCAATGGCGGCAAGGTCACGATCGACCTCGACGACGACGACAAGGTCAAGCTGGTGTTCGAGGAAACGGAAGCGGCCACCGCCTGAGTCCTCCTCCATCCCCCACGAAACGGCATGCCGACGGAAACGCGGCATGCCGTTCTTTCATGACCGCCCCGCCCCCGCAGGAGCGGCGCAATTCGCTTGCGCGCCAAGCGAGCGTGCCGCGGCCATGGCGCGCACTCGAAGCGGTCTCGTTTATCATGCCGGCTCCCGCGCCCACCACGCGGCGCAGCGCACCTTTTCCAGGAGCCCGCATGAACATCCAGACCGCCGATCTTTGCGACGCCCATGAAGACAAGCTCACCGTCGTCGCCCCCATGTTCGCCAGCTATGGCGGCCGCCCGTCCTGCGGCGGTCCGATCTCGACGCTGAAGCTCTTCGAAGACAACACCCTCGTGCGCAAGGCGCTCGAAGGCGCCGGCAAGGGCCGCGTGCTCGTGATCGACGGCGGCGCCTCGATGCGCTGCGCCCTGGTCGGCGATCAGCTCGCCGAGCTTGCGGTCAGGAACGGCTGGGCGGGGATCATCGTGTACGGCTGCATCCGCGACTCGAAGGCGATCGGCGAGATGGACCTGGGCGTGTTCGCCCTCGGCACCCACCCGAAGAAGACGGTCAAGCGCAACACGGGCGAGATCGACGTGCCGGTCACCTTCGGCGGCGTCACGTTCCAGCCCGGCCACCACGTCTATGCCGACGAGGACGGTGTCGTCGTGAGCGCAGAGGCGCTGCTGCAAGCCGCGTGCACTGCAGCAGAGTGACTCGCGAAAACCATTTCACAGCGCTCTTTCGCATTTCACGATACAAAACAAGCGGGCCAAGGCACTGTTTTAAAGTCACAAGATTTTTTCTTATGTCTTATATAAGACATATTGCTGCTGCGCGGAATGCCCCCTATACTCTCACCTCATCTGCAGCGCCTTTCTCCCTCGAATCCGCTGTAGCCGGAACACCGCGGCCGACGCCTCATCCGGCCGCGATGCCTGACCCCCTTCTGCATTGAAAAGGACGCATCATGACCATGACCCGCGAACAGCAAATCGCCGCTCTCGAAAAAGACTGGGCCGAAAACCCCCGCTGGAAAGGCGTCAAGCGCGGCTACTCCGCCGCTGACGTCGTGCGCCTGCGCGGCAGCCTGCAGCCCGAGTACACCCTGGCCCAGCGCGGCGCCAAGGTGCTGTGGGACAAAGTGAATGGCGGCGCCAAGAAAGGGTACGTGAATGCCTTCGGCGCGATCACCGCTGGTCAGGCAATGCAGCAGGCCAAAGCGGGCCTCGAGGCCGTGTATCTGTCCGGCTGGCAGGTTGCCGCCGACGGCAACACCTCCGAAACCATGTACCCCGACCAGTCGCTGTACGCCTACGACTCGGTGCCGACCATGGTCCGCCGCATCAACAACACCTTCAAGCGCGCCGACGAGATCCAGTGGTCGCGCGGCATCAACCCGGGCGACAAGGAATTCATCGATTACTTCCTGCCGATCGTCGCCGACGCCGAGGCCGGTTTCGGTGGCGTGCTGAACGCCTTCGAGCTGATGAAGAACATGATCGCCGCCGGTGCGGCCGGTGTGCACTTCGAAGACCAGCTGGCGGCCGCCAAGAAGTGCGGTCACATGGGTGGCAAGGTGCTGGTCCCGACCCGCGAAGCGGTCGAGAAGCTGATCTCCGCTCGTTTCGCCGCGGACGTCATGGGCGTGCCGACCCTGATCCTGGCCCGTACCGACGCCGAAGCAGCCAACCTGATCACGTCCGACTACGACGCCAACGACAAGCCCTTCCTCACCGGCGAACGTACCCAGGAAGGCTTCTTCCGCGTCAAGAATGGTCTGGAGCAATCCATCTCCCGCGGTGTTGCTTACGCGCCCTACGCCGACCTCGTCTGGTGCGAAACCGGCGTGCCCGATATCGGCTTCGCCCGTGAATTTGCCCAGGCCGTGCTGGCCGCCTGCCCCGGCAAGCTGCTGTCCTACAACTGCTCGCCGTCCTTCAACTGGAAGAAGAACCTCAACGACTCGCAGATCGCTTCCTTCCAGGAAGAACTCTCGGCGCTGGGCTACAAGTACCAGTTCATCACCCTGGCCGGCATCCACGTCAACTGGTACAACACCTTCAAGTTTGCCCACGCCTACGCCCGCGGCGAAGGCATGAAGCACTACGTCGAAATGGTGCAGGAGCCCGAATTCGCGGCCCGCGAGCAAGGCTACACCTTCGTCTCGCACCAACAGGAAGTGGGTACCGGTTACTTCGACGACGTCACCACCGTGATCCAGGGCGGCTCGTCCTCGGTCAAGGCGCTGACCGGCTCGACCGAAGAAGAGCAGTTCCACTGATAGACCGCTTCCCTCACTGCTCGAGGGAAGATGCGAAGGCCACCCTGCGGGGTGGCCTTTTCGTTTCCGCTCCAGCTCACCCCAGCGCACGCGCGGGCAGCGCGCAAAAAGGCCGCCCCGCAGGGCGGCCCGTTCTTCGGTGAACCGTACGATGTGACCGATCAGCCGCGGCCCGGACCCATGCCGCTGCCGTCGCGCGGCCCGCCGCCCTTCATGCCACGGTCGCCCTTGCGCCCCATCTTCTGAAACTCGGCGTCGAACACGGTCTTCTGCGCATCGCTCAGGGTCGCGTAGAAGGCCTCGACCGACTTGCGCGCCTCGCCCATCTCGGCCTGGCGCAGCTTGCTCATCTCTTCCATACGCTGCATGCGCTCGATCGCGGTCTGTGGCATGCCTGCGGCACGGCGCTCGGCCATCACGCCTGCCATGCGTTCGGCGCGCGCCTGCATGTCGGCCTTGAAGGTCTCGAACGCGGGCTTCTGCTCAGGAGTGAGCGCCAGCGCAAGCTCGAGGCGGGCCATGTGCAACTCGGCGCGCTGGGCCATCTTCGCCTTCATCTGCTCGGGCGCCATCTGCGACCAGCCGGCCTTGCCGCCACGCGGGCCGTCGCAATGACCACCCCAGGCGAGCGCTGCAGTGCTACCCACGGCGCCGGTTGCAATGACGGCGGCGGCGATCGAAGTCTTGATCCAGTTTTTCATGATGACTCTCCTGTCGGTTGAATTCTGCGTTGCCCATCCGTTCGGGCGACGGAGCCATTACAGCACCGCGATGTAAGCCCGATATGTCCCCTGCGGGCACTTTTGCAGCTTCGTGTCTCGTACGCGCCCACAGATACGCTGGGATACAAAACCCCGCGCACCTGCCCTTAAGATGCGGGCCATGGAGAACCGTTCATGAACACTGCAGCCGACCACATCCTGATCGTCGATGACGATCGCGACATTCGCCAGTTGCTCGCCGACTATCTCGAAAAGCAGGGCTTGCGTTGCACCACCGCAGCCGACGGCCGCGAAATGAAGGCCGCGCTCGACCAGCACCGCATCGATCTCATCGTCCTCGACGTGATGATGCCGGGCGAGGACGGCCTGACCCTGTGCCGCAACCTGCGCGCGAGCGCCGGCCCGCACGCGAACACGCCCGTGCTGATGCTGACCGCGCGCGGCGAGGACATGGACCGTATCGTCGGCCTGGAGATGGGTGCCGACGACTACCTGGCCAAACCCTTCGTGCCGCGCGAACTCTTTGCCCGTATTCGCGCAGTGCTGCGCCGCACGCGCGCGCTGCCGCCCAACCTCGACGCCGCACCGCCCGCCAATGCGCGCACGCTGCGCTTCGCCCAGTGGCGGCTCGACACCGTCAACCGTCACCTGGTCGCCGAGGACGGCAGCGTCGTCGCCCTGTCCGGCGCCGAGTACCGGCTGCTGAGCGTATTCCTGTCGCATCCGCAAAAGGTACTGTCGCGCGACCAGCTGATGGAGCTCACCCAGGGGCGTGAGGCCGATGTCTTCGACCGCTCGATCGACCTGCTGGTCAGCCGCCTGCGCCAGCGCCTCGGCGACAACGCGCGCGAATCGATGATCATCAAGACCGTGCGCAACGAAGGCTACGTGCTGGCCGCCGATGTCACCGTGCCCGACGACGCCGAGGCCAACGGAAAATGAAGCTCCCCATGCCGCGCAGCCTGTTCGCCCGCCTGATGCTGATCTGGCTGGTCGGCATGGCACTGGTGCTGGCGGTCAGCCTGGCGCTGTTCGTCGCCGAGCGCGACCGCATCGGGCGCAGCGCCCTGTTCGAGGGCGTCGCACAGGAGATCGCCACCGCCGCCGAGCTGCTCGACCGCATGTCACCGCCCGAGCGCGAGCGCTGGATCGACGAGATCGGTCGGCGGCGGCTGCGTCTGGCCCTGCGCCCGGCGCGCGATCACCTCCGCCCGCTCGCAGACGACCACCCCTTGCAGGTCGCGCTGCGCGAAGCCATGCCGCAACGCAGCGCCACCGTGTATACGCACCCGCGTGACGATCGCCCGCATCCGGTGCTGGCGATCGTGCTGCCGCTGGCCGATGGCACGCCCTTGCAGGTACGCCTGCCCGGCATTCCGCCGATGGCGGCTTTCTCCCCACACCAGCCCGGCCCCTTCTTTGCAGCGCTCGCGGCCCTGGTGATCGGCGTGGGCCTGCTCACCTGGGTCGCCGTACGCATCGCCACTCGACCGCTCTCGCGCATGGCCGCCGCTGCGCGGGCGCTGGGCGAGGACCCCGGGCGCGCGCCGATGGACACTGCGGGCCCCACCGAAGTCGCCCAGGCCGCCGCAGCATTCAACCAGATGCAGCATCGCATCGCCGAACACGTCACCGAACGGACCCGCATCCTGGCTGCAATCTCGCACGACCTGCAGACTCCGATCACCCGCCTGCGCCTGCGCGCCGAGATGGTGGAGGACGAGAGCCTGCGCGCCCGCATCCAGTCCGACCTTGACGCCATGCAGGGCCTGGTCAAGGAGGGCCTGGCCTATGCACGCAGCCTGGACGAACGCAAGCCACCGCAGGCGATCGAGCTCGGTCCGCTGCTGGACGCCCTGGCCGAGGACGCGCACGACATGGGCTGGACGGTCTCGGTGCCCGAGGACGGACACGCTCGCGTCGCCGGCAACCCCGCCGCCTTGCGCCGGGCGCTGTGGAATCTGATCGAGAACGGCGTGAAATTCGGCGACCGGGTGGACATTCGCCATCGCTGCAACGCCGAGCGCTGCGAACTTCTCATTCGCGACCATGGACAAGGCCTGCCCGAGAGCGAACTGGAAAAGGTGTTCGAGCCGTTCTACCGCACCGAGTCCTCACGCAACCGCGAAACCGG
>DITC01000054.1:253237-258119 GCA_002422685.1 Thauera sp. UBA6194 | reverse complement strand
CGGAAGCACCGGAAGCACCGGAAGCGCCGCACGCCCTGTAACCGCTGCAACCGCTGCAACCATTGCGGCCAGTGCGACCGGCGCCGCCCAAGGCGCCACGCCTCCGGCCGTGAGCATCGAGGCGCGCTTCGCGGTGAACTACGCCGACTTCCATCTGGACGTCGATCTGATGCTGCCTGGCCGCGGCGTCACCGCGCTGTTCGGCCACTCCGGTTCGGGCAAGACCACGCTGCTGCGCTGTGTCGCCGGCCTGGAGCCGACGGCGCGCGGCCGCCTGGTGGTCAATGGCGAATGCTGGCAGGACGACGCGCGCGGCGTGTGTGTGCCCACCCACCGCCGCGCGCTTGGCTACGTGTTCCAGGAGGCCAGCCTGTTCCCCCACCTGTCGGTGCGCCGCAACCTGGAATTCGGCCTGCGTCGTATCGCGGTGGCCGAGCGCCGGGTGCAGCTCGAGCAGGCGGTGGCGCTGCTCGGCATCGAGGCCCTGCTCGAGCGCATGCCCGAGCGCCTGTCCGGCGGCGAGCGCCAGCGCGTGGGCATGGCGCGCGCGCTGCTCACCAGCCCGCGCATCCTGCTCATGGACGAACCGCTCGCCGCGCTCGACCACCGCCGCAAGCAGGAGATCCTGCCCTACCTCGAGCGCCTGCACGACGAGCTCGACATCCCGGTGCTCTACGTCAGCCACTCGCCCGACGAGGTCGTGCGCCTGGCCGACCACGTCGTTATGCTCGGCGACGGCAAGGTGATGGCCGCCGGCGAACTGCACGCGACCATGGCGCGCCTCGATCTGCCCACGGCCTTCACCGAGGACGCCGGCGTGGTCATCGACGGCACGGTGGCCGAGCACGACGACCACTACCACCTCACCCGGCTCGACTTTCCCGGCGGCGCGGTTTGGGTGCAGCGCCAGCCGGTGGCGCTCGGCCGCCGCCTGCGCTTTCGCATCCACGCCCGCGACGTCAGCCTCGCCGACCACCAGGTCGAGGGCAGCAGCATCCAGAACCTGCTGCCGGCGACGGTCACCGAGGTGGTCGGCGCCGACTCGCCGGCCCATGTGCTGGTCGGCCTCGATGCCGGCGGCACGGCGCTGATCGCCCGCATCACCCGCCGCGCCGCCGAGCAGCTCGTGCTGCGCCCGGGGCGCAGGATGTGGGCGCAGATCAAGTCGGTGGCGCTGCTGGGCTGAGTCCCATTTTGCATGAGTTCGGCGGACGAACTCATGGTCGGCGACGCGCATCGACGATAGACTTCGGGTTGTTTCATCTGCGCCCCTCTTTTCCAGGTATCCATGGCATGAGCATGAACGAGGCGGATACCCGCTTTCATCTGATCGATCCGCTGCTTCGTGCCAAGGGCTATGTCAGTTGCGGCCAGATTACGCTCGAGACGATTGTCACGCCCCCGCCGGTCGAGCCGACGGGCAACAAAGGGCGGCGTCGCAGAGGGGCGGGTCGTACGGACTACCTTTTGTGCGTGCAGCTTCCGGCGATGCCCCGGCCCATGCCGGTGGCCGTGCTGGAAGCAAAGAGGGAGGGCGCCGATCCGCTTGAGGGCATGCAGCAGGCAAAGGCCTATGCGGATTCGCTGCGTTTCGAGGTCAAGTACGTCTTTTCCACCAACGGCCATCGCTACGGTGAATATGACCGCTTCACCGAACTGATCGAAGGGCCTTTTCCTTTCACGGATTTTCCGGCGCATTCCGACCTCGCCGCCCGCTACGCCGCGGCCAGTGGCATCGACCTCGCATCGCCGGAGGCTGTGCTCCTGTTTCAGGCCGACAGCCCTGCCTGGTCCCAGAGCCGCTATTACCAGGACGCGGCGATTCGCGCCGCCTTCGAGAAGATCATCCTGGACCGACAGCACGGGGTGCCGCCTCGCGTGTTGTTGTCGCTCGCGACCGGGGCTGGCAAGACCATCATCGCAACCAACCTGCTATGGCGTCTCGCGCAGGCCGGTCAGTTGCCCAAGCCGGCGCTCTTCTTGTGCGACCGCGATGAGTTGCGTGAGCAGGCCTACACCAAGCTGACGGCGGCCTTCGGCGACAACGCCCGCATCGTGAAGACCGAGCGTGGCGTCAACGCCGCGCAGAACGCACGTATTCACATCGCCACCTATCAGACGCTCGGCCTTGACGACGATGAAGGCTTCGCCAGCTTTCTCGGCACGCATTACGACGAGGACGCCTTTTCCGTCATCGTCATCGACGAATGTCATCGCTCGGCCTGGGGCAAGTGGTCGGAGGTGTTGCGGCGCAACCCCGATGCGATCCACATCGGCCTGACCGCCACGCCGCGCAGGCTGCACGAATCCGCCAAGCTCAGCGCCGAGGACAAGGAGATCTCCGCCAACAATCTGCGCTACTTCGGCGAACCGGTGTACGAGTACAGCCTCATCCAGGCGCAGGAAGACGGTTACCTGGCCGCGTGCGAAATCGTCAAGCGCAAGGCCAGCATCGACAGTGCGGTATTCACCAAGGCCGACATCCTCAAGGCGGGCGTGCGCGACCTCAAGACCGGCCGCCGCCTGACCGAGGCCGATCTCACCAAGTCGGAATACACCGGCAAGGACTTCGACGACGAACTCTTCATCGAACTGCGCACGCCGAAGATGTGTGCGGACCTGTTCGAGTTGCTGTGCGCGCACGGCGGCCCGGAACAGAAGGTCATCATCTTCTGCACCCGAGAGATCCATGCCGACCGTGTCGCCCAGCACATGAACAACCTTTACGTGCGCTGGTGTCGGGCCAACGGGCTGCGTCCCAGGGAGCATTACGCCTTCAAGTGCATGGGCGGACCCAACAAGGGCGCGGACATGATCGAGACCCTGCGCGGGTCGGGCGAGCGCGCGTTCATTGCCTGCACGGTGGATCTGCTGGAGGCGGGCGTCGATATCGAGCGCCTGAATGCGGTGGTGTTCTTCCGTTACCTGCAATCGACGATCAAGTTCTACCAGATGGTCGGGCGTGGCACGCGCATCCACGAAGAGACCGGCAAGTACAAGTTCTGGCTTTACGACTACACCGACGCCACCCGTCTGTTCGGCACCGACTTCATCACCCCGCCGCCACGTCCCGGCGGCGGTGGCGATAAGGGCGGGGGTGGAGGCGGCGGGGGCGGTGGCGATGGCGCTGGCTCGCAGATCGCCGAAGTTCACGGGCAGTACCTGATCATCAATCCGCAAGGGCGCTTCATCCTGGTACAGCGCGACGGGCGCGACACCCCGATTCCGGTGGACGACTACCGTCGTGAGGTCGTCGAACGCGTGCTGCGCGAAGCGCACGACCTCGACCAGTTCCGCGCGCTGTGGATCGAGACCGCCAAGCGCCGCAGCTTCATCGACCATCTGCTGGGCGACCATTTCAGCCCCGAGGTGATCCGCGACATCGACGAAATGACGGACTTCGACCTCTACGACTTCTTCGGCCACCACGGCTACCATGCCCGCGCCCTGCGCCGCCCCGAGCGCGGCGCCCTGTTCATCGAGCGCAACGCGAAATGGTTCGACGACATGCCGCCGTCGGCGGCCATCGTGCTCAAGGGCCTCGGCCACCAGTTTGCCCAGGGCGGTACCGAGGCGCTCGAGACGCCGGCGCTATGGGATGTCCCGGCGATGCGGCAGGCCGGGGGCTTCGACGCGCTGCGCGCGCTCGGCTCGCCGGTGCAGGTGATGCATGAGGCGAAGGGGAGGTTGTTCGGGGTATGAGGCAGTCCGCTATTCTGGGTGACGTTTTATTCGATGTCCGAGCGGGGAAGAGCTTTCAAACCGCTGAAGTGCCTGCGCGTGATGATCAGCTTGGTGTTCTCAAAGTGAGTGCGGTTACTTGGTCGGAATTTCGTCCTAAAGAAGCGAAAGCACTGAAGACCGAGTATGAGCCGGATGACAATCACAGGATCCGCCAGGGCGACCTGTTGATCTCGCGGGCGAATACGAAAGAGTTTGTTGGTGCGGTAGTGCTCGTCGATCGTGACTATCCGTGCAGGTTGCTGTCTGACAAGACGTTGCGGCTTGTTGTCGATGAGGAGCGCGTAAACAAGGAGTATCTCCTCTTCGCATTGCGCGCACCGCGAGCCAGAGAGCACATCGAGCACTT
Source organism: Thauera sp. UBA6194 (assembly GCA_002422685.1). Classification (GTDB taxonomy): domain Bacteria; phylum Pseudomonadota; class Gammaproteobacteria; order Burkholderiales; family Rhodocyclaceae; genus Thauera. The sequence continues at coordinate 254,029 of DITC01000054.1, read as the reverse complement.
CGCGACGGGCACCAGCGACTCGATGCGAAATATCTCGCACGGTGTCATTGCGTCTATTCCGATTGACCTTCCGGACTTGGCAGTCCAGTTGCAACTCGCCACGAGTCTGAGATCGCAATTCTTGTCATTGAAGGCGGGGAATGATGCTGTCCTGGCACAGGCGCGGGAGATCAATGCGCTGGCTGCTGCCATTTACCGCGACGCCTTCCAGAAAATCGCGCCAATCGCGATTCCGCCTGTCTTCGGCGAACCACCTTCCGGCTGGCGTTGGCGCAAGCTGGGCGACCTCGCCCGGCTCGAGAGCGGGCATACCCCCAGCCGCTCGCGCCCCGACTGGTGGGGCGGCGAGGTGTCCTGGCTGTCGCTGACCGAGATCCGCGCACTCGATGGGCGCTGGGTCGAGCGCACGGAGTTGCGCACGAACGCGGCGGGGATCGCCAATTCGGCCGCCCGCATCCTGCCGCGCGGCACGGTGTGCTTCTCGCGTACGGCCTCGGTGGGTTTCGTCGCGATCATGGCGCAGCCGATGGCGACGAGCCAGGACTTCGCCAACTGGGTGTGCGGCGATGAACTCGATCCCGAGTTCCTGATGCACGCCCTGATCCGCTGTCGCAAGGATCTGCGCGAACTGGCCACGGGCGCGACGCACAAGACGATCTACATGCCCACGCTCGAATCCTTTCACGTCTGCTTGCCGCCGCTGCCCGAGCAGCAAAGGATCGTCGCCGCATTGAAGCAACAACTTGCCGAGGTGGCGTCCTTGCGCGCGGCGCTGGACGTTCAGCGGAAGGA
>DITC01000054.1:97539-253090 GCA_002422685.1 Thauera sp. UBA6194 | reverse complement strand
CCCAGCAAGCCCGTCATCGCCAACGGTCAGACCTACTTCGCCATCCAGACGCGGCGCCAGGAACTGGCCGACGACCGCAAGTTTGCCCAACTGAGCGAGGACGAGAAGCGGCTGGCGATCCGCAACGAGCTCGCGACCCACAACAAGCATCTCGCAGCGGCGGCCCAGCAGGCCGGGGTCGAGACCAGCCTCGATTTCGCGATCTTCCAGGACCACGGCTACAAGGGGCTCTACGGCGGTCTCGGCCACAAGGAGATCCATGCCCGCAAGGGGCTGAAGAAGAGCCAGAAGATCCTCGACCACATGGGCAGCACGGAACTCGCGGCCAACCTCTTCCGCGCCACACAGGCCGAGGAGAAACTGCGCCGTGACGAGGTGCGCGGCAAGCAGCAGGCAAATCAGACCCACTACGAGGTGGGCCGCAAGGTGCGCCAGACCATCGCTGAACTGGGCGGGACGATGCCCGAGAACCTGCCCAAGCCCGAATCCAGCATCCAGCAACTGGAAAAGACGCGGAAGAAGCTGACCAAGAAGGACGACAACTGAACCCGATGGCCCGACCGAAAAAGACCGACAAGGCCCCCAAGGCCATTGCCTCCACCCAGTCCCTCTCTGCCTTCGTAAAGAGCATCTGCGACGTCATGCGGCGCTCGAACTGTGCGAGCGCGCTGCAGTATGTGCCCGAGCTGACCTGGATTCTGTTCCTGCGCATCCTGGATGCGCAGGAGGCGCGCGACCAGGAGGCGGCGGAAATCGTGGGCGCGCGTTTCTCGCCCGCGCTGCGCAGCCCATACCGCTGGCAGGACTGGGCCGCGCCCTATTCCGACCGTGGCGATCACCCGAAAACGCCCGAGGGGCGGCCCTTCGGCTGGAAGCGGCAGGAACTGTTCGCCGCCGGCGACGGGCGCTTGTTCGATTTCATCAACAAGGAGCTGCTGCCGCACCTGCACGCGCTCGACGTGGACCCGCGTACTGGACTGGCCAACCCTGGCGCGACACCCAAGCAGCGGATCATCGGCCGCATCATGACGGCCGTCGAGCGCGTGCGGGTGGACTCGGAAACGAATCTGCGCGACATCCTCGACAAGGTCCACGAGATCAGCATCGACCATATCGACGACACGCACTTCTTCACCCTGTCGCAGGTTTATGAAGATCTGCTGCTGAAGATGGGCGAGAAGAATTCCGACGGTGGCCAGTTCTTCACCCCACGCGAGGTCATCCGCGCGATGGTGCATACCGTCGATCCCGGACTCGGCCAGACGGTGTATGACCCTTGCTGCGGAACGGGGGGCTTTCTGGCCATCGCCTACGAGCACATCGCGCGCAAGCTCGGTAAGTCCGCGACCAGCACCGACCTCGATACGCTGAAGCACGACACCTTCTTCGGCAGGGAGAAGGAGAACCTGGTCCTTCCGATTGCGCTGGCCAATCTGGTGCTGCACGGCATCGATCAGCCCAACCTGTGGCATGGCAATTCGCTGACACGTCGCGCCACCTACTCGGCGCTGTTCGAGCATGCGCCGAAGCAATTCGACGTGATCCTGACCAATCCACCGTTCGGCGGCAAGGAAGGCAAGGATGCGCAGAAGCACTTCGCCTTCGAGACCAGCGCCACGCAGGTTTTGTTCACCCAGGACATCCTGGCCGAGCTGGCGCCGGGTGGCACCTGCGCGATCGTGCTGGATGAGGGCTTGTTGTTCAGGACCAACGAGAGCGCCTTCGTCGAAACCAAGCGCAAGCTGGTGGACGAGTGCGAGCTGTGGGCGATCGTGAGTCTGCCCGGCGGGGTTTTCTCGACGGCGGGGGCCGGCGTGAAGACCAACCTGCTGTTCTTCACCAAGGGGCGCAAGACCGAGCGCATCTGGTACTACGACCTGTCTCAAGTGAAGGTGGGCAAGAAGACGCCGCTGACCCTGGCACACTTCGGCTTTGGCCAGAATGGTGGCGTCCTGCCCGACGACCAGTTGCCCAACACCCTGACGGCGGACTGGAAGATCGACCCGGAGAATGCCGGCCGGCCTTTCCCGAGCTATGCACGCCTGCTGCCCGGCCGTGGGCAGCCGGAAGGTGATAGCCGCTACTCATGGACGCTTGACTTTGCCGCTCGCCGTTCCGCTGCGCGTGATGCGATGCAGCCCTTGCGCGACAAGGCTGCCGGGCTTCGTGCCGAGGTGGTGGAGCTCAAGGAGCGGCTCAAGCTGCTGAAGAAGGAGAAGGGGCCGTCGGCGCAGATTGTCACGCTGGAAGACGATATTCGTGAGCGCGAGAAATCCGCACGCGACCTCGAGGCCGAGGCTGCGGCGATCGACGCGGCTGTTTTCGATCTGAAGGCAGTCAATCCGAAGGCAGAGGCGAAGACCGATCAGCGGACGCCGGCGCAGATCATTCAGAGCATCGAGGTGCAAGGGCGCATCGTCGCCGGGGCGCTGGCGCGTCTGAATGCGCTGCTGGGCGGCGCAGATGCCGCTGCCGACAACACTCCACAAGGAATCTCATGACCACCAAGCCCCCCCTGCGCGCCCGCAACTTCCCCTCCGCCGAGGACGAGGCCAAGGCCGCCCAGCCCCACGGCCGCTACGACGGCCCCGGCAGCTCCTTCCGCATGGCCTTCACCGACACCGAGTTCCTGCTGCGCGACGAGCTGCGCCCGGTGCGGCTGCAGCTCGAGCTGCTCAAGGCCGAGTTGGTGCAGCAGGAGCAGGGAGTGGAATCGACCGTGGTCGTGTTCGGCAGCGCACGCTTCAAGGCGCCGGACGTGGCCGAGGCCATGCTGCGCGACGCGGTGGCGAGCGGCGACGAGGCGGCCATCCGGCGCGCGCAGCAGATGGTGAAGAACGCGCGCTGGTACGCCGAGGCGCGCCGTTTCGGCGAGCTGGTGACGCGCGAGGCCGAGGCGCTCGGCGAGCCGGTGATCGTGGCCACCGGCGGTGGGCCGGGGATCATGGAGGCGGGCAACCGCGGCGCCTTCGACGCCGGCGGGCGCAGCATGGGGATGAGCATCTTCCTGCCCTTCGAGGAGGCGCCGAACCCCTACATCACGCCCGAGCTGTGCTTCCAGTTCCACTACTTCGCCATCCGCAAGATGCACTTCCTGATGCGCGCGGTGGCGCTGGTGAGCTTTCCGGGCGGGCTCGGCACGCTCGACGAGCTGTTCGAGGTGCTCACGCTCACCCAGACGCGCAAGATCCGCCGCCGCCCGATCGTGCTCATCGGGCGCGACTTCTGGCAGCGCCTGATCGACTTCGACGTGCTGGTCGAGCACGGCGTGATCAGCCCCGAAGACAAGAACCTCTTCCACTACGCCGAGACCGCCGAGGAGGCCTGGGACGCGATCAAGGCCGCCTATAGTGGCGACAACCCTTCGCTGACCGCGCGGCAGCTGAAAGGCAACTGAGTGCTTGCCGAAAAGCGTGCGCGGCGCGCCTAAGAACGCTCGATGGGCTAAGCGGCGTATTCTCTGCTTGCGGGCCAATCGCCCGCGAGCCGGAGCCCCGCGATGAACGACCCCCGCCCCGACATCCTCTTCGTGCACGGCCTGTGGATGCATGGCTGCGTGTTCGCGCTGCACCGCCGGCGGGCGGCGCGCCTGGGGTGGCGGAGTCACGCGTATTCCTACCCCTCGCTGCGCGGCACGCTCGATGGCGCGGCCGACGGCCTGGCCGGCTGCATCGCGGGGCTGGGCGGGCGGCCGCTGCATGTGGTGGGCCACAGCCTGGGGGGGTGCATCGTGCTGCACATGCTGGCCCGGCATCGTCCGGCCGGGATCGGGCGCGTGGTGCTGCTGGGCTCGCCCAGCCGCGACTCCTACCCGGCGCGCCAGATCCTGCGCGTGCCGGTGCTGCGCCATGCGATCGGGCGGGTGTTGCCGCAGTGGCTCGCGCATGCGCCGCCCGAGGTGGATCCGGCGCTGGAGATCGGGGTGGTCGCGGGCGATCGTCCCTACGGCGTGGGGCGCATCGTGCCGAACGTGCCCAAGCCCAACGACGGCATGGTCACGGTGGCGGAGACGCGCTGGCCCGGGGCGCGCGACCACATCGTGCTGCCGCTCACGCATATGCAGATGCTGTGGGCGCAAGCCTGCCTCGACCAGACGCTGCACTTTCTCGAGACGGGCGCCTTCGACCATCGCCCGTCCCGAGTCACCTGAGCGGCGACGCACCGCTCACAGCGCGTCGCGGATCTCCTCCAGCGCCTTGCGCAGCGCGGGCAGGTCGGTACCGAGCAGGTCGATCAGGCAGTCCAGGTTCTCGATCACCGAGGCACGCTCGCGCGGACTCGCGCCGCGCGTGATCACGCTGCGGTAGCCCTCCCGGACCGCGGCGGCGATGTCCGCGCACTCGCGCGGCAGCGTGCTGCGGCGCGAACGCCGGCCGGACGCGGGCGCCTCGGCGATGCAGCGCGCGAGCAGGCGCACCAGCTCGAGGTCGGCCAGCGCCGCACCGTCCCAGAAATCCGGCTCGTCGGCATAGCGCTTGCGCAGGGCCTCGTGCAGGCGGGTGATGTCCGCTTCGAGCGTGGTCCACGGGAGCGCGGGGCGTGCGTCGTCCAGGCGCTGCGCGAGCAGCACCGCGCTCGCCCAGTTGGTGAAGGGATAGGCCTCGCGCTGACCGCCCCGCTCGTACGAGCTGTCGTAGGCCGCGGCGCAGGCGTCGAGCGCGGCCAGGCGGGCGGCCGCGCCGTCGGCTGCGAGCGCGCGCCGCTTCCAGGCGCTGCCGAGCAGGTCGAGGCGCTCGGTGGTGGGGGCGCGGCGGCACAGCAGCTCGAGGTCGTCGATGCCGAGCTGCATGAGCGCTTCGCGTGCCTCGGCCTCGGCGGGGTTTTCGCGCTTGCCGCGTTCGCGCCGTTCGCGCCATTGCTCGGCGGCCAGGCGCACGCGGAAGTTCGCGAGCTGCTCGACGGCACGCATCGGGCAGTTGCCCTTGCTGGCGCGCAGGGCGTTCTCCAGCTGCTCGATCGCGGCCTCCCAGAAGCGCGCTTCGCCCCACGCGAAGCCGAGCGCCGCGGCCACGTCGGCGCGCCCCAGCCAGCGTTCGCGTTCCTGGTCGGGGATGCGCGCGAGCAGGGCGTTGATGCGGCCGGCGGTGGCTTCGTCGCGGCCGGCGGCGGCACTGCCAGCGCGCAGCCACTGGGTGAGGTTGTCGAGCTCGGTGACGAGTTCGTCCGCGGCGTGGAAGGGCTGACGCTGGCGGGGGCGTTGCTGGCCCGTGCGCAGCAGGGTGTAGGCCGGGTCGCCGTAGCACTGGTAGGCGCCCCAGGTGTTCACGCCGGGGAAGCGCAGCCACACCTCCTCGCGCGCGGCGCGCACGGCCTCGCCGAAGGCCTCGCCGTCGAGCATGCGGCGGTAGAAGGCGTCGGCGAAGGCGAGCGCCGCGGCGTCGTCCACCGCCCAGCCCGCCGCCACCACCGCGCGCACGCCCATGCGGATGAAGTGCATGCCCAGGTTCGCGGCGAGCGCGCCGCGGTCGGTGCCGGGGCCGGGCTTGCCGAGGTGGCAGCAGTTGATGAAGACCAGCTCGGGCACCCAGCGCATCTGCTCGATGTCGCCGGGGGTCAGGAAGATGTCGCGGCCGATGACCATGCCCGAGACGGTGGCCGGCATGGCCGGGGCGGCGGGCTGATCGGCATCGCGGCAGCGGCGCTCGGCGCGTGCGGGCAGCGGATATTCGTGCTCGCCATGGCCGGCCAGGTGCAGGATGCGCCACGCGTTGCCGTGCAGGCGTTCGATGATGCGGTCGGCGCGGCGGTCGATGCAGTCGTCGACCTGCCAGCCGTGCTCGCGCAGCAGCCCGGCGACCTTGAAGGCCTCGTGCTGCGCGCCGGGTAGCGGCGGGAAGACCTCCCAGCCTTCCAGGTCCGGGTTGCCGACCACCAGCGCGCGGGCCTCGAAGGCGTGCGCCGGGCGCGGGCGGAAGTTGGCGGTGCGCAGCTGGCGCACCAGCCCGGCGTTGACCGCGGGCGGGCGGCCGTTGTCGCTCCAGCGGTTCTCGAGCAGCTCCCAGGGGTAGCGCGCCGAGCACTCGTCCACCAGCAGCACCAGGTCGCCCTGGCGCGGCGCGGCCTCCTTGAGGCGCAGCGGCAGCAGCATCTCGTAGAGCGTGCGCGCGGCCTCGGGGTTGGCGCTGGGCGAGTTCGACGCGGCGCGGATGAAGGCGTCGGCGAGCGCGAGCTGGCCGGTGGCGAGGGTCTCCTCGGCGCGCGCGCGGTCGGTGGTGAAGATGAAGCGTAGCGCGTTGCGCCGGCCGTCCTCGTCGACGATCTCGAGCCGGTGCCACCATTCGGGCGCCTCGTCGAAGCGCACGCGGCGGCAACCTGCGCGGCCGGCCTCCACCACCTGCGCAGGCCAGCGCACGGCGCTGGCGATCTGGCGGTTGGCGAGCACGGTGTTCAGGCTCTCGGCGGCGCTGATCGCGATGTCGGCGAAGACCTCGACGAACTCGATGCGGTCGATGCACACCGGGCGGTCGAGGCGCGTCTCCTGCAGCTGGGCGTTGGCGGCGATCGCGGCACGCAGGATGGCCTCGAGCGAGTCGCGCACCGTGAGCGCGCCCGCGCCGGTGCCCACCAGCAGGCAGGAGACCGGTGCGCGGCGCGGGGTGTCGCCGCTGCCGAAGCGCTTGTTGGGCCACTGCGACACCTGCAGCGCGTAGTCGAGCAGGGCGGCGCGTACGCCGGCCTCGAGCAGGCCGGGGGTGAGCTCGCCGACCTGGCCGAGGCCGACCACGATCGCGCCCTCGGGCTTGGCGTGGCGGCGCACGTTGAAGAACAGCGCGCTGCTGTCCTGGCGGCCGGGGTAGAGGCCGAGCTCATGACGGCGCGACAGCGCGCCGCCGAGCTGGCGGTCGAGCGCGGCTTCGGCGCTGACGATGGTGTCGCCGTGGTAGTGGCCCACGAGCACCGGGTGGCGCGCCCACGAGAGGTCGCCGTGGCGGATGCTGACCTCGATGACGGGCGTGGCCGGTCGCGCCTCGGCGGGCGGGCGCTGCAGGCCGCCGCCGAAGCCGAGGCTGCGCAGCTCGTCCGGCGCGGGCAGAGCGTCGGCCGGCGGCAGGGCGGGCAGCTCGAAGCGGGCGTCTTCTGCGCCGGCGCCGGCGCGGGCGCGCAAGGGCGGCGTCTTGGGCAGACGCGTGGTGGTCCCGCCCTGCAGCAGGTCGAGATAGGCGGGGAAGGCCTGCTGCGCCACGCACAGCGCGTCGTGCGCGGTGTCGTCCACGAACCACATCGGCACGCCCTCGAGCTGACCCGAGGCCCAGCTCACCGTGCCGTCGCCCTCGCGGCTGGCGATGAAGGCGAGGCGCTTGCGACCGCTGAGCCAGGCGAAGTCGTCGTCGTGCTCCAGGAGCTGGTAGTCGACGACGGTGGCGCGCTGGCAGCCGGCCACGTAGCACATGTGTTCCGCATCCGCGCGCGCGCTGCGCAGCAGGGACCAGGTCTCGCGCGCGGCGCGCAGCACCTTCTCGGGGGCGGTCTTCCAGCGTGCCTGCAGGCTGTCGCGCAGCGTGCGCCAGCGCGCGGGATCGGCGAAGTCGGGGTCGGCGGCGGAGAAGGGCAGCAGCTCGACCAGGCCGGGGTATTCGCGCACCAGGTCCACGACGCCGTCGACGCCGCGGGTGAAGTCGAGCAGCGACAGGCGTGCCTCGGTGGGGTTGGTGCCGGTGAGCCAGCGCACCGCCTCGTAGGAGCCGGCGTTGGGCGTGCCCAGCATCAGCAGCCGGCTGCCCGGCAGGCGGGTGATGCGCTGCCACAGCGCGGCGCCGCGCCCGCCGTCGGCGATCATCGCCCGCACCACCAGCCCGCCCATCGAGTGCGCGACCAGGTGCACCGGCTGCGTGGCCTGTTCCGCCTGCGGCAGCCATTGCTCGAGCGCGTTCGCCAGCCGCGCCGCCGCCTCGCGCACCGACAGGCGCCAGTCGTAGGGGAAGACCTCGACCCGGTGCGAGTTGGCGAGGAAATCCACCAGCGGCCCGTAGAAGTCGTCGATGAGCTGTTCGGGCTGCACGTCGGCCTTGCCGATCGCGATCTTGCCCAGCCCGCCGCGCAACAGGGTCAGGTAATGCAGCCACACGGGCTGCCCCGCGGCGGACAGGCTGCTGCCCATGGTGCCCGGCAGGACCACGGCGAGCGGGCGCGGCCCGGTGGCCTGCCGGCTGCGCTCGACCGCCTGGCGCCAGCGCGGCGGCGTGTGGGGGGCTTCGGCGATGGGCATGAAGCCGCCGGCGTCGTCGTCACGCCGGGTGAGTCCGGCCACCAGCCAGCCGATGCTGTCGGGGTTGTGGAAGTAGCTGAAGTGATTCACCTGCGCGCCGCGATCGACGCGGAAGCGGGCGCCGTCCTTGTTGCGGCGCAGGCCGCCGGACATGGCGCCGGTATTGACCACGAGGTCGTGGTCGGCGCCATAGAACCAGTCGGTGACGAGCAGCTTGATCTTCTGCCAGGGCGAATCGCCCTCGATGTCGCCGGCGATGACGCTGAGGTCGGCCGCGGTGACGAGCTCGGGGTGATGCAGCAGGCGCGTGAGCGCCGAGCCGGGCATCATCGCCTCGAGGCCGGGCAGGGTGCGCGGGTCGGTGCGTTCCTTGATCACCGCGAGCAGGAACTCGAGCGTGTCGCCGAACAGCCCGCCACCGAGCGCCTTGCCGGCGAGGAAGTTGAGCATCGACAGCCAGCGGTCGAGCCGCCCCGAGGCCAGCGTGGTGCCGCGCGCCGGGCAGGCGACGCGCACGAAGCGGGTGACGCGGATGTCGCGCGCGACAAGTTCGGCGACGAGCGCGACGAGCGCGTCACGGTCGCGCGCATAGCCGGCGTCGCGCTCGGCGAGCTCGTCCGGGGACAGCGGCAGCAGGCCGAGCTGCGCGGCGATCGTGCGGTCGGCGGCGAAGAGCTCGCGCACCAGGGCCTTGTCGAGCAGCTGTTCCACGCCCTCGCACTGGCCGAGGCAGAGCAGCTCGCCGACCAGGCCGCCGCGCGAATGGCTCACCAGATGCAGGCGGGCGCCCTCGGGCAGGCGGCGCACCAGCGCGAGCGCGTTGGCGACCGGGCTCTCGGTGAGGCTGCGGTGCTCGTAGGCGAAGCTGCGCCCGCGATAGGCGGTGGCGAGCCGCGCACGGGCGTCGCGTGCGGTGCCGTTGTCGGCGGCCCACAGTTTGCCGAAGCTCCCCTCCGTGCTCGAAGCCGTGCCGTGCAGGAAGATGAGCGTGGGGTCGGCGCTGGCCGGCAGCGTCGTGCCGTCGGCGATCGCCTCGAGCGCGAAGCCGCCGTCGAAATCCAGCGCATGCAACCCGGCCTTGCCGCCCGCCAGCGTGCGGCCCTCGAACCATTCCCCGAGCTTGCGCGCGGCCTTCTCCTCGACGCTCACGCCGAAGAACTCCAGCACCCGGATGCCGAGCCCGACCAACCCGCGTTCGCCGCGGCTGGCATCCACCGAGGCGGGGGCCAGGTCGTCGAATTCCCACGCGTCGCCGCCGTCGCGCGCGAGGCTGCGGCGGCCGTGCTCGCGCACCAGCGTGTCGGCGCGCGTCCACAGCTCGAAGCCGTTGTCGAGCTCGATGCGCACCACCTCGTCGGCGGGAACCTCGTGCTCGGCGGTCACGCCATCCCGCGCCCGGCCCGGGCTGAGCAGGAGACGTCGTTCGATGACCACAGCTGCCTCGCCGGCGGGCGCGAGGCGGGCTGTGTGTTCCTGGGTGACAGGCGTGCCGCGAATGCGGAAGCTGCGTGTAGACATGAAAGCTCCAGGAGACTCGTCGGGCCCGCGAGCGAGCGAGGGTTGCAGGGAAAGGGCAGAGCGCAGGATACGAGGCCGACGCATGCCCGCCGGCGTGCCCGCAGCCCACTTTTCAAGGCTAGTTCAGCTGGCCGACTCCTGCCACAGCTGACGCGTATCGATATGGATGACGTGGCCGTTGCGGCGCTGCACTTCGCGCACCATGTGGGCGGTGCCGCCCGCGCCGTCACCGTCCTGACCGTCCCACAGGCACAGCAGCCACACGCGCTCGCCGCCGCAGGCGAGCGCGGTGTCGAGCAGCCAGCGGTTGCAGCGCTCGAAGGGGTTGTCGTCCTCGTCGCAGCCGGGCGTCCCGGCACCGCTGCCGGGCGGCATGGCCTGGGGCGGACTGGCGAGTCGGCCGGCTACGCGGCGGTAGCGCGCGACCCAGTCCTCCCCCTCGCACACCGGGCGCACCGAGCGCTCGATGAACTCGGCCTCGCCGAAAGGTTGCAGCAGGCGCAGCGGCATCGCCCGCGCCTGCGCCGCCTCGGCAAACAGGATGTCGCCACCCGCCGCACCCTGCGTGAGCCCCAGATCGCCGGGCCCCGCATCCAGCTCGGCCAGCGCCGCCGCGATGCGCCGCCCGGCGACCGCCGCCAGTTCCGGCGGAAAGCGCGGCTGCGCGCGCCCCGGGGCGTCGACCATGTGGCCGCTGAACAGGATGACGCGTCGCGGTGGACAGCGGGTATCGGGGGCGGCTGAAGGCATGGGGGCGTCCATGGGCTGTGCGGGCGATGTCGAGAAACTGAGCTGCATGATAGGGGGCGTCCTGCGTTCCGGCGAGCATTTGCCGTGTCCGTGCTGGCCGCCAGTTCCGAGGCTTGCGCGCACGGGAGCTTGTGTCTAGCCTGACTGAAGGTATGGTCCCGGGCAGGGAAATGAATCCGATCGTGATGGTGAAGTATGACGATGGTCACGCACTGGAAAGCGTCTACGGGCCGGGGCATCTGCCTGGCGCAGGCCTTGCGGCACGCATCACCGGCTACCTGTTCGCCGGCCCTGCGGCTGGAGCAGGCGGTGCTGGTGATCCCGCCCTTCCGCCTCCACGATCTTGGGCAGTGGTTCGTCCAGTACGAGGCGTTGCGCATCGATCTGAAGAGCCTGGAGCCGGATCTCTACCGGATCGTGGTGGTGCAGAACTTCTGGATCGAGGATACGAACCCTGACCTCGATGCGTGCCTTGCCGGCATCTTCCTCGCACGCCGCCGGCGGGACGGCCACTGGGAGGTGGCGGAGAACTGGCCGGTGGAGTGCCGCTCGATCGCGTGCATCGGCCTGCTCGACCTTGCTGACCCCGCGCAGCCCCGGCTCGTGCCCGCGACCTCATGCTGACCAACACCGCGCAACGGCGCTTCGACGTCATCGAGGTGACGAACGAGATGCCCACCCACCGCATGGGTGGCGTCGGCACGGTCATGGAAAGCCTGATGAGCGGGCTGCAGGCGGAAGGCGTCCGCCCCCTGTGGTTCGTCACTGACCATGCCTACCGTCCTGCGCAGCTCGAGGCCCTGCTGGCGCGCTTTCCCGACGTGGCGATCGGCGGCGCGTACGAGCTCGACGCCTTCGACGCGCCCCTGCTGCACGTGCACAGCTACCAGCACAATCCGGATCTGCATGCCCGGCTGCGCCACCGTCATGCGGTGTTCACGGTGCACTCGCTGCTGGCCTTCGAAGAGTCGTCCAACGGCGTCGCGCTGCACGGCGCGGTGCGCGGCCAGGAGGCGATGATCGCGCTCGCCCGCTGCGTGGTGCTGCTTTCCGAATCGGAGTTGGCCAAGTACCGGGCGCTCGGCTATGAGGCGCTCAACCCGCGGGTGCGCGTGATCCATAACGGCGTGGGTTGCGCGGCCCCGTACCGCGCCCCGCGAGGCAAGCAGGTGCTGGGCTTCTGCGGGCGCCTGGTGCCGCGCAAGCATCCTGAATACGTGCAGTGGATGCTCACCGAGCCAGGCTTCGAGACCCGTCGCGTGCTCATCGCGGGGCGCGGCTTCAGTCCCTATGCGCGTGACCTGCTTGCGCGCCATGCCCTGGCCGATCGCGTCCGCTTCCTGGGCTGGTGCGCCGGCGCGCGACTGGAGGCCTTCTTCGATGCGATCGACGTGCTGGCCGTGCCGACCATCTACGAACCCTTCGGCCTCGTGGCGCTGGAGGCGGCAGCGCGTGGCATTCCGGTGGTGTGTCCGCGCACCGATGGCCTGGTGGAGGTGCTCGGCGAGCACGCCTTCTACTGCGAGGATACGAGCTACGAAGCCTTTTGCGAGGCGATGTGGCGCTGGGACGCTGCCCCGCCGGAGGCCCTGGCCGCATTGAGCGCGGGTGCCCGCGCGCGTTATCTCGAAGCCTTCACCGACCTCGCCATGGCGCAGCGCTATCGGGCGCTGTTCGCGGAGCTCACGGCGACGACGGCGCCTCCGGAATGTCATCCACCAGACAGCGAAAACCGAAATCCCGTACCCCGTCCGCCGGGGTGAAGAAGCCGCGGTTGGAGACGCGCGTCTCCACCGGGATCGAGGCCCACGACGCGCCTCGCACCACCCGCTTGTGCATCTTGTCGACATACACCTCGGGGTCCTCGGTCGGCTCGCGCGAGGAGCGGCCCTGATACACCTCGGGGTCATACCAGTCGGAGATCCATTCCCAGACGTTGCCGACCATGTCCACCAGGTTGAAGCCATTGGGCGCAAAGGCGCCCACCGGCGAGGTGGTGCCCTCCCAGTCGTGGTTGTCGCCATAGTTGGCGTTGACCGGGCCCAGGATGTCGCCCCAGGGGTAGAGCCGGTCGGCAAGACCCCCGCGGGCGGCGTATTCCCACTGCGCCTCGCTGGGCAGGCGGCCGCCGACCCATGCGCAATAGGCGCGGGCCTGCGCCCAGGTCAGGTTGCACACCGGATGGTCCAGATTGGACCAGCCCGGGTTGTGCTTGGGCGCGGATGGCATCGGCTGCCCGCATGCCAGCGAGAAGCGCTTGTAGGCCGCGACCGTGACCGGGCCGCGCGAGAGCCAGAAGCCGCGCGTGATGCGCACCGGATGACGGGGCTTCTCGTCGTCGTAGCGCTCGTCGGTGAGGGTGTCGATCGGAACCCTCCCCATGAAGAACTCCCCCGGGGGTATCCACACGTAGTCGAGCTGGTCCTGCGGATGCACCCGCAGCGTTCCGGCGACCAGGCCTGACGCCTGGAGCAGCCTGGCGCGCTGCGTGTCCATCGCCCCGCGCAGGCGCTCGATCAGCGTTCCGACATCCTGATGGAAGCTCAGGTGATGCACCGGGTGGGCCTGCAGTGACGAAAGGCGCGCCAGCTCCGGTGGCAATGCTTCCGGCGGCGGCAGGGACGCTTCGTCCACAAGCAGCGGGATCACCCGCACGCCGCGGGTCAGCGCCGCGCCGATTTCGAGGCGCACCCAGTCGTCCGCCTGATCGAGGCGTCGGTGACCGAACCGGTCGGCGGCCGTCAGCCAGCGCGTGCCGATGACGACGAGGCAGGCCTCGCACGTGCGCAAGGTGCTGTCGATCACGCGGCTGAAATCCTCGCCGGCGGCGATGCGCTCGACATCCATGAATACCCGCAGGTCGGGAAACTCGCGTTCGAGCCGGTCGTAGAGTCGCCCGGCATGGCCGGCGCTGTCGTCGCGGCGATAACTGATGAAGATTCCGGACATCTTGATCAAGCGATTGTGGCGCAGGTTTCAACCTAGACCATCGCAACGCAGTCTGCCCGGACCTGTATGCAGTGCAGCCTTGTCGATATACGGGGGTGCGCCGGCTGTCGGCCCATCGATCCGTGGTGGTCAGCCGTCCCGAGGCAAGAAAACGTAAAGGATGCATGGTGCAAGCGGATAAGTCCCTCTTAGAATGGGTTTCAATTTTGAAGGGGCAGGGAATGATCTACCGAGGGGCCATGGATGCGGCTACCTGCCTGCGCGCTGCGCTCCTTGGCCTGCTTTGCCTGTGCTGGAGTCTGGTTGCGCAGGCCGGCGTCTTGTCGATCGATGCCGCGGCCACGGCGACGCTGGGGCGCGAGGCCGGGTTGCTGGTCGAGCAGGATGCGGCGCTGTCGGCAGATGAGGCGCTTGCCGCGCAGCGGGCGGGGCGGTTCTCGCCCGGCACGGCGTCGGTGCCGAAGTTCGGCATCGGGGCGCCGCCGGTGTGGCTGCATCTGGCGCTGGACAATCCTGGCGGCGACGTCCTGCGCCGTCATCTGGTCGTCGGCGTGCCCTGGACCGACCGGCTCGACGTCTATCTGCTGCGCGAGGGCCGGGTGGTTGAGCACATTGCCGCCGGTGACGGCGAGCGCGGGCTCAGGGTGCCGGCCGGCAGCGTGGGGCACGTCATCGAGCATGATTTCGCGCCGGGGCTGACCGAGCTGCTGGTGCGCGCCGAATCGCCCGATCCGCTGCTCGTGCCGCTGCGCCTGCTGGAGCCTGCGCAGGCGCAGCAGATGCTGCGCGCGCACGACTACGGTTATGGCCTGCTGTACGGCTACCTGTTCGCGCTCGTGGCCTACAACCTGATGCTCTTCCTGGGCCTGCGTGATCGCAGCCAACTCGACTACGTGCTCTACGTGGGCAGTTTCATGCTGCTCAGCCTCGCCTATTCCGGTCATGGGCAGATCTGGCTGTGGCCGGGGCAGCCCGAATTTCAGCGCTACGCGATCCTGGTGCTGATGGTGCTGTTCGGCTTCATGGGCCTGCGCTTCGCGAGCAGCTTCCTCGGTCTGGCGAGCAGCCTGCCGGCCATGCACCGGCTTGCAGGCGCGCTGGCCATCGTCGGCGCGTTGGCGATGGCGCTGTGCGTCGTGTTCGACCTGCAGGCGGCGGCGGGCGTGGTCGCCTTCGTGTTCACGCTGCTGTTCACCATGGCCATGGTGTTGATCGGCGGCGTGAGCGTGCATCGCGACCGCATCGCGGCGCCGTACTTCCTGGCCGGCGCGCTGATCGCGATGGCGGGCACGGCGATCACCACGCTGGCGGTGTGGCAGGGCTTGCCGTATTTGCCCTGGACCCTGCACGCGGCCGAGTTGGGCGTGGCGCTCGATGGGACGGTGCTGACGTTGGCGCTGGCTTATCGAATGCGTCGCCTGCGCGGCGAGCGCTTGCGGGCGGAATACCACGCCGCGATCGATCCGCTGACCGGCCTGCGCAACCGGCGCGCCTTCGCGGTGGAAGCGACGGCGGCTTGGCAGGCGGCGTTGCGCAGTGGGCAGCCCCTGTCGGTGATCGTGCTCGACCTGGACCACTTCAAGGCGCTCAACGACGACTTCGGGCACTCGGCCGGCGATGCTGCGCTGGTCGTCGTGGCGCGCATTCTCGAGCGCTGCAGCCGTGAGGGTGACCTGGTGGCGCGCTGGGGCGGCGAGGAGTTCGTGGTGCTGATGCCCGACACCGCGCTCCCCAACGCGCGCGCCATCGGGCTGCGCCTGATCGATGCGATCCGCAGCGCCGAGCCCGTCCACGAAGGCCGGCGGCTCGCCCTGAGCGCCAGCGTGGGGGTGGCGGAGCGTGGCGCACACGAGGACCTGGAGGCGCTGATCCGCGACGCCGACCGCTGGATGTACGCGGCCAAGCGCTCGGGACGCGGCTGCGTGTGCTGTGGTGTGCGGCCCGAGGCGGCACAGGCCTGAGGACGGGGAAAAAGACTGTCGGCGGACACTACCGGCGCTGCGTTCGACTGAATACAATTACAGTCATGTCTGCAGCCGACCCTTCTTCCACCCGAGAAACCGATAGCGCCGCCGACCCCCTCGCCCGGCTCAACCCCGCCCAGCGTGCGGCGGTGGTGCATGGCGTGCAGGCGGGCGCGGGCGCGCGCCCGGCGCCGCCGCTGCTGGTGATCGCCGGCGCGGGCTCGGGCAAGACCAACACGCTCGCCCACCGCGTCGCGCACCTGATCGCCCACGGCGCCGACCCTTCGCGCATCCTGCTGCTTACCTTCTCGCGCCGCGCGGCGGACGAGATGGGGCGCCGCGTGCGCCGCATCCTGGCGCAGGTGGCCGTCGGGCGACCCGGGCTGGCGCAGGCCGAGCTGCGCTGGTCGGGCACTTTCCATGCCATCGGCGCGCGCCTGTTGCGCGACTGGGCCGGGCGCATCGGGCTCGACCCCGGCTTCACCATCCACGACCGTGAAGATTCCGCCGACCTGATGAACCTGGTGCGCCACGAGGCGGGGCTGTCGGCGACCAAGCAGCGTTTTCCGCAGAAGGGCACCTGCCTCGCGATCTACTCGGCGGCGGTCAATACGCAGGCGCCGCTCGCCGAGGTGCTGCAGACGAGCTATCCGTGGTGCGCGCAGTGGGAGGACGAGCTGAAGCGCCTGTTCCGCGCCTATGTCGAGGCCAAGCAGGCGCAGCAGGTGCTGGATTACGACGACCTGCTGCTGTACTGGGCGCAGATGGTGGCCGAGCCCGCGCTTGGCGCCGAGATCGGCGGCCTGTTCGATCACGTGCTGGTCGACGAGTATCAGGACACCAACCATCTGCAGGCGGCGATCCTGCTGGCGATGAAGCCCGACGGCCGCGGCCTGACCGTGGTCGGCGACGATGCGCAGTCGATCTACGCCTTTCGCGGCGCCACGGTGCGCAACATCCTGGATTTTCCTGCCGCATTCGATCCGCCGGCGCAGGTGGTGACGCTGGAGCAGAACTACCGTTCCACCAAGCCGATCCTGGAGGCCGCCAACGCGGTGATCGCGATGGCCGCCGAGCGCTTCACCAAGAACCTGTGGTCCGAGCGCGAATCGGCGCAGCGCCCGCGCCTCGTGGCGGTGAAGGACGACGCCGACCAGGCCGCCTTCGTCGTCGACACCGTGCTGGCGCGGCGCGAGGAGGGGCTCAAGTTGAAGCAGCAGGCGGTGCTGTTCCGCGCCTCGGCGCACAGCGCGCGTCTGGAGTTGGAACTGACCCGGCGCAACATCCCGTTCGTGAAGTTCGGCGGACTCAAGTTTCTGGAAGCCGCCCACGTCAAGGACGTGCTCGCCGTGCTGCGCTGGGCCGAGAACCCGCGCGACCGCATCGCGGGCTTCCGCGCCATCCAGTTGCTCGCCGGCATCGGCCCCAAGACCGCCGGCCGCGTGCTCGACAACGTCTGCACTGCGCCCGAGGGCTGCATGCTGCTCGATGAACAGCCGGTGCCGGAGGCCGCGCGCGCGGGCTGGCGCGAGTTCGCCGCGCTGATCGACCGCCTGACCGGGCGCGCCGAGGCGCCGGGGCTCGCGGCCGACCTGGCTGGGCAAGCGGCCGAACCCCCGCACAAGGCGGCCGAGCCGCGCGCGTCCTACGCGGCGGAGCAGCGCACACGCTCTGCGGCCGCGAGCCGGACGCCCGAGGCTGCGGCCCGCCCCGCCTGGCCGGTTGATTTCGAGCTCGCCTGTCGCTGGTACGAGGCGCAGATGCCGCGCCTCTACGACGACTTCGCGCTGCGCGTGCTCGACATCCAGCAGCTTGCCCGCATCGCCGCCACCAGCCCGAGCCGCCAGCGCTTCCTCACCGAGCTCACCCTCGACCCGCCCAGCGCCAGCAGCGGCGAGGCCGGCATGCCGCTGCTCGACGAGGACTACCTGATCCTGTCGACGATGCACTCGGCCAAGGGCCAGGAATGGAACGCGGTGAGCGTGCTCAACGTGGTCGATGGCTGCATCCCGTCCGACGTCGCCACCCGCAACAGCGCCGAGATCGAGGAAGAGCGCCGCCTGCTCTACGTGGCGATGACGCGGGCAAAGGACAGCCTCGACCTGATCGTGCCGCAGCGCTTCTACGTCACCCAGCAGATGGGCATGGGCGACCGCCATGTGTATGCCGGGCGCACGCGCTTCATCCCCAACCGCCTGCTCGGCCATTTCGAGCAGATGAGCTGGCCACCTCCGCCGCTTGAACAGCAAGGCTCGCCCGCCTCGCGCCAGGCGGCGATCGATCTGGCGGCGAAGATGCGGGACATGTGGCGCTGAGCTTGCGCGCGCTCTGTTGCTCGAGGTCGGAGCGGCTGGGGTTCATCCGCTGCCTTTGACTGCCACAGATTCGGACGTATGCCGGCGACGTGGTGTGGAGCGGGTTCATCGTCCGCCTGCGCCGGCCTCCAGCCACAGGCGCAGCGCCTCGGCGTTGTTGCAGCGGGTGTCGCGTGCGCCGTAGATCAGGGTGACGACTGGATGCGCAGCGATCAGGCCGCGCAGTTCGGCGAGTGCCTCGGCGGCGGCGGGGGCCTGCAGCTCCGCGGCGTAGCGCTGGCGGAAAGCATCCCAGCGCTCGGGATCATGAGCGAACCACTTGCGCAGTTCGCTCGACGGCGCAAGTTCGCGCAGCCAGTGGTCGATGCCTGCCGCCTCGCGCTTGAGCCCGCGCGGCCACAGGCGGTCGACGAGCACGCGGCAACCGTCGTCGGGGGCGGGTGGGTCGTAGGCGCGGCGGATATTGATGGGCATGGTTGTGTTTGCTTTCAGGTGGGCGGTGACACTCCTGCGTGGAAAATCCTCCTCCGTTGGTGGCGTCTGACCCGCCCGGGACGCGCGGGGTATTCCTTCCGAGGCTGCGGAACTCGCCCTTCGGGCTCGGACAGTCCTCGCCTCTTCACGAATACCCCGCACATCCCGGGCTACCGTTTTTGCCGCTCAATCGCTCAGAAAGCAGCAACCCTTGGCGCTTGGTTCGCTTGCGTCGAGGCAGGCTGCGGGCGTCAAGTACCTGGGGTTTTGCCTTTGGGTTGAGCAGACCCTTCGATTCCGGGATGTGCATGGGGTGTTCCTGAAGGGGCGAGGACTGTCCGAGCCGAGCGAAGCGAAGGTGAGTTCCGCAGCCCCGGAAGGAATACCCCGTGCGCGTCCCCCGCCCCTGGCGACCGAGCACAAACGGTTTGAATACAGAAACTGTCTCAAGCACAAGCGCCCAAATAACCACTCGGCTCAGGAAGCTCCTGAGCAGAAGCTCAGATCGCCATTCCCTTCTCGTCGAACATCCCCTCGAACAGGATCGAGCTCAGGTAGCGCTCGCCCGAGTCCGGCAGGATCACCACGATCGTCTTGCCCGCGTTCTCCGGCCGCTGCGCCAGGCGCACCGCGGCCGCCGTGGCGGCGCCGCAGGAGATGCCGGCGAGGATGCCTTCCTCGCGCGCCAGGCGGCGGGCGTAGAGCACCGCGTCCTCGTTGGTCACCTGCTCGACGCCATCGATCAGCGACAGGTCCAGCACCTTGGGCACGAAGCCGGCGCCCAGGCCCTGGATCTTGTGCGGCGCCGGGGTCAGCGGCTGGCCGGCCAGGGTCTGGCTGATTACCGGGCTGGCGCTGGGCTCGACCGCGATCGACTGGATCGCCTTGCCGCGCACGCGCTTGATGTAGCGCGAGATGCCGGTGATGGTGCCGCCGGTGCCCACGCCCGAGACCAGGATGTCGATGCCGCCCTCGGTGTCGTTCCAGATCTCCGGGCCGGTGGTGGTCTCGTGGATCGCCGGGTTGGCCGGGTTCTCGAACTGCTGCAGCAGCACGTAGCGGTCGGGTTCGGAGGCGACGATCTCCTGCGCCCTGGCGATCGCGCCGTTCATGCCCTTGGCGCCTTCGGTCAGCACCAGCCTGGCGCCGTAGGCCACCAGCAGCTTGCGGCGCTCGATGCTCATTGTCTCGGGCATGGTCAGCGTGAGCGGGATGCCGCGCGCCGCGCACACGAAGGCGAGCGCGATGCCGGTGTTGCCGCTGGTCGGCTCGACGATCTCCTTGCCCGGGCCGAGGCGGCCGTGGGCTTCGGCGTCCTTCACCATCGAGGTGCCGATGCGGCACTTGACCGAGAAGGCCGGGTTGCGGCCCTCGATCTTCGCGAGCACGGTGGCCTGGGCGCCGTCGGTGACGCGGTTGAGGCGCACGAGGGGGGTGTGGCCGATGGATTCGGTGTTGTCGGGGTACCAGTGGGACATGCGATTTTCCTTATGTTTTGGGCGAGTGGAAGGCCTCGCCGGTGACGGCAGTATAGGCAAGGGAATCGGCCCGGCGCCATGTTGCACGGCAGCGTCCACGCCCGGAAGAACACCGCGCTCCGCCCGTGGCGCGCGCCGCCGGGGGGCTCAGCTTCGGGTCGCGTCGTCCTCGCCGCAGTGCGCGAGGATGTCGGCGCGCACCGCGTCGCGCAGGGCGAGCAGGTCGTGCCAGTCCTCGCCCTCGGGTGGGTGCGGCGCGCACAGCGTGACCGCGAGCGGGCCGGGGCGCGGCCGCCAGCTGTCGGCGGGCAGCACCGCGCGCGTGCCGGCCAGCGCCACCGGCACCACGGGCAGGCGCTGGCGCGCGGCGGCCTGGAAGGCGCCGAGGCGGAAAGCCTGCAGGCCGGGCCGGGCGCTGAAGGTGCCCTCGGCGAAGAACAGCAGCGGTGCGCCGGTCCCCGCCCCGGCGGCGAGCGTGTCGGCATCTTCGATGCCGTGGCGGGTGTCGAAGCGGCGCACGAAATGCGCGCCCATGCGCTCGAACAGCGGCCGCAGCAGCCTGTTGTCGCGCAGCTCGGCCTTGGCGACGAAGCGCACCGGCTGTGGCAGCGCGGCGGCGAGCACGAGGCCGTCGATGTAGCTGGCGTGGTTGGCGACCAGCACGCAGCCGGTGGCCGGCAGGTGCTGTGTGCCCTCGACCCGCAGGACGCAGCCGCACAGCCGGGCATGCAGACGCGCGAGGTGGTGGCAGACGGCCCAGCGCTGCTCGAGCCGCGGCAGGGTGAGGATGGCCAGCGCGGCCGGCGGGGCGAGCAGCGCGAAGGCCGACCATGTCCACGCGGCGCGGAGCTGGCCCGGCACCGCCGCGGTCGCGCTACGCACGCGGCCTGCGAGGCTCGCCAGCTGCAGGCGCAGCATCTGCAGCCAGGCCGCCCGGGTGGGGGCGCCGAGCGTATCGGCGAGGTAGGCGTCGCGGATGGCGGCGCGGCGGATCTTGCCGCTGGAGGTCTTGAGCACCGCGTGCGGCGGCGCGAGCACGACCACGTCGGGGGCGAGGCCGAGCTGGTCCATCGCGGCCGCGGCGATGCGCGTCTCGAGCTCGGCGCGCGCCTGCGTGTCGCGCACGCGCGTCTCCGCCACCACGATCAGGCGTTCATCCGTCTGCCCCGGCGCGTGGGTACCGAACACCGCGACGCAGCCCTTGCGCACGCCGGGCAGCTCGCCCACCGCCTGCTCGAGGTCGTAGGGGTAGAGGTTGCGGCCGGCGCGGATGATCATCTCCTTCGCCCGCCCGGTGAGGTAGAGCTCGCCGTCTGCCAGGTAGCCGTGGTCGCCGGTGGCGAGCCAGCCGTTGCGGATCAGCGCCGCGGTGGCCGTCGGGTTGCGGTAGTAGCCGGCGGTGGCCGAGGGGCCGCGGAACTCGATCTGGCCGACGGTGCGCTCGGGCAGGGGATGGCCGTCGGCGTCGACCACGCGCAGTTCGTGGCCGGGCAGGGCCGGGCCGCATGAGACAAGGCGCAGCGTGCCGGCGGCAGCCGCCGCGTCCGCGTCGTTCGCACTTCCCGCACTCCTCGTAGCATGCATCACGTTCGCCGGACCCGCGCTGTCCTCAGCCTCCTCCGCGTGCTCGATGCGGCCGCCCAGGCGCACGCTCGCCCGCCGCACCCGGTCGACCACCACGCCGCGGCCGGGCGGCGGCACGCACAGGCCCACCGCACATTCGGCCAGGCCATAGACGGGCATCAGGCTGTGCGCATCCAGCCCGTAGCGGGCGAAGGCGGCGGCGAAGCGCGTGAGCGTGTCGGGGTTGACCGGCTCGGCGCCGTTGGCAGCCAGCCGCCAGGAAGACAGGTCAAGCCCGTCGAGCTCGGTGTCGGCCAGGCGCTTTGCGCACAGCTCGAAGGCGAAGTTGGGCGCCGCCGTGACCGTGCCGCGGTAGCGGTGGATGGCCCACAGCCAGCGCTCGGGACGGGCGAGGAAGTCGAGCGGCGACATCAGCACCAGTGGAAAACCGTGGTACAGGCTGCCGAGCCAGGTGCCGATCAGGCCCATGTCGTGGTAAAGCGGCAGCCAGCTCACGCAGACGTCATGGGGCGAGAGCGCTGCTGCCTGGCCCCAGGCGCGGATGTTGGCGAGCAGGTTGGCGTGGCTCAGCGCCACGCCCTTGGGGTCGCCGGTGGAGCCGGAGGTGTACTGGATGAGGCCGAGCCCCGTGCTGCGCAGCGGCTGCGGCGGCAGCGGCCGGGGCGTCCCCGCGAGTGCGTCCGGTGTGCTGACATGGGCGAGCGTCGGCACCAGCCCGGCGAGCATGCGTGCGAGCGGGCGCACGCGGTCGAAGGTGATCAGCACCCGCGCCTCGCAGTTGCGCAGGATGCCGGCCTGGCGGCGCAGGTGTTCCTCGATCTGGTTGGGGCGCGCAGGCGGATACATCGGCACCGGCACCGCGCCGGCGAACAGGATGGCGAAGAAGCAGCGGAAGAAGTCCAGCCCCGAGGGCAGCATCAGCGCCACGCAGTCGCCCGGGCGCACGCCGAGGCCATCGAGCGCGGCGGCCAGCCGCGCGGCCGCCTCGTGCAGTTGCGCGTACGAGAGCGTTTCGCTGTGCTCGTCGTCGATCAGGAAGCGCACGTGGGTGCGCTCGGGGTGATGGGCGACGTGCCATTCGAGGACCTCGACCAAGGTCGCGGCGGACGTCGGGAGCGCGGCCGTTGCGGCCGCCGTCGCGGGATCGGGCCGTGTGGGCGCTGGCGGTACGCCGCCTTCCGCGCCGGACGTAAGCGGGCCTTCCGCGCCGCCCGGGGTGCGTGCTGCTGGTGCAGGGCTGTGGGCGGCCCGGGTCATCGCACCCAGCAGGTCGCGCGGGGTCTCGGCGCCGGTGAGGACCTCGGTCGGCAGGCGCAGGGTGAAGCGGCGCTCGATGCGCGCGAGCAGCTCGACCCGGCTCAGGCTGTCGAGGCCGAGCTCGCGGTCGAGCGTGCTGTCGAGGCTGGCGCGCCGCGTCGTGCCGGGCTGCAGCTCACGGACGACCTCGTCGATCAGGCGCAACAGCGCGTCGGCGTCGGGCGAGGGAGAGCGTGCTGAAAGTTCGGGCATCGGCGGGGTCCGGTTTTGCGCTGCAGGGTGCTGCGGCGCCATCGGGGTGAGCGCAAGTTTCGCACACCCGGGGCGCCCCGGCGGTCGGCGGCCTTGGTAACATCGCGGGCCATGTCGACGAACCTTGATTCCCGCGCCCCCTGGGCAGTTCCCCGCGGCGGTACGCCCGATGCCTGAGCAATTCGCGCTCGGCCTGCGCGACGTCGCCGCGCTCGGCCAGATCTTCACGCCCGAGCCGGTGGTGCGCGCGATGCTGGCCTTGCGCCGCAACACCGGGCGCATGCTCGAGCCCTCCTGCGGCGACGGTGCCTTTTTGCGCCATCTGCCCGGTGCGGTGGGTCTGGAGCTCGACCCCGACCACTGCCCGCCGGGCGCGCAGGCGATCGACTTCTTCGCCTACCCCGAGCGCGAGCAGTTCGACACCATCATCGGCAACCCGCCCTATGTGCGCTTCCAGGATATCCCGCCCTCGACCCGGGCGCTGATCGCGCGTGGCCATTACGGCCAGTGTCTGGACAAGCGCGCCAACCTGTACCTTTTCTTCATCGACAAGTGCCTGCACCACCTGAAGCCGGGTGGCGAGCTCATCTTCATCACCCCGCGCGACTTCCTGAAGGCGACCTCGGCGGTCAAGCTCAACCGCCTGCTCTTCGAGGCGGGCAGCATCACCGACGCGATCGAGCTGGGCGATGCGCGCGTGTTCCCCGATGCGGTGCCCAACTGCCTGATCTGGCGCTTCGAGAAGGGTTGCAGCGAGCGCAGCCTGCGCTACTGCGAGATCGGCGTCGGCGACGACCTCGCCGCCGCGCTCGCCGCGCCGGCGTGGGAGGCGCGCCACTTCATCGAGTGCGCCGGCCACCTGATGTTCGCCCGCGGCGACTACCCGCTGCGGCTCTCGGACGTGGCCTTCGTCAAGGTGGGCGCGGTGTCGGGCGCGGACGAGCTGTACACCAGCCTGCTGCAGGGCAATCGCGAGTTCGTGTGCTCATCCACCGTGAGCACCGGCCAGACCCGGCGCATGATCTGGACGGAGCCTGGCGAGCGCCCACCGCACGCGCTGCTGCCGCACAAGGCGCGCCTGCTGCAGCGCAAGGTGACGAAGTTCGACGAGTCGAACTGGTGGATGTGGGGCCGGCTGCACTACCGCAGCGCGCAGCCGCGGGTGTACGTGAATGGCAAGACGCGGGTGGCCAAGCCCTTCTTCGTGCACCCGTGCAATGACTACGACGGCGCGGTGATGGCGGTCTTTCCGCGCCGCGCGGACGTCGACATCGAGGCCTTCCGCGATGCGCTCAATGCGGTCGACTGGGCCGATCTCGGCTTCGTGTGCGACGGGCGCTTCCTGTTCACCCAGCGCAGCCTGGAGAACGCGCCGTTGCCGGCGGCGTTCGAGCGCTTTCTGGCTTGATCGTCGGCACGCCCGCGCAAGGCGGGCGTGAAGGGCCGCGCTCATGTGTGTCGTGGTCCGGGCGGGTACGGGTGTTGTCTTCCGCGGCCGGCGGGCGGGCCTGGACTCGGCGTGCTGGAGCGTATCCCGCCGGAATCTTAAGCTTCCATTCAGATTACGTTAAGTATCTGTTGTTAAAGAAAAATTTTATGCGCGAGTAAGCAGAATGTAAGTCTCCCGGCCTAAGGTTCGCTCATCCGGACGAGCGTCCGGGCCTTTCATCGCTGAAGGAGGGAGAAATGGAAAACGATATGGCGACCAAAATCGCCGCAAACCCCAAGTACCAGCAGCTGGTGCGTACGCGTTCCAGCTTCGGCTGGATCCTCACCGCGATCATGATGGTCGTGTACTACGGCTACATCGCGATCATCGCCTTCGACAAGGACATGCTCGCCGCGCGCCTGGGCGAGGGCGTGATGACGGTCGGCATTCCGGTCGGTTTCGGCGTCATCGTGTTCACCATCCTGATCACCGGCTTCTACGTCCGCCGTGCGAACTCCGAGTTCGACCGCCTGACCCGCGAAATCGTCGAGGAGGCCGGCAAATGATCGGTACGAACCTGAAACTCGCAGCCGGCCTCGCGCTCGCGCTGCTGTCGCCGGCCGTGCTTGCCGCGGGTGGTGACCTGGGCGAGCTCGAAAAGCAGGCCACCAACTGGACGGCGATCATGATGTTCGGCGTCTTCGTTCTCGGCACGCTGTACATCACCAAGTGGGCGGCCTCCAAGACCAAGTCGGCGTCCGACTTCTACACTGCCGGCGGCGGCATCACCGGCTTCCAGAATGGCCTGGCGATTGCCGGCGACTACATGTCGGCGGCCTCCTTCCTGGGTATCTCGGCCGCGGTGATGATGAACGGCTACGACGGCCTGATCTA
Source organism: Thauera sp. UBA6194 (assembly GCA_002422685.1). Taxonomy (GTDB): domain Bacteria; phylum Pseudomonadota; class Gammaproteobacteria; order Burkholderiales; family Rhodocyclaceae; genus Thauera. Next base: position 228,020 of record DITC01000054.1, on the reverse strand, counting down.
CTCGATCGGCTTCCTCGTCGGCTGGCCGGTGATCACCTTCCTGATGGCGGAGCGCCTGCGCAACCTCGGCAAGTTCACCTTCGCCGACGTGGCGGCCTACCGCTTCCAGCAGACCCCGATCCGCGCTTTCGCGGCCTCGGGCACGCTGGTCGTGGTGGCCTTCTACCTGATCGCGCAGATGGTCGGCGCCGGCCAGCTGATCAAGCTGCTGTTCGGCCTCGAGTACTGGATGGCGGTGGTCATCGTCGGTGCGCTGATGATGGTCTACGTGCTGTTCGGCGGCATGACCGCGACCACCTGGGTGCAGATCATCAAGGCCTGCCTGCTGCTTGCCGGAGCAAGCTTCATGGCCTTCATGGTCTTGCTCGCCTACGGCTTCTCGCCCGAGGCGATGTTCGCCGACGCGGTGCGCGTCAAGAGCGAGGTCGCAGCCGCCAGCGGCAAGAGCGCTGCGGAAGCATCCTCCATCGGCCAGGCGATCATGGGCCCGGGCTCCTTCATCAAGGATCCGATCTCGGCGATCTCCTTCGGCATGGCGCTGATGTTCGGCACCGCCGGCCTGCCGCACGTGCTGATGCGCTTCTTCACCGTGCCGGATGCCAAGGAAGCCCGCAAGTCGGTGTTTTGGGCGACTACCTGGATCGGCTACTTCTACGTGCTCACCTTCATCATCGGCTTCGGCGCGATCGTGCTGGTGTCGACCAACCCCGACTTCATGGACGCCAAGGGCGGCCTGATCGGCGGCGGCAACATGGCGGCGATCCACCTCGCCAACGCGGTGGGCGGCAACGTGTTCCTCGGCTTCATCTCGGCGGTGGCGTTCGCGACCATCCTCGCGGTGGTGGCCGGCCTGACCCTGTCGGGTGCCTCGGCGGTGTCGCACGACCTGTACGCCACGGTGTTCAAGAAGGGCAACGCCGACTCGGCCTCGGAGCTCAAGGTCTCGCGCATCACCACCCTGGTGCTGGGCTTCATCGCGGTCGTCCTGGGCATCGCCTTCGAGAAGCAGAACATCGCCTTCATGGTGTCGCTGGCCTTCGCGATCGCGGCCTCGGCCAACTTCCCGGTGCTGTTCATGTCGGTGCTGTGGAAGGACTGCACGACCCGCGGCGCGGCGCTCGGCGGCTTCCTCGGCCTGATCACCGCGGTGGTGCTGACCATCGTGTCGCCCTCGGTGTGGGAAGCCACGCTCGGCAACCCGAAGGGTTCGGCGCTCTTCCCGTACGCTTCGCCGGCGCTGTTCTCGATGGCGGCGGGCTTCATCGGTATCTGGCTGTTCTCGATCCTCGACAACAGCCCGCGTGCCAAGCTCGACCGTGCCGGTTACCTGGCGCAGAAGGTGCGCTCCGAGACTGGTATCGGCGCGTCCTCGGCGTCCTCGCACTAAGCAGCAAGGCTTTCCGCCGGCATCCGACAGGGGTGCCGGCGGACGGCGCAGCAAACGACCGCGGGGCGGTGGGCGCAGGCTCACCGCCCCGCGGTCGTTTGCGTGGGGCGGCTTGGGGCGGGCTTGTCGTGCGGGTGGAAGGCCGGGGCTCGGACCGCCGGGTTCAGGCGCCCGGTCCGAGCGGCAGGCGCACGCGCACGCAGGTGCCGCGGCGGCCCGGGGTGAGGCCCTCGCCTTCGCCGATCGTGATCACGCCGCCGTGGCTGCGCACGATCTCGCGTGCGATCGACAGCCCGAGCCCGCTGCCGCTCGCGCCACTGCCGGCGTGGCGGTAGAAGCGCTCGAAGACCTGCTCGCGCACCTCGGGCGCAATGCCGGGGCCGTCGTCGCAGACCTCGATCAGCGCCTCCGAGCCCTCACGGCTGCACCGCAGCGTTACCTTGCCGTGTTCGTCGCAGTACTTGAGCGCGTTGTCGACCAGGTTGGCGATCAGCTCCTGCAGCAGCGTGGGGTCGCCGTGCAGCCGCAACGGCTGCCGGTCGATGCCGAGATCGATGCCGCGCGCGTCGGCGCGATCGACCCAGTCCTCCACCATGGCGTCGATGAGCGCGCCGAGCTCGACCTCGGTGGCGTCGGCGATCAGCCGCGCGCCGGCCTCGGCGCGGGCGAGCGCGAGCAGCTGGTTCGCGAGCCGGGTGACGCGTGCGACCGACTGGCGCAGGCGGGCACGCGCGGCGGGGTCCGCGGGCCGCGCCTCGAGCAGCTCGAGCTGCATCTGCAGGCCGGCGAGCGGCGTGCGCAGCTGGTGGGCGGCGTCCTGCAGGAAGGCGCGTTGTTGGGCGTTGGCGGCGCGCTGGCGCTCGAGCAGGCCGTTGAGCGCAGCGATCAGCTCGCGTACCTCCTGCGGCACGCCGGTCGGCTCGATCGGGGACAGGTCGGTGCCGGCGCGTGCGCGCAGCGCGTCCTGGAGTCGTTCGAGCGGCGCGAGGCCGCTCGGAATGCCGAAGCGCGCGGCCACGCCGGCGGCGATCAGCAGCAGCAGCGCAGCCCACGAAAACCCCGTGACCAGCCGCTCCATGGCCTCGTCGCGCTTGCGCAGGGTCTCCGCCACGGTGACGTAAAAGCCGCTGTCGCCGTGCCTGCGGTAGATCCGGAGTGCGCGGATCGGCTGCCCGGCGTGCGCGAGGTCGCGGAAGAGGGGGCGGGCCGACGGCATCGCGGCGCGTGGAGCAGGAGCAGCAGCAGCAGGCTCCTTGCCGACCGGCGTGTAGGGGATCGGCAGGCTGGACAGCGCATCGGTGTCGGCCAGGATCGGCAGGTCCGCGTCGCCGCCGAGCAGGCGACCGTCCTGTGCGCGCACCCGAAAGTAGATGCGATCGATGGCGTCGTTGCGCAGCACGGCCTCGACCTCGGGTGAGAGGGTGAGGGTGAGCCCATCGGGTGCCGCGTGCACGTGGGTGGCGATCGCCTGCCCGAGATTGAGCAGGTTGTTGTCATAGGCGTTGCCGACCACCCACTTCGCGCTGCTGTAGGCGACGGCGCCTGCGGTGACCAGCAGCAGCAAGGTGGGCGCCGCGAGCGTGCTGAGGAGGTTGCGGCGGAGGCTAGTCTGCACCGTCGCGGCGCTCCTGCGCGTGCTCGAGGCGGTAGCCGAAGCCGCGCACGGTGCGGATCAGCAGGCCCGCACCCTCCAGGCGCGGGCGCAGGCGCGAGATGTAGACCTCGAGCGCGTTGCCGCTGCCTTCGCCCTGCAGGCGCTCGCGCGCCACGGTGCGGCCATCGGCGCGCACCAGGGCTTCGAGCACCTCCCACTCGCGCGCGCTCAAGGCGAGCGGCGCGCCGGCGAGTGCGGCCAGCCGGCCTTCGAGGTCGAGCACGAGCGGGCCGAACCCGAGCGCCGGCGCCCCACTCGCGCCGCCGCGGCGCTGCACCGCGCGCATGCGTGCGCTCAGCTCGGCGAGCTCGAAGGGTTTGACCAGGTAGTCGTCGGCGCCGAGGTCGAGTCCGTAGATGCGATCGTCGAGCGCGTCACGCGCGGTGATCAGGATCACCGCCGTGCGCTGGCCGCGCTTGCGCATGCGCCGCACCAGCTCGTAGCCGTTCAGGCCCGGCAGGCCGACGTCGGCGAGGACGAAGTCGAAGCTCGCCGTCTGCAGGACGCGGTCGGCGGCCATGCCGTCGTGCTCGACCCGGACCTCGTCGCCCTGGCCGCGCAGGAATTCGGCGATGCCTTCGGCAAGGGTGGGGTCGTCCTCGATGAGCAGTAACTGCATGGCATCCTCTTCGACGTGGGCTGCGGGGCTGGCGCGAGTTCGCCATGCTATCCCGGCGCAGCCGGCGCTGCATCCATTGCGATCGGGCGCGTATCATGGGCCGACAGACATTCGACTGCGCCGTGCGCCACCCCACTGCCATGTCCGAGCTCCTCAACGCCAACACCGAACAGATCGAAGCCTTCCTGATCGCGACCGGAATCGGCCTGCTGATCGGCCTGGAGCGCGAGCGTGTGCCGTCTTCGCGCGCGGGCTTGCGCACCTTTGCGCTGGTCGGCTTGCTGGGCGCGCTGATGGCCATGCTCGGGCGCGAGCTCGACAGCAGCCTGCCCTTCGTCGCCGGCCTGCTGATCGTGGGGCTGACCATCATCGCGGCCTATCTTCGCCACCCCGACCCGACCGACCCCGGCACCACCTCGGTTGCCGCGCTGGTGCTGTGCTACGGCCTCGGCGCGGCGACCTGGTTCGGGCATGCGCAGCAGGCCGTGATGCTCGCGGTGGGGGCCACCGTGCTGCTCTACTTCAAGGCGCAGCTGCGTGGCGTGGCCACCCGCCTCGACAGCCGCGACTGGATCTCGATCCTGCAGTTCGGCGTGCTGTCCCTGGTGATCCTGCCCATTTTGCCCAACGAGGAGATGGGGCCTTACGGTGCGCTCAATCCACAGCAGATCTGGTGGATGGTGGTGCTGATCGCCGGCGTCGGGCTCGCGGGCTACACCGCGCTGCAGCTCGTCGGCGTGCGCTATGGGGTGGTGTTCGTGGGCGTGTTCGGCGGCCTCGCATCGAGCACCGCGACCACGGTGCTCTACGCCCGTCAGGCGCGCGAGCTGCCGGGCATGAACGCGATGGCGGCGCTGGTGATCGTGATGGCGAACCTCGTGATGGTGCTGCGTGTCGCGGTGATCGCCGCGCTGGTCGCCCCCGAGGTGGCCGGCACCCTGGCGCTGATCATCGCGCCGGCGCTGTTGCTCGGCGCGCTCGCGGCGGTGTGGCACTGGCGACAGCTGCTCGAGCGCAGCGAGCCGGTGTTGCCGACCACCTCCAACCCCGCCGAGCTCAAGACCGCGATCGGTTTTGGCGCGCTCTACGCGGTGGTGCTGCTGGCGGCCGCCTGGTTGTCGGACTATGCAGGCAGCCGCGGGCTGTACGTGCTGGCGCTGGTGTCGGGCCTGACCGATGTCGATGCGATCACGCTCTCCAGCCTGCGCCTGTTCGCGCTCGAGCGCCTGGCCTTGAAGGTGACCGTGACCGCGATCGGCATCGCCATGCTCGCCAACCTGGGTTTCAAGCTCGGCATGGCGGCGGCGATCGGCGGGCGCGCGCTCGGCCTCAAGGCTGCGGTGGGCATGGGCGCGGTCGCGCTCGGTCTGGTCGCCGGCCTGCTGTGGATCGCGGCCCACGACGCGCTGGGCTGAGCGCCGCGTCGTGGGCCGTGCGCGGGTCAGCGCCCCGAGCAGTGACCGCCCGAAGCCGCCTGGCCGCTGCCGAGCGCGATCGGTGGCGGCTCGACGCGCACGCTGTTGCTGGTTGCGGTGTCGAGCGCGAGCAGGGCGAGCGCGATCAGCCAGAACAGCGCGAAGCCGACGCGGAAGATCTTCTTGTTGTCCATGTCGTCCTCCTTACGCGTCGACGCGGCGACGGATGCGTACGCCCACGATCGAGCCGGCGAAGGCGAGCGCGAACCACACCCAGCCGTGCACGCTGGCCGAGGCGATGCCGCCCAGATAGGCGCCGACGTTGCAGCCGAAGGCCATGCGCGCGCTGTAGCCCATCACCAGGCCGGCAATGGCCGCAGCGATCAGGCGCTTGCCCGAAGGCAGGCTGAAGTCGGCCGCGCCGTTCCAGCGCGAGGCGGCGATGGCACCGTAGATCAGGCCGATGTTGGTCACCGAGGTGACGTCGGCGAGGATCGGGTCGAGCAGGCGCTGCGCATGCGGCGCCACGCCCCAGAAGGCGTCGGCCGACAGATCCCAGCCGAGCGCGGTGACCGCCTTCGCGCCCCACACACCCATGCCGTACACGATGCCCCAGGGCTGGCCGGCGATGACGAGATGCACGAGATAGAGCACCGCCAGCAGCAGCGCACCCAGCCACCAGCGTCGTGCAAAGCGCGTGCCTGCAGCCGGCGCCGGCGCAGCGGCGACGAAGCTCGCCGTGCCGGCACGTACCAGCTGCTGCGCTACCCCCTGCGGGCCGGTCTGCGCCGCCGCGCCCTGCGCCGTGCGTGCGGCGCGTCCGGCCAGCCAGGCGACCAGGCCGCAGCCGGCGACGGTGATGGCGAGCGCAGTCGGCCAGCCCAGGGCGAGCAGATCGACCGCCGGCAGGCCGCCGGCCTCGATCCACGCCGGCTGGTGCGAGGCGCCGAGGAAGCTGCCGAAGGCAAAGGTCGGCAGCACCACGAAGGACAGCGGCGAGCCCCCGCCCGCCTTGTACAGCGTGCCCGAGCCGCAGCCGTCGGCGAGCTGCATCGCGGCGCCGAACAGGAAGGCGCCGAGCACCAGGCTGATCGTCAGCGGCGCCACGGCGCCCACCAGCTCGCCGCCGCTGCCGGCGATCAGCGGCAGCGTGAACGCGGCCGCGAGCACCATCAGCAGCATCTGCGCCCACAGGCCCTGCGGGTCGCGGCGCTCGATGAAGTCGCGCCAGCCGGTGGTGAAGCCGAAGCGCGCGCCTTGCAGCACCGCGCCGAAGCCGATGCCGAGCAGCGCGAGCAGGCCCTGACGCAGGCCGGCGGCGAGCGTCACCGCGAGCACGCCGGCGAGGGCGCCGCTGATGAGAAAAGTTCGGTTGAGCCAGCGCATTGCGTCGTTCCTGCCTCGCTTAGTCCAGCGCGCGCTTGACGTCCTGCACCAGCGCGGTGACGCGCGAGGGCTGGTTGTCCATTGGGCGCTCGGCCTGGCTCCATTCCACCACCGAAGCCGGGTAGAGCTTGACCGCCTTGTTGCCGGCGATCTCGGACATCACGAACCAGTTGGTCGCCGCCCAGTGGCCGGTGTTGCAGAAGGACACCGCGGGCGCGGCGTCGGCGCCGGACAGCGCGACCAGCGCCTTCAGCTCGCTCGCGGGCTTGAGCGTGGTGCCACCCTTGGGGAAGAACTGCGCGTTGTCGAAGGACTTGGCGCCCGGCAGCGTGCCGTAACGCGCGGCGGCGTCGGTGCGCGCCTCGCCGGCGAAGAACTTCGGCGGGCGGGCGTCGACCAGCAGCGGCGCCTGGCCGGCCTCGAGCGCGGCGGCCAGCTCCTCGCTGCTGACGATCTGGTCGTGGTCGTAACGATAGGTGAACCGGCTGGGGGCGACCTGCGCGACGCGGGTCTCGAGCGCGCCCTCGGCGGCCTTCCAGGCCTGCGTGCCGCCATCGAGGATGGACAGGCGGCTGAGGCCGCCGACCTTCAGCGTCCAGTACACGCGGGCGGCGGCGCCGAAATCGGTGTGATCGGTGCCGGCATGCACGACCACGACGTGGCTGTCGCGGTCGACGCCGGCGGCTTGCAGCAGCTCGGTGAGCGCGGCCTCGGCAGGCAGCTGGCCGGGGTTTTCCTTCGGGCCGCGGTACTTGCCGTAGGGGGTGTTCACCGCGCCCGGGATGTGGCCGCCGGCGTAGTCCTTGTGGGCGCGGATGTCGAGCACGCGCACGCCGGGCTGGCCGAGCAGGGGCGCGAGTTCGGCGGTGCTCAGGAGCGGGGCGGGAGCGCTCAGGGTGGCGGGTGCCGGGGCGTGCTCGGCCGGGTGCGTGGCCGGATTGGCCAGCGCGGGGGTGGCGAAGGCGAAACCGCCGAAGCCGAGCGCGAGGCCGAGCGCGAGCGGGGCGAGGGTGCGAGATGTGAGTTGCTTCAGCATGGCGTAGTCATCCACAGGAGTTCGGTTCGTTGGGGGCGCACGCGCCTTACAGGCCGGCACCGCAGTGGCTGTGGAGAATACGAGCGCTTGTTTATTCTCTGAAGGGCTTTTTGATAACTTGAATAGAATTCTGGGTTATTAAAAGCTGGATTGAACAGGTGCCGGGTGCATGGCCGACTGAACTTGCCCGCCGCCTCGGGCTCTTAATGTCGTCGATGTTCTTGTGGCGTACAGACGCCCTTTGGTCCCTCTCCAGTGAAAACTGCTTCTCTTGCGGCGCTCGGCTTGAGCGTGCTGCTCTTCCTGTCGGTCGGGCTGAGTCTTGCCAACGATCCGCGTGCGACCGACTCCGCCGGCGCCGGCGAGGTGCGCAGCTGGCGCACGGCCGCACGCCACTCGTCCGGAATCGCGCCCGATCCGCGCGCGCTGGCCGAGACCGCGATCGTGCAGGTGTATGCGGCGGCCACCTATGGCTGGCGCGGCTATTTTGCGGTGCATCCGTGGATCATCTACAAACGCGCCGGCGACACCGCCTACACGCGCTATGACGTGATCGGCTGGGGGCGCGGCTCGGTGGTGCGGCGCGATTACGCGCTGCCGGACGGGCTGTGGTTCGGCGCCGTGCCGCAGGTGCTGGTCGATCATCGTGGCGAAGGCGTTGACGCGATGATCGACGACATCGAGGCCGCCATCGCCCGCTACCCGCACGCCGACGAGTACCGCAGCTACCCGGGCCCCAACAGCAACACCTTCCTCGCCCACATCGGGCGCGAGGTGCCTGCACTGCGCCTGGATCTGCCCGCCAACGCGATCGGCAAGGACTACCGGCCGGTCACGCGCCCGATCGGCGTGTCGCCTTCCGGCTCGGGGCTGCAGTTCTCGCTGCTCGGTCTGCTCGGCCTCAGCGTCGGGCTCGAGGAGGGGCTGGAGCTGAACCTGCTGGGGCTCAACTTCGGGGTCGATTTCAACACCCCGGCCCTGCGCCTGCCGGCGATCGGCCGCCTCGGCATGGACGACGCACCGGGTGCCGACAATGCCGTGACGGGTGAGACGAATGCCGGGCTGTAGTCGGGCGCGGCTCGAACGACGCGCTCAGCCGCGTTCGCCTCGCGCCGCCAGGTAGATCCCCGCCAGCAGCAGGCTGAAACCCACGAACTGCAGCGGCGCGAAGCCTTCGCCGAAGAGGATGAAGGCGAGCAGCGCGCTGACCACCGGCTCGCCCAGCGTGACCACCGCGACGAGGGTGGCCGACACGTAGCGCAGCGACCAGTTGTAGGTGGTGTGACCGAGCAGCTGCGGCCCGAGCGCCGTCGCCAGCAGCACCAGCCAGGCGGTGTCCGACAGCGTGAACAGCGCCACGCCGCCTGCGCCGCTGGCAGCGAACAGGAGCAGCGCCGCGGCGCCGTAGGCCAGCCAGACGTAGGCGGGCAGCCCCAGCCCGGCGCGCAGGCGGCGGCCGATGATGAGATAGGCCGAGAAGCACCAGCTGCCGGCGAGCGCGAGTAGGTTGCCGAGCAGGGGGTCGGCGCCCGCGGCGGCGTTGCGGCTGTCGCTCCAGAAGATGAACAGGCTGCCGGCGAAGGAGAGCGCGATGCCGCCGATCATCATCCGGGTCGGTGTCTCGCGGAAGACGAGGAAGGAGACCAGCCCGATCCACAGCGGGTTGGTGGTGACGAGCGCGGTGCTCGATGCCACCGAGGTGTATTCGAGCGAGCTGATCCAGGTGGCGAAGTGCAGCGCGAGGAAGAAGCCGGCGGCGAGCGCCATGCCGATCTGGCGGCGCGTGAGCCGCGCCAGCTCGTGGCGCGACTGCAGCAGCGCCACCGGGGTGATGATCAGCGCTGCAAAGCCGAGCCGCCAGGTTGCGACCGCGAGCGAACCGACCCCTTCGGCCTGGGCGAAGCGGGCGAGGATGGCGCCGAAGGAGATCGCGACGAGGCCGATGCCGAGGACGACGAAGGGGAGCCAGCGGGCGGGTTGGGGGGAGGGGGCCATCGGGACGAGGGTGAGATGACGATTGATTGGGAAGCGGGCGGTCGGAGGAGGGTGGGGCCTCGAGTCGGTCGGGCGCGTGGGGGTGAGGGATTCGCGGCTACGGTTCGGTCGGGCGGCGTGGCGGGGGGCGCCGCCTGCATTCGCGGCCTGCGGCTGCCCTCGGCGAAAGACGGCGCGGGGGCGGCGACGCAAACTCGGCGCTGCGCGCCTCGGACATGCGCCGCCTTGTTTCCCCCGCGCCGCCTTTCGCCTCGGCGCTCATGAAGTTGGCGCCCCCCGCCACGCCGCCCGACCTTGGGTAGGCGGTGCGGTGGCGGCTGCCGATTGTCGCTGCTCAGGCGTGGCCGCCCTCCAGGTACGCCGCCCGTACCTCGGAGCTTGCCAGCAGCTCCGCGCCGGTGCCCGCGAGCGTGATCTCGCCGTGCTGCAGCACGTAGCCGCGGTCGGCCACGCGCAGCGCCTGGTTGGCGTTCTGCTCGACGAGCAGGATGGTCATGCCGTGGTCGCGGTTGAGCTCGCGGATGATCTGGAACACCTTGCGGATGTAGATCGGCGCCAGCCCGAGCGAGGGCTCGTCGAGCAGCAGCAGCTTGGGCCGGCTCATCAGCGCGCGGCCGATCGCGAGCATCTGCTGTTCGCCGCCCGACAGCGTGCCGGCGCGCTGCGATTTGCGCTCTTCGAGGATGGGGAACATCGCGAACACGCGCGCGGTGTCGGCGGCGTAGTTGGCCGGGTCGGCGTGCGCGGTGCCCATCTGCAGGTTCTCGATCACGGTCATGCGCGGGAAGATGCGCCGGCCTTCGGGCACGAGCGCGATGCCGCGGCGGGCGATCTCGTGCGTGGGCACGCGGGTGATGTCCTCGCCGTCGAACACGATGCGTCCGGCGCTGGCCTTGGGGCTGCCGAACAGGCTCATCATCAGCGTCGATTTGCCGGCGCCGTTGGCACCGATCAGGGTGACCACTTCGCCGACCTGAACCTCGATGTCGATGCCGCGCAGCGCGTGGATGTGGCCGTAATGGGCGTGCACGCCCTCCATGGTGAGCATCATGCCGGCTGGCCCTCTTCGTTGCTGCCTTCGGCGGCGATCTTGCGCGCGATGGCCTCTTCGGCCTCGTCTTCGTCCTCGCCGAGGTAGGCCTTGATCACCTCGGGGTCGTTCCTGACCTGCTCGGGCGTGCCTTCGGCGATCTTGCGCCCGTAGCTGATCACGCCGATGTGATCCGACACGTTCATCACCACGCTCATGTCGTGCTCGATGAGCAGGATCGCGATGTCCAGCTCGCCGCACAGGTAGAGCAGCAGCTCGTTGAGCTCGGCCGACTCGCGCGGGTTGAGGCCGGCGGCGGGTTCGTCCAGGCACAGCAGCACCGGATCGACGCACAGCGCGCGTGCGATCTCGATGCGGCGCTGGATGCCGTAGGGCAGCGCGCCTGCGGGGTCGTCGGCGAGGTGGGTGAGCTTGAGGCGCTCGAGCCACATCGCGGCGCGTTCGATCGCCGCGCGCTCGGCCTGGCGGTAGCCGGGCAGCTTGAAGATGCCTGCGATCGAGAACTTGGAGGCGCGCTGCAGCACGTTGTGCTGGGCGACGATGAGGTTCTCCAGCACCGTCATCTTGGGGAACAGGCGGATGTTCTGGAAGGTGCGCACCACCTGCGCGTCGCGCGCGACGCGGTGGCTGGGCAGCTTTTCCAGCCGCAGCTCGCCGCGCACCGGGTGGGCCAGGCGCAGCGTGCCGGTGGTGGGCTTGTAGAAGCCGGTGAGGCAGTTGAACAGCGTCGTCTTGCCGGCGCCGTTGGGGCCGATGATGCCGGTGATCTTGCCAGCCGGTACTTCCAGCGACAGATCGTCGATCGCGGTGAGACCGCCGAAGCGCATCGTGAGCTTGCGCACCGACAGCAGGGTGCCCTTGTCGTGTGCGCTCATCGTGCGCCCTCCTTGTCGCTGGCCGCCGCGCCGGTGGCCTGCAGGCGCACCGTGGGTTCGCGGTGCGACAGCAGGCCCCCCGGCTTCCACACCATGATCAGCACCATCGCCGCGCCGAACAGCAGCATGCGGTATTCCGAAAAATTGCGTCCGAACTCGGGGATCAGCACCAGCAGCGTCGCCGCCAGCACCACCCCCATCTGCGAGCCCATGCCGCCCAGCACCACGATCGCGAGGATGATCGCCGACTCGGTGAAGGTGAAGCTCTCGGGCGAGATGAAGCCCTGACGCGCGGCGAAGAACACCCCGGCGAAGCCGCCCAGCATGGCGCCGATGGCAAACGCCGAGAGCTTGATGTTGGTGGTGTTCATGCCCATGGCCTGGCAGGCGATCTCGTCCTCGCGCAGCGCCTCCCAGGCGCGGCCGACGGGAAGCTTGCGCAGGCGCGACACGAACACGTGGGTGAGCAGCGCCAGCACCAGGATCAGGTAGTAGAGAAAGATCAGCCGGTGCATGGCCGAGAAGTCCAGGCCGAAGAAGCCGGCGAAGGTCTGCTCGCCCTCGGCGGGCCGACGCGTGAACTCCAGGCCGAAGAAGCTCGGACGCGGGATGGAGCTGATGCCGTTGGGGCCGCCGGAGAACTCGGTCCAGTTCACCAGGATCACGCGGATGATCTCGCCGAAGCCGAGGGTGACGATGGCGAGATAGTCGCCGCGCAGGCGCAGGATCGGGTAGCCGAGCAGGATGCCGAAGCTGGCGGCGAGCGCGCCGGACACGGGCAGCGCTTCCCAGAAGCCCCAGCCGTACTGGGTGGACAGCAGCGCGTAGGAGTAGGCACCCACCGCGTAGAAGGCGACGTAGCCGAGGTCGAGCAGGCCCGCGAGGCCCACCACCACGTTGAGGCCCCAGCCCAGCATCACGTAGATCAGCACCGTGGTGGCGGTGTCGACCACGTAGCGGTTGTCGGAATACACGATGGGCAGCGCGATCGAGGCGCCGAGCGCCACCCAGCCCACGATGTTGACCAGCCGCTGTGCGCCATGGGCGCGCTGGGCGGCGGTGGTGGTGCTGGCCTGTTCGCGCGCGAGCTTGCGGTTGCGCATGTGGTCGATGCCCCAGCGCAGCGCCAGGCGGCCCGCGAAGGCCGCGGCGACGAAGGCGGCGAGCAGGCCGAAGCGCGTTTCCACCCCCAGTCGGCCGCCCACGTCCACCGTGGTCAGGCCGATGAGCGGGACGCCGAGGATGAGGCCCACGAAGGCCACCCAGCCGGCGTCGCGCAGCCGCTCGGCGGGGGTCATCGCGTGACGGGCGAAGACGACGGCGCTCATCACACTTTCTCCACTTCAGGCCGGCCGAGCAGGCCGGAGGGGCGCAGCATCAGCACCAGACACAGGATGCTGAAGGTGGCGACGTCCTTGTATTCCGCCCACAGGTAGGCGGCCCAGAAGGATTCGATGAGGCCGATCAGCAGCCCGCCCAGCATCGCGCCCGGCAGCGAACCGATACCGCCCAGCACCGCCGCGGTGAAGGCCTTGATGCCGGCGAGGAAGCCGATGAAGAAGTCGACCACGCCGTAGTACACCGTGACCATCACCCCCGCGACCGCGGCCAGCGCCGCGCCGAGCATGAAGGTGTAGGAGATGGTGCGGTCCACATTGACCCCGAGCAGCGAGGCCATGGTGCGGTCCTGCTCGCAGGCGCGCTGCTGACGGCCGAAGGGGGTCTGCGTGATCATCCAGGTGAAGCCGGTCATCAGGATCACGGTGGTGACGATGATCAGCAGTTGGCTCCAGCCGATCTGTACCGTGAAGGTCGGGTTGTCCCACAGCACGATGCCGCCCTCGAGCACCGGCGGGATCGGCTTGACGCGCGCGCCCTGGGTGAGCTGCACGGTGTTCTGCAGGAAGATCGACATGCCGATCGCGGAGATCAGCGGCGCGAGCCGGGTCGAGCCGCGCAGCGGGCGGTAGGCGGTGCGCTCGACCGCCCAGCCGTAGGCCGAGGTGAAGAAGATCGACACGATCAGCACGAAGGTGAGCGCGAGCGGGATCGAGGTCACGTCGGCCGCGGCGAGGATCGTGAACGCGGTGATCGCGATGAACGCGCTCACCATGAAGATGTCGCCATGGGCGAAGTTGATCATGCCGATGATGCCGTACACCATCGTGTAGCCGATGGCGATCAGGCCATACATGGCGCCGAGCGTGAGCCCGTTGATCAGTTGCTGGAGTGCGTAGGCCACGATGCCTCCCGTGGTGGCACGAGGGCGCCCGCGCTGCGCTGGCCGCTGCGGGCGTCGGGTGCCGTGTTGTTGTTTTGTTCAGGGATCGCCGTCCGCCTCGTGGGCGGACGGCGACCGGCGCCCCGGGCTGGCCGGGGCGGGTGATTACTGCGCGTAGTCGTACTGGCCGCCCTGCCAGCGATAGACCACGAAGCCCGGCGCCTTCTGGTCGCCCTTGGCGTCGAAGGAGAGTTCGCCGATCACGGTGTTGAAGCTGCCGTCGCGCATGGCCTTCTCGAGCGCGACGTAGTCGGTGCTCTTGGCGGCGGTGGCGGCCTGCTCGAACAGCTGCATGGCGGCGTAGGCGTACAGCACGTAGCCCTCGGGCTCGACCTTGGCGGCGCGGAACTTCTCGACCACCGGGGCGGCGTCGGGGTTCTTGCGCGCGTCGGGCGAGAACGTGAACATCACGTTGTCTGCGGCCGGGCCGGCGGCGGTGACGAGTTCGGAGTTGGTCATGGTGTCGCCACCCATCACCGTGAGCTGCAGGCCGGCGGCCTGGGCCTGGCGCAGGATCAGCGCGACCTCGGTGTGGTAGCCGCCGTAGGCCATGACCTCGACGCCGGCCTGCTTGAGCTTGGTGACCAGACCGGAGTAGTCCTTCTCGCCCGCGGTGATCGCTTCGCGCAGCGTGGGCGCGAGGCCCTTGGCTTCCATCGCCTTGGCCATCTCGTCGGCCAGGCCCTTGCCGTAGGCGCTCTTGTCGTCGACCACGGCGACCTTCTTGCCCGCGAACTTCTCGGCGATGTAGCCGCCGGCGACCAGGCCCTGCTGGTCGTCGCGACCCATGATGCGGAAGATGTTGTTCAGGCCGCGCTCGGTGACCTGCGGGTTGGTCGACACGGTGGCCATCAGGATGTCGGCTTCGTTGTACACCTCGGAGGCCGGGATGGTCGAGCTCGAGCACCAGTGGCCGTGCATGAACGCGATCTCCTTGTTGACCATGGTGTTGGCCACTGAAACGGCCTGCTTCGGATCGCAGGCGTCGTCACCGACTTCGAGCACCAGCTTCTCGCCGAGCACGCCGCCGCGCGCGTTGATGTCGGCGATCGCCATCTCCGCGCCCTTGCGGATCTGGTCGCCGGCCGAGGCGTACTGGCCGGTCATCGGGCCGGCGATGGCGACGGTGAGGTCGGCCAGCGCGGCGCTGGAAAAGCCGCCGAGCGCGAGGACGGCGGTTGCGAGCAGGGTTTTTTTCATGAAACGTCTCCGTTATTGCCTGGTTTGATCGGGCGCATCCGACCACTGCGGTGTGACCGGTGGCGACTGCGTCCCGTAAGGTAAGCGAATTCCTTCGCCTTGCCATCCGTGCTGCCCCTTAGTCGAAGCCTTCGGACTTCGGCGCTCGCGGGGGTGAAATCGCGTGCTTGTCGGCCGATTGCGCTGGTCCAGGAGTGGGGCGAATTTTTCCGCAAAAATAAAAGCTTATGGGTCCAAAATTCAGGCTTATACAGGAAGTATTCCTTTTCGCGTCGCTGCCTGAAGCCGAAAAGACTGGTGCGGTGCGATAAAACAAGCCGATCCGGGCGCGGCTGCTGCGTTCAGCGCCCGCGATTGTATCGAAGGACGCCTCATGAAAACGGCACAGGCCTGCTTCGAGCAGGCCTGTGCCGCAGGGATGGACCCGACCCGAGATCAGGCGCCGATCGGCTCAGCGTGCGCCCGCGACCATGCGGACGACTTCGGCGGTGTGGGACATCGGCCGGCTCAGGGATGAGAACAGGTTCTTGGGGTCGGCCAGCGCCGGGATCAGCGCGATGCGCTCGCCGAGGCCGAGCGCGATCGCGGCGTCGTACATGAAGCGCAGCGCCGAGTAGTCTTCCATCGCGAAGCCGACCGAGTCGAACACGGTGACTTCCTCTGCGTTGCTACGGCCGGCGCGCGTGCCCTTGAGGACTTCCCACAGCTCGGTCACGGCGAAGTCGGCCGGCATCTGCTGGATGTCGCCCTCGATGCGGGTCTGCGGGGAGTATTCGACGAACACCGAGGCGCGGCGCAGGACGTCGGCGTGGAGTTCGGTCTTGCCCGGGCAGTCGCCGCCGACGGCGTTGATGTGCATGCCGGGCTCGATCATCTCGGGGGTGAGGATGGTGGCGTAGGTCTTGTCGGCGGTCACCGTGGTGACGATGTCGGCGCCCTTGACCGCCTCTGCCGTGCTGGCGCATACGGTGACGTGCAGGCCGCTGTCGGCGAGGTTGGCGAGGAGCTTGCGGGTGGCGGCCTCATCGACGTCGTACAGGCGCACTGCCTCGATGCCGACCACGTGCTGGAAGGCCAGGGCCTGGAACTCGCTCTGCGCGCCGTTGCCGATCAGCGCCATCACGCGGCTGTCGCGGCGGGCCAGGGTGCGGGCGGCCAGCGCCGAGGTGGCCGCGGTGCGCAGCGCGGTGGTCAGGGTCAGCTCGCTGAGCATGCGCGGCGCGCCGGTGTCGACGTCGGCGAGTACGCCGAAGGCCATCACGGTCGACAGGCCGAGGCGGGTGTTCCTGGGGTGGCCATTGACATACTTGAAGGCGTAGGACACGTCGTCGGCGATCGGCATCAGCTCGATCACGCCGTTTTCGGAGTGGTTGGCGACGCGGGCGCACTTGTCGAACTCGTCCCAACGCAGGAAGTCGGCGCGGATGTAGTCGACCATGCCAGCGAGGCAGCGCTCGAGGCTGCGGCTGCGGATGATCTCGGCGACGTGGCGGGGGTCGAGGTAGAGGGTGTCGAGGCGGGTGTCGAGGCGGGTGTCGAGGCGGGTGTCGAGGCGGGTGTCGAGGCTGGAGACGGGTCTCATGACGCGCTGCCCAGAAAAGTTTTGTATGGCGCGATTGATTCAGTGAAGAGCAGTTTGCCGGAGGTGTGCGCCAATTCAAATTGGCAAATCGGCATAAGATGCGCCAGAAAGTTGACGAAATGACAGTGTTTAATGCCACTCTGACGCCATGGACGAAATCGACCAAAAACTCATCGCCCTGTTGCGCCAGAACGCGCGCCTGAGTGTCGCGGACCTCGCCCACAAGCTGGGCGTCTCGCGGGGGACGGTGACGAACCGCATGCGCCGCCTGGAGGACGAGCAGGTCATCGTCGGCTACACGGTCAAGCTGCGTCCCGACGCCGAGCGCGAAGGCATTCGCGCCTGGATGGGGGTGCTCGTCGAGGGCAACCAGACGCGACGCGTGATCGCCAGCCTGCTCGGCGAGCCGGGCGTGGTCGCGCTCCACGACACCAACGGACGCTGGGATCTGCTCGCCGAGCTCGAGGCGCCGAATCTGGCTGCCATGTCGGAGATGCTCGAACGCATCCGCCTGGTCGGCGGCATCCGCAGCACCGAGACCAGCCTGCACCTCAAGAGCTACCGCTGAGACGCCGCGCTCGCAAGAGCGCGCTGCGCGCCGGGCGCGGGGGCGCAGCTGCCACGCAGACGAAAAAAGCTGCGCGCCGTGCGAAGAAGCCGGGCCCGGCGACCGGCAATGCGATCACGGGGCCCGGCGGCAGAGGGTGAGGGCAGATCAGGCGCCCATGGCCATCAGGCTGGCGTTGCCGCCGGCTGCGGCGGTGTTGATCGACAGTGTGCGTTCATGCACGAGCCGGCTGAGGTCGTAGTCGGGGCTTGGCTGCTGCAACTGCACGATGGGGCCGCTGCGTGCGGCGACGCGCACGCGCAGCGCGTCGGCGTCGGCCTCGCTGCCGTCGAACAGCACCGCACCGAGCGCCTTGTCGAACCAGGCAGCATCCAGCGCGATGTGCGCACGCAGCGCTGCGGGCAGCGCGGTCTGCACTTTGCGTGCGGCCTCGCTGTCCGCGAGCAGCAGGCGGTTGCCGCTGGCAAGCGCGGCCATCACCTGATGCAGCACGGCGGCGGCGCCATCCGCCACGCCGGCGAGGGTGCCGCGCGCGGTGAAGCGCAGGCTGTCGTCCTCGCCGGTGGGGCCGGGGAGCGCCAGGCACAGGCCGCTGATGCGGCGTGCGCGGCAGGCGTCGGCGCGGTCGCGCAGCACGGCGAGCTCGTCGCCTTCGAGCAGGCTGCGGCCGGCGCCGTCGAGCCATTCCAGGAAGGCTTCGAGCGCGGCGTCGGCGGCGCGTGTCTCCTCGCCGTCGGCGATCGAAAGCGATCCGTCGGCCAGCACCGGGCCGGGCGAGCGCGCCAGCAGCCGGTGCAGGTAGAGCGGCCCGCCGGCCTTGGGGCCGGTGCCCGACAGGCCTTCGCCGCCGAAGGGCTGCACGCCCACCACCGCGCCGATGATGTTGCGGTTCACATACAGGTTGCCGACATGGGCGCGCGCGGCGACGCGCTCGACGGTCTCGTCGATGCGGGTGTGCACGCCCATGGTGAGGCCGTAGCCGCTGGCGTTGATGGCGTCGATGAGGCCGTCGAGCTCGGATGCGCGGTAGCGCAGCACGTGCAGGATGGGGCCGAACTGCTCGCGGCCGAGCTCGGCGAGTGCGCCGATCTCGATGATGGTCGGCGCGACGAAGGTGCCGTGCGCGCACTCGGCGGGCAGCGGCAGGCGGGTGACGCGGGCGCCCTTCGCCTGCATCGCGGCGACGTGGGCTTCGAGTCCGTCGCGCGCATCGGCATCGATGACCGGGCCGATGTCCACGCGCACGTCGGCCGGGTTGCCCAGGCGCAGCTCGGTGAGCGCGCCCTGCAGCATGTGCAGCACGCCGTCGGCGATGTCCTCTTGCAGGCACAGCACGCGCAGCGCCGAGCAGCGCTGGCCGGCGGAGTCGAAGGCGGAGGCGAGCACGTCGGTGACCACCTGCTCGGGCAGGGCGGTGGAGTCCACGATCATCGCGTTCTGGCCGCCGGTCTCGGCGATCAGCGCCACGTTGCCGCCGCGCGCGGCGAGGGTGCGGTTGATCAGCGCGGCGACCTCGGTGGAGCCGGTGAACATCACGCCGCGCACGCGCGCATCGGCCACCAGCGCGGCGCCGACGGTCTCGCCGCGGCCGGGCAGCAGCTGCAGGGCCGCGGCCGGGATGCCGGCCTCGTGCAGCAGGCGCACCGCGAAGGCGGCGATCAGCGGCGTCTGCTCGGCGGGTTTGGCGAGCACCGGGTTGCCGGCCGCGAGCGCGGCGGCGACCTGGCCGCTGAAGATCGCGAGCGGGAAGTTCCACGGGCTGATGCACAGCACCGGGCCGAGCGGCAGGTGGCTGGCGGCATCGAAGCCACCCGCCTGCTGCGCGTAGTAGCGCAGGAAGTCGACTGCCTCGCGCAGCTCGGCGACCGCGTTAGCCCACGACTTGCCGGCCTCGCGCACGGCCAGCGCCAGCAGGGTGTCGGCCTCGCGCTCGAACAGGGCGGCGGCGTGGACGAGCGCGTCGCTGCGCGTGCTGGCCGGGGTGGCAGCCCATTCGGGCGCAGCGGCGCTGGCGGCGGCCAGGGCGCGCTCGATGTCGGCGGGCGTGGCCTCGACGACGCGGCCGACGACGTCGGCGTGGTCGGCTGGGTTGCGCACCGGTTGGGCAGCCGCCGGTTCCTGCGGCGCGCTTGCATCGTGCCCTGCAATGCCGACTGCGCGATCGTGCGCTGCGGAGGCTCCGGCCCCTCCCTCAGCCTCGGCTCCAGTTCCAGCTCCGGCTCCGGCGGGCAGGGGAACTATGGGGGCCGCCTCGAAGAGCGTGCCGCGCGTTGCAGCGAGTGCCGCGGCGATGCGCGCGCGCACCGGCTCGCTGGCGAGATCGTGGCCTGCGGAGTTGGCGCGTAGCGCGCCGAACAGATCGGAAGGCAGCGCGATCCTGGGGTGCGGCGCGCCGGCGAGCGGGGCGGCCTGTTCGACCGGGTCGGCGATCAGCTCCTCGACCGGCACGCGCTCGTCCACGATGCGGTTCACGAAGCTGCTGTTGGCGCCGTTCTCGAGCAGGCGGCGCACCAGGTAGGCGAGCAGGGTCTCGTGGCTGCCCACCGGGGCGTAGATGCGCACCATGCGATGGCGCTCGGCGCGGCCGACGATCTGGTCGTAGAGCGGCTCGCCCATGCCGTGCAGGCACTGGAACTCGTAGTCGCCCGGCTGCCAGGCGCGGCCGTCGGCGGCGGCGAGGTGGAAGATCGCCGCCAGCGAGTGCGCGTTGTGGGTGGCGAACTGCGGGTAGATCACGTCGCGCGCGGCGAGCAATTTTTTGGCGCAGGCGAGGTAGGAGACGTCGGTGTAGACCTTGCGCGTATACACCGGGTAGCCGCCGAGGCCGTCGATCTGCGCGCGCTTGATCTCGGCGTCCCAGTAGGCGCCCTTGACCAGGCGCACCATCATGCGCTGGCCGCTGCGCCGGGCGAGATCGATGACGAAGTCGAGCACGAACGGTGCGCGCTTCTGGTAGGCCTGCACCACGAAGCCCAGTCCGGTCCAGCCGGCGAGCGCGTCGTCGGTGGCGAGCGCCTCGAGCAGGTCGAGCGAGAGGTCGAGGCGGTCGGCCTCCTCGGCGTCGATGTTGAGGCCGATGTCGTGGCGCCTGGCCTGCAGGCACAGGGCCTTCAGCTTCGGCAGCAGCTCGGCCAGCACGCGCTCGCGCTGCGACCAGGTGTAGCGCGGGTGCAGGGCCGAGAGTTTCACCGAGATGCCGTTGCCGTCGACCACGCCGCGACCCTTCGAGGCCACGCCGATGGCCTCGATCGCGCGCTCGTAATCCTTGAAGTAGCGCTCGGCGTCCGCAGCCGTCATCGCCGCCTCGCCCAGCATGTCGAAGGAGTAGCGGTAGCCTTGCTTCTCGTGCTCGCGGCCGCGTTTCAGCGCTTCGTCGATGTCGCGGCCGGTGACGAACTGCTCGCCGAGCATGCGCATCGCCAGGTCCATGCCCTTGCGGATCAGCGGCTCGCCGCCGCGCGTCATCAGGCGGGTGAGCGCCGAGGACAGGCCCTCCGCGCTGCTGGTCGACACCAGCCGGCCGGTGATCAGCAAGCCCCAGGTGGCGGCGTTGACGAACAGCGACGGGCTGTTGCCGATGTGCGCGCGCCAGTCGCCGTCGGCGAGCTTGTCGCGGATCAGGCGGTCGGCGGTGGCCTTGTCGGGCACGCGCAGCAGCGCCTCGGCCAGGCACATCAGCGCCACGCCTTCCTGGCTGGAGAGCGAGAACTCCTTCATCAGTGCATCCACGCCGGATGAGCGCGAGCGCGTGGCGCGCAGGCCGGTCACGAGGTCGTGGGCGAGGCTGCGCACCGGCTCGCGCAGGGCGTCGGGCAGGCGGGCGGCGTCGACCAGCTTCGGCACGCACACCGGCTCGGGCGTGCGCCAGGCGGTGTCGATCGCATGGCGCATTGTGTTGCGGGGCGCCTCCGGCAAGGCGGCGCCGGCGGCAGCGAAAGCGGCGGGGGTGTCGATGCGATTGGGGGCGGTGGCAGTCACGGCGGAGGACTCCTGGGCAGACGGGCGCCTCTTCGCCGAGGCGCTCTGCAGGCGGTTGGACAAGGGCGGGAGACGGCCCGCCGGAACGGCTGAATTCTTTGCTAAAAACTGCAGTTAATGGCTCCAATTTTTTAATCTATAAAGCCATAATGGCCACGAAAATCGCTTAATGCAGACCAAACGCCTGGCTAAAAATATGGACCGCATCGACCTGAAGATCCTGACCGAGCTGCAGGCCGACGCCCGCCTGTCCATCGTCGAGCTGTCGCGCCGCGTCGGCCTCACCAAGACGCCGTGCGCGGAGCGCGTGCGCAGATTGGAAAAGGCCGGTGTGATCCGCGGCTACCACGCCGCGCTCGATCCCGATGCGGTCGGTGCCGGGCACGTGGTCATCGTGCAGGTGCTGCTCAGCAGCACTACCGAGCACGACCTGCGCCGCTTCAACGATGCCGTGCGCCGCATCGCCGAGATCGAGTCCTGCCACATGATCGCGGGCGACTTCGACTACCTGCTCAAGGTGCGCACGCGCGACATCGGCGAGTACCGCCGCGTGATGGGCGAGCAGATCTCGGGCCTGCCCTGCGTCAAGCAGACGCACACCTACGTGGTCATGGAAGAGGTCAAGGACGAGCGCGTCCTTCCCGTGCGCCTGCCAGCCTGATACCGCCCGGCGAGCCTGCTCGGCTCCAGGGCCGAAGCGAGCGCTGCCGCTGCGTTCGGCCGCCCGGATTTCACCGCCTCCCGCGCCCGGCGCCGGGTGGGCTTGGTGTAATATTCCGGCCAATTCATCCGCTGGCCCGCCGGGCTCGCGCGCACTCTAGAGACACTTCATGGTTCCTCATCTGACGACTGCACTCACCGGCCCCTTGCTGGAACTGGAACGCCAGTTCCTCGACAACGCCACCGAGATCGAGCGCTGGTTCCGCGACCAGTGGCAGGACCACATGCCGCCCTTCTACGGCTCGACCGACCTGCGCAATTCGGGCTTCAAGCTCGCGCCGGTCGATCTGAACCTCTTTCCCGGCGGCTTCAACAATCTCAACGATGCCTTCATGCCGCTGTGCGTGCAGGCCGCGCAGGCGGCGATCGAGCGCATCTGCCCGGACGCCAGCCGTCTGCTGCTGATCCCCGAGAACCACACGCGCAACCAGTTCTACCTGCAGAACGTGGCCAAGCTGGTGTCCATCCTGCGCCTCACCGGCCTGGACGTGCGCATCGGCAGCCTGCTGCCCGACATCGCCGAGCCCACCGTGCTCGAGCTCGCCAACGGCGCCTCGCTCACCCTCGAGCCGCTGCGCCGCAATGGCAGCCGCATCGGGCTGGACGGCTTCGACCCCTGCGCGGTGCTGCTCAACAACGACCTCTCCGCGGGCATCCCGCAGGTGCTCAAGGGCCTGGACGAGCAGTGGCTGATCCCGCCGCTGCACGCGGGCTGGCACTCGCGCCGCAAGTCGAAGCACGCCGAATGCTACGACCGCGTGGCGCGCGCCTTCGCCGAGGCGATCGGCATCGATCCGTGGCGCATCAACCCCGAGTTCGGCGTGTGCGGCCAGATCAACTTCCAGGAGCGCACCGGCGAGGAGTGCCTGGCCGGGCAGGTCGATGCGCTGCTCACCCGCATCCGGGCCAAGTACAAGGAGTACGGCGTCACCGACGAACCCTTCGTGGTGGTGAAGGCCGACGCCGGTACCTACGGCATGGGCGTGATGACGGTGAAGGACGCCTCCGAGGTGGTCGGCCTCAACCGCCGCCAGCGCAACAAGATGGCGGTGGTCAAGGAAGGCCTGCAGGTGCAGGAGGTGATCGTTCAGGAGGGCGTGCACACCTTCGAGACGGTCGAGGACGGCGTCGCCGAGCCGGTGGTGTACATGATGGATCACTACGTGGTGGGCGGCTTCTACCGCGTGCACACCGAGCGCGGCCGCGACGAGAACCTCAACGCGCCCGGCATGCACTTCAAGCCGCTCGCCTTCGACACCAGCGGCACCATGCCCGACGCCGCCCAGGGGCCGGACGCGGCGCCGAACCGCTTCTACGCCTATGGCGTGGTCGCCCGCCTGGCGCTGCTCGCGGCCTCGGTCGAGATCGAGGAGACCGAGCCGGCAGAGGACGACGCCGCGGGCGCCTGAGCGCATCGGCTCGGGCGCCCGCCCGCATCGGCTCGGGCGCCCCGCCCGCCTGTGCAAGGGCGCGGGTGCTCGCGCTGGTCTGCTGCGATGCCGTCGCCCGCAGCCAGCACCCACCGCCAGACTCAAGAGCCCGCGTCGATCAGGCGCGGGCGGGAATGATCGAACATGACCACGACTCGACCGCTTCGCCTCGCCTTCATCCTCGACCCGCTCGAGGGCCTGAAGGCCTACAAGGACTCCAGCATCGCGATGATGCGCGCCGCCGCCCGCCGCGGTCATGAGGTGTGGGCGCTGCAGCGCGCTGGCCTGACCTGGCGGGAAGGCGTGGTGGTGGGGACCGGCTGCGTGCCCTTGAGCGTGTCCGAAGACGACGCCGCGTGGTACCGGGTGGGCGAAGCGCAGGCCTTGCCGCTGTCGGCCTTCGATGCGGTGCTGATGCGCCAGGACCCGCCCTTCGACTTCGAGTACGTCACCGCCACCTGGCTGCTCGAGCGCGCGGTGCAGGCGGGCGTGCGGGTGTTCAACGATCCGCGCGCGGTGCGCGACCATTCCGAGAAGATCGCGATCACCGAATTCCCGCAGTTCACCGCGACCACGCTGGTGGCGCGAGATGCGGCGGACATCCAGGCTTTCATCGACGAACTCGGCGACGTCATCCTCAAACCGCTCGACGGCATGGGTGGCAGCCAGATCTTCCGCGTGCGTGCCGACGATCCGAACCGGAACGTCATCATCGAGACACTGACCCACGAGGGCCGGCGCACGATCATGGCGCAGCGCTACCTGGCGCAGATCGCCGAGGGCGACAAGCGCGTGCTGATCATCGGCGGCGAGGTCGTGCCCTTCTCGCTGGCGCGCATTCCGCAGGCCGGTGAGACGCGCGGCAACCTGGCCGCGGGCGGCCGCGGCGTCGCGATGCCGCTGACCGCGCGTGAACGCGAGGTGGCCGAGTATCTGGCCCCCATCCTGTGGCGGCGCGGCCTGCTCATCGTCGGCCTCGACCTGATCGGCGGCCACCTCACCGAGATCAACGTCACCAGCCCCACCTGCATGGTCGAGATCGCCGCGCAGCAAGGCTTCGACGTCGCCGGCCTGGTCATCGACACGCTGGAGCAGGCGTGCGCCTGAGCGCCCCCGCTCTTCGCCAAAATCAAAATCAATGGGGTCAGACTCGATTGATCCGCGGATCAATCGAGTCTGACCCCATTGATTTTTCTGGTCGGCTGGCGGTGTTGGTGCTGGCGGCGGTGTTGTTGGCTGGTTGTTCGGGTGGTGAGGTGTTCCGGCACGAGGCTTATGTGTTCGGCACGCGGGTCGATGTGGCTGTCTATGGCGACAGCCAGGAGGCTGCGGATGCGGCGGCCGGTGCCGTGCTGCGCGAGTTCGACCGCCTGCACCGCGCATATCACGCCTGGGAGCCGTCCGAGCTCACTGCGCTCAACGCGGCGCTCGCGCGTGGCGAGGCCACCAGCGTGTCCGACGAGCTCGCGGCGATGTTGCTGGATGCGCAGCATATCGCTGCGACCGGCGACCAGCTCTTCAATCCGGCGCTCGGCGGGCTGATCGCGCTGTGGGGCTTTCACACCGACAGCTTCGTGCAGCAGCGCCCGGACCCCGCGCGCCTGCAGGCCCTGCTCGAGGCTGCGCCCTCGATGGCGGATCTCGTCATCGAGGGCAATCGGGTCAGCAGCCGCAACCCGGCGGTGCAGCTCGACCTCGGCGGCTACGCCAAGGGCTACGCGCTCGACCGCGCCGCGGCCATCCTGCGCGCGAACGGTGTGGACAACGCGCTCATCAACATCGGCGGCAACGTCATGGCGCTCGGGAAGAAGGGCGACCAGCCCTGGCGCATCGGCATCCAGCATCCGCGCGAACCGGCGCCCATCGCCACCTTGCCGTTGTACGATGGCGAGGCGGTCGGCACCTCCGGCGACTATCAGCGTTATTTCGAGATCGAAGGCGAGCGCTTTTCGCATCTGCTCGACCCGCGCACCGGCATGCCGGCGCAGGGCACGCAGGCGCTCACCATTCTGATCTTGCCGCGCACCAACGCCGGGACGCTGTCCGATGCGCCGAGCAAGCCCGCGTATCTTGCCGGTGACGCCTGGCGCGAACAGACGCGGCGTTTCGGCATCGAACACGTGTTGCGCGTGGCCGCCGACGGCCGCGTCGAGGTCACGCGTGCGCTGCGTGCGCGCCTGCAGTTCCTGTCGCCCGTCGAGGCGACGACCATCGATTGAACGCAAGGGAGGAAGAAAACATGAACATCACGCCACAAACTGCCTGGCTGCTCGCGATCTCCGCGGTCGTCATCGTCGGCATCATCGCCTTCTTCGTCGGTCGCAAGACGGCGGGGACCAAAGATCGCATCGACGAGCTCGAAGCCGAGCTCGAGCGCAAGCAGGAAGAGGTGGCCGGCTACCGCAAGGACGTCGAAGCCCACTTCGACAAGACCGCGACCCTGTTCGTGTCCATGGCCGGCTCGTACAAGGCGCTCTTCGAGCATCTGTCCACCGACTACGAGAAGCTCTCCACCGGCTCGGCACGCGAGCTGTTCCAGCAGCGTGTGGATGCGTTGCTGATCGGCGCCGGGCGTGGCGCGGACGAGGGCGGCGAAGCGGGCAAGCTGCTGGGCGCCGGCGCCGCGGCGACGGCTGCCGCTGGCGCGGCGACCGAGTCCGGGGCTGAAACGGCGCCGACGGAGACGGCCGAGCCTGCCCAGGTAAGCGAGCCGGCGACCGAAGGCCGTGCCGAGCCGGAAGCGCCGTCCGATTCCACTGCCGACGCGGGATCGCAGGGCGCCGCTCCTGCAGCCCAACCGGACTCCGAAAAAGTGGCCGCGACTGGCACCGATGAACTCGAACAGGCGGCGGCGGAAGGCTCCGACGAGCGGAAGCGCAAGGAAGAGGGCGTCGCCGTCGATCCCACCGTGGACGAGGGGGCCGCGCGCGGCGAAGCTCCCCGCAACGAGCGGAGCTGAACGAGTCCGCCGGCGACGCCGTGCCGCTTCGCCGGCGGCAATGCAGCGCTTGGGGGTCAAGTAGCGGGTGGGTCAAGCTGCCCAGCACCAGGACCTCTCGCCGGCACCGCGGCCTGACCGGAGCGGCAGGCGGGGCGGGGCCTGTGCGCGGCCACGGTGCTTTGCCCGCTGCGGGCATACTTCATAGGGCGCCCTGTCCGCGCCGGCTGGTCGGGTGTTGCGCCCGGCTCTCGGGGCTATGCGACCAGACGACTACGCGGCCAGATGCACAACGCTTCCATACGTCGCCTCGCCGCGCGCCGCGCAGAGTGCACGCTCGGCCGATGAGATCGTACCTGCCGCTTCCGGAGCAAAGGTCGGCCGGCGGCCGCGCACCGGGCGCAAGGCCGTCTCGCAGGTGCGCTCGGTTCTTGGCGGTACGCCGAAGAAGCTGCGGTAGCACTTGGAAAAATGCGATGTCGAGACGAAACCGCAGGCTTCCGCGACCTCGATGATCATCATCGAGGTCTGCCGCAGCAGCTTGCGCGCGCGGTTGATGCGGATGGTGAGGTAATAGCGCGAAGGCGAGCTGTTCAGATGCTTGAGGAAGAGTCGCTCGAGCTGTCGGCGGGAGATCCCGGCGATGGCCGCGAGGCCCTCCGTTTCGAGCGGCTCCTCGATGTTGGCCTCCATCAGCTCGACGATTTCGAGCAGCTTCGGCTGCGACATGCCGAGCACGTGGCGAAGCGGAATGCGCTGCTGTTCGCGCTCGTCGCGAATGCGCTCGCACATGAACATTTCGGAGATCGCGGCCATCAGCTCGCGGCCGAACTGGCGCTGGATCAGATTCAGCATCATGTCCAGCGGTGCGGTCCCGCCTGAACCCGTGATGCGGTTGCCGTCGACCGTGAACAAGCGGTTGGTCACCAATACTTTCGGGAAGGCTTCCTGCAGCCCCGGGATGCACTCCCAATGTACGCTGGCACGGTAGCCATCGAGCAGGCCGGCCTGTGCGAGCGCCCAGGCCCCGGTGCAAACCGAGCCGAGGATGCAGTCACGCCTGGCCTGCGCCTGCAGGAAGGAGATGTGTGCCTTGCGGATCGCCTGCTGGGGCGCAACACCACCGCAGACGATCACGATATCGAGGCCCTGCACATCTTTCAGCGAGCCGTCGGGCAGGATGCGCTGACCATCGCTCGCACGGACCGGCTGGCCATCCTCGCTCAGGGTGTACCAGCGGTAGAGTTCCTTGCCGCTGAGCTGGTTGGCCATGCGCAGCGGCTCGATCGCCACCGAATGCGCGATCAGGGTGAAATTCTCCAGGAGGAGAAAGCCGACACTCAAAGGGCCGTCGCGTCGCTTGCTCTCGGCCGGATTCGGCAAATCATCGTGCTTGGGCATGTTGTCTCCTCCTCACCCGTTCGGAGCACTCCGCGGGGCCGCTCTCGAGCAGGCCTCGTATATTTTCTGCGTGTGCGCCCTTGGCCATGGCGACGATCGAACCCGGATGGGGTCCATATCATTGCCGCGCTTATGGACTCATAGTAGCAGCTTGTCGCGTTTGGGCAATCGTCAGGAAGCAGAGATTCGCCGCGCGGCCGGCACAGCTGAGAATCCAGGGATCGGGCTCGCCGGCACATGTCTGTTTGCGACATGCGCTGGCCCGCGAGCGGCGCCGACTTCGCCGCCGTAAAGGCCGTCGCGCGCGCCCTTGTTTTTGCCCGCCTGCGGGCTGTCTCTCGACTGTCCGGGGCAGCGCCTGTGCGGACGGGACGTGCATGACGTTTTTAGGATTCCCGCCGTCGCTTACAGCTTTACTGCGTTCTCGAGTCGGGCGCTATGCTCACATGTGGGGCTACGCGGAGCCGGCCCCGTCCATCTCCCGATATCGAGTCGCATATGAGCCTGAACACCGAAACCCCACGCCGAGGACTGCGCGCCAAGCCGCGCGGCCGTGAGCTGGACCCCGCCGAACTCGAGCGTCTGCGCGCGCTGCTCGGTGACGAACGCCAACGGCCCGAGTTGCGCCGGCACGATCTGCTGATCGAGCACCTGCACGTAATGCAGGACGACCGGGGCCACCTCCCGCTCCCTGCCTTGCGCGCGCTGGCCGCCTACATGAAGCTGCCGATGGCCGCCGTGTATGAGACCGCGACTTTCTACGCACATTTCGACGTGATTCATGACGATCAGGCCCCGCCGCCGGCGCTCACGCTGCGGGTGTGCGATTCGCTGTCCTGTCAGATCGCCGGCGCCGAAGCGCTCAAGGCCGAACTCGAGGCCGGCACCGACCCGGAGGCGATCCGGGTGTTGCGCGCGCCCTGCATGGGGCGTTGCGACAACGCGCCGGTGGTCGAAGTCGGTCATCGTCACATCGGTCGGGCCAACGCCGAGGCGGTGCTCGCTGCGGCGGCAGCGGGTGAGACCGATCCGGAACCGATCGAATGGCAGCGTCTGGAGGCCTATCGGGCTGCCGGTGGCTATCGGCTGCTGCAGTCGTGTCGCGATGGCGAGGTCGGTGTCGAGGCGCTGATGACGGAGCTCGAGCAGGCGGGCCTGCGGGGCCTCGGCGGGGCAGGGTTTCCGACCTTCCGCAAGTGGGCTTTCGTGCGGCAGGAGCCTGCGCCCCGCTACTGTGTGATCAACGGCGATGAAGGCGAGCCCGGCACCTTCAAGGATCGCCACTATCTCGAACACGCCCCGCACCGCTTCCTCGAAGGGGCGCTGGTCAGCGCATGGGCCATCGACGCTGAAGCGCTCTACATCTACCTGCGTGACGAGTACCCCGGTGTGCACACGGTGCTGCGCGAGGCGATTGCCGAGCTCGAGCGCAGCGGCTTGGCGACGCCCGGCTACATCGTGCTGCGCCGCGGCGCCGGTGCCTACATCTGTGGCGAGGAGTCGGCGCTGATCGAGTCGCTCGAGGGCAAGCCGGGCAAGCCGCGGCACCGACCGCCTTTCGTTGCGCAGAGCGGCCTGTTCAATCGCCCGACGCTGGTGAACAACGTCGAGACGGTTTACTGGATCCCCCTGATCCACGAACGCGGCGCCGAGTGGTTCGCCGCGCAGGGCCGTCACGGCCGCAAGGGCCTGCGCAGCTTCTCCGTGTCCGGGCGGGTCCGCAAGCCCGGTGTGCATCTCGCTCCGGCCGGCATCACCCTGCGCGAACTCATCGACGAGTTCTGCGGCGGCATGGCAGAGGGGCACAGGCTGATGGCCTACCTGCCCGGCGGCGCGTCGGGGGGCATCCTGCCTGCCGACAAGGCCGACATCCCGCTCGATTTCGACACCCTCCAGCCGCACGGCTGCTTCATCGGCTCGGCGGCGGTGATCGTGCTGTCGGACAAGGACGACCTGCGCTCGGTGGCGACCAACCTGCTCGCCTTCTTTGCCGACGAGTCCTGCGGCCAGTGCACGCCTTGCCGGGTGGGCTGCGACAAGATGCTGGGCCTGCTGGAGCGTGAACAATGGGACGCAGACGCGCTTCAACGGCTCGCACGCTTGATGATGGACGCCTCCATCTGCGGTCTGGGGCAGGCTGCGCCCAATCCCGTGCTGGGATTGCTCAAGGATTTTCGCGGCCAGCTTGCCGCTCAGAATGTGACGATCAAGGGCTGAAGTCATGACCGATACCTTTACCCTGACCCTGGATGGCGTCGAGATCACCGCACACGACGGGGAGAGTCTCTGGCAGGCCGCCCGCCGCGCGGGCGAGACGATCCCGCACCTTTGCTTCAAGGACGCAGCCGGCTACCGCGCGGACGGTAACTGCCGGGCCTGCATGGTCGAGATCGAAGGCGAGCGGGTGCTGGCGGCGAGTTGCCAGCGCCAGGCACGCCCCGGCATGGTGGTGCGCAGTGCCACCTCCGAGCGCGCGCGCGAAGCGCGTGAAGGCGTCATTTCGCTGCTCGCGGTCGACCAGCCCGAGCGCGAGGACAGCCCGGACCGCTCCAGCCATTTCTGGCGCATGGCGGACAGCGTGGGCGTGGACGCCGCCGCGGCGCGCGCCTGGTTGCCGCAAGCGGGCGAACGCGACGGCACCCCGGTTCATCACGCGCCGGCGCACCTCGTGCCGCGTGTGCGGGATGATTCCCACACCGCGATGAGGGTGAACCTCGAGGCCTGCATCGACTGCAACCTGTGCGTGCGCGCCTGTCGCGAAGTGCAGGTCAACGACGTGATCGGTCTGGCCTGGCGCGGCGCGGCGGCCAAGGTCGTGTTCGACCTGGACGATCCGATGGGCGCCAGCACCTGCGTGGCCTGCGGCGAGTGCGTGCAGGCCTGCCCGACCGGCGCGCTGATGCCGGCGACCCTGGTCGACGAGCAGGGGCGGGGCGACTCGGCCGCGGCGGATCGCAGCGTGGATTCCGTTTGTCCGTACTGCGGCGTTGGCTGCCAGCTTCGCTACCACGTGCGCGACGACCGCATCATCGCCGTGGAGGGCCTCGACGGCCCGGCCAACCTCGGCCGGCTGTGCGTGAAGGGGCGCTTCGGGTTCGACTATCCGAACCACCCCGCCCGCCTGCTCAAGCCGCTGATCCGCCGCGAAGGCGTGCCCAAGGGGCTCGACCCCGACTTCGATCCGGCGCGGCCGCTGACCCATTTCCGCGAGGCCGAATGGGACGAGGCGCTCGAGCTGGCCGCACAAGGCCTGTTGCGCGTCAAACGCGAGCACGGGCCCGCCGGCCTGGCCGGTTTCGGCAGCGCAAAATGCACGAACGAAGAAGCCTGGATGTTCCAGAAGCTGGTCCGCACCGGTTTCGGCTCGAACAACGTCGACCACTGCACCCGCCTCTGTCATGCGAGCTCGGTCGCCGCCCTGATGGAGTGCATCGGCTCGGGCGCGGTCACGGCCTCGTTCATGCAGGTCACGCAGGCCGACGTGGTGATCCTCACCGGCTGCAACCCGACGGTCAACCACCCGGTCGCGGCGACCTTCTTCAAGCAGGCCGCCGCGCGCGGCACCCGCTTCATCGTGCTCGACCCGCGCGGACAGGCGATGAGCGAACACGCCTGGCGCGACGTCCGCTTCAAGCCCGGCGCGGACGTGTCGCTGTTCAACGCGATGCTCAACGTGATCGTCACCGAGCAGCTTTACGACACGGACTACATCGGGGCGCACACCGAAGGCTTCGAGGCCCTCAAGGCGCATGTCGCCCAGATGACGCCCGAGGCGATGTCGCCGCTGTGCGGCGTGGCGCCCGAGACCATCCGTGAGGTCGCGCGTGCCTACGCCACGGCCGAGCGCGCGATGATCTTCTGGGGTATGGGGATCTCGCAACACACCCACGGCACGGACAACGCGCGCTGTCTGATCTCGCTCGCGCTCGCCTGCGGCCAGACCGGGCGCCCCGGCACCGGCCTGCATCCGCTGCGCGGGCAGAACAACGTCCAGGGTGCCTCGGATGCAGGCCTGATCCCGATGGTGTTCCCGGGCTATCAGGCGGTCGGCGACAAGCAGATCCGCGCCGCCTTCGAGGAGCTGTGGAGCACCCCGCTCGACGACAAGCCCGGGCTCACGGTGGTCGAGATCATGGACGCCATCCACGACGGCGTCATCCGGGCGATGTACATCCAGGGCGAGAATCCGGCGATGTCGGATCCGGACCTCGAGCACGCCCGGGCTGCGCTCGCCAGGCTCGAGCATCTCGTCGTGCAGGACATCTTCGTCACCGAGACCGCGCAGTTCGCGGACGTCATCCTGCCCTCGTCGGCCTGGCCGGAGAAGACCGGCACCGTCACCAACACCAACCGCCAGATCCAGATGGGCAAGGCCGCAGTGCCGCTGCCCGGCGACGCGCGGCAGGACTGGTGGATCATCCAGGAGGTGGCGCGTCGGCTCGGGCTGGACTGGCAATACACCCACCCGGCGGACGTCTTCGACGAGATGAAGCGTGGCATGCGGGCCTTCGACAACATCAGCTGGGAGCGCATCGAGCGCGAGCGCTCGGTGACCTATCCGAGCGCGGCCGCGGACCTGCCCGGCGCCGACGTGGTCTTCAGTGACGCCTTCCCGACCCCCAGTGGCCGGGCGAAATTCTCGCCCACGCTGCCCTTGCCGCCGGACGAACCGGTCGACGCCGAGTACCCGATCGTGCTCACCACGGGCCGGCAGCTGGAGCACTGGCACACCGGTTCGATGACGCGGCGCACACGCGTGCTCGACGCGCTCGAGCCGGGCGCGGTCGCGACCCTGGCGCCGTCCGAGATGAGGCGCTTGGGCATTGCCCCGGGTGACCGCATCCGCATCAGCACGCGCCGCGGCACGATCGAGCTGGTCGCGCGCGTCGATTCGGGCCTGCAGGATGGCGTCGTCTTCGTCGCCTTCTGCTATACGGAGGCGCCCGCCAACATGCTCACCAACCCGGCGCTCGACCCCTTCGGCAAGATCCCGGAGTTCAAGTACGCGGCTGCACGCATCGAGAAGGTGGACTGAGCATGGATCCGACTGTTTCCACCTGGCGCCGCGACACGCGCAATCGGCTGCGCGAGGCGCGGGCGGCCCTGTCGCCGGCGCAGAGACGGGATGTCGCCGCACGGCTGGCGGTGCATCTGGACGCGCTGCTCGCCCGTCGCCATGGCAGCCTGTCCGGCCTGATCGTTTCGGTCTACTGGCCGATCAACACCGAGCCGAACCTGCGCGACTGGATGGCGTCGCTTCACGCGCGCGGCGCGACCGTCGCGCTGCCACTGGTCGAGACGCAGCGCGCGCCGCTCGTGTTTCGCGTGTGGACGCCGGAGACGCACATGGTGCGTGGCTTCTGGAACATACCGGTGCCCCCGCCGGACGCGCCAGAGGTCAGGCCCGACGTGACGATCGCACCGGTCATGGGCTGGGACCCCGCCGGCTACCGCCTGGGCTACGGCGGAGGCTATTTCGACCGAACGCTCGCGATGCTCGGCGAGCAGGTCTTCTCGATTGGCACGGGCCTTCAGTCCGCACGCCTCGACACCATCTTCCCGCAAGCGCACGACATCCGCTTGAGCGCCATCGTCACCGAAGACGGCGAGCAGTTCCCGCCACGGGCTTAGCCTGCATTTCCTGGGTCGCCGCAGCCGCGGCGACCGCTGCGCGCACACTGTGTGGGTAGTCCGGGCGCGGGCCTCGCCGCCCGATGCGGCCGGGATCGACGCCGATTTGCCTTGCTACGCGCCTGCGCATGAAAAACGGGCTCGCCCCCCCAGTTGGGGGCGAGCCCGTTTCATGTGACGCCGGGCGCTCAGCTCTTGGCCTTGAGGTTTTCCGGGTCGTAAAGGGCACCGTAACCGACGGCCTCGATACGCACCGGATACTGCTCGTGGAAGTACTCGATCAGCAGGTTCTTGCCGACCTCGGCATGCTCGTGCGGGATGTAGCCCAGCGCGATGTTCTTGCCGATCGACGGGCCGAACGCGATGCTGGTGGTGTACGAGCGCCGCCCCTGCGAGTCGATGAGCACCTTGCCGGTCTGCGGGTCGAGGATCGGGCACGGACCGACCGGGTAGCGCGCAACCCCCTTGCTGTCGACGTTGTCGGTCATCGTCAGCGTGCACAGCAGCGCGGCCTGGTGCGGGAGCTCGCGTTGCGCCACATAGGCCGCCTTGCCGATGAAGTCCGCCTCCTTGACCTTCGGACGGGACAACCCCCCCTCGTACAGGTTGTAGTGGGTGAGCAGGTCGGCGTTCTGCAGGCGCAGGCTCTTTTCCATCCGGCGGCTGTTCGCGTAGGTCTCGACACCGACCGGCGTCACCCCGAGCTCGAACAGCGTGTCCCACAGCGCCAGGCCGTAGGAGAAGGGCACATGAAGCTCCCAGCCCTGCTCGCCCACGTAGGAGATCCGGAACGCGAGCACGGGGATGCCCTTGATGGTCAGCTTGCGCACGCTGGCAAACGGGAACCGATCGGCGTCCCATTCCTGCGGTCGGTCGGCGACCTTCTGAATCGTGGCGCGGGCATTCGGCCCCCACACCCCGAGGCAGGCCCAGTGATCGGTCAGGTCCTGGATGAAGACGTTTTTCCAGCCCTTGTCGTCGGCGGTGCGCTTCATCCAGACGAAGTCGCGGTTACCCGCGTCGGCGCCGTCGATGACGCGATAATGGTTTTCAGCCAGGCGGATGACGGTGAGGTCGGCGCGCACGCCACCGGCGCTGTCGAGGAAGTGGGTGTAGATCCCTTTGCCGATTCCGGTGTTGCCGCCGACCTTGGCCACGCAGAGGTATTCCATCAGGGCTTCGGCGTCCTGGCCCAGCACGTCGTAGATCGCGAAGTGCGACAGGTTGATCATGCCGACGTTCTCGGACATCTCGAGGTGTTCGGCATTGGAGACGCGCCAGAAGTGGCGGTTGTCCCATTCGTTCTCGCGTACCGGCACACGGTCGGCGAATTTCTCGAGAAGGGGCTCGTTGCTGGCGTAGCCGTGAGCCCGCTCCCAGCCGGCCAGTTCCATGAAGTGCGCGCCGAGCGCCTGCTCGCGCGGCCAGAACGGGCTGCGCCGCAAACCACGCGCAGCGGTATAGGGCTCGCGGGTGTGCACCGGCGGGTTGTAGATCTTGAAGGCCGACTCGTAGCAGCGGTCGTTGATGTAGCCGGCGGTCTTCTGGATCGGGTAGAAGCGGCTGACGTCGATCGAGCAGTGGTCGAATTCGGTGCGGCCATCGGTCATCCAGTCGGCCAGGACCTTGCCGACCCCCGGGCCGTCCTTCACCCACACCGCCACTGCGTACCACAGGCCGCGCACCTCGGCGGATTCGCCGATCGACGGCCCGCCGTCCGAGGTCACCTGCAGCAGACCGTTGAACGAGCGCTTTTCATCGTAGCCGAGCTCGGCGAGGATCGGGGTCAGCTCGATCGCGCGCTCCAGCGGCTCGATGATCTGCTCCATCTCGAGGTCGCGCTGCGAGGGCGACAGGCGGGCTTGCTCCTTCTCGAGGATGTCGCGCGGATGCACGAGGCGCGGCGCCTTTTCCTCGTAGTAGCCCCATTCGATCTGGCCACCCTCGGTGGTCTTCGGGTCACCGGTGTCGCGCAGGTATGCAGAGTTGCCCTGGTCGCGCAGCAGCGGATAGCCGATCTCCTTGCCGGTGCCCGCGAACGCGTCGTAGGGGCCGAACCACAGCAGCGGGTGGTCGACAGGCATGACCGGGAGATCCTCGCCGGCCATCTCGGCGATCAGGCGTCCCCACAAGCCTGCGCACACGACCACGTAGGGGGCCTCGATATAACCCTTGTTGGTGTGCACCCCGACGATGCGCCCGTCACGGATGTCGAGACCGGTCGCCGGCGTGTTGGCGAACACCTGCAGCTTTCCGGTCTTCTCTGCCGCCTCGACCAGCTCGCCGACGACGGTCTGGGAGCGGGGCACGACCAGCCCGGCGTCCGGATCCCACATCGCGCCCTGGATCATGTCCTCCTCGATCAGGGGCATCTTTTCCTTGGCTTCCTGAGGGGTCATCAGGCGGACGTTGGTGCCGAAGGCCTTGCCGGAGGCGACACGGCGCTTGAGCTCGTCCATGCGCTCGTCGTCGCCGACGCGCGCAACCTCGACCCCGCCGATGCGCACGTAGTGGCCCATCTTTTCGTAGAAATCCGCGCTGTACATCGTCGTGTAGCACGACAGATGGTCATGCGAGGTCATGTAGCAGAAGTCGGACGCGTGCGAGGTGGAGCCGATGTCGGTGGGTACTGCGGATTTGTCGATACCGACGATGTTCTTCCATCCCCGTTCGATGAGGTGGTGTGCCACCGAGGCACCGACGATGCCGCCCAGACCGATGATGACGACGTCTGCGCTGCTGGGTAACTTGGCCATTGATTGAGTCTCCGCCAGGATGTGGGTGAGTCGAGCTGCGGTGCGCACGGGCAGGGCCGTGCGCGGTTCGGATGCAATGTGGTCGATGCGGCGCCGGCAGGATTCAGCCGGAAAGCGCGCCCGTCAGTTCGGGGACCGCCGAGAAAAGGTCGGCGACCAGACCGTAGTCGGCGATCTCGAAGATTGGCGCGTCGCCGTCCTTGTTGATCGCGACGATGACGCGCGACTCCTTCATGCCGGCCAGGTGCTGCACGGCGCCCGAGATGCCCACGGCGATATAGAGCTCCGGCGCGATGACCTTGCCGGTCTGGCCCACCTGATGGTCGTTGGTGACATAACCGGCATCGACCGCGGCGCGGCTCGCGCCTACCGCGGCGCCGAGCGTGCCCGCCAGCGCCCTGATGATGTCGAAGTTCTCGGCCGAGCCCACGCCGCGCCCGCCGGAAACCACGACCCGCGCCGAGGCCAGCTCCGGGCCGGACGTGGCGTGCAGATCGGCGCCGAGGAATTCGGTCTTGCCCGCGTCGGTCCCGGCGTCGATGCGCTCGATCGCCGCCTGGTTGCCGTTGTCGGCGACCGCCGCGAAGGCGGTCGTGCGCACCGTGATCACCTTGACCGGGTCAGAGGACTGCACCGTCGCCAGCGCGTTGCCGGCGTAGATCGGGCGGACGAAAGTGTCCGGTGATACCACCTCGACGATCTCGGAGATCTGCTGCACACCGAGGCGGGCGGCCACGCGCGGCAGCACGTTCTTTGCGCACGGGGTCGCGGCGGCGAGCACATGGCCGTAGCCGCTTGCCAGCGACTCGATGAGCGGGGCGACGTTCTCCGCGATCTGCTGACCGAGGTGCGCACCGTCCGCGTGCAGGACCTTGCGCACGCCGGCGGCGGCAGCCGCGCCCTGTGCGGCTGCGGCGCAGTCATGCCCCGCGACCAGCACGTCGATCTCGCCACCGATGCTGCGCGCGCATGCGATCGCCGAAAGGGTGGCCGGGCTCAGGGCGCGGCCGTCATGTTCCGCATATACGAGGATGCTCATCAAATCACCTTTGCTTCGTTCTTCAGCTTGTCGACCAACTCCGCGACGCTCGCGACCTTGACGCCACCCTTGCGCACCGGCGGCTCCTCGACCTTGAGCGTTTTCAAGGTCGAGGCGGTGTCCACACCCAGCTCGGCCGGGGTCGCCGTCTCGATCGGCACCTTCTTGGCCTTCATGATGTTGGGCAGCTTGGGGTAGCGAGGTTCGTTCAGGCGCAGATCGACCGTGACCACCGCCGGCAGCGACAGCCTGAGGCGCTCGAGTCCGGCATCG
Organism: Thauera sp. UBA6194; assembly: GCA_002422685.1. Lineage (GTDB taxonomy): Bacteria > Pseudomonadota > Gammaproteobacteria > Burkholderiales > Rhodocyclaceae > Thauera. Next base: position 190,805 of record DITC01000054.1, on the reverse strand, counting down.
ACCTCACGGGTGACCACCACGTGCCCTGCGCCGGGCTCGAGCCTGGAGATGAAGGTGCCCTGCGGCAGATCGCGCAGGGCCGCGAGCATCTGGCCAACCTGATTGGAGTCGTCGTCGATCGCCTGCTTGCCCATCAGCACCAGATCGGGCTGCTCGCGCTCGCAAACGGCGGCGAGCAGGCGCGCGATCACGAGCGGCTGCAGATCCGTAAGGTCGGATTCGACCAGGATGGCGCGATCCGCGCCCATGGCCAATGCGGTGCGCAGCTGCTCCTGCGCCTTCTGCGGCCCCACGCTCACGGCGATGATTTCAGTCGCCGTGCCCGCCTCCTTCAGTCTCACCGCTTCCTCGATGGCGATCTCGTCGAAAGGATTCATCGACATCTTCGTGTTGTCGGTATCGACGCCGGAGCCGTCACTCTTGACGCGCACCTTTACATAAGCGTCGACCACTCTCTTGACCGGCACGACAATCTTCATGCATCACCTTTAGTAGCCAAACTGTTGTCTCGTGCGGGCGACATCCACTGCGCCCCCATTCCCACGAGCCAGTGTGCCGCCACGCCTGCCCGAGAGTCGATCCGATTGCGACGCGAACTTTCGCCGTTGCGTCATCGCGGGCCGGCGCCGGCGCCGATAGTGCAGATCGGGCCGGCGATGCACATGTCGCAAACAGTGCGCATCACGACTTGTTTGGGAAAGCGCGGGCGGTTTCTCCGCGGATAGGATGCATCGTGTCTGCGTCAGGCGACAGACAGTCCGCGGAATCAATCCGCAACCGAACCCTATCCGAGGTAACAGCATGGCCGAGTTCAAGACCGATATCGAAATCGCGCGCGCAGCGAACAAGCTGCAGATCCAACAGATCGGCGCCAAGTTGGGAATACCGCAGGAACACCTGCTGCCTTATGGCCATGACAAGGCCAAGGTGACCCAGGAATACATCGAGCAACTGCAGGGTCGCCCCAACGGCAAGCTGGTGCTGGTCACCGCGATCAACCCGACCCCCGCCGGCGAAGGCAAGACCACGACGACCGTGGGCCTGGGCGACGCGCTCAACCGCATCGGCAAGAAGGCGGTGATCTGCATCCGCGAGGCCTCGCTCGGGCCCAACTTCGGCATGAAGGGCGGCGCCGCCGGCGGCGGATATTCGCAGATCGTGCCGATGGAGGACATGAACCTGCATTTCACCGGCGACTTCCACGCGATCACCTCGGCGCACAATCTGCTCACGGCGATGATCGACAACCACATCCACTGGGGTAACAGCCTCGAAATCGACGAGCGTCGCATCGTCTGGCGGCGGGTGATGGACATGAACGACCGGGCGCTGCGGGACATCGTGGTCGGCCTGGGCGGGGTGAGCAACGGCTTCACCCGTCAGGCGGGTTTCGACATCACCGTGGCCTCCGAGGTCATGGCGATCCTGTGCCTGGCCAAGGACCTCGACGACCTGCAGAAGCGGCTCGGCGACATCGTCGTCGCCTATCGTCGCGACAAGTCGCCAATCTACTGCCGCGACCTCAAGGCCGACGGCGCGATGACGGTGCTGCTCAAGGATGCGATGCAGCCCAACCTGGTCCAGACCCTCGAGAACAACCCGGCCTTCGTCCACGGCGGCCCTTTCGCCAACATCGCCCACGGCTGCAACTCGGTCATCGCCACGAGCACCGCGCTCAAGCTCGGTGAGTATGTGGTCACCGAGGCGGGTTTCGGTGCCGACCTCGGCGCCGAGAAGTTCTTCGACATCAAGTGCCGCAAGGCAGGCCTCAAGCCCGATGCCGCGGTGATCGTCGCCACCGTGCGCGCGATGAAGATGAACGGCGGCGTGGCCAAGGCCGACCTCGGCGCCGAGAACGTCGATGCGGTGCACAAGGGCTGCGCCAACCTCGGGCGCCATATTGCCAACGTCAAGGGCTTCGGCGTGCCGGTGGTGGTGGCGATCAACCACTTCCACTCGGACACCGAGGCCGAGATCGCCGAGGTCAAGCGCTATGTCGAGTCGCAGGGTGCCGAGGCCATCCTGTGCCGCCATTGGGCCGAGGGCGGCGCCGGCGCCGAGGAGCTCGCGCGTAAAGTCGTGCAGCTCGCCGAGAGCGGCGCGAGCACCTTCGCACCGCTCTATCCCGATGAGATGTCCTTGTTCGAGAAGATCGAAACCATCGCCCAGCGCATCTATCACGCCGACGAGGTGCTCGCCAACAAGGCGATCCGCGACCAGCTGCACACCTGGGAAAAGGCCGGGTACGGGCACCTCCCGATCTGCATGGCCAAGACGCAATACAGCTTCTCCACCGATCCCAACCTGCGCGGTGCGCCCACGCACCACTCCGTGCCCATCCGCGAGGTGCGCCTGTCGGCCGGTGCAGGCTTCGTCGTCGTCATTTGCGGCGAGGTCATGACCATGCCCGGCCTGCCGAGCAAGCCGGCTGCCGAGACGATCCGCCTCAACGAACAGGGTCTGGTCGAAGGACTGTTCTGATCCAGCCCGGGGCGCCGGGGGCGACGATGCCGCCCCCGGCGCCCGCTTTCGTGCGCTCGGTGAACATGCGGAGCGCACGAAAACGCGGCAGCTTTGAACGCCTCAGTTTGCGATGCGCAGCTCTTGCGACGCATCGATCACCGCCTCCGGCAGGGGGCGGGCTCAAGCCGACAGCGCGCGTCGCGCGGCGCCGGCGACATACACCGAGCCGGTCACACACATCAATGCGTCGGCGTGCAGTCCCGCGCGGGTCTCGCGTATCGCCTGGTCGGGCGCGTCCACGACGTGCACCGGCAGCCGCGGAAAACGCTCGCACAGCCAGTCCGCGATGAGTGCGGGCGCCAGCGAGCGGTTCGGGTCGGCCCGCGTGGCCACGAACTGGGTCGCGCCGCGGGCGAAGATCGGCAACAGCATGCCGGGGTCCTTGCCTGCGCTCAGCGAAACGACCATGCGCCGTTCGCGTGCGGGGATGCCGTCGAGTGTGCGCATCAAGGCGGTCGCGGAGGCCTCGGTGTGGGCGCCGTCGGCGATCACCCATGGTGACCGGCACAGGACCTCGTTGCGTCCGGGCAGCGCTGCGCGGGCAAGGCCGGCGTGAATCGCGTCGCACAGCGTGGTGTTCGGCAACAGGCCGCTCGCGCTGACGCAGGCCGCAGCCAGCGCCGCGTTGTCGGCGAGGTGGCTGCCGATCACCGGCAGCGCGGCATCGATCGCGACGCGGCCGATTTCCAGATGCAGGGCCAGCGCATGCGACCCGCTCGGGGCGGCGCGGACCTCGAACTCGTGGCCGAGCCGTTGCACCGACGTGCCGACCGTGGCCGCCCGTGCATGCAGGGCCTGCATCGCCTCGGCGCAGAGGCGCCCGGCCAGGGCGGGCACCCCCGCCTTGATGATGCCGGCCTTCTCGCGCGCGATCGCGGCTGGGGTCGTGCCGAGCCTGTCGGTGTGCTCCAGCTCGATGCTGGTAATGCAGGACACCCGCGGCGTCACGATGTTGGTCGCGTCCAGCCGCCCGCCGAGGCCGGTCTCGACGATGGCGACATCGACCCCGGTCTGCCTGAACAGCGTCAGGGCGAGCGCGGTGGCGTAATCGAAAAAACCGGGCGGCTCCGGTGCGCCGAGCGCGGTGAGCAGCGACGGGCGCAGCGCTTCGGCCGCGGCGACGAAATCGGCCTCGCCGACCTCCCGCCCGTCGATGCGGAAGCGCTCGGTCCAGCGCTCGAGATGCGGTGACGTGTAGGTGCCGGTGCGCAGCCCCGCGGCCTGCAGGATCGCCTCGCACAGCAGCGCCGTGCTGCCTTTGCCCTTCGACCCCGCGATGTGGATGATCTGCAGCGAATCCTGCGGCCGCCCGGCGCGTTCGAGCAGGTTGCCGACCGCGTGTAGCGCGCGCGACTCGGGCGCACGCTGGCGCTGCGGCTCGGCGGCCGCGAGCGCCTCGAACAGGCGGACGACGTCCTCGGCGCACCGGAGCGGGCTCGCCGCCGCGTGCGACGGCGACACCGGCGCCGGCCTCATCCCCATGCCGCCTCGAAGATGCCGGCCGGTACCGGCAGCCCGTGCTGGCGGCAGGTGGCCTCGAGCGTGTTGTGCAGCAGGCACGCGATCGTCATCGGCCCGACGCCGCCGGGTACCGGGGTGATCGCGCCGGCCACCGCCGCGGCGCTGGCGTAGTCCACATCGCCCACCAGCCGCCCCTTGCCGTCCGGCGTGTCGACCCGGTTGATGCCGACATCGATGACCGTGGCGCCGGGCTTGATCCAGTCGCCCTTGACCATCTCCGGCCGCCCGACGGCCGCGACGAGGATGTCTGCGCGCCGGCACTCGTCGGCCAGGTCACGGGTTTTCGAGTGCACCACCGTCACCGTGCAGTTCTCGCGCAACAGCAGCGCCGCCATGGGTTTGCCGACGATGTTCGAGCGCCCGAGGACCACGGCACGCATGCCGGAGAGGTCGCCGTGGCGATGCTTGAGCAGCATCAGGCAACCCAGCGGCGTGCACGGCACCAGCGCATCGCCGCCGGTAGCGAGAATGCCGGCGTTGAGCGGGTGAAAGCCGTCGATGTCCTTGTCGGGACGGATGGCGTTGAGCACGCGGTCGGCGTCGATGTGGCGCGGCAGCGGCAGCTGCACGAGGATGCCGTGCACCGCCGCGTCGTCATTGAGGCGCTCGATGAGCTCGAGCAGCTCCGCCTCCGAGACGCTGGGCGGCAGGCGATGCTCGTAGGAGTTCATCGCCGCCTCGGTGGCCTGACGGCCCTTGTTGCGCACGTATACCTGGCTGGCCGGGTCCTCGCCCACCAGCACCACCGCGAGACCGGGTGTGATCTGGTGCGTTTCGCGCAGGCGGGCGACCTCTATTCCGATCTGTGCCCGCAACTTCGCTGCCATCTGCTTTCCATCGATGATGTCGGTCATGTCCTGGTGTTCCTCGAGTCTGGCGGCCGAACCTGCCCCGAGGGGCAGCGTCGCGCACCGGCGCCACCGGCGTTCGGCATGGGGTGAAAGGGGGTGTTCGGGTTTGGGCGCGGGGCGCCCGACCTGGCTTGCAAGCATAATTTCCACGCTGCGCGTCACTTGCCTGAATGCGACGACTTCGGGCCGCGCTACGCCCCCGCGCAGCCGCGTCCCGCCTGCGTTGAACGCGGCCGGCGTCGCGGTGTCGCGATTCGGCAAACTCGCGTCGTTGGCGCATCGGCCTGCGCCGAGGCGCGCGCCTAATCTTCAGCTTGCAGGCAGGGCCCGGCCGGGCTCGATGACGCCTTTAAATCAGGAGAAGACGATGTCCGACCAGATCGACGACGAAGATTTCGACCTCAATGAGCTGCCTGACGACGAGCTCGTCGAGCAGGTCTACGACGACCTCTACAACGGGTTGCGCGATGAAGTGGCGGAGGCCACCCGCATCCTGCTCGCGCGCGGCTGGAGCGCTAGCCGGGTGCTCGACGAAGCGCTGGTCGAAGGCATGCGCATCGTCGGCGTCGATTTCCGCGATGGCATCCTGTTCGTGCCCGAGGTGCTGATGGCCGCCAACGCCATGAAGGGTGGCATGGAGTTGCTGCGCCCCCTGCTGGCCGAAACCGGCGCCGAAACCATCGGCAAGATCGTCATCGGCACGGTCAAGGGTGACATCCATGACATCGGCAAGAATCTCGTGTCGATGATGATGGAGGGCGCGGGCTTCGAGGTGATCGACATCGGCATCAACATCCCGGTCGAGACCTATCTGGAGGAGCTGGAGAAGCACAAGCCGGACATCCTCGGCATGTCGGCGCTGCTCACCACCACGATGCCCTACATGAAGGTCGTCATCGACACCATGAAGGAGAAGGGCATCCGCGACGACTACATCGTGCTCGTCGGTGGCGCGCCGCTCAACGAGGCCTTCGGACAGGCCGTCGGCGCAGACGCCTACTGCCGCGATGCAGGGGTCGCCGTCGAGACCGCCAAGGCCCTGATCGCGCAACGGCGCGCGGCCTGACGAAGCGCGCCGGGACCGGCTCTCGTGGCGTCCGTGCTGATCATCGCCTGTGGCGCGCTCGCACGTGAGATCAAGGCCGTCATCGGCGCGAACCGCTGGGCGCACGTGAGCGTGCAGTGCCTGCCGGCGGACCTGCACAACCGCCCGGAGAAGATCCCCGCGGCGGTGCGGGCCAAGCTGCGCGCCGCTGCGGGCCGCTTCGATCGGGTGTTCGTCGCTTACGCGGACTGCGGCACCGGCGGCATGCTCGACCAGGTGCTGGCCGAAGAGGGTGTCGAGCGTCTGCCCGGGGCGCACTGTTACGAGTTTTACGGCGGGTCGGCCGTGTTCCACGCGCTCGCCGACGCCGAGCCCGGCACGTTCTATCTCACCGACTTTCTGGTGCGCCATTTCGAGCGCCTGGTGGTGGGCGAGCTCGGACTGGATCGCCATCCGGAGTTGGCCGAGATGTACTTCGGCAACTACCGGAAGCTGGTTTACATGTCCCAGCTCGACGACCCCGGTCTGCTCGAAAAGGCCCGTGCGGCCGCTGCGCGGCTCGGGCTCGAATTCGAGCATCTGCGCACCGGCTACGGCGACATGGAAAACCGACTGATACGTTTCGTGGAGCGCACCTGATGGCCAGACTGATCATCGTTTCATGGCGCGACATCCCCGCGCAGGTCATCGTCAAGAAAGGCCGGGAGAGCGCCAGGGTGCAACTTTCCCAGCGCTTTCAGGAGGCGATCGACCGTGCCGCGATGCGCGCCGGCAAGGGCAGTTCGGACGCCTACCTTGAAGACTGGAAACGCAGCGAGCCACGCGACTGCGGCGACGACATCGGCGCCGAGGCGGCGGCCGAGGCCGCACGCATCGAGCAGGCCTGGACCGATGAAGGCCTGGAGCGGCTGATCCGGGCGCGTGGCGTCGCAACACCGGATTGATCGCGCGCGGCCCGGCCGAGGGCGGTTTCACCTGGATGACAAAACAAGGCCCCCACAGCACGGGAGCCATGCGAGGAGACGGGTAAATGTACGCAGTACGCCGGTGGGTGGTGAGGCACTCACGGTTGTTCGAGACCATCTATCGCCTGTTCGAGCCGGTGGTCGTGCGGCTCGACCCGCTCTGGCGCCGGCTCGGCTACGGCCGGGCCGAGGCGCCGGTGCGCAGCGTCGAGAAGGCGGTCAAGGGCTTTCTGTTCGATTGCAAGATGTGCGGGCAGTGTGCGCTCAGCTCCACCGGCATGTCCTGTCCGATGAACTGTCCGAAGAACCTGCGCAACGGCCCCTGCGGTGGCGTCCGCGCCAACGGGCACTGCGAGGTCAAGCCCGAGATGCGCTGCGTCTGGGTCGAGGCCTGGGCCGGCAGCCAGCGCATGCAGAACGGCGAGCGGATCCACATCGTCCAGAAGCCGGTGGATTTCCGGCTCAAGGATTCCTCGTCGTGGCTGAGGGTGGCGCGCGAGCGGAGCGACGAAGGCGCCGTGCAAGCAGGAGAAAAAAAATGAACTTCGACGACGAACCGGTGCCGGGCTATTCCCTGCCGATTCTGCCCGGGCACTCGTCCCCGGGGCGGCTCGAGCGCGTGCTGCGCGCCGGCAAGTTTGCGGTCACGACCGAGATCGATCCACCCGATTCGGCCGATCCCGACGAGGTGCTCAAGCGCGCCGCGATCTTCGACGGTTACGTCGATGCGATCAACGCCACCGACGGTTCCGGCGCGAACTGCCACATGTCGAGCGTCGGCGTGTGTTCGCTGCTGACCCGGCAGGGTTACGCGATGGTGCTGCAGATATCGTGCCGGGACCGCAACCGCATCGCGATCCAGGGCGAGATTCTGGGCGCGGCCGCGATGGGCGCGTGCAACATCCTGTGTCTGACCGGCGACGGGGTGCAGGCTGGCGATCATCCGCAGGCCAAGCCGGTGTTCGACCTCGACTCGATGTCCCTGCTCGAGATCGCCCGCACGATGCGTGACGAGTCGCGCTTCCAGAGCGGGCGCAAGCTCGACCTGCCGCCGCGGGTCTTCCTCGGTGCGGCCGAGAATCCGTTCGCCGAGCCCTTCGACTGGCGGCCGCACCGGCTCGCGAAGAAGGTCGCGGCCGGCGCCCAGTTCATCCAGACGCAATACTGTTACGACGTCCCGCGGCTGAAGACCTTCATGGCCCAGGTGCGGGACCTGGGCCTGCTGGAGGGCCCGAACCGGGTCTTCATCCTCGTCGGCGTCGGTCCGCTCGCCTCGGCCAAGAGCGCGCGCTGGATTCGCGACAACGTCCCCGGCGTGCACATTCCCGACCCCATCATCGACCGGCTCGCCGGCGCGGAGAAACAAAAAGCCGAAGGCAAGAAGATCTGCATCGAGCTCATCCAGCAGATCCGTGAAATCGAAGGCGTCAGCGGCGTCCATGTCATGGCTTACCGCCAGGAAGCCACGGTCGCCGAAATCATCCAGACCTCCGGAGTGCTCGCGGGCCGCGTGCCCTGGTACCCCGGCCGTGACACTCAACCCGAATCGCAAAGGACCGAAGCATGACCGATACCATCATCAGCTCTCACAAGAAGGAAGTCGTGATCGGCTTCGATCGTCCGTTCGTCGTGATCGGCGAGCGCATCAACCCGACCGGTCGCAAGCTGCTCGCCGCGGAGATGGCGGTGGGCGACTTCTCGCGCGTGATCAGCGACGTGCAGGCGCAGCTCGAGGCGGGCGCGCACATGCTCGACGTCAATGCCGGCATCCCGCTCGCCGACGAGCCGGCCATCCTCGCCCAGACCATCGAGCTGGTGCAGTCCCTGACCGACGTGCCGCTGTCCATCGACTCCTCGATCGTGGCCGCGCTCGAGGCGGGCCTCAAGGTGTACAAGGGCAAGGCGCTGGTCAATTCGGTCACCGGGGAGGAGGATCGGCTCGAAACCGTGCTGCCGCTGGTCAAGAAATACGGCGCCGCGGTCGTCGCGATCAGCAACGACGAGACCGGCATCTCGCAGGATCCGGACGTGCGTTTTTCGATCGCCAGGAAGATCGTGGAGCGTGCGGCCGATTACGGTATTCCCGCCTCCGACGTGGTGGTCGATCCGCTGGTGATGCCCATCGGGGCGGTGCGCCAGGCCGGCCGGCAGGTCTTCGAGCTGTGCTACCGGCTGCAGCGCGAGCTCAAGGTCAACACCACCTGCGGCGCCTCCAATGTCAGCTTCGGGTTACCCAATCGCAACGGTATCAACGCGTCGTTCATGAGCATGGCGATCTGCTCCGGCATGACCTCCGCGATCACCAATCCGCTGCACAGCGAGATCATGAACGCGATCATGGGCGCCGACGTTCTGATGGGGCACGATCCGGACTGCATGCGCTGGATCCGCAAGTTCCGCGAGCCGGCTCCGGCGGGCGCCGACGGCGCCGAAGCGCGTGGACGCCGTGAAACGCGCCGTCGCCGGCCGGGCGCCTGAGCGCCGCCTCGCGCTCGCCCCGCGCCGGGGCGCGCGCGGCCGCACGGCAGACAGCTGCAGAACAACAACAAAACCGTTGCCCCAAAGGAGACGACCATGAGTCAGGACGCTCTGGTGGTGTTCACCCCCTCGGGCCGACGCGGCCGCTTTCCGCTCGGCACGCCAGTGCTGCAGGCGGCGCGCGCGCTCGGCGTCGACATCGATTCGGTCTGCGGCGGACGGGGCTTGTGCGGCCGCTGCCAGGTCGTGGTGGCCGAAGGTGACTTCCCGAAGCACGGGGTGCACTCGTGTCAGGAGCACCTGAGCGAACACAGCGAAACCGAGCACGCCTGGGAGAAGGAAAACGGCAGCCTGAAGTCCGGGCGGCGCTTGTCCTGTTCAACCCAGGTGCTGGGGGACGTCGTCATCGACGTGCCGCCCGAGAGCCAGGTCCACCGTCAGATCGTGCGCAAGCGCGCCGAAGTGCTCGACCTCGAGCTGGACCCGATCGTGCGGCTGCACTATGTCGAGGTGCAGGAGCCCGATCTGCATTTCCCCGCCTCCGACCTTCGCCGGCTCAAGGACGCGCTCGACTTCGACTGGCGCTTGACCGGCCTCGAGGCCGATATCCGGGTCATCCAGGAGCTGCAAGGCGCGCTGCGTCGGGGCGAATGGAAGGTGACCGTGGCGGTCTACGACAACGCGCGGATCGTCGCTGTCTGGCCGGGCTTCCAGGAAAAGGTGTATGGCATGGCGGTCGACGTCGGTTCGACCACCATCGCCGCTCACCTGTGCGACCTGCAGACCGGCAAGGTGGTCGCCTCCGCCGGCAGGATGAATCCGCAGATCCGCTTCGGCGAGGATCTGATGAGCCGTGTCTCGTACGTGATGATGAACCCGGGTGGGGACACGGAGATGACCGCCGTCGTCCGCGAGGCCCTCAACGAGCTGACCCTGGATCTGGCCGAGGAGGCCGGCGTTGGCGTGACCGAGATCGTGGAGGCGGTGTTCGTCGCCAATCCGATCATGCATCACCTGCTGTTCGGCATCAATCCGGTGGAGCTCGGGGGCGCGCCGTTCGCGCTCGCGACCGACGAGCCGGTGGCCGGGCTCTGGGCGACCGAGATCGATCTCCGCATCCACCCCAACGCCCGCATCTATGCCTTGCCCTGCATCGCCGGCCACGTTGGCGCCGACACGGCCGGCGTGATCCTGTCCGAGACCCCGTATTACAACGAAGAAGTCACGCTGCTCGTCGACGTCGGCACCAATGCCGAGATCGTGCTCGGCAACCGCCTGCGCCTGCTCGCGGCCTCCAGCCCCACCGGGCCGGCCTTCGAGGGGGCGCAGATCAGTTGCGGCCAGCGCGCCGCGCCGGGCGCGATCGAGCGCGTGCGGATCGACCCGAAAACCCTCGAGCCGCGCTTCAAGGTCATCGGTTGCGAGCTGTGGTCGGACGAGCCCGGCTTTGCCGAGGAGACCGCCTCGACCGGCATCACCGGGATCTGCGGCTCGGGGATCATCGAGGTGATTGCCGAGATGTATCTCTCCGGCGTGATCAACCAGGACGGGCTGATCAATGGCAGCCTCGAGCAAAGCTCGCCGCGTATCCAGGCCAACGGCAGAACCTTCGCCTACACCCTCGTCTCGGCTGGGGACCGCATTCTGCAGATCACCCAGAACGACGTGCGGGCGATCCAGCTGGCCAAGGCTGCGCTGTACGCAGGGGTGCGCCTGCTGATGGACAAGCTCGGCGTCGACCGGGTCGACCGCATCGGCCTGGCCGGCGCCTTCGGCAGCCATATCGACGTCACCTACGCGATGATCCTCGGCCTCATTCCGGACTGCCCGCTCGAACGCGTCGGTTCGATCGGGAATGCGGCCGGCACCGGTGCCAGGATCGCGCTGCTCAGCCGCAGCCGCCGCGCCGAGATCGAGGACGCGGTGCGCAAGGTGGAGAAGATCGAGACCGCGGTCGAGCCTTCGTTCCAGCAGTACTTCGTCGACGCCATGGCGATTCCGCACAAGCACGATCCGTTTCCGAACCTGCGTGAAACCGTCACGCTGCCTGAGCCCGTGATCAGCGAAGACAGCGGCGCACGAACGCGCGGCCGCCGGATGCGCTCAGCCCGCTGAGTTGCCGAGGCGCTGAGTCGCCGAGTCACTGAAGCGCTGAGTCTCGCCCAAGGGCTTGCGCCTGCAGCGCGCAAAAAAACGAGGACGGGCCGCCCTGCAGCGGCCCGTCCTCGCTTCGTCACGCATCGCGGCCGTGACCGCGGCCCGATCAGATGTTCGAATCCGGGAACGAGGACTTGCGTTGCGCGATGAAGGCCAGCAAGGCCTCGTCGATCGCCGGGTCGAGCTCGGGGGGCTGATACTCGGCGAGCAGCTTCTTCCAGCGCGTGTTGGCGCGCTGGGCGATATCCTGGCGACCTTCGGAGTCCCACTGCTCGAAGCTGTTGTTGTCCGCGATCGGGGAGCGATAGAAGGCGTTCTCGAAGTTGGCCTGGGTGTGGGCGCAGCCGAGGAAGTGCTTGCCCGGTCCCACCTCCCGAATCGCATCCATCGCCTGCCCGTTCTCCGACAGATCGACCCCGCCCATCATCGTCTGCATCATGCCGAGCTGGTCGGCATCGATCACGAACTTCTCGTAACCCATGGCCAGGCCGCCCTCCAGCCAGCCCGCCGCATGCAGCACGAAGTTGACGCCGGCGAGCGTGGTCGGCAGCAAGGTGTTCGCGCTCTCGCTGGCCGCCTGCGCGTCGGGGATCTTGGCGGCGGTCAGCGAGCCGCCGGAGCGGAAGGGCACCCCCAGGCGACGCGCAAGCGCCGCCATCACGTACAGCACCAGCGCCGGCTCGGGCGTACCGAAAGTGGGCGCTCCGGACTGCATGGACATCGAGCTCGCGAAGCTGCCGAAAACCACCGGTGCCCCGGGCGCCACGAGCTGCACGAAGGCCATGCCGGCCATCGCCTCGGCCAGCGTCTGCGCCGCCGTGCCCGCAACCGTCACCGGTGACATCGCGCCAGCCAGGATGAAGGGCGTGACGATACAGGCCTGGTTGTTGCGCGCATAGACCTTCGCGGCGCCGAGCATGGTGTCGTCGAAGGTCATCGGCGAGTTCGCGTTGATCAGGTTGATCACGCAGGTGCGTGGCTTGCCGGTCGTCTCGTCGATCCAGCGGTCACCAAAAAGGATCCTCGCCATGTCGACCGTGTCCTGCGCCCTGTCCGGATGCGTCACGGAGCCCATGAAACACTTGTCGGAGTATTTCATGTGGCTGTACACCATGTCGAAATGGCGCTTGTTGACCGGCAGGTCCACCGGCTCGCAGATCGTCCCGCCGGAATGGTGCAGGTTGGGACTCATGTAGGCCAGTTTGACGAAGTTCCGGAAATCTTCGATCGTGCCGTAACGCCGCCCCTGGTCCAGGTCGTACACGAAGGGGCTGCCATAGGCCGGCGCGAACACGGTATTGGCGCCACCGATTTCGACGTTCCGCTCGGGATTGCGCGCGTGCTGGGTGAATTGCCGTGGCGCGTTGTCCTGGATCAGTTTGCGGCACATGCCACGGGGCATGCGCACACGCTCACCCTGGACGTCGGCGCCGGCGTCACGCCAGATCTGCAAGGCTTCGGCGTCGTCACGGAAGTCGATGCCGATCTCCTCGAGGATGATCTCCGCGTTCTCTTCGATGATCGACAGGCCGGCCTCGTCGATGACCTCGAAACACGGGATGCGCCGCGTCGCGTACGGCGCCTGGGTCGTTTGCCCGCGGGTTCGGGCCGCACGTCGGGCCTCGCTGCCGCCGCGGCTACGGCGTCGTGGTTCGGTTGTGCTCATCTGCTGGTCTCCAGGTTTTCCTCAAGGATCGTGACCGCCGTTGGTCCCGGGTGTGGTTTGCGGTCCGGATGCAGCTTCCTCGCCGCAGGCGCAGTAAAGGGGCTGTTCGGACAGTGCGTTCGCGGCCTGCTTCGACGAAGGCGGGGGGCTCGAGTGCCGCCTGCGCCGCGTCGTGGTAACTGCGGCCCCCGGCGCATCGCCCTTTAGCGTCGGCCTTCGTTTTGGCCATGCGCCCGGATCGAAGAAGCAGATCGCTAGTATGGGAAATGTGAGGCCCGGAGCATTTGACGGCAAGCGACTCAAACCGGCTCATTCGCGTCAGCGTCCACCGTGGCGTGGGCTCGTCAGGGATTCCGGCGCATGTGTTGCGATCGTACCCATTTATCGTATTCTGAGCTCTCAATGCTTTTGCACTATTATGGTGCCTGTTACTCAGCACTTGAGCGCGCCATGACCCGTTCCGAAAAAACGCCCACTGCACCCACGACTCCCACTACCCCCACTACCCCCACTACCCCCATCCTCAGCATCTGCTCCACGTGCACCGACACCAGCGCCCCCGGCGAGGAAGGTATCGGCGGCGGCGCTCGGCTGCTTGCCAGGGTGCGCGAGGCCGCCGGAGACACGCTCCCGGTGCGCATCGGCACCAACCGCTGCCTGATGGCCTGTACCCAGGGTTGCGTGGTCTCGCTGGCGCAGACAGGCAAGATGCAGTACCTGCTGGGCCGGCTGCCGGCCGATGCCGGCGCGGCCGAGGCGCTGGTTTCATTCGCACGCCAATACGCAGAGTCACCGAGCGGCATCGTGCCGAACGCGGAGTGGCCGGAGCTGCTCGCCATGCACTTCATCGGCAGGATCGCGCCGACCGAGCCCGCAGAAGGCGTCGAATGGCGTGAAGACGGCGGCGACCTGTGAGTGGGCGCCATCAGACGGGACGGGGCGTCGCGACGCTTTGCCGCGGGGGGCCCGAGGCCACGGCGGTGAGGCGGAGCTCGAAAAACACGTAGCCGTCGATCTCGTTTCTGACGCTGTTCTCGTCTTCTTCGAACTCGAGCTGAACCGATGCGGCGCCCGCGGCCTGTGCAAGTGCGCGGGCCTCCTCGGCGGCCAGCGCACTTGCGCAGGCCCGCGCCTCGTCCAGGGTGCGGAAGTCTTGCGGTCCATCGGGTGCGAACACGCGGAAGGTGTCACGCACGGGTTGTGCGATGGTGATGTGTACGCGCTGGCAGACCTTGCCCAGCACCGCCCCGACGGCATTCGCCACCTCGGCGAAGCGTGGCATGTACAGCCCGATGCGCAAACCCTTTGCGACCTCGGGATAGTAGCTCGCTGCCGGCCCGCCCACCGCGACCACCGGGGTGTCGGCGGCGAACTGAATCGAGAACACCGACGGGCGTGTGGGGTCGCGATGTCGTTCCATGGCCATCTCGGTCAGCATGCGCGCGAGCTTGTCGGTCTGGCCGACGACCAGTCGGCCCTGCTCGTGCAGGCCGGCCTCGATCAGTTTCTGGCTGATCGCGTCGATCACATGATCGAAGATCTGTCGCGACGGCGCTTCGGCATCACCGTCCGGCCAGGCGCCGAAGCCATACAGCCGGCGCATCTGGCGCGCCCAGATGCGTGCGCCCAGGGTTGCCGCTTCGCTGTTCCAGTGGCTCGACAGGCCGAGCACATGGGCGGCATCGGTGGGGGTGAAGCCGCTGTATATCGCCAGCCCCTTGCGTTCCAGACGGGCGAGCGCACGCGCCAGCGTGCGATCCTCGGCGGCCACCCACTCGATGTTCACCGGCCCGTGGCCGAGCCGTTCCCAGGCGAGTTTTTCGTCGCTGCGCAAGCGCCGCAGCAGCGCCGCGTCGTTCTGTAGGCGCAAGGCGAATCGCAGCTGACTCGCGTTGGGGGACGAGTTCGCCTGTCTGCGCAAAGAAGGCAGCACCTCCGGGTGTTCGCTCGCGAGCAGGCTGAGGGGTACGACCCGTCGCGGACCCACGGCGATGCCCTCGCCCCCGCTGAAGCGTACTTCGCTGTCGCCACCGAGACCGATCGAATACACCCGCACGGCCTCCACCATCGGGCGCCATTCACCGACCAGGGCACCGTCGAAGCCGAGCTCCGGGCGTCCGTTGCGCACGATCGCGATGTCCGTGGTCGTACCGCCCATGTCGGCGACGATCGCATCCTGCAGCCCGCTCAGCGCACACGCGCCGAGCACGCTCGCTGCCGGACCCGACAGGACGGTACCGACCGGCCGCTGCAGTGCCGCATCGGCATCGATCAGCGAACCGTCGCCCTTGACGATCATCAGCGGCGCCTCGATCCGGCGCGCATGCAGGATGGACCTCACCGACTCGATCAGTTGCTGCACGTGGGCGATCATGCGGGCGTTCAGCGCCACCGTCGTCGCTCTGCGTGGTGCGCCCAGCGAAGAGGCCAGCTCGTGGCCGCAGGTGACCGGGTTGCCGCTCAGTTCCTGCACCAGCTCGCGCAGCCGGATCTCGTGACTCGGGTTGCGCACGCTGAAGGTCGCCGAAATCGCAAACGCGGACACCTTGTCGCGCCAGTTCATGATCGCTGCCCGTGCCGCCTCCTCGTCCAGCGCCCTGGCCTCACGCCCGGATGCGTCATGGCCGCCGTCGAGCATGACGATCGCCTCCGGCCCCAACAGCTCGGCCAGGCCGCTGGCGCGGACCTGCTGCTCGTCGTAACCCACGAGCAGCGCGCATACAGGCGGGCCCTTGCCCTCGACGACCGAGTTCGTGGTCAGGGTCGTCGACAGCCCCACCAGCGTCACGGCAGGCAAGTGCTCGGGCGGCAACGCATCGATGGCGTTGGCGATCCCTATCGTGAGGTCGTGTCGCGTGGTCAGGCGCTTGGCGGCGCCAAGGATCTCCCGGCGCTCATCGACCAGGGCCGCGTCGGTGAAGGTGCCGCCGGTGTCGATGCCCAGCATGATTGACATCAAGTATCTCCTGTCCGATCGAGTGAAACGGATCTCCGTGTACGAACCCGCAAACGGTCGCGCCGCTGTTACATCCAGAGTTTGCCCAAAGGCGTATCGGGCGAGAATCGGTGTGCGATCTGGGCCTGCAGCAGCTCCGCCGAGGCGAGTGCGTCGGTCAGGGCGTGATGCGGATGGTATCGCGGCAGGCCGAAACGCTCACGGCTGGCCGCGAGCCGGATCGACGCCTGCGGTTTGCGTCCCAGGAGGCGCTCGATGAGGCCGGTTTTCTGCTTTCGGTAGATCCGGGCCTCGAGCTCCATGGTGTCTATGACCGGGAACACGATGCCTTCATTTATCCGGACCTTCAGCGCGGTGTTGAGAAACTGCCGCTCGAGCTCGCGGCAGTGCACGATCGCGACTCGCCCCGCCATGCAGCCCAGCACCTCGCCGAGGATTTCGTCGAGGTCCGGCGCGTTGCGCACCTGCGAATCGGTGATGCCGTGCAACGTCACCGATTTTTCGTCGAGCGGCACGCGCGGGCGGACGATCCAGTGACGCGACGCGCTTGCGCCGATGCGCTCGAGGCTCATCGGCACCAGGCCGATGCTCACGATGCCGTCGGTGGCGGGATCGAGGCCGGTGGTCTCGAAGTCCATGGCGATCAGCGGCGCTTCCCGCACCGGCGTGGCTGCGCACGGCATGCCGGCGTCGTAGAAGGCGCGTAGCCGAGGGTCTCGCGTTTCGCGCGCCAGCCTGGCGTACAAGGCGGGCCAGTCGGGGCGGGAGCCCTCGCGGCCGCCTTCGGCCCCGTTCGCGAGCAGCCTCTTCAGCACGGAAGGCATGGCCGCTCGATCAGTTCGCCCGGCCGGGCTGATAGCGGTACTTCAGGAACTTCTGCGCATTGCTCAGCACCAGAAAGGCGTCGCGCAGGCTCTTGCGCTCGAAGTCGGACAGGGCGTCCGGTGCGGCGTTGTTGCCCGGCTCGCGCCCGGCCTTCAGCGCCGCTGCCTGGGTGCGGATGCGCACCATCGAGATGAATTCGAGCGCATCGACCAGATCCTGCCCTCTGCCGAGCGGCAGGATGTTCGCGTTGGTAATGTCGGCAAGGCGCTCGAAACTGTTCACCGCCTGGGAGCCGACCGCGAGCGCGTGCACCCTCACGAGGTCGGCGAGCGGCGCCGTGCCCCGCCCCTTCAGGTTGATCCCCTGGCTCTGGCGACCATCGGCTTCCATGACGAAGTCCTTGAAGAAGCCGAGCGGTGGGGTCCGTAGCAGGGCGTTGCGGGCCATGCATGCCAGAAAGCGCGGGCTGCTCCTGGCCTTGTCTGCGATCAGGCGGCGCAAGGCTTCGGCCCACTCGATCTGCCCCCATACGCCGTCCAGGTCGAAGAAGATGTTGGCGTGGAGCAGGGTCTCGGGGGTCGGTCTGTCGATCCACTCGGAGAAGTAACGCTGCCACACGGACCGCGGCTGACGCCAGCGTTCATTGGTGGCCATCACGCCGCCGGTGCAGTAGCGGTAGCCGCAACGCGCGAGCCCGTCGCTGACGAAGGCCGCCAGGTCCGCAAAATACGCGTCGTGGCGTGCCGGATCGAAGCGGTCGTCGAGGATCAGTGCGTTGTCCTGGTCGGTGACGATGAGCTGCTCCTGACGCGCCATCGACCCAAGGGCCAGAAAGCAATACGGCACCGGCGGCGGGCCGAGTTTCTCTTCGGCGAGCTCGAGCAGACGTTGCTTGAAGCTGCGCCCAACGGCAGCCATCGCCGCGCCGATCATGCGCGAATTGGCGTCCTCGCTGACCATGCGGCTGAAGCAGGCGCGGACGTCGGGCACCAGGGCGGCGAGCTCATCCACCTTGGACTGGCGGAAAATGTTGCCGACCACGAAGAGGCTGTTGCGCGACTCGTACTGGATGATGTCGGACAGTGCGATCACCCCGGCCGGGCGGTGGTTACGCATCACCGGCAGATGGTGCACGTTGTGGCGCAACATCAGCAACATCGCCTCGAACACCAGCTGCTTGTGGTCCACCGACACCAGATCGGCGGTCATGATTTCACTGACCGCCGTGTCATAAGGCAGACCCGGTGCGAAGAGCCGGTTACGCAGGTCCCGGTCGGTGACGATCCCGGCGAGGTGCGTGAGCTCGCCGGGGGCCGCGTCTTCGTCCACGATCAGGATCGAGGACACGCCCGCCGCGCTCATCTTGATCGCGGCGTCGCGCGCAGTGGCGGATATGTCGAGCAGCACCGCCTCGCGGTTGACGAGATGCTCGACCGTGCCCGTCATCAGATGGTTTTCGTCATCCTTGCGGGCGACCGCGTGGCGCAGCCGGGTCCGGTCCTCGACCTCGACGGCGTCGGCGAAGTTTTCGTCGTTCTCGAAGACTTCCGTAAAAACAGGCTCCGGCACCATGTAGAGGAGCGAGTCCTCGAGCGCCGTCGCCGGAAAGCGCACCCGCTTGTTGCGCAGCAGCCCGAACTCGCCGAAATAGCCGCCCTCGGTGAGGCGGTTGTACAGGGTTCCGTTACGCCGGAACACCTCCACCGCACCGCTGCGGATCACGTACCAGAAGTGCGCCTCGTCATTGAACTCGCTGATGCGCGTGCCAGCCTTGCAATAACGCACGTCCACTGCCGTGGCGAGCTTGTGCAGCATCGCCTCCTGCATCGTGTCGAAGGGCGGCCGGCTGCGCAGGAAGTCGAGGATTTCGAGTTGTTCGTCCTGCATGGGATAGGCCAGAGGAGTGAAAAGGGGCGGCGGCCCGTTCGGTGCCGCCGCCCTCTGCAACCGGCTTTCAGCGACCGCGCGGCTCGCTGCGGAGCCCCATCACCACCGCAACCGTCGACATCAACAACACGATCGTGAATGGCAGGCCGGTAGAGACGGCCATGGCCTGCAGGGCGACCAGTCCGCCGCCGAGGAGGAGCGCGATCGCGACCAGCCCCTGGAACGAGACCCAGAACACCCGCTGCGGCGCCGGAGTGTGCACCTTGCCGCCCGAGGCGATGACGTCGATGACCAGCGAGCCGGAATCGGACGAGGTCACGAAGAACACCACCACGAGCACGATCGCCAGGAAAGAGGTGATCTGCACCAGCGGCAACGCATCGAGCATCATGAACAGCTGCAGCGGCAGCGCAGCTTCGGCAGCCGCGGTGTAGTTGTCACGTACGACCTGGGCGATCGCTGTTTCTCCGAACACTGTCATCCACAGCACGCAGGCGAGCGAGGGTACGACGAGCACCGAGAGCATGAACTCGCGCACGGTACGGCCGCGCGAGACCCGGGCAATGAACATGCCGACGAAGGGCGACCACGAGATCCACCAGGCCCAGTAGAAGGCGGTCCAGCCGGCGGCGAAGTTGGCGTCGTCGCGCGCGAACGGGTTGGAGAGGCCCGGAAGGTTCTGCGCATACGAGGCAATGTTCTGGAAGAACCCGGTAAAGATCGCCACGGTCGGCCCGACGATGATGATGAACAGCAACAGGATCGCTGCCAGCACCATGTTGATCTCGGACAGACGCTTGACACCTTTCTCCAACCCGGCGAGCACCGAGATCAGTGCGATCAGCGTGATCCCGATGACGAGCAGGATCTGCGTCGCCGTATCCTTCGGCATGTCGAACAGGTGGTGCAGGCCGGCGGCGGCCTGCGAGGCCCCCAGTCCGAGCGAGGTGGCCAGCCCGGCCAACGTCGCGAACACCGCGAGGATGTCGATGATGTGTCCCGGCCAGCCCCACACGCGCTCGCCGAGCAGCGGGTAGAACACCGAGCGGATCGTCAGCGGCAGGCCCTTGTTGAACGAGAACAAGGCCAGGCCCAGGGCGAGCACCGCGTAGATCGCCCACGGATGCAGGCCCCAGTGGAAGATGGTGGCGGCCATGCTCAGCCGCAGCGCTGCTTCGGTATCGCCCGCGGCCGCGCCGAGCGGGGCCCAGTCCGTCCTGATGCCGCCTTCGACCGACGTGCCGCCCATCGAGCTGGCGAAGTGCGACAAGGGCTCGGAAACTCCGTAGAACATCAGCCCGATGCCCATGCCGGCTGCGAACAGCATCGAGAACCAGGCCAGATAGGAGAAATCCGGTTTCGCTTCGGTGCCGCCCAGTCGCACCTTGCCGAGCGGCGACAGTGCGATCGCGACGCACGCGATCACGAAAATATTGCCGGCCGCGAGGAAAAACCAGTCGAGATTGGTGGTGATCCAGCCACGCAAGGCGCCGAACAGCGGTTCGGCCCGTTCGTGGAAGGCAATGGTCAGCGTCACGAAGACGATGACCGTCAGCGCGGAGATCGCGAAAACCTTGTTGTGTATGTCGAGACCGAAAGGCCCGACGCTGACGACAACGTTGTCCTGGCCGACCTTGTAGTCGGTCGCGATCGGGGTGACCTCGCCATCAGGCTCCATCAAATCCTTGTTCTTCGCCATGTCTCACCTCCTTGTGTGTTTCAGTTCCGGTCTATTGCCGAAAGCTGATCGAGCGTAGCAGACGGGCGCGGGCGCGATTCGTCAGATTGCGACATACAGTGAAGTCTGAAAACGACATCAAAACCGGCTTGCGGATCGACGCTCAGCCCCTGCGCAAGCCGGTCTGGCTGTTCCCGGGGGGAGCATGCAAAACGGGAAATTGCCATGGCGCAGCGCCGCATCAGGCACGAGCGTCTGCTGCAGCAGGCCGAGATCGTCCCCGCTCGGTGCGAGGGCGCCTCATCGACACTGTCTGTTCCAGATACGACATAAAGCAGCCTCGTTTGCGTCCCGGCTGTTGCGTGTGCCCCGTCTCTACTGTTTGATGCAGAAGCGGCTGGATTCCAGCAGTGCGCGGAGAGAGCGTGCATTTGACTCACTCCGTGTGGCGGCGGTTATCCCGATAAAGCGGATCGAGAGCGTTGTCAGAACAAATTCAGAATCGTGAGGAGATGTGGCAATGAAACTTAAATTCAGCATGCGCGGCCTTCTGGTCGCAGCAACGGCAGCGACGGTGATGCTCGGGAGCGCTTCGGCGTATGCCCTGAACCTGAAGATGGCGACCGACTCCGGAACCAAGGGCTCGCCGGCGGGCGATGCCATCAAGAAGTGGGCAGAGCTGATCGAGGAGAGGTCCCAGGGCGACATCAAGGTCCGCGTCTTCTACCAGAACGAGCTCGGCGGCCAGCAGGAGGTGTTCGATCTCCACGTGGCGGGCGACGTGCAGTTGATGCTCAACTGGCCGATGACCTCCTACGACAAGCGTATCAGCGTGATCTACACGCCCTACATGACGACCTCGTGGGATGAGGCCCTGAAGGCGTACAGCCCGGGCGGCTGGGTGAATGGGCTGCTTGGCGGCATCTATCAGGACTTCGGGCTGAAATTCTTCGGTCCCTGGCCGGAAGGTTTCAACGGCGTGGCCACGCGCGACAAGCACGCCCTGACGATTGCCGACGCGAAGGACATCAAGGTGCGCACCATGACGGTCTTCCCCGCGCCGCAGACGATGGAGGCGCTCGGCTATCAGACCGCAGCGATCGACTGGGGCGAGGTCTACACTGCGCTGCAGACGGGTGTGGTCGACGGCGAAGCCGGCAATGTCATCTTCTGGGACTACGAGTATTTTCGCGACATCGTGAATACCTACGTCCAGACCAAGCACTTCTTCATGACCGGCATCCTGAGCATGAACCTCGAGGCCTGGGAAAAGCTGACGCCGGAGCAGCAGAAGGTGATCGGCGAAGCGGCGCTCGAGATCATGAACGACCAGTTCAAGGCAGCCAAACAGCAGGACGAGTACTACATCCAGAAGGCCATCGAGGCGGGCATCAAGTACATCGAGCCGACGCCGGAGCAATTGTCGACGCTCGGCAAGGCCGCGCGTGATGCCGTCTGGCCCCTGATGGAAAAGGAGATTGGTGCGGACATCGTCAATACGATCCGCAAGAACGCCTCTCCGCTCTGATAGAGCCACCATCGTCGATCGGCAGCCCGTGGCCCGGGCTGCCTGTTCTTTCCATTTTCAGGCCTGCTCCGGGCTTGTCCAGGCCGCGAAGACCTCCGGAGCTTGCGAGTGAACAGGGTCATGAGATTTCTTCAGTCGCTCGATCGACTGACCGCTTGGGTCGTGGATGCCGCCGCCCTCATTGCCAGTTTGCTGGTGGTGGGCTTGATGTTGACCCTGGTCGTCGGACGCTATGTGTTCGGATGGTCCTATGTGGGCTTGCTCGAACTGATCATGTTGTGCGGGATGTGGCTGTACATGCTCGGCATCTTGACGGCGAGCCGTCGCAACCAGCACCTCGTGGTCGATTACTTCGAGCAGAAGGTGAAGGCGCCGAAAGCAAAGGCGGTGCTCAGGACGGTCGTTGCCTCGATCACGCTTTTCAGTACGCTGTTCTTCACCTATCTCGCCTGGAAAATGCTGCAGTGGGGTTTCGTTCGTCCCCAAAGCACGCCCGGCATGGGGATTCCCTTGTGGGTTCCTCAATCCGCGATCCTGCTCGCCGCCGCGGGCTGCACGATCTATGCGCTGCGCGACATCGTGATCGCCGCCACTGGAATTTCCGGAACCCCCGAGGACTGATCACATGGAAGCCGCGTTCGGTATTCTGATTCTGCTGGTGCTCATGATCATCGGCGTTCCGGTTGCATGGTCCTTTGCCGCTGTCCTGGCCTATCTGAGCTTCATCTACGACGTCAATCTCGACACGATCATGGGGCAGGGCTACCGCTCCCTGGATTCAGTGATCCTCATCGCCTTGCCCTTGTTCGTGCTGACCGGTTACCTGATGCAGGGTGGGGGGATTGCGCATCGGCTGGTCGCCTTCATCGAAGTCCTGGTCGGCAAGCGTCGCGGTGGCATGGGGGCGTCGATGGTGCTGGCATCGGGCATCTTCGGCGCGATCGCCGGAACCGCGACCGCGGCCGTGGCCTCGATCGGCACCATCATGATCGGCCCGCTGGAAAAGCGCGGCTATCCGCGCCACTACTCTTCCGCACTGCTCGGCATCTCGTCGCTGCTGGGCATCCTGATTCCGCCCTCGATCACCATGATCCTGTTCGCCGTGGTGACGCGGCAATCCGTGGCGGCCTGCTTTGCCGCCTCGATCGGGCCGGCGATTCTGTTGATCATCGGCCTGATCGTCGCAAACCGCTTCAGCGTGGGGCGCTTGTTCCAGGAGACGATGGAAGCGGCGACGCAAGGGCACGCGGTCAGCAAGGCGCGCGCCACCGTGCGTGCGCTGCCCGCGCTGTCCTTGCCGGTCATCATTCTGGGGGGCATTTACGGTGGGGTGTTCACGCCGACCGAGGCCGCTGCCGTCGCGGCGTTCTGTGCCTGCCTCATCGGCTTCTTCGTCTATCGCGATCTGAGCTTGAAGATCTTTGCGCGCAACGTCATCGCCGCCGCCGAGACGACGGGTACGGTCATCCTGATTCTCCTTTTCAGCTTCATGATCGGACGCGTCCTGGCGTCGGAAGGGGTGCCGCAAGACCTCACCGAGTGGGTGACGACGCTGGTCGAGAACCCGATCCTGATCCTGCTGACGGTCAACCTGGTGCTGATCCTCGCCGGGATGATCATGGACGACGTGTCCGTCACGGTGGTCGTGGCGCCGCTGTTCCTGCCGCTGATGCTCGAGGCGGGAATGCATCCGGTGCACTTTGCGTCGGTGGTGGCGTGTTCGGTGGTCATAGGCGCCAACAGCCCGCCCGTTGCGCCCATCCTGTACATGGCCTGCCGCATCGGTCGGGCGTCGATCCATCAGACGGTGGCGCCCGCGATCGCGCTGATGCTCGTGGTGGCGCTGCCCGTCATGTTGATCACCACCTTCGTGCCGGAGCTTTCCTTGTTCTTGCCGCGTCTGCTCGGGTTTTTGTGATGCATCAAGCATGACCGCCGAAGGGCCGCTCGTGTCTGCGTGACGGGTGCGTCCCACCGACCCGCGTGCCGTAAGCCGCCGCGTTGAACTCAGGGTTTCCCTGTATGGAGCGCGCACGGTCGTTCTCGCCTAAAATAAAAAAAGAAAAAACGCCCATAAAAGACCTCCGCGCGCCCGCCCGGGACCGACGGAGGCGTTGAAGGGACGCGAGGAGACGCAGTTGAAAAGTGGTGCTTCGGCCGCTGACCGTAATGTCAATTACTGGTCGGGGCGGGGCGGCGACGAGCCGATTCGTTTCGGCTTCCTGCTGGTGCCCGGTTTTACGCTGGTCGGTTTCGGTGCCGCCGTCGATCCTTTGCGCCTCGCGAACGTGGTGGCGAGGCGCACGCTTTACCAGTGCGTCACGCTCACGCTCGATGGCGCGCCGGTGCGCTCGAGCGCGGGCATCTGCGTCATGCCCGACTGTGCGGCCGCGGACGCCATGGCGCTCGATGCGGTATTCGTCATCGGCCCCAATCCGCTCCCCACGGCCGGCATCGAGCCGATCCTGCGCTGGCTGCGTGCTCAGGCCGGGCGCGGCGTGGCGCTCGGCGGCGTCGACACCGGAAGCTATTTTCTCGCCTGCGCCGGGCTGCTCGACGGTTATCGCAGCACCATCCACTGGGAAGACATGGACGCGCTGCTCGACCGTTTCCCGCGTCTGGTGGTGTCGTCCAAACTGTACGAGGTCGATCGCGATCGCTGTTCGTGCAGCGGTGGCATTGCGCCGGTGGAGATGATGATCCATCTGATCGGGCTGGGCGGGGGCGGGCACAAGATCGCGTCCGCGGTCGCCGAACTCATGATCTACGAGTGCCGCGGACCCGAAGAGCGCCAGAGGACGGCACTGCGCGATGTCGCGGCGACCTCGCACCCCAAGCTCGTCGAGGCGATCAAGCTGATGGAGTGCAACATCGAGGAGTTGCTCACGATGGAAGAGATCGCGACTCACATGCAGTTCTCCGCCCGTCAGCTCGAGCGTCTGTTCCGCGAAGCGCTCAACTGCACGCCGCGGCAGTACTACCTGCAGCTGCGCCTCGACCGCGCCCGCCAGCTGCTGACCCGCACCAACCGCCCGATCGCGGACGTCGTCATGGCCTGCGGCTTCGTGTCCTTCGCCCACTTCTCCCATCGCTATCACGCCTGCTTCGGCATCTCGCCGAGCGCCGACCGCCGCCGTCATGCCGCGGGCGGCGACAGACTCTCCAACGTGACCGCCAGCGGCAGGGCGCCCGCCGTGCTTCCGCCGCCCGACAGCGGCGCGCGGCCCGACGTTTCCGCGCCGCCACGCTGAGTTCCGGCGCCGGTCCGCGCGCCGGGTTTGCCTCTTTCTTCCTGCCAGCCGTGGCGGCTGCGCACCAGTTCGTCTGCATGGTCAGCGTCGTCTCGCCCCCTTTGGTCGCAAAGTCGTTTTCACGAAACTGCGCGTCGGCAAGCGGAAATTGCGCGACAAGGGCCTTCACTAGCATGGGCCCACGTTGTCGCAAGGCGATCCCAGCCCTGACGGCAGGCGTGACGACACCGACCCGATACCAAAGAAGTGAGAGGAGATGACGAACATGGCCAATGACATCAAGTCGATGACCGAGATGAAGGACCTGCTGCGCATCGAGAACGGCGAGAAGGTGAAGCACACCTTCTCCGACCAGGAGTACATCAACCGTCAGTCGAAGCTGCGCGCCTACATGGCCGCCAACAACATCGACGCCGTGCTGTTCACCTCGATGCACAACATCAACTACTACAGCGACTTCCTGTACTGCTCGTTCGGGCGCCCCTACGCCCTGGTCGTGACCCAGGACAAGGTCGTGTCGATCAGCGCAAACATCGACGGCGGCCAGCCGTGGCGCCGCACCTTCGGCGACTACAACGTGGTCTACACCGACTGGCGC
Source organism: Thauera sp. UBA6194 (assembly GCA_002422685.1). Lineage (GTDB taxonomy): Bacteria > Pseudomonadota > Gammaproteobacteria > Burkholderiales > Rhodocyclaceae > Thauera. Next base: position 164,876 of record DITC01000054.1, on the reverse strand, counting down.
CGTGACAACTACTTCCGCGCGATCCAGCAGGAGATCCCCAACAAGGGCCGCGTCGGCGTCGAGTTCGACCACATCCCGGTCGAGCGCCTGGAAAAACTCAAGGCCTTCCTGCCCAACGCGCAGATCGTCGATGTCGGCGCCGGCACCATGCGCATGCGCATGATCAAGTCGGCCGAGGAGATCGCCCTCATCAAGCACGGCGCCCAGGTGTGCGACGTCGGTGGCGCGGCGCTGGCCGCGGCCGTGCATGAAGGCGTGCCCGAGCACGAAGTGGCGCTGGCCTCGACCCAGGCGATGATCCGCGAGATCGCCAAGCGCTTCCCGGATTCGGAGCTGATGGACACCTGGACCTGGTTCCAGTCGGGCATCAACACCGACGGCGCGCACAACCCGGTGACCACGCGCAAGGTGCAGAAGGGCGACATCCTGTCGCTGAACTGCTTCTCGATGATCTCGGGTTACTACACCGCGCTCGAGCGCACCATGTTCTACGACCACTGCGACGACGCCTCGCTCAAGCTGTGGGAAGTCAACGTCAAGGTGCACGAAGCCGGTCTGGCGCTGGTGAAGCCGGGCATCCGCTGCTGCGACGTCGCCGCCCAGCTCAACGAGATCTTCGCCGAGCACGACCTGCTGCAGTACCGCACCTTCGGCTACGGCCACTCCTTCGGCGTGCTGTCGCACTACTACGGTCGCGAAGCCGGCCTCGAGTTCCGTGAAGACATCGAGACCGTCCTCGAGCCGGGCATGGTGGTGTCGATCGAGCCGATGATCATGCTGCCCGAAGGCATGCCGGGCGCCGGCGGCTACCGCGAGCACGACATCCTGGTCGTGACCGAGAACGGCGCCGAGAACATCACCGGCTTCCCGTACGGTCCCGCCCACAACATCATCAAGCGCTGAGCGCGAGCCGCACACCCCGCCATCGGCACGAGGTCCGGTCAGGCCTTGCTCCGGTGGCGGTTTGTCTCGTGCATCGCCGGCACGGAGGGTGAAGTCGGTGCCGTGCGGCGGCCCGGACAGGCTCCGCCCATTATCGAAAGAGGAGACGAAAAGATGAAAAGTGTGCACATTTCCGAGCTGACCTGGCCCGATTACGACGCCAAGGTCCGCGATGGGCGCACGCCGGTGCTCATCCCGGTCGGCGCGCTCGAGCAGCACGGCCCCCACATGTCCATGAACCCGGACGTGCTGTTGCCCACGGCCATCTCCGAGCGTGTCGCGCAGCGCATCGACGCGCTGGTCGCGCCGCCCATCGCCTATGGCTACAAGTCGCAGCAAAAGAGCGGCGGCGGCAACCACATGCCGGGCACGACGAGCCTGGATGGGCAGACCGTGACCTCGACGATCAAGGATGTCCTCAAGGAGCTCGCACGCCACGGGGTGCGCAAGACCGTGCTCGTCAATGGCCACTACGAGAACTCCGCCTTCATCGTCGAAGGCGTCGATCTCGCGCAGCGCGAGCTGCGCTGGGACGGCATCAAGGACTTCTCCACGGTGGTTCTGTCCTACTGGGATTTCGTCACCCAGGATGCGATCGACGCGATCTACCAGGGCGACTTCCCTGGCTGGGCGGTCGAGCACGGCGGCGTGCTCGAGACCTCGCTGATGCTGCACCTGCACCCTCACCTGGTCGACATGGAAAAGGTGTGCGACCACGCGCCCGCGCAGTTTCCGCCCTACGACTTCTTCCCGATCAAGCCCGAATGGACGCCTGCTTCGGGCTGTCTGTCGTCGGCGAAGCGCGCTTCGGCCGAACACGGCGAAACCTTGCTGAAGGTTTGCGTCGAGGGCATCAGCCACGAGCTGGCGACCGCTTTCGACTGAGCCGCACGCCGCCGGTCCGGAAACGGGCCGGCGACCCCAGCGATTGAACTGCAGCGGCGCCGCATTGCAGCTGCGCCGTGCATCGCCTTAGGAGGGCAAACACCACGATCAAACCACACGATCTCGAATGAGCGAGGTTCGCTCCCGATGACGGGAGCCATTGCGCCGGGCCCGTCGCCACACTCTCCCCCAGGTGGCGGCGGGCATCAGGCAGGTCGGCAGGAGGATCAACCTCCGTCGAACCCAAAAAATGAGGAGACAGACATGAATTCATGGGTACTCGATTTATTCGTTTTACTCAACGGCGTGATGCTGGCCATCGCGTTCGGCACGGCGTGGGTGCGTTCGTCCCACCTGCGCCGTCAGGGCCGGAGGTGAGCCATGGACTACACCCTGCTCAACTGGGGTCTGATGATCGTCACCTTCGCCGTGATGATCGGTATCGGAGCACTGTCCGCGCGCAGGGTCAGCGACAGCGATGAGGGTGGCTTCCTGCTCGCCGGGCGCACGCTCGGGCCCTTCGTCGGCGCCAGCACGATCGTGGCGACCGGCTTCAGCGGCTGGGGCTTCATGGGCTCGCCCGGGGTGACCTACGAGTACGGCGCGATCGAAGTGCTGGGCAACTTCTTCTTCGCGCCGGCGATGATGATCGCGGTGCTGTTCTTCGCCAACTCGATGCGCAAGCGCGCATTGAAGATGGGCAGCAACACGATCCCCGAGTACATCGCCCAGATCCACGGCGGCGGAGACGGTGGGCGCCTGCTGCAGGGCGTGGCGGCCTTCATCACCATCGTGCTGCTGATGGTCTTCCTGGTCAGCCAGATCAAGGCGGTGGGCATGCTGGGGGCGTCGTGGCTCGACATCGACATGACCACCAGCGCCTGGTTGATGATCTCGATCATCATCATCTACACAATGTGGGGCGGTCTGGCGGCCGTGGCCTGGACCGACACCGTCATGGTGTGCGGCATGGTCGTGGCTGCGGTGGTCATCACCGGGCAGATGTTCTTCAGCGTCGACATCGGCGAGTGGGCTGCCCGGCTCGATGCCATCAACCCGTCCCTGCTCAACCCCGAGACCGCCGCGCCCTATGGCGAGAGCAAGGCGTCGGTGTTCTACGTGCTGCCCTATGCCTTCCTGTTCGCGGCCGTCCTGCCCTACATGGCGGTGCGCTTTCTCGCCTTCCGGGCGGACGTGAGGATGCACCACGTGGGCGTGTATGTGGCGGTGATGGGCGGCCTGCTGAGCCTGATCCCGATCGTCGGCCTGTACATGCGCGCCTACGGCCCGGCGCTGGCCGATGCCGACCAGGCCATGCCGATGTATCTGCAGACCTTCATGCATCCCGCTGTGCAGGGACTGATCACGCTGTTCATCATCTTCGCGATGAAGTCGACCGCGAACTCGATGTTGCACACCGTGGCCTCGGCGACCTCGCACGATCTGCGCCTGGCGCTGAACAGGCATGCGCAGCACGATTCGCCTGGCGCGCTGGCGATCAACCGCCTCGCGGTGGTGGTGCTCGGCCTGCTCGGTCTGCTGATGATGATGTACGCCCCGCCCTTCATGCTGTCCTGGCTGGGCATTCTCGGTTCGGGCACCTTGCTGGCGGCGATGATCGGGCCGGTGTTCATCTCCACCTTCTGGCAAGGCAACGTGGCGGGTGCGCTCACGGCGATGCTCACCGGGTTCTTCACGAGCGCGGGGCTGCTCACGCTCACCGACCTCGGTTGGGTCGAAGGTCCGCTGATCGGCTGCCTCGTGTCCTCGTGCTGCTACGTCGTCGTCTCGCTCGCCACGCGTCGTCCGACGTCGAGCCGCGCCCGCAGGGCTTGAGCATGTGACCGTGACGCATCCGCCGCCGTGAGCCTGCAGCTCCCCATCGCGGCCTTGTCGATGCGTTGAACTGGATGGCCCCGTCAGCGCCGCGTGCCGGCGAAGACGGGGCTTTTTACGTGTCTGCCGCCAGCGTGGCGCGGTGTCGATAACGCGAAAAGATCTGGCGATATCAGGACATTCCTCACCGCCCGAGGTTTCCATACTGCGTCTGACGGCTTCTGGTTATCCGCAAATAAGGCAGGTTAATGAATGCCAGGAAACCCACCAGACGCCGTAGCAGTTGCTCAAAGGAGGAGCAGGTGTTCGCCATGACCCCAGGACCCCGCAAGGGGCGCAGACGGGTCGCGGGGGCGCCGGCGGTGTGCCGATGTGCGTGATGCCGAAAACAAGATAATCGAGAGGAAGACGAAAGTGACGACCAGTAAAAACGACCACAAGCGGCCGTCGAGTGACGAAACGTCATTCGAGCCGGTGACGATTCCACGCTTTACCGGGCGGGATCTGCCGGACGTGAGCCGATTTCTCATCCAGTTCCTTCCCCCGCTGGCCATCATGGTGCTCATCGCGACCGTGCTGATGAATCCGGACGGCGTGGCCTCGGTCATCTCCGGGTTGCGGACCTTCGTCACCGGCGGATTCACCTGGCTGTTCGTGGTGTATTCGCTTTTTGCCGTCGCCGTGTGCGCCTGGCTCATCTTCAGCAAGGTCGGGAGCCGTGTCCGCCTGGGCGGTCCCAACGCGAAGCCCGAATACAGCAACTTCGCCTGGTACTCGATGTTGTTCGCCTGCGGCCAGGGCATCGGCCTGATCTTCTGGTCGGTCGCCGAGCCGATCATGCTGCGCGACGAGAGCCCTGTCGTGCAGACGCTGGGTACCAACGTTGCCGGCAACGGCCTCGTGTGGTCCTACTTCCACTGGGGATTCACGGCCTGGGCCATGTACTGCGTCGTGGCGGTGTGTCTGGCGTATTCGCACCACAACCTCGGCAAGACCCTCACCTTCCGCGAAGCCACCGTCGATCTGCTGCCCAAGTGGGCGCGCGGGGGTGCCGGTGTGGTCATCGAGCTGCTCGCCATCATGGCCACCATCCTCGGCCTGTCCACCTCCTTCGGCTTCGCCGCCATGCAGTTCTCCTCCGGGCTCACCTCCTTCACGGGGCTCACGTCGGGGCCTGCACTGTGGCTGTTCGTCATCATCGGCTTTGGCACCGTCGCCGCGATCTCGGCCTTCTTCGGCATCAACAAGGGCATGCGCCTGCTCAGCGAGACCAACTCGATCCTGAGCATCGTGCTCGTGGTGGCCGTGTTCGTGTTCGGTCCGACGGTCTTCATCCTGTCCAACATGACCGAGAGCTTCGGCGCCTACGTGATGAACTTCGTCGCCATGAGCTTCTGGACCGATGCGCCCAGCACGGCCAAGGCGCTGGGGTCGTGGAAGGACAGCTGGAACGGCTGGTGGACCGTGTTCATCTGGTGCTGGGTGATCGCCTTCTCGCCCTTCGTGGCCGGCTTCATCGCCCGCATCTCGCGCGGTCGCACGCTGCGTGAGTTCGTCATCGGCGTCACCGTCATCCCTTCGCTGATCGTCATGGTGTGGGTCGCCGTGATCGGCTCGGCGGCGATCTTCTACGATGATCTGACCGCGCGCGGAGTGTCGGCCGCAGTCGGCAAGGACGTCTCCAGCGGGCTGTTCGCGATGCTCGATGCCATGCCCATCGTCGGCAGCGTGCTGATGGTCGTGGCGACCGTGCTGGTTGCGACCTACTACGTCACCTCGCTGGATGCGGGCACGTACGCGCTCGCCGATTTCGTGTCGGCGCCGAAGCCCTCGGGCGCACGCTTCCGCGTCGTGCTCGTGTTCAGCATCGCATCGGTGACCATCGTGTTGCTGACCCTGGGCGGCACGGCCGTGGTCGACACGGTGCAGACCGGCACCATCATCGGTGGTGCGCCATTCTCGATCGTGATCCTGCTGATGATCATCAACACGATCAGGCGGCTGCTCAAGCGCGACAGCGCGACACGCCAACTCGAGAAGATCGTGAACGACCCGGACCCGAACGTCGAATTGAAGGTCGATGACCGGGGCGAGCTGCTCGCCGTGACCAACGGCGAACAGGTGCCCCTGACTTCAGGCACAAGCTGAGCGAGGAGGGGCGCGAGCCGGCGGTCTGCGTGCCGTCGGCGGCGCCCGGGGTCTCGGCTCTCGGCCCGATGACCGACCCGGCAGGCGCATCATGCGTCTGCCGGGTCGTCCTGTTTGATGGGGCAAATTTGCGTCCCTATCGAGTAAGCTTCCGGATGACGGGGCTGGTAGCTTCGCCGCCGCCGCGCGCGATGCCCGGAGCGCCCGGGGCCGAAGCGCGCGGCTGATGACCTTGATCTTCGTGAGTGATTGAACGCCTATGCCCGATGACGCGAAAGTGCTCGTGGTCGATGACGACGACGTCACCCGTGCGTGTCTGGTCGACTACTTTGCCGCCGAGGGCTACGACGTGCGCGAAGCCGGGACGGCCGAGGACGCAGAGGCGCAGCTGGCCGGCGAGATGGTCGATCTCGTCCTGCTCGACATCCGCCTGCCGCGCAAGGACGGCCTGACGCTGACGCGCGAGCTGCGGGTGCGCTCGGACGTCGGCATCATCCTGGTGTCGGGGCGGCAGGACGAGGTCGAACGCATCGTCGGCCTCGAATGCGGCGCCGACGAATACGTCACCAAGCCCTTCAATCCGCGCGAGATTCTGGCGCGCGCCAAGAACCTCATCCGCCGCGTACGCCATGCCACGGCCCTGGCCCCGGTGGCTGAATGCGCCGTGCTGCCCGTCTACGAGGGCTGGGTGCTGCACGAGGATGGTCGCCAGCTTGGCCACGCCGACGGCACGCTGACCGCGCTCACCGAAGGCGAGTTCCAGTTGCTGCGCGCCTTCCTCGCCCACCCGGGGCAGACCATGAGCCGCGACGCGCTGATGGACCAGATCCGCAACCGCGAATGGGTGCCGAGCGATCGCACCGTCGATGTGCTGGTCGGCCGCCTGCGGCGCAAGCTGGGCGACGATGCGGCCAACCCCCGGATCATCCTCACCGTGCACGGGGCAGGCTACCGCTTCAGTCCCGCCGTGCGCGCGCGCGCATGAAGCGCCTGCTGGCGCTGCTCCTGCTCGCCGGCTGTGCGCTGCAGGCTCATGCGCGTGATCTGATCGCCTGCGGCCACCCCGCCTATCCGCCGGTGTCCTGGGTTGCGGGCGGCGAGCTGCGCGGGCTGGCGCCGACCCTGGTGCGCGAGCTGTTCGCCGAGCTCGGACTGACCGTGCGTCTCGAAGCCTTCGGCAACTGGAAGCGCTGCCTGCAGGAAGTGCGCGAGGGCCGTGCCGACATCGTCGTCGCCGCGTACCGCAACCGCGAGCGCGAGCGACAGTTCGCCTTTTCTGCGCATCACCTCGTCGTCGATCCGATCGTGCTGTTCGTGCGCCGCGACCGCCGCTTCGTGTTCGACGACTGGGAAGATCTGCGCGGGCGCAGCGTCGGCCTGCTGCTGGGCGACAGCTTCGGCGAACGCTTCGACCGCTTCGCCGAGACCGCGCTGCGGGTCGAGCGCGTGTCCACCGGCCGCCAGAACATGCGCAAGCTCGTGCTCGGGCGGATCGACTTCATGCCCATCGGGCGTGAAAGCGGCCGCCTGCAGCGCCGCCAGCTCGGCTACGACGACGTGGTGGAAGCCTTGCCGCAGCCGCTCGTCACCGAGTATTACCACGTGGCCGTGCGCAAGGGCTCCGAGCTCGAGGCGCTGCTGCCCGAGATCGACCTGCGCCTGAGCGCGCTGCATGCGGACGGCAGCATCGCGCGCGCGCTGCAGGCGCATGCCGAGCGTTATCTGGCCGAACCCCCGGAGGCGGACGCGGGCGATGAAAAGCTGGATTGAGCGCGCCCTGCGCCGGTTGCCGGGTTACCGCCAGGAACACCCGCTCGCCCACCGGCTGACGATGTACGTGCTGGTCTGCAGCCTGGGCTTTGCCCTGCTGTCGACCGCGCTGCAGCTGGGTATCGAATACCGGCGCGAGATGCACCTGATCGAGCAGCGCCTCGAGCTCATCCGCAGCGGCTACCTGGCGAGCCTGGCGCGCAGCCTGTGGGACGTGGACGACGAGCAGCTGCGCCTGCAGATGCAGGGCATCCTGTACTTTCCCGATGTGAGCGGCCTGCGCCTGGAGCGGACGGAGGCGGGCGGCGTGACCGAGATGCGCCTGCCCGACCGCGGTGCGCGGGTGTCGACGCGCGAGCACGTCTTCGTCCTCAGCCACGCCGCGCCCGAGGGCATGCGCGCGCTCGGCCGGCTGGTGGTGCAGATCGACCTCGATGCGGTGCTCGGGCGCCTCGCATGGAGCGGGGTCACCATCTTTCTCAGCCAGACCCTGACCCTGTTGATGATCGCCGGCGTGCTCGTGGTGATCTTCCAGTGGCTGGTGACCCGCCACCTCGAGAGCATGGCGCGCTACGCCCGCCAGCTCGGCGAGGGTCAGCTCGATGCGCCGCTGACGCTGGCGCGCGCGCCCGCAAAGACGCCGGACGAGCTCGACGCGGTGGTCGCCGCGCTCAACGACATGCGGCTGGCGATTGGCCAGGAGATCGGCCGCCGCCAGCGCGCCCACGAACAGCTCGCCTCGAGTCGCGACCAGCTCAAGGACCGGGTGGAAAAGCGCACCCGCAGCCTGCGCGCGGCCAAGGAGGCGGCCGAGGCGGCCAACCGCGCCAAGTCGCAGTTCCTCGCCACCATGAGCCACGAGATCCGCACGCCGATGAACGGCATGCTCGGCATGATCCAGCTCCTGCGTCAGCGCCCGCTGCCCGAGCCGGTCGCCGCCGAGCTGGAGGTGCTGCATCAAGCCGGCGAGTCCTTGCTCGGCACCCTGAACCACGTGCTCGATTACGCGCGCCTGGAGGAGGGCGCCTATCTGCCCGAGTCGGTGGCGTTCTCGTTGCGAGCGCTGGTCGACGGCCAGCTGCGGCTGGTCGATGCCGGCGCGCGGCAGAAGGGGCTGGTGCTGGTCGGCGAGGTGGACGATGCAGTGCCCGATGACTGGTGCGGCAACGTCGGCGGCTTGCAGCAGGTGATCGCCAACCTGCTGTCGAATGCGATCAAGTTCACCGCAGCCGGGCAGATCAGTCTGCGCGTGCAGCCGGCGCCGGGCGCGCCCGGGCGGTTGCGTTTCGAGGTCGAGGATCAGGGCATCGGCATCGAGGCGGCGCAGATCGAGCGCATCTTCGAGCGCTTCACCCAGGCCGACGAGAGCATCACGCGCCGCTTCGGCGGGACCGGGCTGGGGCTGGCGATCTGCCGCAAGCTGGTCGAAGGCATGGGCGGTACGCTCGAGGTGTCGAGCGCCGCGGGCGCGGGCAGCCGATTCTGGTTCGACGTGCCCTTGCAGCGCGCGCCGGCCGGACGCACGGCGGGCGGTGAACCGGCCGGCGTCGTGGTCGCGGAGGCTGCCGCGGAGGCGGTAGTGGCCGACTGGCCCAGCCTGAGCCTGCTGCTGGTGGAGGACGTCGCGATCAACCGCCAGGTGCTGGTGGGGCTGCTGGAGAACGCGGGTCACCTGGTGTTCAGCGCCGAGGATGCCGTGCAGGCGATGGAGATGTGCCGCCAGCAAGGCTTCGACGCCATCCTCATGGACATGCACCTGCCCGGCATGAGCGGCGCCGAGCTCAGCCGTCGCATTCGCGCCGAAACCGACAACCTGAATGTGAACACGCCGATCGTGGCGCTGACCGCGAGCGTGGCGCCGGAGGACATCCGCCACTACCTGGACAGCGGCATGGACGCAGTGGTCGCCAAGCCGATCCGGCTCGACAAGCTGCGCGAGACCTTGCATGCCGTGCTGCATTCGCGGCCGGACGCAGCGCCTGCGCCCAGCCCGACGCAGGGCCGCGGCCTGGATCCGCGCCTGCTGTCGACGCACGCCGCGGTGTTCGGCGCTCAGCGCCTGCTGGGCTTGCTGGCGCAGCTGGCGGCGCAGGCCGAAAGCTGTACGGCGCAACTGAGCGAGGCGCTGCAACGCGAGGATCTGTACGAGGCCGAGGCGCTCGCGCACAAGCTTGCCGGCAGCTGCGAGCTGCTCGGCCTGGATGAGTGCGGGCGCAGGCTGCGCGCGCTCGAGAGGATGGCCGCAGACGACGACCTGCCCGCTTGCCGTAGGCTGCTCGAGGCGTTCGAGCGCCGTTTCGAGGCCGATCTGACCGCCGCGCGCGACTACGCTGCGTCCATGCGGCCGGCGTGATGCGCGCCGCAGCGAGGGCTTACAGGCGCTGTGCTGCGCGCGCCTGGGAGGGCGACACGCCGAAGAAGTCGCGGTAGCAGCGGCTGAAGTGCGGGGCGCCGGTGAAGCCGCAGGCGATGGCGATGCTGGTGATGGGCGCGCTGGTCTGCAGCAGCAGGCGACGCGCGCGGGTGATGCGCAGCTCGAGGTAATAGCGCGAGGGCGTGGTCTTCATGTAGCGGTGAAAGAGGCGGTCGATCTGGCGCCGCGACACCTGGGCGTAGTGCGCCAGGTCGTCGATCGACAGCGGCTCCTCGATGTTGCTCTCCATGAGCTTGAGGATCGCGCGCAGGGCATCGGGCAGCGCGGCGCTGCCTTCGAGCACCGGCATCGGCCGGTCGGGGATGTCGTCGGGGCCGCGGTCGCAGGCGAGGATCTCCTCGATGCCGCGCACGACGTCGTCGCCATGCTGGTGGCGGATCACCGCGAGCATCATGCCGAGCGCGCTGTTGGCGCCAGCCGAGGAGATGCGGTCGCGGTCGATGACGAAGGGAATCGGCAGCAGCTTGACGCGCGGAAAGCGCTCTTCGAGACTCGCGCGGCTGTCGGGGTGCACGGTGCAGGCGTAGCCATCGAGCAGGCCGGCGAGCGCCAGAACGGAGCTGCCGTTCCACAGCGCGCCCATCGTCGTGCCCTTGTGGGCAATGGCGCGCAGGCGTTCGAGGGTGCTGCGGGGGGGATTCAGGTTGGAGCGGTAGCCGCCGCACACGATCAGCATGTCGAGCCCGGTGGCGTCGAGGGTCTTGAGTTCGCCATCGACCGCGATGCTGATGCCGAGATCGCTGAGCACCGAGCCGCCTTCCAGACCGATGGACTGGAAGCGGTACAGCGGCGTGCGGCTCAGCAGGTTGGCGGTGACGATGGCGTCCACCGCGCCGGTGAACGCCATCATCGAGAAGTGCTCGAGCAGCACGAAGGCGATGTGTCGGCTGATCGGCGGGTGCTCGCTGTCGCGCTCGCGGCCGCGCAGATAGGCCTGGTTACTGTGGCGCAGGCGGCTGTTGAAACCCCGCTGGCCGGATGGGCTGTTCAAGGGGTGGAGCCTGGGTTTGTCGCCGTTACTCATGCCGCGCCTTGTGCTTCGGACCGCGGCCCCGCGGCCGCGGGCGCAATGCCCCCGGCCGCGAAACGGCGGATCAACTGGACGCGTAGCTCGCCTTGAGCTTGGCGTCGGAAGAGGGTTCGATGGTCTGGACCGCCTCGCCCAGGTCCTGCCAGCGTTGCCGCTCGGCCGCGCTCGCCTTGGGAGAGAACCAACCCAGGTAAGCATAAACGATGCCGATCACCGGAGACATCCAGCACGCGAAGGAGAGCGGGATGTAGAGCAGGTTCTCGAAGTTGCCCTCGGACACGCCCAGCCCCAGCGCGGTGATGACGATGGCGCCACCCGCGTTCCACGGCACCAGCGGCGAGATCAGGGTGCCGCCTTCTTCCACCGCGCGCGACAGGTTCAGGGTCGAGTAGCCCTTGCCGCGGTAAGTCGGCGCGAACATGCGGCCCGGCAGCGCGATCGAAAGGTAGGGATCGCCGGCCACCAGGTTGGTGGCGATGGCGGTGCCGGTGGCCGCCGCCTGCATCGAGGCGAAGCTGCGCGTGCGCTTGAGCATGGCCTCCACGATGACCTCAAGGCAGCGCGTGTGCTCGAGCAGACCGCCGAAGCCGAGCGCGATCAGCACCAGGGTGATCACCCAGGTCATGGACTCGATGCCGCCACGGTTGAGCAGCTTGTCGATCTCGGTGATGCCGGAGTCGATCTTGAAGCCGCTGTGCATGAAGGTGAACATGTCGTGCAGGCCCACGCCCTGGACGAAGATCGCCACCACGCCACCGGCCACGGCGCCTGCGAACAGCGAGGGAATGGCGGGCATCTTGTTGAGTGCGAGCGCCAGCACCAGCACCGCCGGCAGCAGCACGACCCAGCTCAGGGTGAACTGGCTCTCGATGCCCGCGGTGATGGCGGCGATCTTGGCGAAGTCCGCCGGGCGCCCGTCGATCAGGCTGTAGCCGGCGACCAGATAGATCACGAACGCGATCAGCATGGCCGGCACCGTCGTCGGCATCATGTTGCGGATGTGGTCGAACAGGTTGGTGCCGGTCACCGCAGGGGCCAGGTTGGTGGTGTCGGACAGCGGCGAGACCTTGTCGCCGAAGAAGGCACCCGACACGACCGCGCCGGCGGTCCAGTACATCGGGATGTCGAAGCCGGCGCCGATGCCCATCAGCGCCAGGCCGACGGTGCCGGTGGTGCCCCAGGAGGTGCCGAGCGACACTGACACCAGCGCGCACAGCAGCATGCCGGCGGCCAGGAACCAGGCCGGGGTCAGCAGCTGCAGGCCGGCGTGGATCATGTACGGCACGGTGCCGCTGGCGATCCAGGTGCCGATGATCATGCCCACCACCATCAGGATGGCGATCGACTGCAGGCCGATGTTGACCACGTGCAGCGCGCCGGTCTCCATGTCGTGCCAGCGGTGGCCTTGCAGCTTGCCCAGCGCGGCCGTGATCGCGATGCCGAAGGCGAGCGGGATGTGCGGCGTGAAGTCCTTGAAATAGAAGAGCTGGATGCCCAGCACGCCCAGGGTGAGGACGATGGGTAGCAGGGCGAGGCCGAGCGTCGGCCGCTTTATCGTTTTGCTGCTCATGCTTGTCTCCTTTTTATCGCGACCTCTGACGGTCCACGCGGAGACTAGTGGGGCGCTGTAAATGCCGTTTTGGGGAGTTGTGCAATCTTGTTCATGACTGTAATGGTCGTATTTACATTATTTATATTTGGCTTGCGAGGCAAAACCGACACCGGATGTCGCGTCTGGAATAGTCGCCCCTGTAGCGTCCATCACGGACAAACTCGTGACGGATACAGACAAAAGATCGTGGGGCGAACTTCCTAAGATCTGCGTCCAACAGGTCGCGGTGGGACGCGCCTGCCGCCCCCGAGCGGAAGTCCATACCAAAAAAGGAGACAGCCCGACATGTTTGCCATGACCGACCGCATCGCCGGTTTCGACGACGAGCTCAAGGCCGCGATGGACGCGGAGTTCGAGCGCCAGGAATCGCACATCGAACTGATCGCATCCGAGAACTACACCAGCCCGCGTGTGCTCGAGGCGCAGGGCAGCGTGCTCACCAACAAGTATGCCGAGGGCTACCCCGGCAAGCGCTACTACGGTGGCTGCGAGCACGTCGATGTGGTCGAGCAGCTCGCGATCGACCGCGCCAAGCAGCTGTTCGGCGCCGACTACGCCAACGTGCAGCCGCACTCGGGTTCGCAGGCCAACGCCGCGGTGTACATGGCGCTGCTCGAGCCGCACGACACCGTGCTCGGCATGAGCCTGGCCCACGGCGGCCACCTGACCCACGGCGCCAAGGTCAACTTCTCCGGCAAGATCTACAAGGCCGTGCAGTACGGTCTGGACGAGGCTGGCGGCGAGATCGACTACGACCAGGTCGAGGCGCTGGCGCGCGAGCACAAGCCGAAGATGATCGTCGCCGGTTTCTCCGCCTATTCCCGCATCATCGACTGGAAGCGCTTCCGTGACATCGCCGACGCCGTCGGTGCCTTCCTCTTCGTGGACATGGCGCACGTCGCCGGCCTGGTCGCCGCCGGCCTCTACCCCAACCCGGTGCCCTTTGCCGACGTCGTCACCACCACCACCCACAAGACCCTGCGCGGCCCGCGTGGCGGCCTGATCCTGGCGCGTTCCAACCCGGATCTGGAAAAGAAGCTCAACTCGATCGTCTTTCCCGGCATCCAGGGCGGCCCGCTGATGCACGTCATCGCCGCCAAGGCGGTCGCGCTGAAGGAAGCGCTGCAGCCCGAGTTCAAGGCCTACCAGGAGCAGGTGCTGAAGAACGCGCGCGTCATGGCGGGCGAGTTCATCGCGCGCGGCTACAAGATCGTCTCCGGCGGCACCGACGACCACCTCTTCCTGGTCGACCTGGTCGCCAAGGGCATCACCGGCAAGGCGGCCGACGCCGCACTCGGTGCCGCCCACATCACGGTGAACAAGAACGCCGTGCCCAACGATCCGCAGTCGCCCTTCGTCACCAGCGGCATCCGCATCGGCACGCCGGCGATCACCAGCCGCGGCTTCATGGAAGCCGAGTCCAGGGAACTGACGCACTGGATCTGCGACGTGCTCGACAACATCAACGACGAATCGGTCATCGCCGCGGTGCGCGAGAAGGCGAAGGCCCTGTGCGCCCGCTTCCCCGTCTATCCCGCCAGCCGCTGAGCCGCGCGCGAGGAGAACGGCGATGGCCATCAGCGTATTCGAGATGTTCAAGGTCGGCATCGGGCCGTCGAGTTCCCACACCGTGGGACCGATGCGCGCCGCGCTGACCTTCGTCACCCGCTTGCAGGAAGAGGGCGTGCTGGGGCGCGTGCGCCGCGTGCGGGCCGAGCTGTACGGCTCGCTCGGCGCCACCGGCAAGGGCCACGGCAGCGACAAGGCGGTCATGCTCGGGCTCGAAGGCGAGGCCCCGGATCTCATCGATCCGGACGCGATCGACGGCCGCCTCGCGCGCATCCGCGAGAGTCGCAAGCTGTGCCTGCTTGGCATGCACCCGGTGGACTTCAACGAGAAGACCGACCTCGTCTTCCTGCGTCGCCAGAGCCTGCCGTTTCACCCCAACGGCATGCGTCTGGTCGCGTTCGACGAGGAAGGGGTGGAGCTGGTCAACCGGGCGTACTACTCGGTCGGCGGTGGTTTCGTCGTCAACGAAGAGGCCGCCGGCGCCGACCGGATCGTGCAGGACAACACCGAGCTGCCCTTCCCCTTCCGCAACGGCGACGAGCTGCTGACGCAGTGTGGGGTCAACGAGCTGTCGATCAGCCGTCTGATGATGGAGAACGAGAAGGCCTGGCGCAGCGAGGCCGAGACGCGCAACGGCCTGCTCCACATCTGGAAGGTGATGCAGGCCTGCGTGCGGCGCGGCTGCGAGGTCGAGGGCGTGCTGCCCGGCGGCATGAAGGTGCGCCGCCGTGCCGCCGAGCTCTACCGCAGCCTGTCGAGCGCCCCCGAGGCCGCGCTGCGCGACCCGCTCACCACGATGGACTGGGTGAACCTCTACGCGCTGGCGGTCAACGAAGAGAACGCCGCCGGCGGGCGCATCGTCACCGCGCCCACCAACGGCGCGGCCGGCATCATCCCCGCGGTGCTGCACTATTACTACCGCTTCGTGTCGGGCGCCAACGAGGACGGGGTGGTGCGCTTCCTGCTCACGGCGGCTGCGGTCGGCATCCTGTTCAAGCAGAACGCCTCCATCTCGGGCGCCGAGGTCGGCTGCCAGGGCGAGGTCGGCGTCGCCTGCTCGATGGCGGCCGCGGGGCTCGCCGAGGTCCTCGGTGGTACGCCGGAGCAGGTCGAGAACGCCGCCGAGATCGGCATGGAGCACAACCTCGGCCTTACCTGCGACCCCGTGGGCGGCCTCGTCCAGGTGCCGTGCATCGAGCGCAACGCGATGGGCGCGATCAAGGCGATCAACGCTGCACGCATGGCCTTGCGCGGCGACGGCAAGCATTTCGTGTCGCTCGACAAGGTCATCAAGACCATGCGCGACACTGGTCGCGACATGAAGGACAAATACAAGGAAACATCCCGCGGCGGGCTAGCCGTGAATGTTGTCGAGTGCTGAGCGCACGGCCAGACAGCAAAAGGAGAAGTGTCATGCAACATTATTCCGGCTTCGGGCTCGTCAAGCACGGCCTCAGCTATCACGAGAACTGGCAGCGCATGTGGCGCAACCCCCTGCCCAAGCATGAGTACGACGTGATCGTCGTCGGCGGCGGCGGGCACGGCCTGGCCACCGCCTATTACCTCGCCAAGGTGCACGGCATCACCAACGTGGCGGTGGTCGAGAAGGGCTGGCTGGGTGGCGGCAACACCGCGCGCAACACCACCATCGTGCGCTCGAACTACCTGTGGGACGAGGCGGCCTGGCTCTACGAGCACGCGATGAAGCTGTGGGAGGGCCTGTCGCAGGACCTCAACTACAACGTGATGTTCTCGCAGCGCGGGGTCATGAACCTCGGCCACACCCTGCAGGACATGCGCGACATCCACCGCCGCGTCAATGCCAACCGCCTCAACGGCATCGACGGCGAAGTGCTCGACGTCAAGCAGATCCAGGAGATCGTCCCGCACATGGACTGCTCGGCCAACCGCCGCTACCCGGTGCTGGGCGCCTCGTGGCAGCCGCGCGCCGGCGTCGCCCGTCACGACGCGGTGGCCTGGGGCTTTGCCCGCGGCGCTGACGCGCTGGGCGTCGACCTGCTGCAACAGACCGAGGTCACCGGCTTTCGCATCAGCGGCGGCAAGGTGCTCGGCGTCGAGACCAACCGCGGCTTCATCGGCGCCAAGACGGTGGGCTGCGTCGCCGCCGGCAACTCCGGCGTGCTGGCGAAGATGGCCGGCTTCAAGCTGCCGGTCGAGTCGCACCCGCTGCAGGCGCTGGTGTCCGAGCCGATGAAGCCCATCCTCGACACCGTGGTGATGTCGAACCACGTGCACGGTTACGTCAGCCAGTCGGACAAGGGCGACCTCGTCATCGGCGCCGGCATCGACGGCTACAACGGCTACGGCCAGCGCGGCAGCTACCCGACCATCGAGCACACCCTGCAGGCCATCATCGAGCTGTTCCCGATCTTCTCGCGCGTGCGCATGAACCGGCAGTGGGGCGGCATCGTCGATACCACGCCCGACGCCTGCCCGATCATCTCGGCCACGCCGGTCGGCGGCCTGTTCTTCAACTGCGGCTGGGGCACCGGTGGCTTCAAGGCCACGCCGGGCTCGGGCCACGTGTTCGCGGCGACCCTTGCCGACGGCAAGGCGCATCCGCTCGCCGCCCCCTTCACCATCGATCGCTTCATCTCCGGAAAGCTGATCGACGAGCACGGCGCCGCTGGCGTCGCGCACTGACAGGAGCAGGACATCATGTTGCACATCTACTGCCCGCACTGCGAAGAGTATCGCGAGGAAGAGGAGTTCCGGCCCAAGGGCGAGGCGCACATCGCGCGCCCGATCGACCCCGTGAACACCAGTGACGAGGACTGGGGCGATTACCTGTTCTTCCGCAAGAACCCGCGCGGCCTGCACCACGAACAGTGGTTCCACGCCGCCGGCTGCCGCAAGTTCTTCAACGCCACGCGCGACACCGTCACCTACGAAATCCTCGAAACCTACAAGCCTGGCCAGCAACCGGCGGTGACCGCCGAGTCGCGCAAGGCCCAGGCCTCCGCACAGGCCTCCAACCAGGGAGCGGCAAAATGAGCCAACGCAATCGTCTCGGCGCCGGCGGCCGCATCGACCGCAAGCGCGCGCTGCGCTTCACCTTCAACGGCGTCAGCTACCAGGGCTACGCCGGCGACACGTTGGCTTCGGCGCTGCTCGCCAACGGTGTCGACGTGCTGAACCGCAGCTTCAAGTACGCCCGCCCGCGCGGCGTGGTGACGGCCGGTGCCGATGAGCCCAATGCCATCGTGCAGCTCGGCGCCACCGAAGCCGGCCAGGTGCCCAACGTGCGCGCCACCCAGCAGGCCCTGTACGACGGGCTGGTGGCCAAGAGCACCAACGGCTGGCCGAACGTCGACCGCGACGTCATGGGAGTCCTCGGCAAGCTCGGCGGCAAGTTCATGCCCCCGGGCTTCTACTACAAGACCTTCATGTCGCCGGCCTCGGCCTGGCCGAAGTACGAGCAGTACATCCGCAAGGCCGCCGGCCTGGGTCGCAGCCCGGTCGAGAACGACCCGGACATCTACGATCACATGAACCACCACTGCGACGTGCTCGTCGTCGGTGCCGGCCCGGCCGGGCTGGGTGCCGCGCTGGCTGCAGCCCGCAGCGGTGCGCGCGTGATCCTGTGCGACGAGCAGGAAGAAATGGGCGGCTCGTTGCTCGACAGCCGCGAGGAGATCGACGGCAAGCCGGCCGCCGAATGGGCCGCTGCGGCCGTCGCCGAGCTGGGTGCGCTGCCTGACGTGCTGCTGCTGTCGCGCACGACCGCCAACGGCTACCACGACCACAACTTCGTCACCCTGCACCAGCGCCGCACCGAGCACCTGGCCGATGTCGCGCCGCTCGCCGATGGGCGCCGCCAGGCGCGTGCGCGCATGCACAAGGTGCGCGCCGGCCGCGTAGTGCTGGCCACCGGCACGCATGAGCGTCCGCTGGTCTACGCACGCAACGACGTGCCGGGCAACATGGTTGCGGGCGCGGTGTCGACCTACATCCGGCGCTACGCGGTCGCGCCCGGTCAGCGTCTGGTTCTGAGCACCACCAACGACCACGCCTACCGTGCCGCGCTCGATTGGCACGATGCCGGGCGCGAGGTGGTGGCGATCGTGGACGCACGCGAAGCGCCGGACGGCGAGCTCGTCGCCGCGGCACGCGCACGCAACATCCGCATCATCACCGGCAGCGCCGTCATCGAGGCGCAGGGCAAGAAGCGCGTGACGGCCGCGGTCGTGGCCGCGATCGACATCGACGGCTTCCGCGTCAAGGGCAACACCAGCGAGCTGGCCTGCGACACCATCGCCAGCTCGGGCGGCTACAGCCCGGTCGTTCACCTGGCGGCGCACACCGGGTCTCGTCCGGTGTGGCGCGAGGACCTGCTCGGCTTCGTCTCCGGCAGCGTCCCCGGCCAGATTCCCGCCGGTGGCGTCAATGGGCGCTGGGCGCTGAACGATGCGCTCGCCGACGGCTTCGAGGCGGGCGCGCGTGCGGCAGCCGAGACCGGCCTGAGCGCCAGCGCCTTCACGCTGCCGACGGTGGCCCCGGTGCGCGAGGGCAAGCCGGTGGCGCTGTACCAGGTGCCGCACACCAAGCCGGCGATGCGCGCGCCCAAGCAGTTCGTCGATCAGCAGAACGACGTCACCGCGTCGGGCATCGAGCTCGCCACGCGCGAGGGCTTCGAGTCGATCGAGCACGTCAAGCGCTACACCGGCCTGGGCTTCGGCACCGACCAGGGCAAGCTCGGCAACATCAACGGCATGGCGATCGCCGCACGCGTCACCCAGCAGACGATTCCGGATGTGGGCACCACCGTGTTCCGCCCGAACTACACGCCGATCACCTTCGGCGCGATCGCGGGCCGCCACTGCAACGAGTTCTTCGACCCCCGCCGCTATACCGCCCTGCATGCCTGGCACGTGGAACGGGGCGCCAAGTTCGAGGAAGTGGGGCAGTGGATGCGGCCGTGGTACTTCCCGCGCGGCAGCGAGTCGATGCACGAGGCCGTGCAGCGCGAGTGTCGCGCGGTGCGCGAGGGGGTCGGCATCCTCGACGCCTCGACGCTGGGCAAGATCGAGGTCCAGGGCAAGGACGCGCGCGAGTTCCTCAACCGCCTGTACACCAACGCCTGGACCAAGCTCGACCCCGGCAAGTGCCGCTACGGCCTCATGTGCAAGGACGACGGCATGGTGATGGACGACGGCGTGACCGCCTGCCTGGCCACGAACCACTTCCACATGACCACCACCACCGGCGGCGCCGCGGGCGTGCTGGACTGGATGGAGATGTGGCACCAGACCGAGTGGCCGGACCTGGAGGTGTATTTCAACTCCACCACCGATCACTGGGCGGCGATGACCGTGACCGGCCCGAACGCACGCAAGCTGCTGGCCGAGCTGGTCGATATCGACATGTCGGCCGAGGCTTTCGCCTACATGGACTGGCGCGAGGCCAAGATCGCCGGCGTGCCGGCGCGCATCTTCCGCATCTCCTTCACCGGCGAGCTGTCGTACGAGATCAACGTCCAGGCCAACTACGCGATGCACGTGTGGAAGGCGCTGTTCGACAAGGGCGCCAAGTACGACCTCACGCCCTACGGCACCGAGACCATGCACGTGCTGCGCGCCGAGAAGGGCTTCATCATCATCGGCCAGGAGACCGACGGCTCGGTCACGCCGGAAGACCTCGGCATGCAGTGGGCCGTGGGCTACAAGAAGCCTTACTCCTGGATCGGCCGGCGCGCCTTGTCGCGCCCCGACACCAAGCGTGAGGACCGCAAGCAGCTCGTGGGTCTGAAGCCGCTCGACGCCCAGCTGGTGCTGCAGGAAGGTGCCCAGATCGTGCTCGAGAAGGAGATCAGGATCCCGATGCCGATGGTGGGCCACGTCACCTCCAGCTATTTCAGCCCCACGCTGGGTCATGGCTTCGCGCTCGCGCTCATCAAGGGCGGTAGCCAGCGCATCGGCCAGACCGTCTATCTGCCGATGGCGGACGGCAAGGTTCATGCCGCCGAAGTGGTCAGCCCCGTGTTCTACGATCCCCAAGGAGCCCGTCATCATGTCTGAGTTCGCAACTTTCAACGCTCACCCGGCGGCGCCGGTCCGGGCCGAGTCGCCCCTCGCCGCCAGCCGGGTCGGCGTGGCGGTGCAATCCTCCGCGCAGGGCGCGGGGGTGTGCATCGGCGAGCGCGCGCTGCTCGGCCACCTGATCCTGCGCGGCAAGGCTGCTGACGAGGGCTTCCGTGCCGGCGTCGAGGCGGCGCTCGGTGTGCCGCTGCCGCTGAAGCTGGGTCCGGTGGCGCGCGACGACGCGCGCGGCGTCAGCGTGCAGTGGATGTCGCCCGACGAGTGGCTCGTCGTCGTCCCCGAAGCGCAGGACCACGAAACCGAGCTGCGCCTGCGTGCGGCGCTGAGCGGGCACTACGCGGTGATCAACGTCAGCGGCGCGCAGACCCTGCTCGAGCTGAGCGGGCCCGCCGCCCGCCAGGTGCTGATGAAGTCGGCCGGCTATGACTTCCACCCGAGCGCCTTCCCGGTCGGCAAGGGGATCAGCACTACCTTGGCCAAGAGCACGGCCGTGATCCGCCGCACCGGCGAGGCACAGTGGGAGCTCATCATCCGGCGCAGCTTCGCCGACTACCTGTACAGCTGGTTGCTCGACGCCAGCGAGGAGTTCGGCGTCTTCGTCGCGCGTTGACCGGTCGCGGCCGGGGCGGCAGGTACGCCCCGGCCGTGTCGATCACCGAACAACCTTCAACTCGGCCGCGATGGCCGGGGAGACCTTGCATGAAGACTGGTTCGACTGCGTTTCTCGAGCGCATCGCCGAGGGCGCCATGGACGGCGCGCGGTCGCGCACGGTCGGAGACGACCGCATCTTCGTCCGCGGCTTGCGCGTGGATGCGCTGATCGGCGTGTACGAGTACGAGCGCCAGCAGCGCCAGCCGCTGCTGATCGATCTCGAGCTCGAGCTCGACGGTTCGCGCTGCTGCGATAGCGACGACCTCGGTGACGCGGTCGACTACGCCGCGGTCGTGGCCGCGGTGCACCGGCTCGCCCTGTTCAACCGCAGGCTGCTGCTCGAGGCCTTCGCGCAGGATGTCGCCGACACGCTGATCAACGACTTCGCCCTCAACGGCGCCGCGGTGAGCGTGAGCAAGCCGGGCATTCTGGAGGGGACGGATCAGGTGGGCGTCTCGATCCGCCGCCGCGCCCGCGCCGCCATGCGCACCGGCTGAACCCGCTCCGGGGGCTGCGCCGGCGTCCGGCCGGCTGGGCGGCTATAGTGGGTGTGCCCAGTGACCGGAAAGAGGTGCCGCCATGTCCCGTCCCGTCGTCGAGTTCTGGTTCGAGTTCGCCAGCACGTATTCCTATCTGTCGGTGATGCGTATCGAGCGCGCTGCGCAAGCGGCCGGTGTGGATGTTGCGTGGAAACCTTTCCTGCTCGGCCCGGTGTTTCTGGCGCTGGGCTGGAACGACTCGCCGTTCAACATCTACCCGCCCAAGGGGCGCTACATGTGGCGCGATCTCGAGCGTCTGTGCGCGAAGGAGGGCTTGCCCTTCCGGCGCCCGAGCGCTTTTCCGCGCAATGGCCTGCTCGCCGCGCGCGTGGCCCTGGTCGGAGTGGAGGATGGCTGGGTGGCGCCCTTCGCGCGTGCGGTGATGACGGCCAACTTCGCCGAAGACCGCGAGATCGCCGAGCCGGCGGTGATCAGGGAGATTCTCGTCGCGCTCGGCTTGTCGGATGCCGAGATCATGGCGCGCGCGCAGGCCGACGCCAACAAGCTCGCGCTGCGCTGTCAGACCGAGCGCGCGGCCGAACTCGGCCTGTTCGGCGCGCCGAGCTTCCGGGTGGGTGAAGAGCTGTTCTGGGGCAACGACCGCCTCGCGGACGCGCTCGAATGGGCCCGGCGGCCCGGCGCTCTCGCCTGAGGGACTGCGCCGCGGCGGCGCCGGGCCAGCGGCTTGGGGCAAAACACTGCGGGCCGGGCGGGGGCGCCACGCGGGCTATTTCTTCTGCGCCTGCTCCTGCTCGTATTTGCGCATGCGCTCTTCGTAGCGGGCGCGATCCTCGGCAGCCTGTTGCGCACGGCTTGCGGCGGCCGCTTCGGCCTGGCGGCGCTCGGCGGCGCGCTCGGCATCGGCCTGGGCGCGCTTGCGTGCGGCCTCGGCTTCGGCGGCACGAGCGGCAGCTGCGCGCTCGGAACGGATGCGCGCGGCCTCGGGGGCGGGCGCGATGCGCGCGTCCGGGCTCGGGGTGCCGGCAGCGGCAGCGGGCGTGGCGGGCAGCTGCGTGGGCGCGGCGGGGATGGGCGCCGCGGTGCTGCGCGCGGGCGCTTCCGCTGCCGCGCGCTGGCGCTCGGCAAGCGTGAGGCGGCGCGATTCGGCTTCCAGCTCGCGAGCACGCTGGATGGTCTGCAGGCGCTGCTTCTTTGCCTGATCGATGCAGCGGTTGACGAGGAACTTCTCGTAGCAGCCGGGGAGGGTGGCTTCGTAGGTGGCCTCGGCTTCGGCGCGCAGCGCCTTGCCTTCGGCCTCCAGTTCGGTGGCGCGGGCGCGCTCGGCGGCGCGGGCGGTGTCGTCCGCCGTCTGCGCATGCGCAGGCAGGGTCGTGGTGGCGAGCAGGGCCGCCGTCAGGGCAGCAAGCAGGCCGGACGCGGGGGTGTGGCGGGTGTTCGAGGCGGTGCGGGCGCGGAGACGGATCATGCGTGGCGGTTTCCGGATTCGGGGTTCCCGAACGGGCGTTCCGGCATCGTTCGGGCTGGCGCGTAGAATAACGCCTTTATTTCAATCCGCGGCCCCGTGGCCGTGTATCCGTTCGTGATCAGTCTTCGCAATTTGCGCCTCGCGCGCGGCGCCAAGGTCCTCATCGAGAGCGCCACGCTGCAGATCCACCCGGGCTGGAAGGTCGGCCTCACCGGCGCCAACGGCAGCGGCAAGTCCAGCCTGTTCGCCATGCTGCGCGACCAGCTCCACCCCGACCAGGGCGACCTCGACATGCCGCCGGGCTGGGTGATCGCCCACGTCGCGCAGGAGACGCCCGGGCTGACGCAGCCGGCGATCGACTACGTGCTCGACGGCGACGCCGAGCTGCGCCGCATCGAGGCCGAGCTGGCGGCGGCAGAAGCGGCGCACGATGGTTCGCACATTGGCGAGCTGCATGCGCGCCTGCACGAGATCGGTGGCTATTCGGCGCGCGCACGTGCCGCGGCCCTGCTCGACGGCCTCGGCTTCCTGCAGGCCGACATCGAGCGTCCGGTGTCGGACTTCTCCGGCGGCTGGCGCATGCGCCTGAACCTGGCGCAGGCGCTGATGTGCAGATCCGACCTGCTGCTGCTCGACGAGCCCACGAACCACCTCGACCTCGACGCGGTGATCTGGCTCGAGGCCTGGCTGCGCGACTACCGCGGCACGCTGCTGCTGATCTCGCACGACCGCGAGTTCCTCGACGCCTGCGTCACCCACATCGCGCACATCGAGCAGCAGAAGCTCAACCTCTACACCGGCGGCTATTCCGACTTCGAGCGTCAGCGCGGCGAGCGCCTGATCCAGCAGCAGGCGATGTTCGAGAAGCAGCAGCGCGACATCGCGCACATGGAAGACTACATCCGCCGCTTCCGCGCCAAGGCCACCAAGGCGCGCCAGGCGCAGAGCCGGATCAAGGCGCTCGAGCGCATGGAGCGCATCGCCGCGGCCCACGTCGACACGCCCTTCAGCTTCGCCTTCCGCGATGCGCCGCCGGCACCCGATCCGCTGCTGCAGATCGAGGACGGCGCGGTGGGCTACGGCGACAAGACGGTGCTGGAGCGCATCACGCTGACCTTGCGCCCCGGCGAGCGTGTCGGCCTGCTCGGCCGCAATGGCGCGGGCAAGTCGACGCTGATCAAGCTGCTTGCCCACGAGCTACGGCTCGCCAGCGGCCGCCGGCTGGAAGGCAAGGGCCTGGCCACCGGCTACTTCGCCCAGCATCAACTGGAAACCCTGCGCCCGGACGAATCCGCGCTGCAGCACATGGTTCGGCTGGACCCACAGACGCGCGAGCAGGAGCTGCGCGACTATCTAGGCGGCTTCGACTTCCGTGGCGACGGCGTGGGCGGCACCTCCACCCCGGCGACCACGCCTTGCGGCCCGTTCTCGGGTGGCGAGAAGTCGCGCCTCGCGCTTGCCTTGCTGATCTGGCAGCGCCCCAACCTGCTGCTGCTCGACGAGCCCACCAACCACCTCGACCTCGAGATGCGCCACGCGCTGACCATGGCGCTGCAGGACTACGAGGGCGCGATGGTGCTGGTGTCGCACGACCGCGCGCTGCTGCGCGCCACCTGCGACCGCTTCCTGCTCGTCGATGGCGGGCGCATCCAGCCCTTCGACGGCGACCTCGACGACTACCGCGACTGGCTCGCAACCCGCCGCGCCGAAGTCGCCGCGGCCGCGGCGTGCCCCGACCAGGCGGCCGACAAGGCCGCGCGCAAGGCCGACCGCGCCCAGGCCGCCGCCGACCGCCAGGCGCGGCTGGTCGCGCGCCGGCCGCTGGTCAAGGAGCTCGAGCAGATCGACAAGCGCCTGGCGGCGTGGAACAAGGAGAAGGCCGAGCTCGACGCGAAGCTTGCCGATCCGGCCTTGTACACCGGCCCGCAGGCGGGCGAGGTGCCGGCGCTCAACAAGCGCCAGGCGGAGCTCGCCGAGCGCATCGAGGAGGCCGAGCTGCGCTGGCTGGAACTGCACGAGGCGCTGGAGGCGATTCCGGCGGATTGAGCGGTTCGATCGCGACTTGCGTCGCTCCTACAGGAAGTCGCTTCGGCTTCGACAGGCCTTGTAGGAGCGACGCAAGTCGCGATGATGGTGCTCCCAAAGGACGCCGCTTCGGCTTCGACAGACCTTGTAGGAGCGACGCAAGTCGCGATGACGACGTCCGCATTCCCGCCGACGCGCATCGTGGGCGGAAGGCACGATCGCGACTCGCGTCGCTCCCACGGTAAATCGGCGTCGCTCCCACGGTCAGTCGCCAGGCCTCGTCGCCGCGGCGGGCTTACTGCGGTAGCCAGCGCAGCGGGTCGATGTTCCAGTCGGCGAAGTCTTCATAGCCGACGATGCGATCCTGCGAGCGACGCAGGTCGATGTCGTCCGGCTGCAGGTAGTGCCCTGCAGTGTGGAAGATGAGCTTCACCTTCGGCTGCATGGGTTTGTCGCCGTGCTGCGCCTGCACCACGGCGAGGCGCTTGCTCTCCAGCCGCACCAGTGCGCCGGTGGGGTAGATGCCGACCGAGCGGATGAAGGCCTTCACCAGGCGCGGCTCGAAATGGTTGGCCGACCATTCGAGCAGCTTGCGCAGGGCCTCGGTGGGCGGCTTGCCCTTGTGATAGACGCGATCCGAGGTAATCGCGTCGTACACATCGACGATGGCGCCCATGCGGCCATAGAGGCTGATCTGATCGCCCGCGAGCTTGTTCGGGTAGCCCGTGCCGTCGAAGCGCTCGTGGTGCTGAGCGGCCACGTCGAGCGCGATCGGGCTGATTCCGGGTGTTGCCATCAGGATGATCTTGCTCTGCACGACGTGGTTCTTCA
The DNA here is from genome assembly GCA_002422685.1 of Thauera sp. UBA6194. Lineage (GTDB taxonomy): Bacteria > Pseudomonadota > Gammaproteobacteria > Burkholderiales > Rhodocyclaceae > Thauera. The sequence goes on along the minus strand of DITC01000054.1, from coordinate 139,118 downwards.
TGCGGTCGAATTCGGCGTCGGTGAGCTTGCCCGGCTTGTTCAGGATCTCGTCGGGTACCCGTGCCTTGCCCACGTCGTGCAGCAGGGCGCCGATGGCGATCTCGCGGATCTTCTCGCGCGGCACCTCGAGCGTGCGCGCGAACGCGGTCATCAGCGCGCACACCGACACCGAGTGCTGGAAGGTGTAGCTGTCGTGCTGCTTGAGACGGGCGAGCGGCAGCAGCGCGTCCTGATCGCTGAAGATCGAATCGACGATGCGCCCGACCAGCGGCTCGACCTTCTCCATCTCGATCTGCTTGCCGAGGCGGATGTCGCCCAGCATGCCGCGCACGATCTGCGTGGCCTCGCGGTGCAGGCTGCGGGCACGCTCCAGCCTGCTCGCGGACTTGGTGTGAGTGTGGATGGCCGGGGCGTCGCGCGCGGGGAGCGTTTCGGCCGGGGGCTGCTCGGTGAGGGGCTCGGTGAGGGGCTTGGTGCGGGGCTTGGTGCGGGGCTTGGTGAGGGGCTCGGTGAGGGGCTTGGGTGCGGCGGCCGGAGCGGGCAGCGCGTCCGGGTCGAGCCCGCGCTCGGTGTCGATGTAGATCTCGGCCACCCCGAGCGCCTGCACCTTGCGCACGTCGTCCGCATCTTCCAGCCTGAAGCGGTTGCGCACGAAGTCGTGCTGCAGCCAGCCGCAGTTGAGGTTGTGGACATACATGCCTGGCCGCAGGCGGCCGACGGGGACGAGCTTGATCACGCTTGGGGTGTGGGGTCCTGATCTTCGAGCCCGATTATCGGCCGCTCGGAGCGACTTGCCGTAACCCGCGCGTGTCTTGGCGAGAACTTTGCCACGGTGCGGCGCTTGCCGCGGCGGGAGCACCGCCCGTTTGCGACCGGCGCCCCATGTGCGCGGCGGTGGGCTGCTAGAATTCGGGCTTTCCCGAATCTGCCCCCCAGGAGCCCGCGGTGCGTATCGTCTGTCTCGACCTCGAAGGTGTGCTCGTCCCCGAAATCTGGATCGAATTCGCCGAGCGTACCGGCATCCCCGAGCTGCGCCGCACCACCCGCGACGAGCCCGACTACGACACGCTGATGAAGTACCGCCTCGACATCCTGGCGCAGAAGAAGCTCGGCCTGCCCGACATCCAGGAGGTCATCGCCAGCATGGGCCCGATGGAGGGCGCGCGCGCCTTCCTCGACGACCTGCGCGAGGCGTACCAGGTGGTGATCCTGTCCGACACCTTCTACGAGTTCGCCAAGCCGCTGATGAAGCAGCTCGGCCTGCCGACGCTGTTCTGCCACAGCCTCGAAGCCAACGCCGAAGGCATCCTGGTGAACTACCACCTGCGCATGCCCGACCAGAAGCGCGAGGCGGTGAAGCGCTTCAAGGAACTCAACTTCAAGGTCGTGGCCGCCGGCGATTCGTACAACGACACCGCGATGCTCGGCGAAGCGCACGGCGGCATCCTGTTCCACCCGCCCGAGAACGTGGTGCGCGAGTTTCCGCAGTATCCGGTGGTGCGCGACTACGCCAGCCTGCGCGCGAAGATCGACGAGGCTTTTGCTGAAGTCGGCTGACGCTGACAAAAGCCCTGCGGCAAGCTGCACGCTCCCCGCTTGCCGCCCCCCAAGGGGGCTCAGCCCCTCCAACGAACATCGGCAGACCCCGTCATGCACCGCGAACGCTTCTACACGCTCTCCGCCTCCTGCCCCGACCGCGTCGGCATCGTCGCCAGAGTCTCCGGCTTCATCGCCGAACACAAGGGCTGGATCCTCGAGACCTCGCTGCACGCCGAGCCGCCGCGGGACGGCGAGGCGATCGGTCGCTACTTCATGCGCATCGAGATCCGCGCCGGCTCGCTGCCCTTCGACCTCGCCGAATTTCGTGAGCGCTTCCGCCCGCTCGCCGAAGCGCTGGAGATGGACTGGAAGATCAGCGACTCCGCGCTCAAGAAGCGCGTGGTCGTGCTGGTGAGCAAGCAGGAGCACTGCCTGTACGATCTGCTCGCGCGCTGGCAGTCGAAGGAGCTCGACATCGAGATCCCGTGCGTGATCTCCAATCACGACACGTATAAGGGCTTCGTCGAGTGGCACGGCATCCCCTTCCACCACGTGCCGGTGACCGCCGACAACAAGGCCGCAGCCTACGCCGAAGTGCAGCGCATCTTCGAGGAGGTGCGCGGCGACACCATGGTGCTGGCGCGCTACATGCAGATCCTGTCGCCCGATCTGTGCGCCGCCTATCCGGGGCGCATCATCAACATCCACCACAGCTTCCTGCCCAGCTTCGTCGGCGCCAAGCCCTACCACCAGGCCTGGGCCAGGGGCGTAAAGCTCATCGGCGCCACCTGCCATTACGTGACCGCCGACCTCGACCAGGGCCCGATCATCGACCAGGACGTGATCCGCATCGACCATTCGGATGCGGCCGAGGACATGGTGCGCTACGGCAAGGACATCGAGAAGACGGTGCTCGCGCGCGGTCTGCGCTATCACCTCGAGGACCGCGTGCTGGTGCATGGCAACAAGACGGTGGTTTTCCGCTGAGGCGGGTTCGGCGCGGGAGTGCGAAACATGAAACAGCAGAAGGTCAGCCTGATCGGTGTGCCCACGGACGTGGGCGCGGGCGTGCGCGGGGCGAGCATGGGGCCGGAGGCCTTGCGCGTCGCCGGCCTCGGGCGCGTGATCGCCGCGTTCGGCGTGGAGGTGCGTGACTGCGGCGACCTCGCCGGTCCGCCCAATCCCGAGCTCGCGGCGGTCGAGGGTTTTCGGCACCTGGCCGAGGTCGCGCAGTGGAACGCCACCGTGCATGCCGCCGTGCACGCGGAGCTCGAGGACGGCCGGCTGCCGATCATGCTCGGCGGCGACCACTGCCTGGCCATCGGCTCGATCAGCGCGGTGGCCCGCCATTGCCGCGAGACCGGAAAGGCGCTGCGTGTGCTGTGGTTCGACGCGCATTCGGACCTGAACACCGCGACCATGACGCCCTCGGGGAACATCCATGGCATGCCGGTCGCCTGCCTGTGCGGCTTCGGTCCCGAGGTGCTGACCGGCATCGGCGGCCAGGTTCCGGCCATTGTCCCGGCGCAGATCCGCCAGATCGGCATCCGCAGCGTGGACGAAGGCGAGAAGCGCTTCCTGCACGAGCTGCGCGTCGAGGTCTTCGACATGCGCTACATCGACGAGATCGGCATGCGCGCGACCATGGAGCAGGCGCTCGCCGGGGTGGACGAGAACACCCACCTGCACGTGAGCCTGGACGTGGATTTCCTCGATCCGACGATCGCGCCCGGGGTCGGCACCACCGTCCGTGGCGGTCCCACCTATCGCGAGGCCGAGCTGTGCATGGAGATGGTCGCGGACACCGGCCGCCTGGGTTCGCTGGACATCGTCGAGCTCAATCCGGCGCTCGATCACTGCAACATGACCGCCGAGCTGGCGGTCGATCTGGCCGAAAGCCTGTTCGGCAAGAGCACACTGATGCACCTGCACCGCAACTATCGTTGAGTCGCGCCGATGGTGCGGCGCAAAAAAATCTGCTCAAATGGGCTTCCGGCTATCCCCATTTGCGCGCTGAAACAATAAGATAACGGGTTTCTGTCGGTCTCCATTCAAGACTGGATCACACCTCATGCAAAGTTCGGGAAAGCTCATGGTCACGGTTGAAAAAATCGGCGGTACATCGATGTCGGCGTTCGGCGACGTGCTGCGCCACATCATGCTGTACGACAAGTCGCGCATCTATGGCCGCATCTACGTGGTGTCGGCGTACTCGGGCGTGACCAACCAGCTCCTCGAACACAAGAAGACCGGCGAGCGCGGCATCTACGCGCTGTTCGCCGAAGGGGCCGACTACCACGGTGCGCTCGACGGCCTCTCCGTCAGCCTCAAGAAGCTCAACGCAGGCTTCGCCGAGCTGGGCTTGGCGCTCGACGCGGCCGACGCCTTCGTCGATGCGCGCATCGCCGAGGTCAAGAAATATCTCGATGCCATGCACCACGTGCTCGCCAGCGGCTACATCAGCCGCCAGGACGTGCTGCTCGCCGCGCGCGAGCTGCTCGCCTCGATCGGCGAGTCGCACAGCGCCTTCAACACCGTCGAAATCCTCAGGGCGAACGGCGTCAACGCGATCCTGCTCGACCTGGCCGGCTTCGACGACGACATGGCGTGGAGCATCGACGAGCGCATCCACAACCGTCTCAAGGGGCTCGACCTGACCCACAACGTGGTCGTCGCCACCGGCTACACCAAGGGCACCGAAGGCATCATGCGCGAGTTCGACCGCGGCTACTCCGAGGTCACCTTCAGCAAGATCGCGGTCGAGGTGGGGCCGGCCGAGGCAGTGATCCACAAGGAATTCCACCTCTCCTCCGCCGACCCCAACATCGTCGGGCTGGAGAACGCGGTGGTGGTGGGCGCGACCAACTACGACGTCGCCGACCAGCTCGCCGACGTGGGCATGGAGGCGATCCATCCCAAGGCGGCCAAGCCGATGGAGCTCGCCGGCATCCCGATCCGCCTCAAGAACACCTTCGAGCCCGAGCACCCCGGCACGCTGATCACCAAGGATTACGTCGGCGAGCGTGCCCGCGTCGAGATCGTCACCGGCAGCGACAAGGTCACCCTGATCGAGATCCACGATCCGAGCATGGTCGGCACCGTCGGCTTCGATCTCGGCATCATGGAGATCTTCCGCAAGCACGACGTCTCCTACATCCTCAAGGCGACCAACGCCAACTCGATCGCCCACGTGCTGTGGGAGAACACGGTGACGCCCGAGCTCGTCGCCGAGCTGAAGGCGCGCTACCAGGTGGTGACGGTCAAGAAGAGCGCCATCGTGTGCGCGATCGGCTCCAACATCAGCATCCCGGGCGTGCTCGCGCGCGCCGCGCAGGCGCTCGCCGATGCACAGGTCAACGTGAACTGCGTGTCGCAGACCCTGCGCCAGGTGAACATGCAGTTCATCATCGAGCGCAGCGACTACAAGCAGGCGATCATCGCGCTCAACCACTCGCTGTGCGTCATCCCCGGAATGCCGGTGCCGCGCGCCTGACCGCGTCGGTGTCGTGCCACAAGCAAAAGGGCGGCCTGCGGGTCGCCCTTTTGCTTGTGCGCAGCGCGCAAGCTGCAGTGGGGCGCGCGTCTCCCGGAGAACAAATTCAAACGGTCGTTTGACAAGGCTTTATGGCTGTATAAAATAAAACAAACGTTTGATCATTCGGCAGCGGCCGCCCGGTGGTGGCCGCTGCCGATTCCACACCAAGGAGACCCAGCAATGCCCCGGTACGCCCCGCCCCTGCGCGACATGCAGTTCGTCCTCCACGAAGTCCTCGACGCGGTCGGTGAGCTTCGGGCCTGCCCGCCGCACGCCGAGCTCGACGCCGACACCTTCGACGCCGTGCTGGAAGAGGCCGGCAAGTTCGCCGCCAAGGTCGCCTTCCCGCTCAACGTCGGCGGTGACACCGAAGGCTGCACGCTCGACCGCGCCACGCACGAGGTGCGCGCGCCGCGCGGCTTCAAGGAGGCCTACGCGCAATATGTCGAGGGCGGCTGGCCTGCGCTCGCCTGCGATCCCGAACACGGCGGCCAGGGCTTGCCCCTGGTGCTCAACCAGTGCCTGTACGAGATGCTCAACAGCGCCAACCAGGCCTGGGCCATGTATCCCGGCCTGTCGCACGGCGCCTATGAGGCCTTGCACGCGCACGGCTCGCCCGAGCAAAAGGCGCTCTACCTGCCGAAGCTGACCAGCGGCGAATGGACCGGCACCATGTGCCTGACCGAGCCGCATTGCGGCACCGACCTCGGCCTGCTGCGCACCAAGGCCGAGCCGCAGGGCGACGGCAGCTACCGCATCAGCGGCGAGAAGATCTTCATCAGTGCCGGCGAGCACGACCTCGCCGCCAACATCGTGCACCTGGTGCTCGCCCGCCTGCCTGGCGCTCCCGCCGGCAGCAAGGGCATCTCGCTCTTCGTCGTGCCCAAGTACCGGGTCGAGGCCGACGGCTCGCTCGGCGCGCGCAACGGCATCCACTGCGGCGGCCTGGAACACAAGATGGGCATCCACGGCAACGCCACCTGCCAGATGGTGCTCGAGGACGCGCTCGGTACCCTGGTCGGCGAGCCCAACAAGGGCCTGCAGGCGATGTTCGTGATGATGAACGCCGCCCGCCTGGGCGTGGGCAACCAGAGCCTGGGCCTGACCGAGGTCGCCTTCCAGAACGCGCTCGCCTACGCCAAGGAGCGCATCCAGATGCGCAGCCTCACCGGCCCGAAAGCCCCCGACAAGCCCGCCGACCCGATCATCGTGCACCCCGACGTGCGCCGCATGCTGCTCACCGCCAAGGCGTATGCCGAAGGCGCGCGCGCGCTGCTGTGCTTCTGCGCGGTGCTCTCGGACAAGGAGCTGCACCACCCGGACGAGACGGTGCGCCGCGACAGCGCCGAGCTGCTCGCGCTGCTCACGCCGATCGCCAAGGCCTTCGTCACCGACAACGGCTTCGCCGCCACCAACGAGTGCATGCAGGTCTTCGGCGGCCACGGCTACATCAAGGACTGGGGCATGGAGCAGTTCGTGCGCGATGCCCGCATCAACATGATCTACGAGGGCACCAACACCGTGCAGAGCCTGGACCTGCTCGGTCGCAAGGTGCTGGGCAACAACGGCGCCACGTTGAAGAAGTTCGCCCGCCTGGTCGGGGCGCTGCTGCAGGCCGAGGCCGGCAACGAGCGGATGGCAGAGTTCGTCGCCCCGCTCGCCGAGCTCGGTGACAAGATGAGCAAATTCACCACCGAGATCGGCATCAAGGCCCTGCAGAACCCGGACGAGGCGGGCGCCGCCGCGGTGCCCTACCTGCGCGTGGCGGGACACCTGGTGTTCGCCTACTTCTTCGCGCGCATGGCCTCGGTGGCGCTCCAGAAGATCGCCGCCGGCAGCACCGACCCCTTCTACACCGCCAAGCTGCAGACCGCGCGCTTCTACTTTGCCCGCCTGTTCCCCGAGACCGCGATGCTGATGCGCGCCGCGCGCACCGGCAGCGCGGCGCTGATGGACTCCGACGCGGCGCTGGCCTGATCGCTCGCAGGCTGGAGGCGTCCCGGCCCCGCGCCTTGCAGTCGTTCGCGCCGACGCACTGCGCTGCAACAATCCGCGCCCGGGATGGTTACCATGTGCGTCGGCGCGGAGCACGCGGGCGCGGGCGCACCCCGAACCCGTCCGAGCCCGCAAAATCCGTGTGCCGAGCCCCGCAGCGTGCGCGCCACGCCGCGGGGCTTCGCCATTTTTCGCAAGGGAGCATGCCTCGATGTCGAAACATCCCAGTCCGCCGGCGCTGCCGGTGCAGTTCGAGCCCGAGTTCATCGCCGGGGTGCGCGAGATCTTCGAGCACAAGATCGCCTTCAACGCGCTGCTCGGCCTGCAGATCGACGACATCGGCGGCGAGCGTGTGCATGGCCGGATCGCGATGCGCCACGAGCTCGTCGGCCATTTCGTGCACAACCGCATCCACGGCGGCGTGATCGCCGCCTGCCTCGACGCCATGGGCGGCCTCGCGGTCATGGCCGCGATCGGCGCCCGCCACCTCGACGAGCCGCCCTTCCAGCGCCTGCACCGCTTCTCCAGGCTCGGCACCATCGACCTGCGCATCGACTACCTGCGTCCGGGCATCGGCGAGTCCTTCAACATGGAGGCCGAGGTCCTGCGCCTGGGCTCGCGCGTGGCGTCCACGCGGATGAGCTTCCTCGACGCCGACGGCAAGCTGCTCGCCACCGGCGCGGCGGCGTACATCGTTTCGTGAGCGCGAGATGAAACCCGACGTCCCGGCCAGCGCTCGCGGCAATCTCTTCGCCGCGCTGCCCCCGCCCACCGCCGGCGAGATCTTCCAGACCTTGTTCGGCAGCCCGGGCTGCCGCATCGAGCGCATCGTCTCGCACGGCCACGCGAGCGCGCCCGGCGACTGGTACGACCAGGACGGCGACGAGTGGGTGGTGCTGCTGGCGGGCGCGGCGGTGTTGCGCTTCGAGGCGGGCAATGAGGTGGCGCTGAGGGCCGGCGACTGGATCACGATCCCGGCGCATCGTCGTCACCGCGTCGAATCGACCTCGACGGATGCGGTGTGGCTCGCGGTGCACTGCGCGCCCGAGTGCTGAGGGGCCGCGCGCCTCGCCGCGGCGCGCGCGGCCCCTGCGGCGCATGCCGATGCGCTGCGGTGTGTGGCCCCGATTCGGCACGCGTGAGCAAAAAAACGGCGCCCCGAGGGGCGCCGTGCGAACCGTAGCCAGAGGATCCTGGCGCCGGGCGGATGCTCAGTAGCGGTAGGCCGTTTCGCCGTGCGCCGTGATGTCGAGGCCCTGACGCTCCTCGTCTTCCGGCACGCGCAGGCCGACCAGCAGGTCCGCGATCTTGTAGGCGACGAAGGCCACCACCGCCGACCACACCACGGTGACGATCACGCTCCAGGTCTGGATCCACACCTGCGAGGCGATCGAGAAGTCCTCGGCGCCCGTGCCGCCCAGACCGGGGGCCGCGAACACGCCGGTCAGGATCGCGCCGACGATGCCGCCCACGCCATGCACGCCGAACACGTCGAGCGCGTCGTCCGCACCCAGCATGCGCTTGAGGCCATTGACGCCCCAGATGCAGATGAAGCCGGACAGCGTCCCGATCACGATCGCGCCCATCGGGCCGACCGAACCGCAGGCCGGGGTGATCGCCACCAGGCCGGCGACCGCACCCGAGGCCGCACCCAGCATCGAGGGCTTGCCCTTGATCAGCGCCTCGCCCAGCGACCAGGCCAGCACCGCGGCGGCGGTCGCGAGCAGGGTGTTGATGAAGGCGAGCGCAGCACCGGCGGTGGCTTCGAGGTTGGAGCCGGCGTTGAAGCCGAACCAGCCCACCCACAGCAGCGAGGCGCCGACCATGGTCAGGGTCAGGCTGTGCGGCGCGAGCGACTCGCGCCCGACGCCGATGCGCTTGCCTACCATGTACGCACCCACCAGGCCGGCAACGCCCGCGTTGATGTGCACCACCGTGCCGCCGGCGAAGTCGAGCGCGCCGTCCTCCAGCAGGTAGCCGCCCGGGCCCCACACCATGTGGCAGATCGGCAGATAGCACAGCGTGAACCAGATCACCGAGAAGATCAGCACCGCCGAGAACTTCATGCGCTCGGCGAAGGCGCCGACGATGAGCGCACCGGTGATGCCGGCGAAGGTGGCCTGGAAGGCGATGAAGGCGAACTCGGGCAGCTTGGCGGTCGCGGTGAAGGTGTCCGCCAGCGAGTCGATCGTCACCCCGGACAGGAAGACCTTGTCGAGCGAGCCGATGAAGGGGCTGGCTTCGGTGAAGGTCAGGCTGTAGCCGTAGATCGCGAACAGCAACGCGTTGAGCGAGAACACCGTCATCACCTGCATCAGCACCGACAACATGTTCTTGGCGCGCACCATGCCGCCGTAGAACAGCGCCAGGCCGGGCAGGGCCATCATCAGCACGAGCAGCGTCGAGGTCATGATCCAGGCCACGTCGCCCTTGTTCACCTCGACCGCGGCCGCCGCGGCCTCCTGGGCGAAGGCGCCGCCCGATGCGCCGGCGAGCAATGCTGCGGCCGGCAGGGTGGTGAGAAATTTTTTCATTTTGCGATCCTCCCTTACAGCGCGTCCGTGCCGGTCTCGCCGGTGCGGATGCGGATGGCTTGTTCCAGATCGAAGACGAAGATCTTGCCGTCGCCGATTTTCCCGGTGGCGGCGGCTTTCTCGATCGCCTCGATGGCCTGCTCGAGGATGTCGTCGGACACGGCGGCCTCGACCTTGACCTTGGGCAGGAAGTCGACGACGTACTCGGCGCCGCGATAGAGCTCGGTGTGGCCTTTCTGGCGGCCGAAGCCCTTGACCTCGGTGACGGTGATGCCCTGCACGCCGATGGCCGAGAGGGCCTCGCGGACTTCGTCGAGCTTGAAGGGCTTGATGATGGCGGCGATGAATTTCATTGTTTTCTCCGGTCTCTTGGGCGAATCAGATGCGCGCGCCGAGCGGCGTCTGCCTGCGGGCCTGGTGCTGTTCGGTGCGGATGTGGGCTGGGGCGGTGAAAGCGGTCTTGCGCATGATCTGCTCCTCGGAAGGCGGCTCGGGTTGGCTGACAGACAGCCTTAAGCAGATCGTGTGCCAGCTTGCTCGAAGCCCTGTGCGGCAAGGCTTTCAGGTGTTTTGAGGGGTGTTTGTGCTGCGCTGCGCAATCCATTTGCGCACGGAAATGGGGTCGGCTGCACCGTTTTGGTGCGCGCTTCGATGCGGGACCCAAACGGCGCTATGGACGGCGCGCTGCCGGGCGCGTCGGGGCCGGCCCGGCGGTGCGCACATGCTAGACTGCGTGCCGTTTTCACTCCTTCTTGCAGGCGACCATGAGCACTCCCCGCTTCCTCGACGAAATCGGCGCAAAGCTTTCCGAAATCGCGGCCAACAGCCCGGTGCGTGACATCGAAAAGAACGCCAAGGCCATGCTCGGCAGCGCCTTCGGCAAGCTCGACCTGGTCACCCGCGATGAATTCGAGATCCAGCGTGAAGTCCTCGCCCATGCCCGCCAGAAGCTGGCCGAGCTCGAGGCGCGCGTCGCCGAGCTCGAAGCCCGGCTCGCGCAGGGCGACAAGGCCTGAGCTTCGGTCCGTGGCGCGCCCAGGTGCGCCCAATCCGCGCGCTGTGCGAACAGGCAGCGCGGGATCGCATGGCTCACCGGGACTGACGCCGCGCTGATGCGATTCGAGTAATTGCTTTGTCATGTGCGGTGTCTCCGCTAGACTGGCGCTCCGTCCGGTCTGGAGATACCCATGTCGCTCGCGCTCGTGCGCACCCGTGCGCTCGAAGGGCTGGCTGCGCCCGAGGTCACGGTCGAAGTCCATCTTGCCAACGGCCTGCCCGCCTTCAGCCTCGTCGGCCTGCCCGACACCGAGGTGCGCGAGGCGCGCGATCGGGTGCGGGCCGCCATTCAGTCGTCCCAGTTCGAATTTCCCCAGCGCCGTATCACCGTCAATCTCGCGCCCGCCGACCTGCCCAAGGAAGGCGGGCGCTTCGATCTCGCGATCGCGGTCGGCATTCTCGCCGCCTCGGGGCAGGTCGCCATGGAGCGTATCGGAGCGCTCGAGTTCTGCGGTGAGTTGTCGCTGAACGGCGACCTGCGCCCGGTGCGCGGCGTGCTGGCCGCCGCCCTGGCCGCTGTGCGGGCGGGGCGCGGGCTGGTGCTGCCGGCGGGCAACGCCACCGAGGCGGCGCTGGCACAGCGCGCGGAGGTGCTGCCGGCCGCCAGCCTGCTCGCGGTGTGCGCTCACCTGAACGGACACACCGCCCTGATGCGCCCGCCCGAGGCCAGCCCGCCTGCGGCGGCGAGCCCGGCGCTGCCCGATCTGGCCGACGTGCGTGGCCAGCTGCAGGCGCGCCGCGCGCTGGAGGTCGCGGCTGGCGGCGGGCATTCGCTGCTGCTGTTCGGCCCGCCCGGCACCGGCAAGTCGATGCTGGCGCAGCGCCTGCCCGGCGTGCTGCCGCCGATGAGCGAGGAGGAAGCGATCGAGGCCGCTGCGGTCGCGTCGATCGAAGGCAGCTTCGACGTGCGCGCCTGGGGGCGCCGCCCGTTCCGCGCGCCACATCACTCCGCCTCGGCGGCGGCGCTGGTCGGCGGTGGCGCGGTGCCGCGCCCGGGCGAGATCTCCATGGCGCATCGCGGGGTGCTGTTCCTCGACGAGCTGCCCGAGTTCGACCGGCGCGTGCTCGAGTCGCTGCGCGAGCCGCTCGAGACCGGCGCCATCACCATATCGCGCGCGCGCCGGCGGGCGGAGTTTCCGGCGCGCTTTCAGCTCGTCGCGGCCATGAATCCCTGCCCCTGCGGCCACCACGGCGACCCGCAGCATCCTTGCCGGTGCACGCCCGACCAGATCGCACGCTACCGCGCCCGCTTGTCGGGGCCGCTGCTCGATCGCATCGACCTGGTGGTCGAGGTGCCGGCGATCGCGCCCGAGGCGCTCGTGCGCAGCCCTGCAGGCGAGACGTCCGCGGCGGTGCGGGCCCGGGTGCAGGTGGCGCGGGCGGCGCAGCTCGCGCGGCAGGGGTGCGCGAATGCCGATCTGCCGGCCGGCAGCGTGGAGCAGTATTGCCAGCCCGATCCGGGCGGAGAGGCGCTGCTGGGCCAGGCCATGCAGCGCCTGAAGCTGTCGGCGAGGGCGTATCATCGCGTGCTTCGGGTGGCGCGCACGCTCGCCGATCTGGCCGCTGCCGAGCGCCCCGGTGCGGCACAGGTTGCCGAGGCGATCCAGTATCGCCGCAGTCTGGACAGCCGCTGAGCCCGACCCGCGCGTTCGTGGCGCGCCATGGTGCGCCGGGGCGTGAGCGCGTGCAGTCCAAAAGGCAGAGATGACAAAGACCCCCTCCATTGACCGCCTCGCCTTCATGCTGGCGATGCTCTCGGCCATCGGACCGTTCGCGATCGATGCCTACCTGCCCGCGTTCCCGCACATCGCCGCAGCGCTCGGCGCCACCCGGCTGGAGGTGCAGCAGACGCTCACCGTCTACATGGGCGCGCTGGCGCTGATGGTGCTGTGGCATGGCGCGCTCGCCGACCGTTTTGGCCGCCGTCGCGTGCTGCTGCTGCTCACCGGGGTGTTCGCGCTCGCCTCGCTGATCTGTGCGCTGGCGCCGAGCATCGAGTGGCTGTGGCTGGGGCGCGCGTTGCAGGGCGTGAGCGGCGGCGCAGGGGTGGTCGTCGGTCGTGCGGTGGTGCGCGACCTGCACGAGGGGCCGCAGGCGCAGCGGCTGATGTCGCGGGTGATGCTGATCTTCGCGCTCGCCCCGGCGGTCGCGCCCATGGTCGGTGCCGGGCTGCTGGCGCTTGCCGGGTGGCGCTCGATCTTCGTCTTCCTGGCCGTGTTCGGTGCCTTCCTGAGCTGGATGGTGTGGCGCTTCCTGCCCGAGACGCTGGACGCCGAGTCGCGCCAGCCGCTGCACCCGATGAGCCTGCTGCGCGGTTACGCGAGCGTGTTCTCGCACCCGGCCTTCATGCTGCTGGCCGCGGGCATCGCGCTCAACTTCAACGGCTTTTTCGTGTACGTGCTGTCCGCGCCCATGTTCATCATCGAACACCTCGGCCTGGGCAGCGGCGGCTTCATCTGGCTGTTCGGGCCGGCAGTGGCCGGCATGATGATCGGCTCGGTGTTGTCCGAGCGCGTGGCCGGGCGATGGTCGCAGATCCGCACCGTGGCGACCGGCTTTGCGCTGATGTTCGTGGCGGTGATGCTCAACCTCGGCGTGTCCGGGCTGCTGCCGCCGGGCGTGCCGCAGTCGGTGCTGCCGATCGGGGTGTTCAGCCTCGGCATGTCGATCGCGATGCCGGCCATGAGCCTGCTCGCGCTCGAGCTGTTCCCTGCGCGCCGCGGCATGGCCTCGAGTTGCCAGAGCTTCCTGCAGATCGGCCTGAATGCCGTGACCGCGGGCACGACCGCGCCGCTGCTGTGGGGCAGCACGCTCAGCCTGGCCGGTGGCATGGCGATGTTCGCCGCCTTGGGGCTGCTGACCTGGCTGCTGTGGCTGCGCTTGCCGAAGGCGCGGCGCTGAGGCGGGGCCGCCGCTGCGTCGGGTGGTGGCCCGAGCGCAGCGTGGTCGGCACCTTCGCCGGCATAGTGGTTGGCCCTGATTTTTTCGCCGCCGCGCTTCGACTACCTTAGGCGCCGAAACACCCAACCGAATCATCGTCATGGCGCTCGGGCTCGATGCCGCGCGCCGTGGTTCAGCGCCGGCCTTGCCGGCCCCGTCTGGCGCAAGGAAAAACCGACGCTATGCTCGAAGTGGATGGCCTGGTCAAAGCCTTCGGCGGCTTTCGTGCCGTCGATGGCTGCACCCTCAAGGTCAACAAGGGTGAGATCCTCGGCCTCATCGGCCCCAACGGCGCAGGCAAGACCACGCTGTTCAACCTCATCGCGGGGGCCCTGCAGCCGACGTCGGGCACGATCCGCTTCCTCGGCGAGGATGTCACGCCGCTGTCGACCGACGCGCTCTTCCACAAGGGCCTGGTGCGCACCTTCCAGATTCCGCATGAGTTCCACAACCTCAGCGCGCGCGAGAACCTGATGATGGTGCCGTCGGCCCAGCCGGGCGAGAACCTGTTCGCCAACTGGTTCGCCGCCGGCAAGGTGCGCGCCGCCGAAGAGGCGGTGCGCGAGAAGGCCGACGCCACGCTCGCCTTCCTGGAGCTCGAGCACGTCGCCGACGAGCGCGCCGGCAACCTCTCCGGTGGGCAGAAGAAGCTGCTCGAGCTCGGCCGCACGATGATGACCGACGCCAAACTGGTGCTGCTCGACGAGCCCGCCGCTGGCGTCAACCGCACCCTGCTGCGCAAGCTCGAGGAGAAGATCCTCATCCTCAACCGCGAGCGCGGCTACACCTTCATCCTCATCGAACACGACATGGAGATGATCGAGAAGCTGTGCGCGCCGGTGGTGTGCATGGCCGAGGGCAAGGTGCTGATCGAGGGCGACTTCCACACCGTGCGCTCGGATTCCCGCGTGCTCGAGGCCTACCTCGGCGAGACGCCGACCGCGGTCGAGCGCGAGGCCGCCGAGCACGATCCCGAGGTGGAGAAACTGCGCGAGCAGGAACTTCACCGGGAGGACGTGTGATGGCGCTGCTCGACATGAAGGACGTGCGCGGCGGCTACGGCGACGCCGACATCCTGCACGGGGTGTCGATGACCGTGGGCGAGCGCGAGATCGTGGTCATCGTCGGCCCCAACGGCGCGGGCAAATCCACCGCGATGAAGTCGGTGTTCGGCCTGCTCGCCATCCGCGGCGGCCACATCGTGTTCGACGGCGAGGACATCACCGCCTGGGCGCCCGACCGCATCGTGCAGCGCGGCATCTGCTATGTGCCGCAAGTCGACAACGTGTTCCGCGAGATGACGGTGCACGAGAACTTCGAGATGGGCGCCTTCCTGCGCCGCGGCGACCTCTCCGCCGCCTACGACCGCGTGTATGGGCTCTTTCCCGACCTCAAGGCCAAGCGCAAGAACCTCGCCGGCGACCTCTCCGGCGGCCAGCGCCAGATGGTGGCGATGGGGCGCGCGCTGATGCTCGATCCCAAGCTGCTGCTGCTCGACGAACCCACCGCCGGCCTCTCGCCCAAATACATGGAACAGATCTTCCAGATCACCCGCGACGTGCGCGACGCCGGTGTCTCCATTCTGCTCGTCGAGCAGCACGCCAAGCAGGCGCTCGCCTTCTGCGACCGCGGCTACGTGCTCGCCACCGGCGCCAATCGCCACGAGGGCACGGGCCAGGCCCTGCTCGCCGATCGCGAGGTGGCCGAAATGTTCCTCGGCGGTTGAGGGAGTCCGGCACACATGAGCTTTCTCGAATTCCTCAACTTCCACCTCGTGCCCGGCATCGTGCTCGGCTCGGTCTACGCGGTGGGCGCGATCGGCATCACGCTGGTGTTCGGCATCCTGCGCTTCGCCCACTTCGCCCATGGCGACATGGCCACGCTCGGCGCCTTCATCGCGCTCGCGCTGGTTACCGCCGGGCTCACCCCGTGGGCGGCGCTGCCGGTCGCGATGGCGGCGGTCGCGGTGGTGGCGATCGTCGTCGACAAGCTGTTCTACGATTACCTGAAGGCGCGGCCCAAGATCATGACCGTGATGGCCTCGCTCGGCGTCGCGCTGATGCTGCGCGCGGTGGTGCAGGTGGTGTTCGGCGTCGATCCGCGCACCTACGCCACCGGCATCGTGCGTCCGGACGACTACTTCGGCATCCTGCTGCGCGACCGCGAGCTGTACACGCTCGCCGCGGTGGTGCTGATCGTGGTCGGTCTCACGCTCTTTCTGCGCCACTCGCGCTGGGGCAAGGCGATGCGCGCGATGTCCGACAACCCGGATCTGGCGCGGCTGTCGGGCGTGGATAACCGCAAGGTCACCATGCTGACCTGGGCGATCGTCGGCGCGCTGTGCGCGGCCTCGGGCTTCATGCTCGGCATCAACAACGAGCTGCAGTCGATGATGGGCTGGCAGGTGCTGCTGCCGATGTTCGCCGCCGCCATCCTCGGCGGCGTGGGCCGGGTAGAGGGCGCGGTGCTCGGCGGCCTGATCGTGGGTGTCGCCGAGGAGATGTCGATCTTCATCCTGCCGGCGCAGTACAAGGCGGCCACCGCTTTCGTGCTGTTGCTGCTGATCCTGCTCGTCCGCCCGCGCGGGCTGCTCAACGGCAAGGTGCTCTGATGGATCTGCTCGGACTCGCCAACTACGCGGTCTTCATGGCCATCCTGATCGGCATCTATGCGCTGCTCGCGCTCGGGCTGAACATCCAGTGGGGCTTCACCGGGCTGTTCAACGCCGGCATCGCAGGCTTCTTCGCGGTCGGCGCCTACGCTTCGGCCATCCTCACCAGCTTGCCCGCGAGCGGCCGGCTGGGCGGCTACGAGCTGCCGCTGGTGGTGGGCTGGCTGGCGGCGATGGCTGCCGCGGCCTTGATCGCGTGGCCGATCGGCAAGATCTGCCTGCGCTTCCGCTCCGACTACCTCGCCATCGCCACCATCGGCGTCGCTGAGATCATCCGCCTGGTGATCCGCACCGAAGGCTGGCTCACCGGCGGCGTGCGCGGCGTGACAGGCATCCCGCGCCCCTTCGGCGATCTCGACTACATGCCCTCGCAGATTGCCTATCTGGCGATTGTGGCCACGCTGGTGCTGGTCGCCTACCTGCTCGTCGAGCGCCAGGTGAAGTCGCCCTGGGGCCGCATGATGCGCGCGATCCGCGACAACGAGCTCGCCGCCGCGGCGATGGGCAAGCAGGTCGAGGCGCGCCGGCTGCAGGCCTTCGTGTTCGGCTCGGCGCTGATGGGGCTGGCGGGCGCGCTGTTCGTGCATTTCAACCGCTCGGTCACACCCGAGGCGATCGACCCGATGATCGCCACCTTCCTGATCTGGATCATGCTGATCCTCGGCGGCTCGGGGAACAACCGCGGCGCCATCCTCGGCGCCGCGGTGATCTGGATCATCTGGTCGGTGTCCGAGCTGCTCACCGACCGCCTGCCCACCGAGGTCGCGGTGCAGGCCAAGTACGCGCGCGTTTTCATCATCGGTCTGACGCTGCAGCTGGTGCTGCGCTTCCGTCCCGAGGGCATCCTGCCCGAGCGCCAGCCGGGCGCGCCGCCGCATCGCTGATGGCCGGTGCGCCAGGGCTGTGCGGATGAAGTGGAGCGAACAATCGTGGCGGGCCCGGATGGGCCTGCCGGGTTCATGAGGTGCTTCGGCACATACAGGAGAGGTGACAAGGTGAAGAGAAAAACAATCGCAGGTCTGGTTGGTGCCGTACTCGGCGCCGCTGTCGTTGCTGCGCCGGCCCACGCCCAGGACGTCAAGATCGGCCTGATGGCGGCCATCTCCGGCCCGATCGCGGCGCTCGCCCCGCCGATGGCGGCGGCGTCCAAGCTGGCCGTGGCCCACGTCAACGAGCAAGGCGGCATTCTCAATGGCGGCAAGCTCGAGGCCGTGCTCGGCGACAGCGCCTGCAACCCGCAGAACGCCACCGACACCGCCACCAAGGCGGTCAACATCGACCGCGTGCTCGCCATCGTCGGCCCGGCCTGCTCGGGCGCGGTGCTCGCGACCGCGAACTCGGTCGCCGTGCCCGCGGGCGTGCTGCTGATCACCCCCTCGGGCACCTCGCCCGAGATCACCAAGCTCGCCGACAAGGACCTCGTCTTCCGCACGTTGCCGTCCGACGACTACCAGGGGCGCGCGCTGGCGCGCACGCTCAAGGCGCGTGGCATCGAAAAGGTCGCGGTGGCCTACCTGAACAACGACTACGGCAAGGGCCTGGCGGAATCCTTCAAGGCCGAGTTCGAGGCCAACGGCGGCACCCTCGCCGGCTACTCGGGCCACGAGGAGGGCAAGGCCTCCTACCGCTCCGAGCTCGCCACGCTCGCCCGTGGTGGTGCCGACACCCTGGTGATCTTCGACTACGGCGACGGCACCGGCCTGACCATCCTGCGTCAGTCGCTGGAGAACGGCTTCTTCAAGACCTTCGTCGGTGCCGACGGCATGAAGTCCGAAGGCCTGGTCAAGTCGATCGGCGCGCAGAACCTCGATGGCTTCTTCGTCTCGGCGCCGGTCGGTGAGGCGTCCGCCTCGCTCGACAACTTCAACAAGGCCTACAAGGCCGCCGGCGAGAACATCGACGCGGTGTTCGCCACCACCTCGTACGATGCCGCCTTCCTCGCCGCGCTGGCGATCGAGAAGGCCGGTGGCGACAAGGCGAAACTGGCCGAATCGCTGCGTGCGGTGGCGATGGCGCCGGGCGAGCCGATCATGGCGGGCGAGTGGGCCAAGGCCAAGCAGCTGATCGCCGAGGGCAAGGACATCGACTACAAGGGCGCCGGCGGCGACCACGAGTTCGATGCCGCCGGCGATGTGCCGGGCAAGTACGCCTTCTTCAAGGTCAGCGGCACGGGCTACGAGTCGGTCGCCGACATGCAGTAAGCGCGAGCGGGCAGGGCGCATGCCGTTCGTGCGCCGTGTTCGACCAGGGCCGGTCGGGGCAGTCCCGGCCGGCCCTTTGTTTTCGGCGCCGCCGGGCCAGCCTGCTTCGCGCGCCAAGCAACAGGGTGTCGATTGCAAAAGCTCACAGCCGGGGCATTGCAAATCCGGCGGTCATGAACGATCCTCGGGGCATGGGGACGAGCGGTGAGCGGTCAATCCCGCCACCGCCGCCGGCCTCGAACAGCCGCGGCTGTGGGCGCGGAGGTCAGGAGAGCGAGCATGAAGCGTTTCATCGTCTGGTTGTGCGGGCTGCTGTCGGCGATCGGCATCACCGCCTGCGACTACATCAACGTGAAGGAACTCCAGCCCGGTGTGTCCACGGCTGCCGAGGTGCGCGAGCGCTTCGGCCCGCCGCACATGGAGTGGAAAAACACCGACGGCTCGACGACCTGGGAGTTCAGCCGCCAGCCCGAGGGCATCGAGTGCTTCATGATCACGATCGGCCCGGACCAGATCCTGCGCGCCATCGACCAGGTCATCAACGAGCAGACCTTCGCGCGCATCGAGAAGGGCATGAACCCCGACGAGATTCGCCGCCTGCTCGGCAAGCCTGCCTCCAGCCAGTTCTTCGCGCTCAAGCAGGAGACGGTCTGGGAGTGGAAGTTTTCGCACGGGTTCGCGGGCAACAACGAGCCCGAGTTTTTCACCGTGTCGTTCAACACCGAAGGCCGCGTGATCGGCACGGGACGCTACACCCTGCATCGCGGCCGTTGATACGGAGGCGAACATGCTTCATCCAACTCTGGGCCGCTGGCGTCTGCTCGCGGCCACCGTGCTGGCGCTGGCCGCGCTGCAGCTTGCAGGCTGCGCCAGTTTCGCGCCCCCGCCCCCCTACACCACCGAGGCCGAGGCGCTCGCCGAACGCGGCGAGCCGACGCGACGCTGGGACAACGAGGACGGCTCCACCACGCTCGAGTATTCCACCCAGCCGAACGGCTGGACCTGCCTGATGGTGCAGGTGGATCAGGGCGGCATGGTGCTGCGCCAATGGGATGCGCTGGCTGCGGAGAACCTTGCCCGGGTCGAGCGCGGCATGGACAAGGAGCAGGTCTCGCGCCTGCTTGGCCTGCACCGCTCCGAGCAGCGCTTCCGCAACTCCGGCGAGGAGGTCTGGGACTGGAACATCCGCAACGACGGCCCCGGCGTCGCCACCTTGTTCAACGTCCACTTCATCGACGAGCGGGTGGTGCGCACCAGCCAGACCTACGTCTATCCGCGCGACGGTGCGCTGTTCGGCGGCTGGGGCGGATATTACGGCCACCCCTGGGGGCCGGGGTGGTGGGGCTATCCGCGGCCGTTCTACCCGTATCCTTTCGCCCACCCCTGGTTCTGGTGAGACTGCGCCGGGCAATCAGCCCGGCTGTTGCAGCAGGCGCCGGGTGAGCGCGGCGGCAGGTTCGGGGCGGCCGAAGAAATAGCCCTGGAAGCGGTCGCAGCCCGCGCCGACCAAGAAATCGAACTGCGCGGCCTGTTCCACGCCCTCCGCGATCACGGTCAGCTCCATGGTGCGGCCGAGCGCGATTACCGTGCGCGCGATGGCGGCGTCGTTGGGGTCGATCATCACGTCGCGCACGAAGGACTGGTCGATCTTCAGATTCGCCAGAGGCAGGCGCTTGAGATAGGTCAGCGATGAGTAGCCGGTGCCGAAGTCGTCGAGCGCGAAGCCGACGCCCAGGGCCTGCAGCGCGTGCATGCGCGCGATCGCCGACTCGACATCCTCGAGCAGCAGGCTCTCGGTGAGCTCGAGCTTGAGCCGATGGGCCGGGATGCCGGTCCGGGTGACGATGTCTGCAACCGTGGCGGTGAAGTCCTGGTGGCGGAACTGGCGCGCGCTGACGTTGACCGCGATCTCGATCGGCGGCAGGCGCGTGTCCCCTGCCCACGCCGCCAGCTGGACGCAGGCCGCCTCGAGCACCCAGGCGCCGAGCTCGATGATGAGCCCGCTTTCCTCCGCGATCGGGATGAACTCGCCCGGTGACACTGGTCCGCGCACCGGGTGCGTCCAGCGCAGCAAGGCCTCTGCGCCGACGAGCTGACCTGCGGCGTCGACCTGCGGCTGGTAGTGCAGGCTGAGCTGCGCCGTCGTCAGCGCCGCGCGCAGGTCGGCCTCGAGTCGTGACTTGTCTTCCAGCGCCTGGGCCATGTCGGCGCCGAAATAATGCATGCAGTTGCGCCCGCTCGCCTTGCTGCGATACATCGCCATGTCCGCATACTTGAGCAAGGCCTCGACGGAGTCGTCCGCGCTGCCGAACAGCATCGCGCCGATGCTCGCGGACACGCGCGTCTCGAAATGTCCGTGGCGGTAGGCATGCTCCACGGCTTGCAGGATCTTCTGCCCGATCGCTTCGACCTCGCTTCGCGCCGCGGCGGGGTCGGCGTCGAGGTCTTCGAGCACGACGACGAATTCGTCGCCGCCGAGGCGGGCCACGGTGTCGCACTTGCGCACGCTGTGCGCCAGGCGGTCGGCCACCTCGCGCAGCAGGCGGTCGCCATGGTCGTGGCCGAGGGTGTCGTTGAGGGTCTTGAAGTTGTCGAGATCGAGGAGCAGCAAGGCGCCATGAACGCCGCGGCGCTGGCTGCTGGCGATGGCGTGATGGAGCCGGTCCATCATCAGGCGGCGATTGGGCAGCTGCGTGAGCGGATCGTAATAGGCGAGCGCGTGAATGCGTTGTTCGGCCGCGCGCAGTTCCTCGACCTGCGCCTGCAGGCGCCGGGACTGCTTGTCGAGCGATGTCTGGTTGTGCGCGAGCCGGCTGCGCATGTCCTCGAGGACGCGATCGAGCTGGGCGATCTCGTCGATGTGCGTGGAGAGCGGGACGGTCGCGGAAAAGTCGAGGTTTCCGATGCGCTTGCCGTTCGTGGCGAGCGCTTCGAGCGGGGCGGCGATGCGCTGGGCGACGCGGCGGGCGACAGCCGACGCAAGCAGCATCAAGGCCGCCAGCGCGACCGCGATGCCGAGCGCGATGCGCGACCAGGCAGGGGCGAACTCGGCGGCGGGCGCGAGCGCGAGCACCCACAGGCGCCGCTCGCCGAGGCGGTGCTCGTGCATGGCGGCGAGCCAGGTGCGGCCTTCGCTCTCGATGCGCTGCACCGAAAAGCCCGTGCGCCCGGCCTGGCGCCAGGCCGACAGCGCCTTGTTGACGCTGTCGAGGCCGAGCGCGTTGACCGGCAGCAGCAGGCTCCCCAGCCATTCGGCTTCGGACACGTTTTCGGGGCGACGCGGGAGCCCGAGCACGCGCTCGTCTTCGGTCAGGACCAGTGTTCGACCGCTGGTGCCGATGCGCGCCTTCTGCGTGATCGTCGAGAGATCGCGCAGCATGATGTCGAAACCGAGCACGGCGAGCGTGCCGTCGGCGAGACGAAAACGCTGCGAGGTGGTGATGCCCGGGTCGCCGGTGGTGAAAAAACTGTAGGGCGCTGTCCAGTGCGGCGCAGCCTCGGCGCGCTGAACGGCGCCGGTGTACCAGGGCCGCTTGCGCGGGTCGTAGCGCAGGGACTCGATGCGCTCGCTGCGCTGCCCATCGGCGCGCTCGCGGATGAGCAGGTGCATGTCCTCCCAGTTCGACCGGTCGGTGATCCGGCTCAGCCAGCTGCCGTCCTGGAAGTGGATGAGGGTCCATCCGCGGCCGTCTTCGGTGCCGAGAACGACCGAGCTCAGGTTCGGCAGGTGTTGCAGCGGCGCCTTGAAGAGGCGCTCGATCTCGCCTTGTTCGTCGAGCGCTACGGGCAGCTGCGCCACCAGGGTGGTGATCGGGGCGAGCAGGCTGGCCGGCACCGTGATGGTCTGCTGTAGCGCGTTCCTCACGCCGTCCGCAACGCGGGCGAACTCCTTGGCCGCGAGCCGATCGTGCAGGGGTTGCAGGCCGAACAGCGCGAACCCCAGCGCGAGCGCGAGCACCGCGCTGCCGACGAGCATCAGCAAGCGGGTGAAGATCACGCTGCGCAGGGTGGTGGTCTTGTACGGCATGGGGCGGGCGTGAAGCGGCGGCGAGGACACTCAATCCTGCCAGCGTATGGGGCTTGTCGCGTGTGAATTCCGTCATCGCGCGACGCAGAAAACGTCGCCGCCGAGCCGCGCCGGCGCTTGGCAGCGTGTCGGCACAGGGGCTAGAATCCCGCACTTGCCGAGGAGCGCTGCGACCCACCGATCCTGTGCGGGCCAGGCTCGGCAACCGATCAACGGCGCTCACAAACCTTCAGCCGGTTTGTGGCGCCGTTCGCATGTGTGCGTGGCGTTGCCCGGCAGCCGTTGAATGACCGAGGACCCAGCCATGCAAGCCGATCGCAGCACCGAACTCCGCCAGCTTCTCTCCGAGCGCATCCTGATTCTGGACGGCGCGATGGGTACGATGATCCAGCAGGAGAAGCTGGGCGAGGCGGACTACCGCGGCGAGCGCTTCCTCGAGCATCCCAAGGACCTCAAGGGCAACAACGACCTGCTGGTGCTCACCCGCCCGCAGGTCATCGCCGGCATCCACCGCGCCTACCTCGAGGCCGGCGCGGACATCATCGAGACCAACACCTTCAACGCCACGCGCGTGTCGCAGGCGGAGTACGGGCTGGAGGCGCTGGCCTATGAGTTGAACGTCGAGGGCGCGCGCCTGGTGCGCCAGCTGTGCGACGAATACACCGCGCGCAACCCCGCCAAGCCGCGTTTTTGTGCCGGCGTGCTCGGGCCGACCTCGCGCACGCTGTCGATCTCGCCGGACGTGAACGACCCCGGCTACCGCAACATCAGCTTCGATGCGCTCGCCGACGACTACTACGACTCGGCGAAAGGCCTGCTCGAAGGCGGCGCCGACGTCCTGCTGATCGAGACCGTGTTCGACACCCTCAACGCCAAGGCCGCGGTGTTCGCGATCGAGAAGCTGTTCGAGGATCTCGGTGCGCGCTGGCCGGTGATGATCTCCGGCACCATCACCGACGCCTCCGGGCGCACGCTGTCGGGCCAGACCGCGGAGGCTTTCTGGAACTCGCTCAGCCATGCGCAGCCGATTTCCTTCGGCCTCAACTGCGCGCTCGGCGCCGACCAACTGCGCCAATACGTGGACGAGCTGTCCACCGCCTGCGACACTTTCGTCTCTGCCCACCCCAACGCCGGCCTGCCCAACCCGCTGTCGCCCACCGGCTACGACGAGACGCCCGAGCATCTGGCTGCCGAGATCCGCGAATGGGCGCAGAGCGGCCTGGTGAACATCGTCGGCGGCTGCTGCGGCACCACGCCGGCGCACATCGCCGCCCTTGCCGAAGCCGTCGCCGGCCTGGCGCCGCGCGTCGTGCCGACCATCGACAAGAAGCTGCGTCTGTCCGGCCTCGAGCCCTTCAACGTCGGCAGAGACGCGCTGTTCGTCAACGTCGGCGAGCGCACCAACGTCACCGGCTCCAAGGCCTTCGCGCGCATGATCCTCGAGGGCCGCTTCGACGACGCGCTCGCGGTGGCGCGCCAGCAGGTCGAGAACGGCGCCCAGGTCATCGACATCAACATGGACGAGGCGATGCTGGATTCGGTCGCTGCCATGGAGCGCTTCTGCAAGCTCATCGCCACCGAGCCCGACATCTCGCGCGTGCCGATCATGCTCGATTCGTCGAAGTGGTCGGTGATCGAGGCCGGCCTCAAGTGCATCCAGGGCAAGGGCGTGGTCAACTCGATCTCGATGAAGGAGGGCGAGGCCGAGTTCCTGCGCCAGGCCCGCCTCGCGCGCCGCTACGGCGCTGCGGTGATCGTGATGGCCTTCGACGAGCAGGGCCAGGCCGACACCTTCCGCCGCAAGACCGAGATCTGCGAGCGCGCCTACAAGCTGCTGGTCAAGCCGGTCGCCGAGGGCGGCGCCGGCTTTCCGGCCGAGGACATCATCTTCGACCCCAACATCTTCGCCATCGCCACCGGCATCGAGGAGCACGACAACTACGCGGTCGACTTCATCAACGCCGTGGCCTGGATCAAGGAGAACCTGCCTTACGCCAAGACCTCGGGCGGGGTGTCGAACGTCTCCTTCAGCTTCCGTGGCAACGACCCGGTGCGCGAGGCCATCCACACCGTGTTCCTGTACCACGCGATCAAGGCCGGCCTGTCGATGGGCATCGTCAACGCCGGCCAGCTCGGCGTGTACGACGAGCTCGACCCGGTGCTGCGCGACAAGGTCGAGGACGTGGTGATGAACCGCCGTGCCGGCGCGGGCGAGGCGCTGGTCGAGCTGGCGCAGACGGTGAAGGGTCAGGCCAAGGAGTCCACGCAGGATCTCGCCTGGCGCGCCTGGTCGGTGGAAGAGCGCTTGAGCCACGCGCTGGTCAAGGGCATCACCGAGTTCGTCGTCGCCGACACCGAGGAGGTGCGCGCCAAGCTCGAGGCCGAGGGCAAGCCCCCGCTGGCGGTCATCGAAGGCCCGCTGATGGCGGGCATGAGCGTGGTCGGCGACCTGTTCGGCGCGGGCAAGATGTTCCTGCCCCAGGTGGTGAAGTCGGCGCGTGTGATGAAGCAGGCGGTCGCCCACCTGATCCCCTACATCGAGGCCGAGAAGCTGCGCACCGGTGCCTCCAGCAAGGGCCGCATCATCATGGCCACGGTCAAGGGCGATGTGCACGACATCGGCAAGAACATCGTCGGCGTGGTGCTGGGCTGCAACGGCTACGAGGTGATCGACCTCGGCGTGATGGTGCCGGCGACGAAGATCCTCGAGGCGGCCAAGGAGCACGGCGCGCAGGCGATCGGCCTGTCCGGCCTGATCACGCCCTCGCTCGAGGAGATGAGCCACGTCGCCGCCGAGATGAAGCGCCAGGGCTTCTCCGTGCCACTCCTGATCGGTGGCGCCACGACCAGCCGCAACCACACCGCGATCAAGATCGCGCCGCACTACGACCAGCCGGTGGTGTACGTGCCGGATGCGTCGCGCGCGGTGGGCGTGGTCACCGCGCTGCTCTCCGAGGGGCAGAGCGAGGCCTTCAAGGCCGAGGTCGCCGCCGACTACGAGAAGATCCGTGCGCTGCATGCCAACAAGAAGGGCATGCAGTTGGTGAGCGTCGAGGTCGCGCGCGCCAACGCCTTCCGCACCGACTGGACGGCCGAGCGCGTGGCTGCCTGCAGCACCGCGCATCAGGCCGGCTACGCCCCCTACCAGCCACCGCGTCCCAACACGCTCGGCGTGCAGGCGATCGACGTCGAACTCGGCGAGCTGGTCGATTACATCGACTGGGGCCCCTTCTTCCAGACCTGGGACCTCGCCGGCCGTTTCCCCGCCATCCTCGACGACGCGGTAGTGGGCGAGACTGCGCGCAGCGTCTTTGCCGACGGCAAGGCGATGCTCGACAAGATCGTTGCCGAGAACTGGCTGCAGGCGAAGGCGGTGTTCGGCCTGTTCCCGGCCAACGCGGTGGGCGACGATATCGAGATCTACACCGGCGAGGACCGCAAGCATCTGGCCATGGTGTGGCACGGTCTGCGCCAGCAGCACGAGCGCCCGGCGGGCAAGCCGCACTGGTGCCTGGCCGACTTCGTCGCGCCCAAGGCCTCCGGCGTACCCGACTGGGTGGGCGCCTTCGCGGTGACCGCCGGCCTGGGCATCGAGGCCAAGCTTGCCGAGTTCGAGGCCGCGCACGACGACTACCACGCCATCATGTTGAAGAGCCTGGCTGACCGCCTCGCCGAGGCCTGCGCCGAGTGGCTGCACGAGCGCGTGCGCCGCGAGTGCTGGGGCTACGCCGCCGACGAGGCGCTCGACAACGCCGCGCTCGTCGCCGAGCAGTACCGCGGCATCCGGCCGGCGCCGGGCTACCCGGCCTGCCCGGACCACACGGTCAAGGGGGCGTTGTTCGAGCTCCTCGATGCGCGGCACAATGCCGACATGGAACTGACCGAGAGCTACGCGATGATGCCGGCCGCGGCGGTGAGCGGTTTTTACTTCGCTCACCCCGAAAGCCACTACTTCGCCATCCCCCGGATCGGTCGCGACCAGCTCGAAGACTGGGCGCGGCGCACCGGCATGGAGGTGGATGAAGCGGCGCGCTGGCTCGCCCCCTTGTTGTGAGCGAAGCGACCGGGCGCGTGCCGTCGAGGACGGCGGTCGCTGCCCGGGTCGCGATCGTGTGGACGCTGTTCCAGCTCTGGATGGCGTCGCCCTTGCCGGTCTGGTTCGGCATCGGCCAGTTCGCGGTGGCGCAGACGCGCGCGCTGCATCTGGCCTTTGCCTTGCTGCTGTGCTTCCTGCTCGTGCCGGCGGTCTGGCGCCTGCCCGGCCGGGTCGCCCGCCTGCTCGACCCCGCGCTGGGGGCGGCAGGGGCCTTCTGCGCGGGCTATGTGTTCCTCTTCTATACGCAGCTGAGCACGCGCCCGGGCGACCCCAGCGCCGTCGATGTCGCGGTCGCGTTCACCGGCGTGGTGCTGATGCTCGAGGCCGTGCGCCGCCTGCTCGGCTGGCCGATGGTGCTGTTCCTGCTGGTGCTGCTCGCATACGTGCTGCTCGGCCCGTATGCGCCGGACCTGATCGCGCACAAGGGCGCCTCGATCGCACACACGATGGAGCGGCTGTGGCTGGGCACGGATGCGGTGTTCGGGATCGCACTCGGTATCTCGGCCGAGTTCATCTTCCTGTTCGTGCTGTTCGGCGCGCTGCTCGACAGTGGGGGCGGGGGCAACTATTTCGTCCGCAGCGCGCTCGCCCTGGTCGGCCACATGCGCGGCGGGCCGGCAAAGGCGGCGGTCGGCGTGTCGGCGGCGACGGGGCTGTTCTCCGGGGCCTCGGTGATCAACGTGGTATCGACCGGGCCGCTCACCATTCCGCTCATCAAGCGCATCGGCTACACGCCCGACCGGGCCGCGGCGATCGAGGTCGCCTCTTCGGTGAATGGCCAGGTGATGCCGCCGGTGATGGGGGCCGCGGCCTTCCTGATGGTCGAATACGTCGGCATTCCCTACGTCGACGTGCTGCGCCATGCGCTGATCTCGGCGCTGGTGGCCTATGTGGGCTTGCTGATCATCGTGCATTTCGAGGCCGTGAAGGCCGGGCTGGAGGGTCTGCCGCGCCAGCCGGTGCGCTGGCAGCTGTCCCTGCGCCGCTTCCTGGTCGGGCTCGCCGGCATGCTCGGCGTGCTCGCGCTGCTGGCCCTGCTGGTGCCGCTGGCGCGGGTGTGGCTGCCGGCGGCCGGGCCGGAGATGGTCGGGGCGCTGCTCGTGCTCGCCTACCTGTTGCTGCTGCGCTTCGGAGCGCGCAACGCGCTGAGCGAGGCTGCGTTGGAGGCGGGCAGCCGCAGCACGCCGGGCGAGGTGTTGCGTGCGGGGCTGTATTTTCTGCTCCCGGTGGGCCTGCTGGTATGGAACCTGGTCGTCGAGCGCACGGCGCCTGCGTTCGCGGTGTTCTGGGCGCTGCTCTTGCTCGTCTTCATCGTGCTCACCCAGCGGCCCGTGCTGGTCTGGCTGCGGCAGGAGCCGCGTGAGGCGCTCGGGCCAGCGTGGCGGCGCGGGGTCGAGGACCTCTTCAACGGGGTCTATGCCGGCGTGCGCGGCATGTTGCTGGTGGCGGTGGCCACCGCTGCGGCGGGCGTGGTGGTCGGCGTGGGTTCGCTCACCGGGATCGGGCTGGTGATGACCGAGGTCGTCGGTGTGCTCGCCGGCGGCAACATGCTGCTGATGCTCGCGCTGGTGGCGCTGATCTGTCTGATCCTCGGCATGGGGCTGCCGACCACGGCCAACTACATCGTGGTTTCGGCGCTCATGGCGCCGGTGATCGTGACCCTGGGCGCGCAATATGGTCATCCTGTACCGCTGATCGCGGCCCACCTGTTCGTGTTCTATTTCGGGCTGCTCGCCGACGTGCTGCCGCCGGGGGGGCTGGCGTCCTACGCCGCCGCCAGCATCGCCGGGGCGAACCCGCTGCAGACCGGGGTGAGGGCGTTCCGCTACTCGATGCGCATGGCGGTGCTGCCCTTCATGTTCGTGTTCAATCCGCAGCTGCTGCTGATCGGGGTGGATCACCCGCTGCACGCCGTGCTCACCGTCAGCGCCGCGACGCTGGGCGGCTTCGTGTTCATCTGCTTCAACCAGGCCTGGCTGTTGATGAAGACGACGCGCGTCGAGCGCCTGGTCCTGCTGCTGGCCTCGTTCATGCTGTTCAACCCGGCGATGTTCGTGAATGGGGTGTGGCCGGCGCATCAGCGCGTCGGCGGCGCCGAGATGCAGGCGGCGATCGCGCAGGCGGGCGAGCGTGCGCAGCTGCGCCTGGTGTTCGCGCGCGAGGCGGGCGGGGGAGCGTCGGTCGAGCGTGTGATCATGCTGCCGGCTGCCGGGCAGGGCGGTGCCGGTCGGGAGGATGGCTGGCTGGCGCGCTTCCAGCGTGGCGGCTTGACGTTCGTCGAGGACGCGGGCGGTGCGCGCGTGGCGGGGGTCGCGTTCGGTAGCCCCGCGGCGCGCCTCGGCGTGCAGGTCGATGACCGGCTCACGATGCTCGAGCGCCCGCGGCGCGGGCCGTCGGCACAGTGGTTATATCTGGGGGCCCTGCTGCTCGTGGCCTGGGTGTGGCGCCGGCAGCGTCGGCGTGTGCGCGCCGTGTCGTGAGGCGCCCGGCCCGGGCGGGCGGGCGCGGACAGGCCCGCGACGCGGGGTGTATCATGAGCGCTCACTTATTTACCAGGGGCTCAAATGGCAACCCTCGAACTCACCGCCGACAATTTCAACGAAACCGTCGAGAACAACCCGATCGTGTTCCTGGACTTCTGGGCGGCCTGGTGCGGCCCGTGCAAGAACTTCGCGCCCACCTACGAGGCGGCGTCCGAAGCGCATCCCGAGATCGTGTTCGCGAAGATCGACACCGAAGCCCAGCAGGAGCTCGCCGCAGCCTTCCAGATCCGCTCCATTCCGACCATCGCGGTCATTCGCGAGGGCGTGATGGTGTTTCGCGAATCCGGCGCCCTGCCGGCGAGCGCGCTCGACCAGGTCATCGAAGGCGTGCGTGGCCTCGACATGGACCAGGTCCGCGCCGAGATCGCCCAGCAGCAGGCCGGCCAGCAGGCGGGCTGAGGCGCAGGTCGCACGCCGGGGCCGGCTGCGACGCCGGCCTCGGTAATAAAAAACGGGGCGTTTCGTGCCGAATCTCCGGCACGAAACGCCCCGTTGTCGTGTACGGACGCGACACTGGCGTGCCGTGTCCGCGCCTCAACGCCCGTCAGGCCTCAGGCCTTCTGTGCGCCCGCTGCGTCTTCGCCCGAATTGAGCATGTCGTCGTGCTCGTGCATCTTCCACGGCAGGCTGCCCGGCGAGATGTGCAGGAAGTGCAGGTATTTCTCGAACTGGTCGAGGATGTCGTCGATGATCTGCTGGCCCTCGTAGCCGTAGATGTCGTACGACTGCCCGCCGCGGCGCAGGAAGACTTCGGCGCGGTAGTAGTGCGAGGGGTTGTCCTCGGCCATCTCGGGGAAGGCGTACTCCGGCATCGCGTACTCGACCATGCGGATGTCGTAGATGAAGTCGATCTGGCCTTCCTTCACCACCTCGATGAAGGCACGGCCGTTGTCGGCGTCGAGCACCACCTCCGAGGTCCAGCCCTGGGCGCCGAGCTCGCGCTGCACGTGCTTCATGCTGTCGGCGACCGGACCGCGGATGAAGGCGTCGACCTGCGCATGGGCGGGGAAGCGCACCAGCTCTTCCAGGCGCTTCTTCCAGGTCCCCGAGCCGGTGCGGCTGCGCGCCATGTGCGACTGCAGCGAGACTTCGCGGTGGCCTTCGATGATCAGCGCGCGCCACATGCCGAAGGCGGCGATCAGCATGATGATCGCGAACGGCAGCGCGCTGGCGATGGTCATGGTTTGCAGCGCCTTGAGACCGCCGGCGAGCAGCAGCACGGAGGCGACCACGCCTTCGGTGATGGCCCAGAAGGCACGCTGCCAGGCCGGTGTCTTCGCCGCGCCGCCCGAGGCGAGCGCGTCGATCACCAGCGATCCCGAGTCGGACGAGGTGACGAAGAAGGTCACGATCAGGATCACGGTCATGAACGACACGATCGAGGTCAGCGGCAGGCGCTCGAAGAGCTTGAACAGCGCCAGCGCGTGGTCGGCCTGGACCTCGTCGATGAGCGCGCTGTAGCCCTCGACCATGATCAGGTGCAGCGCGGTGTCGCCGAAGATCGAGAACCACAGGAAGGTGAAGATCGTCGGCACCAGCAGCACGCCGAACACGAACTGGCGGATGGTGCGCCCGCGCGAGATCTTGGCGATGAACAGCCCCACGAAGGGCGCCCAGGCGATGGTCCAGCCGAAGATGAACAGCGTCCAGTTGCCGATCCAGTCGCCGCGCGAGTAGGCCTGCAGGTTGAAGGTGCGCTCGACGATGTTGTTGAGGTAGGCGCCGGTATTCTGCAGGAAGGTCTCGAGGATCATGACGGTGGGGCCGACCGCGAACACGAACAGCATCAGTGCGACCGCCAGCACCATGTTGAGGATCGACAGGTTCTTGACCCCCTTGTCCAGGCCGGCGAGCACCGAGATCAGCGCCAGCGCGGTGATCACCGCGATCGCGATCACCTGCACCGTGGTGCCGACCGGGATCGACGGCCACAGGTAGTTGAGGCCGGCGTTGATCTGCGTGACCGACAGGCCGAGCGTGGTGGCGATGCCGAACAGGGTGCCGAGGATGGCGATGACGTCCACCGTGTGCCCGATCGGGCCGTGGATGCGTTCGCCGATCAGCGGATACAGCGCCGAGCGCATCGACAGCGGCAGGCCGTGGCGGAAGGCAAAGTAGGCCAGCACCAGGCCGACCAGGCCGTAGATGCCCCAGATGTGGAAGCCCCAGTGGAAGAAGGCGATCTGCATCGCCTGGCGCGCGGCATCCACGGTCTCGGCCGCGCCCTGCGGCGGCGAGGCGTAGTGCAGCACCGGCTCGGCCACGCCGAAGAACAGCAGCGCGATGCCGTAGCCGGCCGAGAACAGCATCGCGAACCAGGCCGGGAAGCTGTACTGCGGGGTGGCGTGGTCGGGGCCGAGCTTGATGTTGCCCCAGCGCGAGAAGCCGATGGCGACGACGAAGACGAGGAAGATCGCCACCGACAACATGTAGAACCAGCCGAAGGTTTGTGTGATCCAGGCCAGCGTGGACGAGAAGATCTCGCCGGCCAGAGTCGGGTTGCTGATGGTGCCGACCACCAGCAGGAAGGTGACGATGACCGCGGGTGCGAACACCGGGATCAGGATGGTGGAGTTGCCTTTGTTGTTTGCTTGACTCATCGGGTCTCCGGGGTAGACGGGAACAGTCCGCTTGCCCGCAGTTCGATTCTGTGGGAAGTAAATTTGGGCAAATGGAACGGAAAAATTATAGCACGTTGAAAAATCAGCCGATTTTGGCGGGCAAGCTGCCCGCTCGCTCACGGATCGCCTGCATCGCCGGGTGTGAGAGCCGGCGCTCGGTGGTGATTGCGTAGATCTGGGTGAGCACCTCGGAGATCTCGCCGACCGCTTCGAGGCCGTACTGGCGGCAGATGTGGTCAGCGACCATGGTCGGTGCGGCGAAGGCGCCCGCGCCGCCTTGGGCGAAGGCCTTCATGAGCGCGCTGTCGTCGAACTCGGCGACGATCGAGGGCTGAATGTGACGATGCTCGAACCATTGCTGCAGCGCGCTCCGGTGCGCGACGTCCTCGCCCGGGAGCAGGAAGGGCGCACCGTCGAGCGCGGCCGGAAAGTCGGCACGCAAGCCCGCCGCGAGCGCTGGCGCCGCGAACACGGTCAGTGTGCTCTCGCCCAGCAGCGTGTTGTAGCCGCGCACGCTGACGTCGGCCGGGATCGGCCGGTCGGCGATCACCAGGTCGAGCCGGTGCACCGCGAGCTCGGCGAGCAGCTCGGCGAGCGGCGCCTCGCGGCACACCAGGCGGCCGGGGCGCTCGACGTGCAGTGCGGGTTCGAGCAGGCGGTGGACGACGGATTTCGGCATCGAGTCGGGAAAGCCGATGCGAAAGGGCAGGCTGCGGCGCAGCGTGTCGTCGCGCACCACGTCCAGGATCTGGTCGCCGAGCGCGAAGATCTGCTCGGCATGGCCGAGGATGCGCGTGCCCGCATCGGTGAGCACCAGCCTGCGCCCGACGCGGCGGAACAGGCTGACGCCGAGCGCGGCCTCGAAGGTGGCGAGCTGGGCGCTGATCGAGTGTGGCGCCAGGTCCAGCACGCGGCCGGCCTCGGCGATGGTGCCCACGCGCGCCACCGTCCAGAAGTAGCGCAGGTGCTTGTAGTTGAGTTCGGCCACGATGAGGGCTCCGGCGTTCCGTCGAAAAAATCGATTATATAATCGCTGATAATCGACTTTTTATGGGATGCCTTCTCCTTTAGTCTGCACCTGTCTGCAGCGGCACCGGAGTCTCCCCACCCGGCCGCCCCGAGCCCTGCAGCGACCCCGACACAACAAGGAGACAGCATCATGCGCCACTACGAAACCAACAGCCGCCCCGCCGCCACCCGCCTGCTCGCGCTCACCGTGCTCGCCGACGGCGGCCTCGACCGCAACGAGATCGATACGCTGATGCACGCTGACCTCGCACGCAGGCTCGGCCTCGGCAGCGTGGAGTTTGAGCGCATACTGCGCGAATACTGTGACGACCTGATGTTGAGCGCGAACTACCTCGACGGCATGCGCCTGAAGGTGGCCGACGAGGTCCTCGATCTGCTGCTCGAGGACATTGCCGACCCGGCGCTGCAGCGCGCGCTGCTGCGCACGATGCAGGACATCGTCAGCGCCGACGGCGTGGAGACGCCGGCCGAGGTGGATGTGCTGGCGCGCGCGCTGGAGAAGTGGGGTGCGCGCAGCACACCGAGCAGACTGAACTGAACGCCGGGGGCGCGGGCAGGGGATTCCCCCCACGCCCGCGCCCTCGGACACCGACACGGCCCTGGAGGCCGACATGGACAAGATGAGCATCCCGCGTATTCCGGAGCACGACAACCACCTCGGCGACCGCGTCGACGACCCGCTGATCGACCGTCTGCACTGGGTCATCCGCCAGGCGATCCGGGTGCTCGCGGTACTGATGGTGGCGGTGATCCTGTGGACGGTGGCCGATGTCGGCCTGGTGCTCTACGAGAAGCTGTCCGACCCGCCCTTCCTGCTCCTCGATCTCAACGACATCTTCGTCGTCTTTGCCGCCTTTCTGGCGGTGCTGATCGCGATCGAGATCTTCGTCAACATCACGCTCTACCTGCGCGACGACGTCATCCACGTCAAGCTGGTGATCGCCACCGCGCTGATGGCAATCGCGCGCAAGGTGATCGTGCTCGATCTGGCGACGCTCGAGCCGATGTACCTGTTCGCGATCGGCGTGATCGTGCTCGCGCTCGGCGTGACCTACTGGCTGGTGTCGGCGCGGCCGGGCGAGTGAGCCCGCGCCGCAGCCTCACTCGAACAGCGCGCCCACGCTCTGCCCGCTGTGAATGCGTTCGATCGCCGCGGCGAACAGCGGCGCCACGTTGAGCACGGTCAGTTTGTCGAGGCGCTTCGTGGCCGGGACATTCACCGTGTTGGTCACCACGATGGAGTCGAGCGCCGCTGCGCCCAGGCGCTCGACCGCCGGCCCGCACAGCACCCCATGGGTGGCGGCGGCGTGCACGGTTTTCGCGCCCGCGGCGCGCAGCGTGTCCACCGAAGCCACCAGCGTGCCGCCGGTGGCGATCTCGTCATCGAAGATCACCACGTCGCGCCCGACGACGTCTCCTACCACATGGCCCTGCTTGACCGCCGTGTCGGACACGCGGCGCTTGTCGATGATCGCCATCGGAATGCCGAGCTTTTCCGAGTATCGCCCCGCCCGCTTGGCGCCACCGGCGTCGGTGGCCACGGCTACCATGTTCGAGAGCTCGTAGTTGTTGCGGAAATGGTCGGCGATCATCGACACCGCAGTCAGGTGATCGACCGGCACGCTGAAAAAGCCGTGCACCTGGTCGGCGTGCAGGTCCATGGTCAGCACGCGGTGGGCGCCCGCGGTCTGCAGCAGGTCGGCGATCAGGCGGCCGGTGATCGAGATGCGCGGTGCGTCCTTCTTGTCCGAGCGGGCGTAGGAGTAATAGGGGATCACCGCGGTGATGCGCTGCGCCGAGGCGCTGCGCAGCGCGTCGAGCGTGATCAGCAGTTCCATGATGTGGTCGCTCACCGGCTCGGTGAAGGACTGCACCACGAAGACGTCGCGCTCGCGCACGTTCTCCTGGATCTGCACGCGCAGGTTGTCGTTGGAAAAGCGCGCGATGTCGATCTGGCCGGGACGCAGGCCGAGGCGCTGGCTGATGTCGCAGGCGAGGTCGCGGCTGGCGTTACAGGCAAAGATCTGAAGGCCGTGCTTGATCATCGCGAAAAATCTCCTTGGCTCGGGTGCGCGCGGTGTCGGTGCCGACGACAGCGGGCGTGCCCGCCGCATCGGCGCGAAGGCTCAATGCTACGGGAAGACCGCCTCCGGGTCTTCTCCGCGCTTGCCTCGCGCCGGGTTTTGCCACATCT
Source organism: Thauera sp. UBA6194 (assembly GCA_002422685.1). Taxonomy (GTDB): domain Bacteria; phylum Pseudomonadota; class Gammaproteobacteria; order Burkholderiales; family Rhodocyclaceae; genus Thauera. The sequence continues at coordinate 104,137 of DITC01000054.1, read as the reverse complement.
TTCGGGCGCTCGTGGAGTTTGAAGATCAGGGATGCTGCCCGGTTGCGCTGCGCCGGGATGGGGAGTCGGGATGCAGGGGCGAATGGCGGGGGCGCGCGGCGCGCTGGCGGGTCTGCGTGGGGATTTATTCGGTGGCCTGACCGCCGGGGTGGTGGCGCTGCCGCTGGCGCTCGCCTTCGGGGTGGCCTCCGGCGCGGGCGCCGCGGCCGGACTGTATGGCGCGATCGTGCTCGGCCTGGTGGCTGCGCTGCTCGGCGGAACGCGCATGCAGATCTCCGGGCCGACCGGGCCGATGACGGTGGTGTTCGCCTCGGCGCTGGTGGCGGTCGGCGGCGATCTCGGCCTGGCGATGGCGGTGGTGCTGGTGGGCGGGCTCACGCAGATCGCGCTCGGCGTGCTGCGCAGCGGCGGCCTGATCCGCTTCATCCCTTACCCGGTGGTGTCCGGTTTCATGAGCGGCGTGGGCGTGATCATCGTGCTGCTGCAGACCGCGCCGCTGCTGGGGGCGGCGCCACAGTCCTCGCCGCTGGCCGCGGTGCTCGGTTTGCCCGGGCTGCTGCCGCAGCTCGAGGGCGAGGCGCTGCTGCTCGGTTTCCTGACCTTGCTGGTGGTGTTCCGCACCCCGATGGTGGTCAGCCGCATCGTGCCGGCGCCGCTGGTGGCGCTGATCTCGATGACCGCGCTGTCGGTCGCGGCCGGATTTTCGGTTCCCGTGATCGGCGAGATCCCGGCCGGCCTGCCCGCGCTCGTGCTGCCGAAATTCTCCCTCGAGACCTGGACCACTGCGCTCGTGCTCGGGACCACCCTCGGCGTGCTGGGTGCGATCGACAGCCTGCTGACCTCGCTCGTGGCCGACTCGGTCACGCGTACCCGTCACCAGTCGAACCGCGAGCTCGTCGGCCAGGGCGTGGGCAATCTGCTGTGTGCCTTCGTCGGCGGGCTGCCGGGCGCGGGCGCGACCATGCGCACGGTGGTCAACATCAAGTCGGGCGGGCGAGGGCGTGCCTCCGGGGTGGTGCATTCGCTGTTCCTGCTCGCGCTGCTGCTCGGTCTGGGGCCGTTGGCCAGCCAGATCCCGCTCGCGGTGCTCGCGGGCATTCTGATCAAGGTGGGCGTGGATATCCTCGATTACCGGCTGCTGCGCCTGCTGCCCAACGCGCCGCGTGCCGACGTCGCGGTCATGGCGGCGGTGTTCCTGCTCACCGTGCTGGTCGACCTGATCGTCGCAGTGGGCGTGGGCGTGGTGCTGTCGATGGGGCTGATCATTCACCGGCTCGTGCGCCAGGCGCGCTTTCAGGTGCGGCCGCTGCCGCTGCCGCATGACGAGGGCGCGGACGATCGGGGCGCCAGCGCCGAAATGGACAGCGGCATCCGTGTCATCGAAATCGACGGCGCCTTCTTTTTCGGCTCGGCGAGCCAGCTGCTCGACCGCGTCGATCAGATCATCGGCACCCGCATCGCGGTGTTCGATTGCAGCCGGGTGCCGTTCATGGACTTGTCGGCGCAATTTACGCTGGAAGAAATGATCGAGCGCCTGCGCTCGCAGGACATCGAGGCCCTGGTAGTCGTGCCGCCCGCCCTGCATGCGCAGCTGCAGCGCCTGCGCGCGCCCCAGCTGCCGGTGGAGATCCTGCGCGACGACCTCGCCGAGGCGCTCGCCGAGGCGCGTGCGCGCGTGGCGGCTCAGCCCGGGTAGCGCAGGAAGGGGCGGCGGGTCTCGAGCCAGGCGGTCTCGTCCGGGACGGCCAGTGCATCCAGGTCGGCTGGGGTCGCGCTCGGGTCGTCCACCCACGCGCGCAGCAGCGGCGAGCCGTTGATCAGGTCGATCGCCAGACGGTCGTGCTCGTACTCATAGGCGAAGTCGCGCCACAGCGGGTAGTCCGGCTGCAGGCGGCGGAGGGCCTTGAAGGCGAGCGCCTGCACCCGCCATGGGCGAAAGGCCGCGTGTTCGTAGTGCGCCGGGTCCTCGACGTGGATGTGCACGCCGTTGCACAGCTTGCCGGCGTGCTTGTGGAAGGTGGGCTCGAACCAGCACTCGCGCAGCACGCAGCCGCCGAGCCAGTCGGGCGCGAGCGCGCGCATCTCGGCGATGAGCGCGCGCGCGTCGAGGTCGGACGCGCCGAAGAGCTCCAGCGGCCGGGTGGTGCCGCGGCCTTCGGACAGCGTGGTGCCCTCGAGCATCACGGTGCCGGCGTAGGCGCGCGCCATCCACAGGTTGGGCGCGTTGGGGCTGGGGTTGATCCAGGTGCGCTCGCCCAGTGGCCAGCCGTAGCCGGGGGCGGCGTCGGGCTGCCAGCCGTCCATGTCGATCACGCGCAGATCCACGTCGAGCTTCAGCGTGGCGACGAACCAGCCGGCGAGCTCGCCCATCGTCATGCCGTGGCGCATCGGTAGCGGGCCGGCGCCGACGAAGCTCTCCCAGCCTTCGCGCAGCAGCGTGCCCTCGACCGGCCGGCCGGCGGGGTTGGGGCGGTCGAGCACCCACACCGTCTTGCCGTGCTTCGCTGCTTCTTCGAGCACGTAGCGCAGCGTGGTGATGAAGGTGTAGATGCGGCAGCCGAGGTCCTGCAGGTCGACCAGCAGCACGTCGAAGCTGTCCATCATCGCCGCGGTGGGGCGGCGGACCTCGCCGTACAGGCTGAACACCGGGATGCCGAGCAGCGGGTCGGTGTAGTCGGGCGACTCGACCATGTTGTCCTGCTTGTCGCCACGCAGGCCGTGCTGCGGGCCGAAGGCGGCCGACAGGGTGAGTTCGGGCAGCGCGGCGAGCGCGTCGAGCGAGTGCGTCAGGCCGCGCGTCACCGAGGCCGGGTGGGCGAGCAGGGCGAGGCGCTTGCCCACCAGCGGGCGGCGCAGCGCCGGCTCTTCGAGCAGGCGGTCGAGCCCGAAGCGGATGGATTGGGTCGGCATGTCAGTTCGCCTTGCGCGGCGCGGTGGTGAGCGTGAGCACGAAGCCGTCGCGGGCGTGAAAATCGGCCTGTGCGGCAGGGTGGCGCAGCGCCCAGTATTCCAGCCGGCCGTCCTTGCGCTCGATGACCGCGGCCAGGTTTACCTGCAGGTCGCTGCCGGCCGGTGCCGCCGGCAGCAGCTCGGGTGGAAGGTAGGCTTCCAGCACCAGCGTGGTCTCGTCCTGCGTGCAGCGGATGTCCGGTGGCAGCGGCGGGGAAAAGGCCTCGTCGCGCGCGCGCAAGGCGCCAAAGGCGTACGCCGCCCACTGCCCGGAGGGGGAAAAGTTGTACTCGCGGTAGTGCGCTTCGCCGGGCAGCCCCAGGAAGACCTCGAAGCAGGTGTGCTGCCACAGCCCATCGGCCGGGCCGGGCGGCCGTGGGGTGGGGATGGCGAGCGCGTCGAGCCGGCTCTCTTCGAGGCGAAACTCGAACACGGCCCCGCCTTCGGGTGGCACGAACATCGTCGCCAGCAGGCGGCCCACCGGACCCGCGCCGGGCTGGTCGGCATCGGGGCTCGTGGGGTGAGGGCGCAGGCCGACGGTGATGATGGGGACGCGCGGATGTGCGGGGTGCGGTGAGGTCACGGTGGGCGAGGGCGCTGTGTGGTGGAGGGGCGTCGAGCAGGCGTCGAGGAAGGGCGCGGCGAGTCCATGGAGGCGGTGCGCCGTGCGCGGATCGACAGGCGCAATGGTAGCCGCTCGGGGCGTCTGCGCCCAAGCGCAGGCAGCGCGGGCGCACCTCGAGGGATTCCCCCGCTTGAGGCCTGGCGCACGACGCCGCACACTCTGGCGCCATGCGCTCCTCACCGCTCGCCGTCATCGTCATCGCCCAGCTCTTCGGCACCTCGCTGTGGTTCTCCGCCAACAGCGCGGGGGACGACCTGATGCGCGCGTGGGCGCTGCAGGCAGCCGACATCGGGCGGCTGACGATCGCGGTGCAGCTCGGTTTCATCCTCGGCACGCTCGGCTTTTCGCTCAGCGGCCTGGCCGACCGTTTTGCGGCGAGCCGGATCTTCGCGGTGTGTGCGCTGCTCGGCGCGGCGGCCAATGCGGGCTTTGCGTTCCTCGCGCAGGATCTGGGCGAAGGCCTGGCCTGGCGCTTCGCGGTCGGGCTGGCGCTCGCCGGCGTCTATCCGCTGGGCATGAAGCTGGTGGTGAGCTGGGTGCCGCAGCACGCGGGCGCGGCCCTCGCCTGGCTGGTCGGCATGCTCACCCTGGGGACCGCGCTGCCGCACGGGGTGCGCGCGCTCGAGTTCGGCTGGGGCTGGCAGGCGACGCTGCTGGTGTCCTCGGTGCTGGCGCTGCTGGCGGCGGTGATGATCTTCGTGCTCGGCGACGGGCCGCATCTCGCCCGCCGCGCCGGCGCGCCGCGGCTGCGCCTGGGCGAAGGCCTGTATGCGCTGCGCGAGCCGCGTTTTCGGGCCTCGGCCTTCGGCTACTTCGGCCACCAGTGGGAGCTGTACGCCTTCTGGACGCTGGTGCCGCTGCTGGTGACAGCGGCGCGCGGGGCCGAGGCGGGTCCGCCGTCGGGCCCCGCGTTCGCGGTGATCGGCATCGGCGCGGCCGGCTGCGTGCTCGGCGGGGTGTTGAGCCGGCGCATCGGCAGCGCGCGCGTGGCGGCGCTCGCGCTCGCGGTGTCGGCCATGTGCTGCGCGATCTACCCTTTCGCCACCGGCTGGCCGCCGCTGTTGCTCGCCGCGCTGATGCTGGTATGGGGGGCTAGCGTGGTGGCGGATTCGCCGCACTTTTCGGCGCTCTCGGCCCACGCCTGCCCGCAGGAGAGCGTGGGCAGCGCGCTCGCCTTCCAGAACGCGATCGGCTTCGCGATCACCATGGCCTCGATCGAGCTCACCACCCGCCTGTGGCCGCTGATCGGCGACCGTGTGGCGTGGGTGCTGCTGCCCGGGCCGGTGCTGGGGCTGCTCGCGCTGCGGCCGCTGTTGCGGGCAGCGTAACGCTGCAGCGAGCCCCGCGACTCAGGCCGGTGGCGGTCAGGCCGCAGTGTTGAGCGCGACGCTTGGTTCGGCCTCGTTGCGCCACCATGCACGGATGAGCGCAAGCATCACACCGAGCATGCCGCCGAGCATGCCCCCCAGGACCACGCCCAGCGCCAGGCCGGGTTTGCGCACCTTGACCTCGGCGCCTTCCGGCGACGCGATGAAGCGCATGCTCGAAAAGTAGGTGCTCGACCAGTTTTCGCGCTGGACGTCGATTTCATTCCAGGTCTGCTCGACGATATCCACCGTCCGGTCATGGCCCTGAAACGCGCTTGCCTGGATGTCCTTGAGCGAGCCGAGAAAGTCGCGGCCAGCGCGCCCTTGCTGCAGGGCTTGTTGCGCTGCGCAGTAATAATCGCGCTTCAATGCGCTCCCGATCCGCTCACGCTTGCGCCGGGCTTCCGCGAGCTTCATGTCGGCGATATGTATTTCCGACGCGACCAGCTGCGCCGCCGGGGAGAGGAAGCGCTCCGTTCCTTTTTCGAGCGAGACGATCTGTCGGCTATCGATCGTGCTTGCGCTCGGATTGCGGGCGATGATTTCGCGCAGGTTTGCGAGGCGCCTTTCTTCCTGCCTGATCGCAAAGTCGTTCTGGATCTGTGCGTTGCGCAACTCCTGCTCGCGCGTGCTGAACTCGGTGCACTGCGCCAGCATCGTCGCTTCCATGTTTACGCGGATGATGGAGTCACGGACATATTCGGCGAGCAGGGCAACCGGGGCGCCGCCTGTCGGGACCTCGTGTGCGAGTCGGATGCGGACCCCGATCATGGCGCCGGGATTGTCGTCGTCGAGCTTGACGCCGAAGGTCTTCTGGTCGCGATCGGTGAAGGCGAACTCGGGTTCGAGCGCATCGCGCAACGCATCTGGATTGGCGGCCAGCTTCAACAACAGCTCGCCTTCGGGGGTGCTTGCCTGGTTGCTTGTCTGCAGGAAGTGCTGCAGGCGGGCGCCACTCGAGAATATGTTGTCATAGCGCTTGTAGTTCGCAGCCGAAACGCCCGGGGTCAGGAAAAGCCCTTCGGTGACGTGTTTGGTGGACAGCAGGCTGGCCCCCAGGCCGATCGTTGCGCCGAGGAGGGTGATGACGACGATCAGCGCCTTTTGCCGCCACAGAACGGTTACGAGCTGGCGAAGGTCGATTTCGTCTTCAGTAATTACGGGGGGGGGGGAGTGGTGAGCGGGCTGCATGACGAATGGCTTGGTGGAAGGTTTCAAATTATTTCATGAAGTTGCGTGGCGATAAATTAGACGAAGGTAATAGGCCTTCAGGGATAGTCGAGATTTATGGAGTGATTCGACAGGCCGTGGCCAACGCTGCTGTTCCGGCCTTTGCACAACCGGGCAATACGGCGCATTCGCCGCGATCCGCCTTATCCGCGCGCGCCGAAGCCGTTAAACTCGCGGTCTTTGTCCAGTTTGAGCCGGAGCGATCCATGACTGTCCAGCGCGTCCTCACCGGGATCACCACCTCGGGCACGCCCCACCTTGGCAACTACGCCGGCGCCATCCGTCCGGCGGTCGCCGCCAGCCGCCAGCCGGGGGTGGAGAGCTTCTACTTCCTGGCCGACTACCACGCGCTCATCAAGACCACCGACCCGCTGCGCGTGCAGCGCTCGACGCTGGAGATCGCCGCCACCTGGATCGCCGCCGGGCT
>DITC01000054.1:0-97444 GCA_002422685.1 Thauera sp. UBA6194 | reverse complement strand
TCGGTGCCGGTCGGGCGTGATCAGATCCAGCACATCGAGATGGCGCGCGACATGGCGGGCAGCTTCAACCACCTGTACGGCGAGCATTTCGTGCTGCCGGAGGCCGCGATCGACGCCTCGGTCGCCACCCTGCCCGGGCTGGACGGGCGCAAGATGAGCAAGAGCTACGACAACACCATCCCGCTGTTCGCGCCCACCGCCGAGCTCAAGAAGCTGATCTTCTCGATCGTCACCGACTCGAAGGCGCCGGGCGAACCCAAGGACGCCGACGGCTCGGCGCTGTTCCAGCTCTACCAGGCGTTTGCCACCGCCGAGGAGACGCGCGCGATGCGCGCCGCCTTCGACGAGGGCATCGCCTGGGGCGAGGCCAAGCAGGCGCTGTTCGAGCAGATCGAGACCGCGGTGGCGCCGATGCGCGAGCGCTACCTGGCGCTGATTGCCGAGCCGGCGCGCATCGAGAAGCATCTGCACGAAGGCGCCGCCAAGGCGCGCGCGATCGCCACGCCCTTCCTCGCCGAGCTGCGCCACGCGGTCGGCCTGCGCAATCTGGCCAGCGTTGCGCGCGCGGTCAAGGCCGAAAAGCAGAAGGCCGCGCTGCCGCAGTTCAAGCAGTACCGCGAGTCCGACGGCCGCTTCCATTTCAAGTTGGTCGACGCCGATGGCCGCCTGCTGCTGCAGGGCGAGGGCTTTGCTTCGCCGCGCGAGGCGGGCGCGGTGGTGGCGGCGCTCAAGCAGGGCGCCGCGTTCGAGATGAAGGCGGCTGCGCTGTGGCTGGCCGGTGCGCCGGTCGCGGTCTTGGCCGACGGCGTGGACGAGGCCGCGCTGCGCGCTGCGCTGGCGGCCTTCGCCGACTGAGTTCGGGCGCCGCGCGTCTCTGGCGGGCAGGTTCAGCCGAAACTGCCCGCGACGTACTCCGCGAGGCAGTTCGCTGCCTCCGATGCGCTCTCGCGGTTGCCGTGCACGCACACGTCGAGCGCGCCCATCTCGGGAAAACCTTCGCGCTCGCCGAGCGTGCGCACGCCCTCGGGCACCGTGCTCGCGGCCAGCAGGGTGACGCCCAGCCCGGCGCGCACTGCGGCCAGGATGCCGCTGTAGCTCGAGCTGGTGTAAGCCACCCGCCAGCCACGCTTGAGTCGGCCCAGGGCGTGCAGGACCCGGTTGCGGTAGATGCAGGGCGGAGGTGCCAGCACCAGTGACAGGGCTTGCTGTTCGTGGTGCGGGTTGTCGATGCCGCTGATCCACACCAGGGGTTCGGTGTGGACCTTGATGCCTCCGGCGCGCTCGCCCTCGTCGTGCAAGGCGATGACGAGGTCGAACTCGCCTTTTGCCTGGCGTTCGATCAGGTTCTTGCTCAGGTCGCAGGTCACCTCCAGCGTCACCCCCGGGTGTGACTGGGCGAACTTGCCGAGGATGGTCGGCAGCAGCGACGCCATGTACTCGTGCGGCGCGCCCAGCCGCACGCAGCCGGCTACCCGCGGGCGGCGCAGGCTGGCTACGGCCTCGTCGTTGAGCGCGAGCATGCGCCGCGCGTAGCCGGCAAGCGTGGTCCCTTCCTCGGTGAGTTTGACGCGGTGCGTGCCGCGCTCGAAGAGCGGGGTGTCGAGCATCTCCTCCAGCCGTCGCATCTGCAGGCTGACCGCAGACTGGGTGCGCCCGACCGCGTTGCCGGCGCGCGTGAAGCTGCCCAGATCCACTGCTTTGATGAAGGTGCGGAGCAGCTCGGTCGGCAGGTTCATCGTGCGCTCACAGGTATTAGGAAGATCAATTATTTCATTTCAATGATCAACTTCGCAAATGAACCAATCGGCTTATGATATGTCCGCAGCCGCAGTTCGCGGCCTGTCCGATCAACTCGAAAGAGGGAGACATCATGAGCGTCCTGAAATTTACCGAAGACCACGAGTGGCTGAGCATCGAAGGCGACATCGCCACCGTCGGCATCACCGACTACGCGCAGAACGCGCTCGGCGACATCGTCTTCGTGCAGTTGCCCGACGTGGACACCAGCTTTGCCCAGGGCGACGAAGCCGCCGTCATCGAGTCGGTCAAGGCCGCCGGCGAACTCAAGATGCCGCTCGCCGGCACGGTCGTCGAAGTCAATGCCTTGCTGGTCGATGCGCCCGCCACGGTCAATGAGGATCCGCTCGGCGCAGGCTGGTTCATCCGCATCCGCCTGGACGACCCGGCCGCAGCCGACGCGCTGCTGGACCAGGCCGCCTACGAAAAGATGACCGCCTGATCGACGCCCTTCGCTCGACCCCGCCCGCCTCACCTTTTCCCGGACCGCCCCTGCCATGAACATTCACGACACCCGCTCCCCCGCGACACTCGCCCAGCTCGAGCAGCGCGACGACTTCGTCGGCCGCCATGTGGGCCCGGACGATGCCGAGACACGCGCCATGCTCGACGCGCTCGGTCTCGACTCGCTCGATCAGCTCATCGACAAGGTCATCCCGGCCTCCATCCTGTCGCCTTCGCCCATGCCTCTGCCCGAAGGGCGCAGCGAGGCCGAGGCGCTGGCGATGCTGCGCGCGATCGCGGACAAGAACCGGGTGCTGCGCTCGTTCATCGGCACGGGCTACCACGACACCTTCACGCCCACGGTCATCCTGCGCAACGTGCTCGAGAACCCGGCCTGGTACACCGCCTACACCCCCTACCAGCCCGAGATCTCGCAGGGCCGCCTGGAGGCGCTGCTCAACTTCCAGACCATGGTCACCGACCTCACCGGCATGGAGATCGCCAACGCCTCGCTGCTCGACGAAGCCACCGCCGCGGCCGAGGCCATGACCTTCTGTCAGCGTCTGGCGAAGAACAAGTCGAAGGCCTTCTTCGTCTCGCGCGACTGCCACCCGCAGACCATCGAGGTGGTGCGCACCCGCGCCGAGCCGCTCGGCTTCGAGGTCATCGTCGGCGACGCCGCGACCGAGCTGGCCGCGCACGAGGTCTTCGGCGTGCTGCTGCAATACCCGGCGAGCACCGGCGAGGTGGTCGACTACGCCGCCATCGTCGCTGCCGCCCACGAAAAGAAAGCGCTGGTCGCGGTCGCCGCCGACATGCTGGCGCTGACCCTGCTCAAGCCGCCGGGCGAGTTCGGCGCCGACGTCGCGATCGGCTCGACCCAGCGCTTCGGCATCCCGATGGGTTTCGGCGGCCCGCATGCCGCCTACTTCGCCACCCGCGACGAACACAAGCGCGTGATGCCCGGGCGCGTGGTCGGCGTGTCGATCGACAGCCACGGCAAGAAGGCCTACCGCCTGGCGATGCAGACCCGCGAGCAGCACATCCGCCGCGAGAAAGCCACCTCCAACATCTGCACCGCGCAGGCCTTGCTCGCCATCATGGCCAGCATGTACGCCTGCTACCACGGCCCGGCCGGGCTGACCACGATCGCGCGCCGCGTGCATCGCCTCACCGCCACGCTGGCCGCCGGCCTGCGCCGCCTCGGCCTCGAAGTGCCGACCGCGGCCTTCTTCGACACCATCACCGTGCGCGTTGCGGACGCGGCCAAGGTTCACGCCGCCGCCCGCGCCGCCGGCATGAACCTGCGCGAACTCGACGCCGGCACGGTCGGCATCGCGCTCGACGAGACCACCCGCCGCGCCGACGTCGAGGCGCTGTGGGCGGTGTTCGGCTCGGGCGCCACTGCACCGGATTTCGACGCCGTCGAAGCCCAGGTGCAGGAAGCCCTGCCGGCCGCGCAACTGCGCAGCTCGGCCTTCCTGACCCACCCGGTGTTCAGCGCCTACCGGTCCGAGACCAAGATGCTGCGCTACCTGCGCAGCCTGGCCGACAAGGACCTCGCGCTCGACCGCACGATGATCCCGCTCGGCTCGTGCACGATGAAGCTCAACGCCACCACCGAGATGATCCCGGTGACCTGGCCCGAGTTCGGCAGCCTGCATCCCTTCGTGCCCGCCGATCAGACCGAAGGCTATGCCCAGCTCACCGCCGAGCTCGAGCAGATGCTGTGTGCCTGCACCGGCTACGACGCGGTCTCGCTGCAGCCCAACGCCGGCTCGCAGGGCGAGTACGCCGGCCTGCTGGCGATCCGCGCTTACCACGCCAGCCGTGGCGAAGGGCACCGCGACGTGTGCCTGATCCCGAGCTCGGCGCACGGCACCAACCCGGCGACGGCGAACATGGCCGGCATGCGTGTGGTCGTGGTCGCCTGCGACGAGAACGGCAACGTCGACGTCGCCGATCTCAAGGCCAAGGCCGCGCAGCACGCCGACAAGCTCGCCGCGATCATGATCACCTACCCCTCGACGCACGGTGTGTTCGAGACCGCGGTGCGCGAGATCACCGAGATCGTGCACGGCCATGGCGGTCAGGTGTACATCGACGGCGCTAACCTCAACGCGATGGTCGGCCTGTGTGGCCCCGGCCAGTTCGGCGGCGACGTGTCGCACCTGAACCTGCACAAGACCTTCTGCATCCCGCACGGCGGCGGTGGCCCGGGCGTGGGTCCGATCGGCGTCAAGTCGCACCTCGCGCCTTTCCTGCCGGGCCACGGCACGACCGGACAGAAAGGCATCGGCGCTGTCGCTGCCGCGCCCTGGGGCAGCGCCAGCATCCTGCCGATCACCTGGACCTACATCGCGCTGATGGGGCGCGATGGTCTGCGCCACGCCACGGTGATGGCGATCCTCAACGCCAACTACATCGCCCAGCGCCTCGAGCCGCACTACCCGGTGCTCTACCGCGGTGAAAATGGCATGGTTGCGCACGAGTGCATCCTCGACCTGCGCCCGCTCAAGGACAGCACGGGCGTCACCGTCGATGACGTCGCCAAGCGCCTGATGGACTTCGGTTTCCATGCGCCGACGATGTCCTTCCCGGTGCCCGGCACGCTGATGATCGAGCCGACCGAGAGCGAGTCGAAGGCCGAGCTCGACCGCTTCTGCGACGCGATGATCGCGATCCGCGAGGAGATCGCCAAGGTCGCCAGCGGCGAGTACGACGCCACGGACAACCCGCTGGTGAACGCTCCGCACACGGCGGAGGCCATCGCCGGCGAGTGGTCGCACCCCTACAGCCGCGAGCTGGCCGCATATCCTGTGGCCAGCCTGCGCGGCAACAAATATTGGGCGCCGGTCGGCCGAGTGGACAACGTGTATGGCGACCGCAATCTGGTGTGCGCCTGCCCGCCGATGTCCGATTACGAACAAGTTTGAGGAGTCCAATCCATGAACGTCTCTTTCATCGTCACTCTGGTCGGCAGTGATCGTCCCGGCCTGGTCAGCGCGCTTGCCGAGCGCGCGGCTGCGAACGGCGCCAACTGGCTCGACAGCAGCATGGCGCACCTGGCAGGCAAGTTCGCCGGCATCGTGCGCCTCGACGTGGCCGCGGCCGACGCCGATCGGCTCGAGGCGGCGCTGCGCGAGCTGTCGTCCGAAGGTCTGAGCCTGAGCATCGAGCGCGGCACCAGCGCCGCTGCGGCGGGCGGTGGCGAAGTGATTCGCCTGGAGCTGCTCGCCCACGACCGGCCGGGCATCGTGCGTGACATCTCCTCGGTGCTGGCGCAGCACGGGGCGAGCATCGAGCGCATCGACAGCGCCTGCGAGAGCGCGTCGTTCAGCGGCGAGGCGATGTTCCGTGCCGAACTCGAGGTCCGCGTGCCGGCGAGCGTTTCGGCCGCCGACGTGCAGGCAGCGCTCGAGTCGCTGGCCAACGAGCTCATGGTCGACCTCAAGCTCGAGGCGGGCGCCTGAGCTGATCCCACACGCCGGCATGCGCCGGCTTGATGCACCGCCGGGAGGACGGAAGACGCAGCACGCGCGCCGTTCACCCGGTTTCATAACGACAAAGAGGCAGGAGACACCATGCAGGCCATCAACGATTTCTTCAATTATGTCAACGGCATAGTCTGGGGCGTACCCATGATCATCCTGATCCTGGGTACAGGCCTCTATCTCCAGATCCGCCTCGGCTTCATGCCGATCCTGAGAATCCCGCAGGGCTTTCGCATGTTGTGGGGGAGCCGCACGGCCGGCACGCGCGCCGAGGGCGAGATCTCGCCCTTCGCTGCGCTGATGACCGCGCTCTCGGCTACGGTGGGTACGGGCAACATCGCCGGCGTGGCCACCGCGATCGCGGTCGGCGGCCCGGGCGCGCTGTTCTGGATGTGGATGACCGCCTTCGTCGGCATGGCCACCAAGTACGCGGAGGTCGTGGTCGCAGTGAAGTACCGCGAGGTCGATGAAAAGGGCGAGCACGCCGGCGGCCCGATGTACGCCATCCGCAACGGCCTGGGCAAGCGCTGGGGCTGGCTGGCGGGCGCGTTTGCGATCTTCGGCGGGCTGGCGGGCTTCGGCATCGGCAACATGGTCCAGGCCAACGGTATCTCGAGCGCCATGGAGAACGCCTTCGGCATCCAGCCCTGGGTCACCGGCGTGGTGTTGATGGTACTGACCGGCGCGGTCGTGCTCGGCGGCATCAAGCGCATCGGCGCGGTCGCCGAGAAGCTCGTGCCGGCGATGTGCATCGGCTACATCATCTGCACCGGCGTCGTCCTGATCACCTTCGCGGACCAGATCCCGGCCGCCTTCGACCTTATCTTTACCCATGCCTTCACGCCGATCTCGGCGGCCGGCGGCTTCGTCGGTGCGACCGTGATGATGGCGATCCAGCGTGGCGTGTCGCGCGGCATCTTCTCCAACGAGGCCGGCCTGGGTACCGCCGGTATCGCGCAGGCGGCGGGCACCACCAGCAACGCGGTGTACTCCGGCCTGATCGGCATGATGGGCACCTTCATCGACACCATCATCGTGTGCACGATGACCGGTCTGGCGATCATTGTCAGCGGCGTGTGGACCTCGGGCGCATCCGGCGCCGTGCTGACCTCGGCGAGCTTCGAGGCTGCGATGCCCGGCGTCGGTAAATACCTGCTCGCGATTTCCCTGGCGGTGTTTGCCTTCACCACCATCCTCGGCTGGGCCTACTACGGTGAGAAGTGCTGGGAATACCTGCTCGGCACCGTGAGCGAGAAGCCCTTCCGCATCCTGTGGATCCTGTGCGTCCCGGTGGGCGCGGTCGCCAGCCTGGACTTCGCCTGGCTGGTTGCCGACACGCTCAACGCGCTGATGGCGATCCCCAACCTGATCTCGCTGCTGCTGCTCACGCCGATCGTCGTCGCACTGACCCGCGAGTATTTCGCCAACGGTGGGGTCGAGGGCGAAGAGGCCGGCAAATCGGCCGCGCGCCCGAGTCGCTGAACTTCACTCTCCGAACGTCACCCGCCGCACCCAACCCAATTCAGGAGTCCCTCCCCATGTTCGACAAGCACATGCAGATCGCCGGTTACGATGACGCGCTGTGGAGCGCCATCGAGGCCGAGCGCCAGCGCCAGGAAGACCATATCGAGCTCATCGCCTCGGAGAACTACGCCAGCCCGCGCGTGATGCAGGCCCAGGGCACGGTGCTGACCAACAAGTACGCCGAGGGCTACCCCGGCAAGCGCTACTACGGCGGCTGCGAGCATGTGGACGTGGTCGAGCAGCTCGCCATCGACCGTGCCAAGCAGCTGTTCGCCGCCGATTGGGCCAACGTGCAGCCGCACTCGGGTTCGCAGGCCAATGCCGCGGTGTATATGGCGCTGCTGCAGCCGGGCGACACCATCCTCGGCATGAGCCTGGCCCACGGCGGCCACCTGACCCACGGCGCCAAGGTCAACTTCTCCGGCAAGCTCTACAACGCGGTACAGTACGGCGTGACCGACGACGGCGTGATCGACTACGACGCGCTCGAGGCCCTGGCGCTTGAGTGCAAGCCGAAGATGATCGTCGCCGGCTTCTCGGCCTACGCCCGCCACCTCGACTTCGCGCGCTTCCGCGCCATCGCCGACAAGGTCGGCGCGCTGCTCTTCGTCGACATGGCGCACGTCGCCGGCCTGGTCGCCGCCGGCCTGTACCCCAACCCGGTGCCGTTCGCCGACATCGTCACCAGCACCACGCACAAGACGCTGCGTGGCCCGCGCGGCGGCGTCATCGTCGGTCGCGCCAACCCGGACATCGAGAAGAAGATCGCTTCGATGGTCTTCCCGGGCACCCAGGGCGGCCCGCTGATGCACGTGATCGCGGCCAAGGCGGTGGCTTTCAAGGAGGCGCTCGAGCCCGGCTTCGCTCAGTACCAGAAGCAGGTCATCGAGAACGCGCGCGCGATGGCCGGCGTATTCGTCGAACGCGGCTACAAGATCGTCTCCTCGGGGACCGACGACCACCTCTTCCTGGTGGACCTGATCGCGCGCGGCATCACCGGCAAGGCCGCCGATGCCGCGCTCGGCGCCGCCCACATCACGGTCAACAAGAACACCGTGCCCAACGACCCGCAGTCGCCCTTCGTCACCAGCGGCATCCGCCTCGGCACGCCGGCGGTCACCACGCGCGGCTTCGGCGTGGCCGAGGTCACCGAGCTCGCGGGCTGGATCTGCGACGTACTCGACGGCATCGACGACCCGGCCGTCATCGACGCGGTGCGCGCCAAGGTGTCGGCGCTGTGCGCCCGCTTCCCGGTGTATGCGGGCTGAACGCGCAGGCTCGGCCATGGCCGGCAGCGCAGCCGCGTCCGCGATGCGGCGGCGGCGCGCGATGGTCGTGGCGAGTATGTGATCGAATGTTGATTTTCCCCTGCCACTGCACAAAGGACACACGATGAGCGAACACAATTCCGACGCACCGCTGCTGCGCACCCCGCTGTACGACCTGCACGTCTCTCTCGGCGCCAAGATGGTGCCCTTCGCCGGCTACGAGATGCCGGTGCAGTACCCGGCCGGGATCCTCAAGGAGCATATCCATACCCGCACCCAGGCCGGCCTGTTCGACGTCTCGCACATGGGGCAGGTCATGCTCGTCGGCGCTGACGCGGCTGCGGCGCTCGAGACCCTGGTGCCGGTCGACATCGTCGACCTGCCCGCAGGCACGCAGCGCTATGCGCTCTTCCTCAACGACAAGGGCGGCGTGATGGACGATCTGATGGTCGCCAACTTCGGCAACGATCGCCTGTTCGTCGTCGTCAATGCCGCCTGCAAGGCGCAGGACATCGCGCACATGCAGAAGCACCTGTCCGCCCGCTGCAAGGTCGAGGTGCTGACCGAGCGCGCGCTGCTCGCGCTGCAGGGGCCGGCGGCCGGTGCGGTGATGGCGCGCCTGGCGCCCGAGACCGCGAAGATGGTGTTCATGGACACCGCCACCGTCAGCCTGGTCGGCGCCGAGTGCTACATCAGCCGCTCGGGCTACACCGGCGAGGACGGCTTCGAGATCTCGGTGCCGGCCGACAAGGCCGAGGCGCTCGCGAAGGAGCTGCTGAGCCACCCCGAGGTCGCCCCCATCGGCCTCGGCGCACGCGACTCGCTGCGCCTGGAAGCCGGCCTGTGCCTGTACGGTCACGACCTCGACCAGGACACCTCGCCGGTCGAGAGCAGCCTGCTGTGGGCGCTGTCCAAGGTGCGTCGCGCCGATGGTGCGCGTCCGGGCGGCTACCCGGGTGCGGATGTGGTCTTCGAGCACATCGCCAAGGGTGTGGCGCGCAAGCGCGTGGGCCTGCGCCCGAACGCGCGCGTGCCGGTGCGCGAAGGCGCGGAGCTGGTCGATGCCGACGGTCGCAAGGTGGGCGTGGTGACCAGCGGCGGCTTCGGCCCCACCCTGGAGGCCCCGGTCGCCATGGGCTATGTCGAGACCGCGCTGGCCAAGGTCGGCACTCAGCTCGCCGCCATGGTGCGCGGCAAGCCGGTCCCGGTCGAGGTCGCCAGTACCCCGTTCGTGCCCCAGCGCTACTACCGCGGCTGACGCGCGCCGGGCGCCCGCTCCAGCAGCGGGCGCCCGGCTTCGCTATCATCGAGTGCTCGAGCGCCGCCCTGCTGGCGGGCGGTGCAGCCGTTCAAGCTCTCGTAAAGGAATCCGCACATGATCGTTTTCGTCACCGGTGCTTCGGCCGGGTTTGGTGCCGCCATCGCACGCAGCTTCGTCAAGGGCGGTCACCGCGTGGTCGCCGCTGCGCGCCGCAAGGACCGCCTTGATGCGCTCGCCGCCGAGCTGGGCGATGCCTTGCTGGCGCTCGAGCTCGACGTGCGCGACCGCGATACGGTGGCCGCCGTGCCGGCGTCCTTGCCCGCGGACTTCGCCGCCGTGGACGTCCTGGTGAACAATGCCGGTCTCGCGCTCGGCGTCGAGCCCGCGCAGCGCGCCTCGCTCGACGACTGGACCACCATGATCGACACCAACTGCACCGGGCTGGTGCAGGTGACGCGCGCCTTCCTGCCCGGCATGGTCGAGCGCGACCGCGGCCACATCTTCAACCTGGGCTCGATCGCGGGGCGCTGGCCGTATCCGGGCGGCAACGTCTATGGCGCCACCAAGGCCTTCGTGCGCCAGTTCAGTCTGAACCTGCGCGCCGATCTGCTCGGTACTGCGGTCCGCGTCACCGACATCGAGCCCGGCCTGTGCGGAGGCACCGAGTTCTCCAACGTGCGCTTTCATGGCGACGACGACAAGGCCGCCAAGGTCTATGCCGATGTGCAGCCGCTGACCGCCGAGGACGTCGCCGATGCGGTCTACTGGATCGCGACCCGCCCTGCGCACGTCAACATCAACACCATCGAGCTGATGCCGGTGGCGCAGTCCTTCGCCGGGCTGTCGGTGCATCGCGGCTGATTGACGCCGTGTGGCCTGGCGCGTAACGGGGTTGTGCAGTGCGGCCGCGCGCGTTCAGCGGCGGGCCGCAGCCAGCCGCGCCTGCGCGACGCGGTTGAGCTCCGGCGCGCGTGCCTCCAGAAAACGCAGGAAGGCGTCGGCGAGCGGGGTGAGGCGCTTGCCGGTCGGGTGCACCACCTGCCACTGTGTGAGCACGGGGGTGCCGGTCACGCTCAGCACCGCGATGCCCTCGTCGACCGCATGCGCGAGCGCGTGCGCCGACAGTAGCGACAGCCCCAGCCCGCCCGCCACCGCCTGCTTCACCGCCTCATTGCTGCCCAGTTCCAGGCGCGGGCGCAGCGCCAGGCCATGCGCGGCGAAGAAGTGTTCGGCGGCCTGGCGGGTGCCCGAACCGGGCTCACGCAGCACGAACTCCTCATTCTCCAGCGCCCCGATCGGCAGGTGCGTGGCGCCGGCCAGTGCATGGTCGGCGGCGGCGATCACCACCAGCGGATTGGCGAGGAAGGGTGTGGCCACCACCGGTGGCGCCTCGGGCGGGCGGCTCATGATGTAGAGGTCGTCGAGGTTGTCCGCCAGGCGGCGGATCACCGCGTCGCGGTTGAGCACCACCAGCGACACCTCCACCGCCGGGCGTTCGCGGCGAAACTCGCCGAGCAGGCGCGGGATGAAGGTCTCCGCGGTGCTCACCACCGCCAGGCGCAGCCGGCCGACCACGTCGCCGCGCAGCTCGGCCAGCGTCTCGTCCAGATTCTCCAGCTCCTGCTCCACGCGCGCGGCGGTGTCGAGCACCACGCGTCCGGCGGCGGTGAGGTGCAGCTTGCGGCCGACGCGCTCGAACAGCGGCAGCCCGACTTGTTCGGCGAGCTGGCGCAGCTGGGTCGAGAGCGTGGGTTGGGTCAGGTGCAGGCGCTGGGCGGCGCGCGAGACGCTGCCTTCGCGCGACACGGCGAGGAGCAGGCGGAGCTGGTGGAAGGTGAGGCGCATCGGGGGAGCGAGGGGGCTGGGTAATGCATAGATTAAAGTCTATGTATTACGTAAAAACAAACGATTTTTATACATGTGTGCGCTGCGGCAAAATGCGTGGCGCTCCAGCCCTCCGGCGGAGCGTCGGGCGCCTTGACGCGCCATCCGTCCGCCGTGCGCGGTCGGCTCGCAATCCGAAGGAAAACAACACATGGTCGATGCCGTCCCTTTCTTCTTCGCGCTCGGCGCGGTCGCTTCCCTGGCTCGCTCGGGCCTGCGCCTGCCCGCCGCGGTGTTCGAAACCCTGTCCATCTATCTGCTGCTGGCCATCGGCCTCAAGGGCGGGGTGGAGATCGCTCGCGCCGAGAGCGCCACGCTGTGGGTCGATGCGCTGCTCGCGATCGGTCTCGGTGCGTTGATCCCGCTGCTGGTGTTCCCGCTCTTCCGGCTGCGCTTCGGGCGTCCTGATGCGGCCTCGCTGGCGGCGCACTACGGCTCGGTGAGCATCGTGACCTTCGCCGTGGGCGCGGCGGTGCTTGGCGGGCGTGGCATCGAGGTCGAAGGACACCTTGCCCTGCTCGCTGCGCTCATGGAGGCGCCGGCGCTGATCGTCGCCACGCTGATCGCGCGCTGGGGCGTGAAGTCGGCCGACGGCAGCTCGACCGCTGGCGCGCTGGTGCATGAGGTGTTCGCCAACAAGAGCGTGGTGCTGCTCGGCGGCGGCATCCTGATCGGCTGGGTTGCCGGTCCGCAGGGCCTTGAGCCGCTGTCACCCCTGTTCGTCGATCTGTTCAAGGGTGCGCTGTGCCTGTTCCTGCTCGAGATGGGCCTGATCGCCGCCGACCGCCTGCCCGACCTGAAGAAGGCCGGTCTGTTCCTGGTGGCTTGCGGGCTGATGCTGCCGCCGGTGCTGGCGCTGAGCGGCTGGGCGGTGGCGCAGCTGATGGGGCTGGGGCTGGGCGGCACCGTGCTGATGATGACGCTGGCCGGCAGCGCGTCCTACATCGCCGCGCCCACCGCGATGCGCATCGCGGTCCCTGAAGCCAACCCTGCGCTCGGGGTGGCGGCGGCGCTGGCGCTGACCTTCCCGTTCAATCTGCTGGTCGGGATTCCGCTGTATCTGTGGTGGGCGCGGACGATGGCGGGGGCTTGAGCAGGGCGCCCGGGTCGCGGTGGCGTTCGGGTTCAGGCGGGGCGGTGGGCGCTGGGGAGTCAGGCGCCGTGGTGTCGAGGGGCGCTTCGGCGCGGTGCGTGTCCGCGGCCTCGAAGCTGTCGGTGGTGTCGGTGGTGTGGGGCGTGGGCACGGCCTCGTCGGCGGTGTCATGCGCTTCGTGCGCTTCGGGCGCTTCGGCGTGGGCGACGTCGGCGATCGGGGCTTCTTCCGCCCCGTCCTCGCGCCGTGGCTCGCGCTGCGAGCCGGTTTCGTCCGTATTGTCAGCGCCTCGGGCGTCCTCTCCGGTCGCGTCCGCGCTCGCATCGCCATCGGCATCGACCACGGCCGGCGCTTCCTCGGACGATGCGCCGGGCGCGTCGGGCGTCACCATGTCGAGCACCTCGGGCGAGGTGCGCATCATCGGGGTGAACTGGGCGGGCTCGTCGACGATCTCGTCCGTGGTGCGGCGCGAGAGCACGATCGCGAAGATGGCCAGGGGCACGAAAGAGAGCCCGAGGTGCAGCGGCAGGGCGACGGTGCCGAACTGGCCCATCAGCGCACCCGCGATGGCCGGGCCGGCGGCCGCGCCCACGCCGTGCAGGAACAGCACGCCGGTGTTGCCGGCGAGGATCTCGTCCTGGTGCAGGTGGTCGACGAGGTGGGCGACGACGATCGGGTACACGGCAAAGGCCGCGCCGCCGAACAGGAACAGCCCGGCCAGGGTCGCGTATTCGATGTGGCCGAGGAAGGCGATGACGGGGCCGGCGATCACCGCCCCCAAGGCCGCGACGCCGAGCGCCAGGCGGCGATCGCCTGCATCGGAGAAGCGGCCCATCGGCCACTGGAGCAAGGCGCCACCGACGATCGCGGTGGTCATCAGCAGACCGATGCCGGCGGCGTCCAGGCCGATGCGCTCGCCGAACACCGGGGTCAGACTCCAGAACGCGCCCATGGACAGGCCCGAGGACAGCGCGCCGACGAAGGCTGCCGGCGCCGCGCGCCAGATCAGGCGCAGGTTCAGCCGTGGCCGGCTGCCGATCTGGGGCTGCGGAAAGCGCGTCATCGTCACCGGCAGCAGCGACAGGCAGACGAACACCGCGGCGATCGCGAACAGGGTGAACCGCTCAGGCGAATCGAGCCGCAGCATCTGCTGCGCACCGGCGAGCGCAGCGAGGTTGACTACCATGTAGATCGCGAACACCTGGCCGCGGCGCTCGGGCGCCGTCTGGTCGTTGAGCCAGCTCTCGATGACGGCGTAGAAGCCGACCAGGCCGATGCCGGTGAACACGCGCAGCCCCATCCAGAACCCGGCGTTGACCACCACCGCGTGGAGCAGGATGCACACCGCGACCGTGGCGCCGAAGAAGGCGAAGGCGCGTATGTGGCCCATGCGCCGGATCAGCTGCGGCGCCACGAGGGTGCCGAGGAAGAAGCCGAGGAAGTAGGTCGAGCCGATGAGGCCGAGGGTGTTGGCCGAGAAGCCTTCCAGGCTGCCGCGCAGCGGAATGACGGTGTTGATCAGGCCGGAGCCGAGCAGCAGCAGGGCGATGCCGGTGAGCAGGGCGCCAATGGGGACCACAGTACGGATCATGGGTAGCGCGGGCCGGGCTGTCCGCCCCGGGTGGGGGGGTCGCCGCGCCCGCTGAGAGAGGTGCGATGCCGTGATTCTAACAGGCGGACATGCACGCGCCGCCCGCATGCCTTGCCAAGCCGGGGCCGTCTTGCAAGAATCGCGCTTGGCGCGCCTGGCGCGCCGTATCGCTTTTTCCTGACCGACGCGGGGACGACCCCGCCCGCCGTGTGCCCTGTGCCGCGGCGCCCGTCGGCATGTTCGCGGGACGACCCGCAAGACAGGGTGCCCGCGCCGATCCGCGCGTGGTGCCCGGGACGGTTCTCCCTTGTCTGCCACGCCCAAGCTTCGCTCCCTGCCCGACCGCCTGCGTCAGATCGCGATCTTCGAGATCGGCGGGCTGCTGCTCGTGACCCCGCCTTTTGCCTGGGCGAGCGGCGTGCCTCTCACCGATTCGATCGGCCTGCTGGCGCTGCTCGCGCTCATCGCCGCGATCTGGAACGGTTGCTACAACACCTGCTTCGACTGGCTGGAGGGCCGGCTCACCGGCCGCACCGCCGACCGCCGCCCGCTGCGGCTGCGAGTGTTGCATGCGGTGGGCTTCGAGTCGGGCCTGCTCGTCATGACCCTGCCGATCCTCGTCGCGTGGACCGGCATGAGCTGGATCGAGGCGCTGCTCGCCGACATTGCGCTCGCGATCACCTATACGGTCTATGCCTTCGTGTTCAACCTCGGCTACGACCGCGTCTTTCCGATCGAGCAGGGCGAGCGCCGCGTGCCTGACGCCGTGCCGGCCTTGCCGTCCGAGCGCTGAGCGATGGCCATGCGCGACCACGACCCCTGCCTCGCTGCGTTTGATTCGAGCGTGGCCGACGTCGACCTGAGCCCGCTCAACACCTTCGGCCTGCGCGCGCGCGCGGCGCGGCTGATCCGCGTGCGCAGCGTGGCCGACGTCCTCGCCGCCATGGCTGCGCCGCATTGGGGTGAGACGTGCCGGCTTGTGCTCGGCGGTGGCAGCAACATGGTGTTTACCGGCGACTTCGACGGCACCGTGCTCAAGGTCGAGATCGGCGGGCGCAGGCTGCTGCGCGAGCAGGCCGATGCCTGGATCGTCGAAGCGGGCGGCGGCGAGAACTGGCACGCGTTCGTGCGCTGGACACTGGCCCAGGGCTGGCCAGGGCTGGAGAACCTGTCGCTGATCCCGGGCACCGTCGGCGCGGCGCCGATCCAGAACATCGGCGCCTACGGGCTCGAGCTCGCCGACCGCTTCGAGTCGCTCGATGCGATCGACCTCGAGCGCGGCGGTCTGCGCAGCTTCGATCTGCAGGCCTGCGCCTTCGCCTATCGCGACAGCGTGTTCAAGCGTCATCCGGGGCGCTGGCTGGTGACGGCCGTGCGCTTTCGCCTGCCGCGGCCGTGGCAGGCGCGCACCGGCTATGCCGACGTGGCGCGCGAGCTCGAGGCGCAGGGCTGCACGAGCCCGGATGCGAGCGCCATCTCGGATGCGGTGGTCGCGATCCGCCGCCGCAAGCTGCCCGACCCGGCCGAGATCGGCAACGTGGGCAGCTTCTTCAAGAACCCGGTGGTCGACGCGGCCTCGTGCGCGTGCCTGCTGCAACTCAATCCCGACATGCCGCATTACCCGCAGCCCGACGGCAGCGAGAAGCTCGCCGCGGGCTGGCTCATCGAGCAGGCGGGCTGGAAGGGGCGCAGCCTGGGGCCGGTGGGCAGCTACGCGCGCCAGGCCCTGGTGCTGGTGAACCACGGCGGCGCCAGCGGCGCCGACGTGAGGCGCCTGGCCGAGGCCATCATGGCCGACGTCCGTGTGCGTTTCGGCGTGGCGCTGGAGCCCGAGCCGGTCTTCGTCTGATGTCTTCTGCCCAGACGCCCCGGGGGCGCCTCCGGGCGCCTCCACCTCGAACCCCGACCCGATACCGCAAGGAACCCCCATGTCCGCCACTCCCGATCCGCTCGCTGTGCTCGCCGACCTGCGCGCCGCCTTCGGCGCCGACGAGGTCCTCGCCGGCGATGCCAGCCCGCGCCACCTCGCCGACTGGAGCGAGGTGAAGGGCGGCGTGCCGCTCGCCATCCTGCGCCCGCGCAGCACCGAGGCGCTGTCGCGCATGCTGGCCATCTGCCATGCGCATGCGCAGGCAGTGGTGCCGCAGGGCGGCTTGTCCGGGCTGGTCGGGGGCGCGGTGCCTTGCGGGGGCGAGGTCGTGGTGTCGCTCGAGCGCATGAACGCGGTCGAGGACATCGACCTCGACTCCGGCACCGTCACCGTGCAGGCGGGCGCGGTGCTGCAGCGCGTGCAGGAGATCTGCCGCGAGGCGGGCGCGCTGCTCGCGATCGACCTCGGTGCGCGCGGCTCGTGCCAGATCGGTGGTAACGTGGCGACCAACGCCGGCGGCAACCGGGTGATCCGCTACGGCATGACGCGCGATTCGGTGCTTGGCTTGGAGGTGGTGCTCGCCGACGGCACCGTGCTGCCGATGCTCAACCGCATGGTCAAGAACAACGCGGGTATGGATCTCAAGCAGCTCTTCGTCGGCAGCGAAGGCGTGCTCGGCATCGTCGCGCGCGTGGTGCTGAAGCTGCAGCCGCTGCCGCAGGGCACGAGCACCGCGCTGGTCGCGGTGAAGGATTTCGAGGCCGCGCTGCAGTTCCTGCGCCATGCGCAGCGCAGCCTGTCCGGGCAGATCAGCGCCTTCGAGATCATGTGGCACGACTACCTCGACGCCTCGGTCGCCGCCAACCGCCTGCGCGCCCCCTTCGCCGCCGATCATCCGGCCTACGTGCTCGCCGACATGCACTGCGGCCAGCCCGAAACCGATGCGCAGCGTTTCGAGACCATGCTCGAGGCGGCGATCGAGGCGGGCTGGATCCAGGACGCGGTGATCGCGCAGTCGGTCGCCGATGCCGAGGCGCTGTGGGCGATCCGGGACGGCGTCGCCGAGATCATCCGCGAGCTCGGCCCGACGCTCAACTTCGACGTCTCGGTGCCGGTGGCGCGGATCGGCGACTGTGCGCGCCGCGTGCGCGAGAACCTGGCGCGCGACTGGCCGCAGCTACCGGCGCTGTTCTTCGGTCACGTGGCCGACGGCAACCTGCACGTGGTGGTGTGCAGGGTGCCGCAGGACGCCGCCAGCCTGCACGCGGTCGAGATGGCGGTGTACGACGTGGTGCGCGACTACGCCGGCTCGGTGTCGGCCGAGCACGGCATCGGCGTGCTCAAGCGCGACTGGCTGCGTTTTTCGCGCAGCGAGGCAGAGATTGCGCTGATGCGGACGCTCAAGGGCGCGCTCGATCCGAAGGGCATCCTCAACCCCGGCAAGATGCTGTGAGCCTGGCGGCTCAGAGGATGCGCCGCGGCTGCTCGATGATGGTCTGGTAGACGAAGCTCTTGATCAGCAGCCGGTCGTTGGGCGCGAGCTCGCGGAAATCCAGCCCGTAGTGATAGGCGGGGCCGTCCTCGTCGGCGTCCTCGCGCAGGTTGCGGATGTCGGCGCGGACGTCGAGGGTCGCGTCGAGCTCGTGCAGCGGCAGCCCGAACTGAAGCTGCAGCGCGCCATCCCGCTCGCCGAGCGGTGCGCGCGTGCACAACAGCAGGCCGGTTGCGCTGATGTTCTGGATCGTGCCGGGAACCGGCTCGCCGCTGCCCGCCGGCTGCGCCGTGCATGGGAGCTCGGCACGGACCCGGGTCGCCTTGCGGATCACGCTGCCCTGCACCGACTCGGGATAGCTCAGGTGTACGTAGTGGAAAGGCAGGCGACAGGCGCGCAGCACCGAGGCGCGGAAGGCGAAGGCGCTCTGACGCGAGAACACGCGCACCACGACCATGTCGTTCTCGACCAGATCGATGCGATGCGGCCCGGCCATGGGGGCGGTGACGAGCAGGCTGTGGTGCTCGGCATACCCGATGACGCGCGCGAACGCCCGCCCCAGGCCGGAGCCCGATGAGCATTCGATCTGCAGGCGGTCGCCGACCGCGAGGTGCATGTCGGCGAAGCCGAAGCCGCGGTGTTCACCGCCGGCGTCGTGCCGGGTGTCGTCTTCGTGTTCTGCGGCGGTCGGGGTGTCGGTCATGGGGTTCCTCAGGCGCGTCGGCGTGAGGTGCGGGCTGTAATCCAGCGCTCATTGGACCGGACGGCCCGCACCGAAGCAAGGGCATTTTCCACGCCTGCGCCGCCGCAGGCCGGGGGCGATGTTGCGGTATCATGCGCCCCGCCTTGCGGTGTCGTCCGGAGCCTGCCCGAGAGGGCGCGCGCGGGTTCGCGCCGGCGCACCCGACGACGAACCCGACGACGAACCTTGACCGGACCCCGCGATGACTGCCCTTGCCCGTACCCTTCTATTCACCCTCGCCTGCACGACGCTGTCGGGCATCCCCGCCGCGGCGCGCGCGTCGAGCTGGCAGGACAACGCGCTGAGCTACGTCCACGGCACCGAGTTCACCGAGCCTGGCAATCGGCGCGAGGTGCGCAAGGACATCGTCCAGTTCACCCACGCGAGCGGCTATGCGCTCGGGCAGAACTTCTTCAGCCTCAAGGTCCTGCGCTCCGACGCCACGGACCCCAAGAAGGGGAGCAGCCGCGGCGCGACCGAGGGCTATCTCGTCTATCGCCATCAGCTCCATCTGGGCAAGGCCTTCGAGCGCAGCTTCGCCTTCGGACCGGTGAAGGAGGTGGCCCTGAGCGCCGGCTTCGACCTCAACACCAAGGACACCGCGTTCTCGCCGCGCAAGCGCGTCGTGGTGGTCGGCCCCACCTTCAAGTTCGACGTGCCCGGCTATCTCGACCTGAGCCTGATGGTCGGCAAGGAATGGAACCGCTGCCGGCTGGGCGCGCCGATCTGCCCGCAGCGCGAGATCGGCTTCGATCCGCAGTGGATGGTCAATGTGGTGTGGGGCATCCCGTTCCGCGCCGGCGCGGTGCCGCTGCAGTTCGAGGGCTTCCTCGCCATCAACGGCGAGAAGGGGCGGGACTACGCCGGCACGAAGACCGGCACCGAGACCCTGATGCGCGCCGCGCTGATGGTCGATGTCGGTCAGATGGCCTGGGGCCGGAAGAAGTCCCTGCTCGTCGGCGTCGGCTACGAATACTGGCGCAACAAGTTCGGCAACCAGACCTATCCCGACGGACGCGCGCTCCCGGGCATCGACACCGACGCGCCCACGCTGCAGCTCGCCTGGCATTTCTGAGCGCGCATGTCCATCTCCGGCGCCGCGCCGTCGCCCCCGACCTGCCCGGTGTGCCTGGACCCCGCGCCGCGGCCCTTCATGGCGGTGGACGGGCGCGAATACTGGCGTTGCGAGGCCTGCGAGGCGACCTTCCTCGCGCCCGCGCAGCGACCGGCGCCGGCCGACGAGCGGGCCGAATATCTCCTGCACGCCAACGACCCGCAGGACGCCGGTTATCGGCGCTTCCTGTTCCGCCTGGCCGAGCCCCTGCTGGCACGCCTGGCGCCGGCCTGCGAAGGGCTGGACTACGGCTGCGGACCCGGGCCGGCGCTGGCCGCGATGCTGCGCGAAGCGGGGCATGATGTGGCGCTCTACGACCCCTTCTTCGCCCCCGATGCCGCGGTGCTCGAGCGCCGCTACGACTTCATCACCTGCACCGAGGCGGCCGAGCATTTCCATGACCCGGCGGGCGAGTTCGACCGCTTCGACCGCATGCTGCGCCCCGGGGGCTGGCTCGCGCTGATGACCTGCTTCCAGACCGAGGACGCACGCTTCGCGCGCTGGCACTACCGCCGCGATCCGACCCATGTGGTGTTCTATCGCGCGGCCACGTTCGAGCGCATCGCCCGCCGTCTCGGCTGGCAGTGCGAGATTCCGTGCAAGGACGTGGTGCTGATGCGCAAGCCGTCGCCGCCCCGCTCCTGAGCCGGCCACGCGCTGCGCTGGCGCCCGCCTGGCGGGTGCGGCTCAGCGATAGACGAGGTCGCGCAGCAGGAGGCTGATCTCGGGGATGTAGGTGATCAGCAGCAGGCAGCCGACCACGGTGAGCACGAAGGGGAGCAGGGGGCGCACCATGCGCTCGAGCGGCACGCCCGAGATCGAGCTGGCGGCGAACAGATTCACGCCGAAGGGCGGGGTGATCATGCCGAGCGCGAGGTTGATCACCATGATGACGCCGAAATGCACCGGGTCGATGCCGAAGCTCACCGCCACCGGCAGCAGCAGCGGCGCGAGCACGACGATCGAGGCCGAGGTCTCGATCACCATGCCGATCAGGAACAGGATGGCATTCACGCCCAGCAGGAAGCTGCTCTTGTCGCTGAAGAGCTGGCCGAGCCACTGGCCGAGGGCGTCCGGGACGCCGGCGCGGTTGAGCAGGAAGCCGAACACGCCGGCGTTGGCGATGATGAACATGATGCTGGCCGTGCCCACCAGCGAGCGGTGCAGCGTCGCCGACAGGTTGGGCAGGCGGATGCGGCGATAAACCAGCATGCCCACCACGAGCGCGTATACCACGGCCACCACCGAGGCCTCGGTCGGGGTGAACACGCCGCCGTAGATGCCGCCGAGGATGATCACCGGCATCAGCAGCGCGAGCCAGGCGCGACGCAGCGCCGGCCACACCGGCAGGCGGCCGTCGCCATCCTGCAGGCCGAGGCGGTTGCGGCGCGCGTACAGCCACACGTAGGCCATCAGCGCCACTGCGATCAGCAGACCGGGCAGCACGCCGGCGATGAAGAGCTCACCGGTCGAGGTGTCGGTGGACACCGCGAACAGGATCATCGGCACCGAGGGTGGGATGATCACGCCCAGCTCGGCGGCGGTGGCCTGCAGCGAGGCGGCGAAGGGCGCGGGGTAGCCGTGGCGCACCATGGCCGGGATCAGGATGGCGCCGACCGCGAATGTGGTGGCCACGCTCGAGCCCGCCACCGCGGCGAAGATCATGCAGGTGATCACGCAGGCCATGGCCAGGCCGCCCTGCACGCCGCCCACCAGCGCCTTGGCGAACTCGACCAGGCGTTCGGAGATGCCGCCCGCTTCCATGAGGTTGCCGGCGAGGATGAAGAAGGGGATCGCCGCCAGCGGATACTTGTCCAGCGCAGCGTAGATCTGCTGGGCGATCACCAGCCAGGGCAGGTTCGCCGCCGCGACGCCGCTCATTGCCGCCAGGCCGATCGACACCGCCACCGGAACGGTGAGCGCGAAGAAGATCAGCATGGTCAGGATCATCAACTGGGACATGGCGGGTGTGGGCCGAAGGCTGGGTCAGGAGAAAAGGGCGGAGGGCGGATGAAGGCGGCGCGTGCCGATGCTCAGCCTTCGTTGTGCCGCGCGTCGCTCGCCGGTGCGTGCTCGACCGCCAGACGCAGCAGCACGGCGAGCGCGGCCAGGGCGGCGCCGACCGGAATCGCGAGGTAGATCCACGAGATCGACACGTCCAGGCTGGGCACGGTCTGGAAACGCACGCGCCAGGTCATCTGCGCGCCGATCCAGGCCAGAAAGCCCAGAAAGCCGCTGCACACCAGCGCCACCAGCCACTCCAGCACCCAGCGCTGGCGCGCGCGCAAGACGCTGCGCAATACCTGCACGCCGAGCATCGCGCCCTGCCTGAAGGCGAGCACCACGCCGAGCAGTACGGCCCAGATCAGCAGCGCACGCGTGAGCACCTCGCTCCAGTCGAGCGGCGAGGACAGCACGAAGCGCGCGACGACCTGCCAGAAGCCCGCCGCCACTGCGCCGATCAGGAAGAGTTGGGCGAGCAGCGAGACGCTCTTGAAGAGCCAGTGGTCGATGCGTCGGAGGAGCGTCATGGTCGGTCGGTGCAAAGGCAAGCCCCCGCACGGGGCGGGGGCGGGAACAGGGCGCAGGACGAAAACAGCCGCGTGTCCGGCTGTGCGGCCGGACACGCGCCGCGCGCGCTCAGCGCGTGTTGCGGATCGCCTCGATCAGGTCCTTGTCGAAGCGCTTGTAGTAATCCTCATAGGCCGGCGCCACCGCGTCCTCGAAGGACTTGCGGTCGATCGTGGTGACCACCTCCATGCCTTCGGAGCGGAGTTGCTCGACGCCGGTCTTCTCGACGTTGTCGACGAAGTCGCGCATTGCCTGCGCGGCCTTCTTGGCGGCCTCGATGAACACCTGCTTGTCGGCGTCGGACAGGCTGCCATACACGGTCGGCGACACCATGATCACGGCCGGTGCATAGACGTGGCCGGTGAGCGAAAGGTGCTTCTGCAACTGCGACAGCTTGGCCGAGGTGATGACCGAGAGGGGGTTCTCCTGGCCATCGATGGTGCCTTGTTGCAGCGCGGTAGCCACCTCGGGCCAGGCCATCGGGGTGGGCAGGATGCCGATCTCGCGGAACGCGGTGATGTGCACCTGGTTCTCGGTGGTGCGGATCTTCAGGCCCTTGGCGTCGGCGGCATTGGTGATCGGGCGCTTGCTGTTGGTCAGGTGGCGGAAACCCTGCTCGCCCCAGGCGAGCGCTTCGAGACCGCGCGCGGAGAAGGCCTCGAGCATGTCCTGTCCGATCGGGCCGTCGAGCACCTGGCGGGCGTGGGCGAGGTCGCGCATCAGGAAGGGGATGTCGAACACACCGGTCTGCGGCACGAAGTTGAGCGTGGCGCCGGTCGACAGGATGGCGAGGTCGATGGTGCCCAACTGCAGGCCCTCGATGACCTCGCGCTCGCCGCCGAGCGCGCTGCTCGGGAACTGCTGGACCTTGAAGCGGCCCTCGGTGCCGGCCTCCAGGGTCTGGGAGAAGGCCTCGCCGCCCGCGCCGTAGTGCGAGCTCGCCGACAGCGCGTAGGCCATCTTCAGGGTCGTCTGGGCGGCTACGGGCGTCGCCAGGGCGATGCCCGCGGCGGCGGTGAAGGTGGCCAGGATCGGGGCAAGCCAGGATCTGCGCATGGGTTCGGTCTCCGAAAGTGCGGTGCGGGAAATGGGGTGCGCGGGTGCAGGCCGGGCCGCGGCGAGGCGGTGCTTGGCCTGTCGCGGCGGCAGTTCAAGCGGGCATCGTACCGCGGCGTGCCTGCCTGCAACAAGAAAGCGCGCCGAGAAAGCGTGCCCGCTCGATTCGCTCGCAGTGCCGTCTCGAGCGCGCCTGCGCGTACCGTGCCTTCGCGCGGGACGCGTCGTCGCGCCCGCGCAGGGTCGGCAGTGCGGCTATTCGGGCACGCAGATCCTGCCCTTCGATGCGGCGATCAGCGTCTTCACGCTCAGCAGCGTCACCACCGCGGTGAGCACCGCGAGCAGCAGCCAGGCGAGCGAGGTGTAGAAGCCCAGCCCACTGCGCGCGCCCATCTCGAAGCTCGCCAGCGTCATCGCCGCGAGCGGGAAGGAGTAGGCCCAGCCCGAGATCGCGAACGGCAGGCGGAAGAAGCGCAGCGCGTTGCTCGCCAGCAGCAGGGTGAGGAAGAGTGCGGTGAAATAGAGCACGCGGGCGAAGGCGTCCAGGCCGTCGATCAGCGCCACGTAGGCGAGGAAGCCGGCGGCCGGCGGCGCGATCAGGATGAACAGCGTCGGCGCCAGGCGGGCCGGCAACGGCTCGTTGAAGAACAGGCGGTGCAGGATGATGGTCATCAGCACCAGCCAGAACACCACGCCGATGCTGAAGAAGAACCAGCTCACGTCCTGCGGGGCGAAGCCCACGCCTGCGATCGGCACGAGGATGTTGCCCACCACCGGGATGAACCAGGCCGGGTTGGCGTGCTCGAGCTTGTAGCGCGGGTGGTGGATCCAGCTGCTCATTGCCGCCAGCGTGAACGCCAGGTGCAGCGCAGCGCCGAGACCCCAGATCCACGCGGCCGCGCCCGGCAGGTCGCGCGCCCAGGCCACGGCGAGCAGGATCAGGCCGATGGAGATGGCGGGGAAGAAGTTCAGCCTCACCGGATGCGTCCAGTCGGCCTTCACCGCCTGCGGGCGACGCAGCAGCTTGCTCAGGTACATTGCGAGCAGAAACAGGAAAATGCCCGAGGCGAGCAGGCGCAGCATGCTGCCGATGACTTCCGGAACACCCGACAGGTGGTGGGCCTTGAGCCAGGCCAGCGCCAGGCCGGCCATCCCCATCACGATCGAGAACAGGGCGACCGGAAAATGGCTCAGCCGATCGTGGGCTGCGGTGGGGGCCGGCGCGGCGGAAGCGGGGGAGGCGGCGGGCGCGACAGGGCTGGCGTGCGGGACGGGGGTGCTCATCGGGAGGCTCCGGCTAGCGAAGTTCGGGGTAGGTTTTCCTCAACCGGCTGTCGGCGAAGAAGGCGCCGAGCGGCAGCAGCGCGCCGATCATCAGCATCGCGCCGAGCGAGGGCTTGAGCGCGCCGCGCACGAGCGCGGCGATGGTGCTGATCGCGAGCGACAGGAACAATGCGCCGTGAATGGGGCCGAGGATCTTCACGCCAATCGGCTGCTCGAGCATGTATTTCACCGGCACCGCGATGAAGACGAGGACGAGCAGGGCGATGCCGTCGGCGAAGGCGAGGCGGTGAATCAGTTTGCGATGCGCGGACACGGGCGCTCCTGGTTACGGATATCGGGTTGCCGGTCTACGGCCCCGAAAGTCATGCAATTCGCGTGCCAACGCGCTACGGGGCGCGGCGTCGAGCGCGGACGCCGGCGCGCGACCGGGACAGCGTGTGGCAGAGCCTGGCAGGCAGCACTGGCAGTCTGCCGCAGTCAGCCAGATCTGGCGCTGCTCTGGCGTGAAATGGCGCGCGATCTGGCAGTTCCGTGTTCGAGCTCCGTCAGGTCGCTGAAAACAGGCGAGATATTTTCATCGTTCGTGGCATTCAACTTGCTTTGCTACTTCATGAGCAAGAACGGGATCCGGCTGTCCGTGCACTGGATTCTTCCCATGGCCTCGTCGGCCAGGGCGACACAGGGCATGGAGCCGCAAGATGAAGCCACCGACTGATCACCCCCTGCAGCCACAGCGCGGCCAGCCGCCGCGCAGCGCCGTGCAGCGCACGCTGCGCAACTTCGCCCAGATGCTGCCGGTGATGCTGGGTACGCTGCTGCTGAGCAGCCTGATCCTTGCCTGGCTGCCGCATACCGGGCTGCTGTCCTGGTTCGGACGTCACGCGGTGCTCGACGTGCTGCTCGGCGCCAGCGTTGGCAGCGTCGCGATGGGGCATCCGGTCGCGGCTTACCTGCTGGGCGGCGAGCTGCTCGATGCGGGCGTGGGGCGGCCCGCAGTGACGGCGCTGGTGGTGGCGTGGGTGACCGTGGGCGTCGCCCATGTGCCGGCCGAATCGCTCGCGCTGGGCAAGGGCTTCGCGCTGCGGCGCCATGCGCTGAGCTTCGTGTTCGCGCTCGCGATCGCGTGGCTCACCGAGTTGGTGCTGCAGCTGCTGGGGGCCACATGAAAGGCGGACGGCGCATCTCCGGCGGCTGGCTGTTCGTGCTGCTCTGCCTCGCCGCGCACGGGCTCACGCTGGCCGTCGAGCCGACCGTGGGGCGGGCTGCGCTCGCCGCCTTCATCGACATGACGCGCTCGATCCTGCCCGTGCTGGGGCTGGTGTTCGCGCTCGTGTTCCTCACCGAGCGCTTCCTCACGCCTGCGCGCACGCGCGCCTGGCTGGGACGCGATGCCGGTGCGCGCGGCTGGGCGATGGCGCTCGCGGCCGGCATGCTGTCCACCGGGCCGGTGTATGTGTGGTACGGGCTGCTCGCCGAGTTGCGCGCTCGCGGCATGCGCACCGCCCTGCTCTCGGTGGTGCTCTACGCACGTGCGATCAAGCTGCCCTTGTTGCCGTTGCTGGCGCATTATTTCGGTATGACCTACATGCTGGTGCTGTCGGCGTTGATCGCCCTGTTCGCCCTGCTGGGCGGGCTGGTGATGGAGCGCATCGCACCGGCTTCGGAGCACGAATGAACGCGATCTCCCTCTCTCCCCTGGATCTGCTGCCGGCGCATGCGCGCGCAGTGGTGCGCGAACTGTCCGGCGGCAACGAGTTCGCCAGCCGGCTCGCGGCGATGGGCATGGTGCTGGGCGCATCGGTCGAGGTGATGCAGAACAGCGGCCGCGGCCCGATGCTGGTGCGCGTGCGCGACACCCGGCTCGCGCTCGGCCGGGGCGAGGCCAACAAGGTCCTGGTCGAGGCCTGCCCGACATGAGCGCAGCGGCAAGCGGGCGCGAGCGCGTGCTCATCGGCCTCGCCGGGCAGCCCAACGTCGGCAAGACGACGGTGTTCAACCTGCTCACCGGGCTCGAACAGCACGTCGGCAACTGGGCCGGCAAGACCGTCGAGCGCGCCGAGGGCACCGTCCGCCACGAGGGCGTCGAGGCCACGCTGGTGGACCTGCCCGGCACCTACAGCCTCACTGCCAATTCTCCCGAGGAGCGTGTCGCGCGCGATTTCCTGATCTTCGAGAAGCCCGACGTGGTGATGGTGATCGCCGACGCCTCGGCGCTCGAGCGCAGCCTCTATCTGCTCGCCGAGCTGCTCGCGCTCGGGCTCGACACGCCGATCGTGCTCGGACTCAACATGACCGACGTCGCGGCCTCGCAGGGCATCGACATCGACCCCGAGGTGTTCGCGGCGGCGCTCGGCCTGCCGGTGGTGCCGCTCGTGGCGCGACGCGCGCAAGGCGTTGCGGCGCTCGTCGGCACCGCGCTGCGTCTGGCAGGCGATGCGTCGGCGTGCACGCCGGTGCGTCCGGAGATCGCCGCGCCGCACCGCGAGGTGCTCGCCGCGGTGCATGCGCTGCTCGAGGGCCACGTGCCCGCCCCCTATCCCGCGCACTGGGTGGCGATGAAGCTGCTCGAGGGCGACGGCGAGCTCATCGGTCTGGCGCGCCAGTGGGCGCCCGAGCCGGTGTGGGCGCAGATCGAGGCCCTGCTCGGCGAGCACGAGGACGCGGTGCTCGACATCGCCGCCGGCCGCTACGAATGGATCGAGCGCATGGCGCGCGCCGCGGTGCGACGCCCCCGCCTCGGGCAGGTGAGCCTGACCGACCGGCTCGACCGCGTCGCCCTGCATCCGGTGTGGGGCCTGGTGCTGCTGATGGGCGTGTTCGCGTTCATCTTCGGGCTCACCTTCGAGCTCGCCGGGCCGGTGCAGGACTGGCTCGAGAGCGGGCTGATCGAACCGCTCGGCGTCTGGCTGGGCGAGCGCCTGGCGAACGCGCCGCCCTGGGTCTCGGGCCTGCTCGTCGACGGGGTGCTCGGCGGCGCCGGCACGGTGATCACCTTCGTGCCGCTGCTGGCGGTGTTCTTCGCCGCGCTCGCGCTGCTCGAGGACACCGGCTATTTCGCCCGCGCGGCCTACGTCATGGACCGCTACATGCACCGCATGGGCCTGCACGGCAAGAGCTTCCTGCCACTGTGCCTGGGCTTCGGCTGCAACGTTCCGGCGGTGATGGGCGCGCGCGTGATCGACTCGCCCAGCGGCCGCCTGCTCACCATCCTGCTCGCGCCGCTGGTGCCGTGCAGCGCGCGCCTGCTGGTGCTCGCGTTTCTCGCGCCGGTTTTCTTCGGCGAGGTGGCGCTACCGGTCACGCTCGCCTTCATCGGACTCAATCTGGTGCTGGTCGCAGTGGCCGGCTCGGTGTTCAACCGCTCCCTGTTCCGCGGCAAGCGCGTGTTCTTCATCATGGAGATGCCGCTCTACCACGTGCCCAGCGTGCGTACCATCGGGCGCTTCGTGCGCCGGCACGTGATTGCCTTTCTGCGCAATGCGGGCAGCCTGATCCTGATCTTCTCGGTGGTGCTGTGGGTGCTCGCCTACTTCCCCGGCGAGGGGCTGGAGCAGAGCTGGCTCGGCCGCTTCGGCCAGGGCATCGCGCCGGTGAGCGCGCTGCTCGGCCTCGACTGGCGGCTCATCGTCGCGCTGCTGGCGAGCTTTGTCGCCAAGGAGAATGCCATCGCCGCGCTCGGCATCCTGTACGGCATCGAGGGCGAAGGCCAGGCGCTGGCCGAGGTGCTCTCGGCGAGCATCTCGACGGGTTCGGCGCTGGCCTTTCTCACCGCGACCATGCTGTTCATCCCCTGCGTGGCCACGCTGGTCGTGATGCGCACCGAAACCGGCAGCTGGCGCTGGCCGATGGTGAGCGTGGCGCTGCATCTGGCGCTGTCGATCGCGGGCGCAATGGTGGTGTACTGGAGCTGGATGGCGCTGGCTGGAGCCTGAGCGGTAGCCCCGATGCGGGCCGGGTCGAGGAACCCGGCCGGTCAGCAGGTACGGTGAAGCTCAGTTCGCGTGCGAGCGCGCCCAGCGCACGATGTCGGCCGCTGCCATGGCGCCGGCCTGGCGCGCGAGCTCGCGGCCCCCGCGGAACAGCGCGAGCGTGGGAATGCTGCGGATGCCGAAGCGCGCCGCGATGGCCTGGTTGGCCTCGGTGTCGAGCTTGGCGAGGCGGAACTGTGGCTCGAGCATGCCTGCGGCCTGCGCGAAGGCAGGCGCCATCATGCGGCAGGGGCCGCACCACGGCGCCCAGAAATCGACCAGCACCGGGATGTCGCTGCGGCCGATGTGGCGGTCGAAGCTGGCCGCGTCGAGCTCGAGCGGCTGGCCGACGAACAGCGGCTGCTTGCACTGGCCGCAGGTGGGTGCGTCGCCCAGGCGGGCAGCGGGGACACGATTGACCGCGTTGCAGTGCGGGCAGACCAGGTGCAGGGCGTCGGACATGTGGGGCTCCAGAGGATCAGGAAGCGCTCATATAGGGCCGGAGCGGCGAGATTCAAGCGCCGTGCGCACGGGGCGCGCAGTCTGGTCGCGCGCGATGCGTCAGTCCTTGCGCGCAGCCGGTGGCGCCGGGCTGATGTGGGCGCGCAGCGTGCGCACCTTTGCGCGCGCTTCGATGAAGACGGCCTCGGCCTGTTCGGGATCGAAGTCGCTCGCGTAGCGCTTCTTGACGCCCTGCTCGTTGAGCAGCAGGTGGGCCGAGGGCTGTACGCCACGCTCGGCCAAACTGCTGCGGGTGCATTCGAGCGCGCAACCGTCCAGCGCCAGAATGGGACGGCCCGAGCGCGCGATCTTCACCAGCGCCGGGACGTTGCCGCCGACGCCGGCGATGCACGACATCTCGGCTTCGCCTTCGTGGTCCAGACGCAGGGCGACGTGATTGGCCATCTGCGCGGCGCTGGAGCAGCCCGAGCAGGAATAGACGAGCGGCAGGTTCTTCTTGCGGCCAGCCATGCGGCAGTCCTCGTTCGGGTTCGATTAGGGCTTCGATTACGGCTGAAGTGTACGTCGCGACGGATTCGGGCGCCATGCCTACGGGCCTGTTGCCGCGCGGGCAGCATGCCACGCCGGGGTTACAATTTGCCCATTGCTCATCCACTTTCGGGCTTGATCCGTGCTTCCCAGACGCAAGCTGTACTGCGGCCGCAATCCGGCGCGCGCGCAGAGTATCGCCGAGCTACGTGCCATGGCCGCGCGGCGGCTACCGAACTTCTGCCTCGAATACCTGGAGGGCGGCGCCGATGACGAGCGCACGCTCGCGCGCAATCGCAGCGCGCTCGACGAGGCCTTGCTGCTGCCCCGCACCCTGGTCGATGTCTCGCAGCGCAGGCTCGATGTGCCCTTGTTCGACGTGGACATCGCACTGCCCGCGGTCATCGCGCCGACCGGCTTCAATGGCCTGCTGACGCACGCGGGCGACCGCGTGCTGGCCGAGGCGGCGCGTGCGGCCGGCATCCCCTTTTGCCAGAGCATGGTGTCTACGGTGGCGCTCGAGGACATCGCCGACATCGGCGTGCGCCACTGGATGCAGATCTACCCCTTCAAGGACCGCGACAACCTGGCCGCGGTGGTGCGGCGTGCCGAGCAGGCGGGTTGCGAGGCGATCGTGCTCACCACCGACGCCTCGGTGTTCGGCAACCGCGAGTGGGACCGGCGCAACTACCGCGCGCCGATGAAGCTCACCTGGCGCAATGTGTTCGATGTAGCCCTGCACCCGGCCTGGGTGTGGGACGTGCTCGTGCCGCACGGCATGCCGCGCTTTCGCAATCTGGGCGACTTCCTGCCGCCGGGCATGGACAGCGCGAAGAATGCCGCCGCCTTCCTCGCCGCACAGATGGATACCTCGCTCACCTGGGACGATGTGCGCTGGCTGCGCGCGCTGTGGCCGCGCAAGCTGCTGGTCAAAGGCGTGCTGCTGCCCGAGGACGCCGTGCGTGCGCGCGAGGCCGGGGCCGACGGCGTCGTGGTCAGCAATCATGGCGGCCGTCAGCTCGACGGCGCGCCGGCGCCGATCGAAACTTTGGCGGCGGTGCGTCAGGCGGTGGGGGCGGAGATGACGGTGATCGTGGACAGCGGCTTTCGGCGCGGCAGCGATTTCGTCAAGGCGCGCGCGCTCGGCGCGGATGCGGCGATGGCGGGGCGGGCGACGCTCTACGGGCTCGCCGCGGCGGGGGCCGCGGGTGCGGCACGTGCGCTCGAGATCCTGCGCAGCGAGATGGAGCGCACGCTGGGCCTGATCGGCTGCGCGCAGATGCGCGCGGTGGACGCGCGCTTCGTCGGTCGCAGCTGAGGTGAAGCGCTCAGACGCCCCACACCACCGGGGTTTCCTCGCGCAGCGACTCTTCGAGCATGTTGAGGAAGGGCCAGGCGCGCTGGGCGAGGCCGACCGGCGCGGCCATGCCGCTCTGGCCGGCTTCCTTGGCGGCTTCCTCGTCGTCCTGACTGCGCTGGCGCTCGAGTTCGGCCTGGCGGGCGCGGTCCTCCTCGATTGCGGCCTTGAGGCGGGCGATCGCGTCGGGCAGCTGCTGGGCGGTGATGATGCCCTGGGCGCCGAGCGGGTCCTTGCCAACGATCTTGATGAGCGTCTTGGCCGCGTCGCCGAACATGATCACGTCGGCGCTGGCGTGGGATTTGAAAGTGACCAGCATGTCGTTCTCCTTTGGGCTCAGAGGCCCTTGACGGCGTAGATGCCGGGCGCGTTGCGCCAATAACCCTTGTAATCCATTCCGCAGCCGAACAGGAAGCGGTCGGCGATGTCGAGGCCGGAGAAGTCGGCGCGCATGCCCGGGCTGGCCTTGCGCTCGTGCAGCTTGTGCACCAGCACCGCGGACAGCACCTCGGCGGCGCCCTCTTCCCGGAGGTGTTCGATGATGGCCTTGAGGGTGTGGCCTTCGTCGAGGATGTCGTCGAGCACGAGCACCGTGCGCCCGCGCAGGTCCTGCGTGGGGCGCACCCGCCAGTCGAGCAGCGTGCCTTGCAGCGCGTGGCCGTAGCGGCTGGCGTGCAGATAGGCCACCTCGAGCGGGAAGGGCAGGCGCGGCAGGATGCGGCCGGCGAGAATGAGGCCACCGTTCATCACCGCATAGACGAGCGGGTTGGCGTCGGCGAGGCGGGCGGTGATCTCGGCCGCCATGCGGTCGAGCGCGGCCTCCACGGTGGCGGCGTCGGCGAGGCAGTCGGCCTCTTCGCGGGCGCGCTTGATTTCTTCCAGATTCAGGGACATGTCGATGAGCTGCGGGCGCGTGCCCGGTGCGTTTTCGGACGCAACATTCTAGCGCCGAACAGGTGGCGGCGCCGGTCCCGGTGGCGTGTTCGGGGGCGTCGTGATGCTGCGATGCCGCATGCTGTGGTTTGTGCGCTTGTGCGCGGGCCGGCGGCGCGGTAAAAGATGCGGGTCTTCGTCCCGCCGCCCGGAAACCGCCATGCCCATCCATGAAATCCGCCACCCGCTCGTCCGCCACAAGATCGGCCTGATGCGCGAGGGCGATATCAGCACCAAGAAATTCCGCGAACTCACCGCCGAGATCGCCCGCCTGCTGGCCTATGAGGCGTGCAAGGACTTCCCGCTCGAGACGGTCGAGATCCAGGGCTGGGCGGGGCCGGTCGAGATCGAGCGGATCAAGGGCAAGAAGGTCACCGTGGTGCCGATCCTGCGTGCCGGTATCGGCATGCTCGACGGCGTGCTCGACATGGTGCCGAGCGCCAAGGTGAGCGTGGTCGGCATCGCGCGCAACGAGGAAACCCTGCAGCCCGCGCCCTACTTCGAGAAGTTCGTCGGTCAGCTGAACGAGCGCATGGCGCTGATCATCGACCCCATGCTCGCCACCGGCGGCTCCATGGTCGCCACGGTGGACATGTTGAAGCGCAAGGGCTGCGCCCATGTGCGTGCGCTGGTGCTGGTGGCCGCGCCCGAGGGCATTGCGCTGATGAACGACAAGCACCCCGACGTCGATATCTTCACCGCCA
The DNA here is from genome assembly GCA_002422685.1 of Thauera sp. UBA6194. Lineage (GTDB taxonomy): Bacteria > Pseudomonadota > Gammaproteobacteria > Burkholderiales > Rhodocyclaceae > Thauera. Next base: position 65,007 of record DITC01000054.1, on the reverse strand, counting down.
GCATCGACAGCCACCTCAACGAGCACGGCTACATCATCCCGGGCCTGGGCGACGCCGGCGACAAGATCTTCGGCACCCGGCACAACTGATTCCCGGCGGCGGCGCGCTGGCGTCCGTCATCATGGCTTCATCCATAACGACAAGCATGCCGGCTGCGCGGCGTCCGCGCCGCAGCTGACCGGCGGAGAACCCTCATGCGTGAAATTCCCATCCAGTCACCCGAGCCGCTGTGGCGGCAGGCGATCTCCGGCGCCCAGATCCTGTTCGTGGCCTTCGGCGCGCTGGTGCTGGTGCCGCTGCTCACCGGGCTCAGCCCGGCGCTGGCGCTGCTCGGCGCAGGTGTCGGCACGCTGCTGTTCCAGCTCATCACCGGGCGCCAGGTGCCGATCTTCCTCGGCTCGAGCTTCGCCTTCATCGCGCCGATCATCTTCAGCATCCAGACCTGGGGCATCCCCGCGACCATGGGGGCGCTCGCCTGCGTGTCGCTGATGTACTTCGCCTTCGCCGGCCTGGTGTGGAAGCACGGCGCCGACATCGTGCATCGCTACATGCCGCCGGTGGTGGTGGGGCCGATCATCATGATCATCGGCCTGTCGCTCGCCGCGGTGGGGGTGAACATGGCGATGGGGCGCAGCGGCGACGGCAAGATCGAGCTCGTGCCCTACGCCACAGCGCTCACCGTGGCGGGCATTGCTTTCGGCACCACGGTGCTGGTGGCGGTGTTCGCGCGCGGCTTCCTCAAGCTGGTGCCGATCCTGTGCGGGGTGGCGGCCGGCTATGTGGCGGCGATCCTGTTCGGGCTGGTGGATTTCGCCGCGGTGGGTGCGGCGCCGTGGTTCGTGATGCCGCAGTTCGTCACCCCGAGCTTCGAGCTCGCGGCCATCCTGTTCATGCTGCCGGTGGCGCTGGCGCCGGCGATCGAGCACGTCGGCGACGTGCTCGCGATCGGTGGCGTGACCGGCAAGGACTACACCGAGAAGCCTGGCCTGCACCGCACGCTGGCGGGCGATGGCGCCGGCGTGCTGTTCGCCGGCCTCATCGGCGGCCCCCCGATCACCACCTATTCGGAAGTCACCGGCGCGGTGACGCTGACCAGGAACTACAACCCGGCGATCATGACCTGGGCGGCGGTGCTGGCGGTCATCCTCGCCTTCTTCGGCAAGTTCAACGCGCTGCTGGCGTCTATTCCGGTGCCGGTGATGGGCGGCATCATGATGCTGATGTTCGGCTCGGTGGCGAGCGTGGGCTTGAACACGCTGATCAAGGCGCGCGTCGACCTGGAAGAGCCGCGCAACCTGGTGATCGTGTCCTCGGTGCTGGTGATGGGGATCGGCGGGCTGGCGCTGAACTTCGACGGCATGACCCTGCAGGGCGTCAGCCTGTGCGGCGTCGTCGCGGTGCTGTTGAACCTGATCCTTCCGAAGACTCGAGCCGGCGCCTGAGGACCGCGAGCAGGCCGCGCAGCAGCGGGATCGCGGTCGGCAGCAACGCCGACAGGCGGCCGCCGCGCATCTGGCGCACCAGCAGCCAGCCCATCCATCCGCGCTTTGCCAGGCGCAGCGTGGTGCGCGGCTTGAGGGCGAGCACGGTGATCAGCGCGACCGACAGTACCGGGATCCTGTCCTTGGCCCAGGCGAGGTTGTCGCGCAGCGAATCGACGCGGTCGAGCGCGCCGTCGATGCCGGCGAGACGGCGCGCGATGTCGCCGCGCTGGACGCCGGCGCGCATCTGCAGCTTCTGCTTGCGTAGCGCGAGATCGATCTGGCGAGCGTCCATGTGCGTGCCGCCGTGTTCAGTCCGGCTTGCGCAGCGCCGCGCGATCGCGGGCGAGCTCGGCGAGGCTGGCGGAAAAAAGCTTCGTGCCGCTGCGGAAGGCGCGCGCCGCGTTGCTCGCCGCCAACAGCCCGCCACCGATGCACACCGCGGTGGAGATGCCGAGCGCGAGCAGGCGGTGTTCTTCCCAGAACAGCACGGTCAGGAAGACCATCAGGAACACCAGGCCGAAGCCGAGCAACAGCCCCGCCAGCACCGTGTTGAGCGCGAGGCCGGTGAGACGGAGCTTTTCTTCCTGAAGCTCGACGGCGAGTAGTTCCAGCCGCGTTTGCGCCGTCTGCAGCCCGGCATCGACGATGCCGTGCAGGCTGTCGGCCAGGCGAGGCCTGGGTTCCGTGCTCATCGAATCAGCGGCGGCTGACCAGCAGGCCGAGCAGGAAGGCGACGCCGGCCGCGACGCCGACCGACTGCCAGGGGTTCTCATGGACGTAGTCGTCGGTCACGCGCACGGCCTTCTTGCCGGAGTCGACGAGCGCAGCTTCGGCGTCGGCCAGACGTTCCTTGGCAACCGCCACGCGCTGGCCCATGCGGGTGCGCAGATCGCCCAGCTGTTCGCCCTTCTGGTCGGCGGTGAGCTTGAGCAGATCTTCGGCGTCCGAGATCAGCGACTTCAGGTCATCGACGAGCTTGTCCTTGGAGGGGTGGGTGGTCGTGCTCATGTGTCATCTCCTGGTGGGTGGCTGAAAATCTTGAATCGAACCAAATACAGGCTACCCCCTGCAGGTAGCGCTTGCAATGCGCGCGGCGTAAGCGGATGAGACCGGGGCAGGTTCGCATGCAGGGGAATTGATCCGCGTCGATGCGGTCAGTTCCGATGCTTGGCACAATCGTGCGGCTTTCACTGCGGACAGGGGCGATCCCTGTCCGCCTTTCAAACGCATTCAAGGAACTGTCGCAATGATCAGGACGCTTGTTGCCGTGCTCGGCTTCGGCTTCGTCATGCATGCGCATGCCGCGGAAGGCATCGATACCGAGGCGTTCTTCGCGTCCAGCTTCACCGGGCTGGAAGGCGAGACGCTTGCCATGGAGCAGTATCGGGGCCGCCCGTTGATCGTCAACTTCTGGGCGCGCTGGTGCGGTCCGTGTCGTGAGGAGATCCCCGAGCTCGTGCACTTGCGCGAAGCGCAGGGCGAAGGCGGTATCGAGGTGATCGGCGTTTCGGTCGAGGCCTCGGACAAGCTCGATACCGTGCGTGATTTCGCCAAGGCCTACGACATGCGCTACCCGGTGGCGGTGGCGGGCAAGGATGGGATTCCGCTCATGAAGGCGCTGGGCAACGAGCAGGCCGGCCTGCCGTTTACGGTGTACATCGGTCGTGACGGCAAAGCGGTGGGTAGCAAGATGGGACTGGTGCGGCGGGCCGATCTGGATGAGGCGGCGCAGCGTCTGCTCCAGTGAAGAAAAGGCCGGCTGCGAACAGTGCGTTCGCGGCCGGCCTTGAACGAGCGGGCGGGTTTGTGCCCGGTCGGGACTTACTCGAAACGCCCCTGATCGAGCATGACGGGGAGTTCGGCGCCGACCTCGTCGAAGCGCAGGATGCGCGCACCCTTGTGCTCCTTGAGGAAATCGGCGGCGTCCTCTGCTGTTTCGAGCGGGACGAACTCGTGGCCCATGGGGCCGAGCACGTCCGAGCCGACGACGTAGTACGCCGCCCTGGCGTCGATGGATTGCAGACCGTAGTACTCGGTCACCGCGATGCGCTCGATCTGGTCGCGGCTATGACCGGCGACGTACTTGGCCGGGTCGTGCCAGAACTTGAACATGTCCTTGGCGCCGTCGAAGAAGTGCGCGTGCCCGTCCTTGTAGACGATGGTCGCGATCCAGTTCGGGTATTTGGCAGTGAGCATGCCGCACACCGGGCATAGGTCTTTTTCGCCCGGCTTGGGCAGGTCGGCCGCCGGCGCCTGGGCGAGCGCGAAGCTCGTCCAGGCCGCGAAGACGAGGGCAAGCAGGGTCTTCATGACTTGTTCTGCTTCTCCATCATCTTGCGCCGACGCTCGGCGCGGTTCTTGCGAATGCGGCTGACGTCGCCCGCCATGTCGGTGTAGGCGGCGAGCAGCGCGCCGTCGAAGTCGGTGATCTCGCCGCCATTGGCGGCCTGCGAGGCCTTGGCCGCGTCGGCGCTGGCGTAGGCGACCTTGCTGCGCGCGGTCATCACGCCAGGCAGCTTGCTGCCGACCAGGAAGCTCGCGTTCTCGACCTCGACCAGCGGCTTGGTGTCACCCTCGGCGGCGTTGTCCGCGACCCACAGCGCCTTCGGATCGCGGTCGATGTTGAGCGACAGGCTGAGCGCCGAGCAGTGCAGCGAGCAGGTGCCGTCGGCGAGGTCGTCGGCGTAATGCACGACCATGCGCGAGTGGTGGAACTGCTTGCGGTCCATGCCGCAGTACGGGCACTTGGGATACTTGGCGATGTCATCGACCTGCGGCTGCGCATCGGGCGCGGTCTTGGGGATGAACTGGGCCGGGGTGCCGTCGCTGGGGCAGCTCGACTGGGCATTGGCCTTGCCGGCGGCGGCCAGACCGATGCTGGCCAGAACGGACATCTTCAGGGCTTCTCTGCGATCCATGGTGTGCTCCTCAATTAGGCCGGTCGCTGGCCGGCGGTATGGCGAAAAGCGTAGGGCTTTTGGGCAATGGTCGGCGTGGTGTCGCCACCTGTCCTTGACCTGGGTCTACTGTGGTGCTGGAAGTATGCGGGATAGCTGCGAGTTGAGCAGTTTTTCGTCGGCTTCGCCGATGATCTTGCCGGCGATGCGGCCTTCCTTGTCCACGAAGTAGGTGATCGGCAGGCCCTGCACGCCGTATTGTTTCGTGATGCGGGAGTCGGGGTCGAGTACGCTCGAGAAGCCGACGCCGAGCTTGTCGAGGAAGGCGGCGGCGGTGCTGCGGTCCTGCGCGACGTTGATGGCGATCACCGCGAGGCCGCTTTCGGCATGCTCGCGCTGCAGGGCATCGACGCGCTGCATGTGGCCCACGCAGTAGCGGCACCAGTCGGCCCAGAAGTCCAGGATCACCGGGCGCCCCGCGTAGTCCTCGGGGAACCTGCGTACGCTGCCGTCGATGTCGGTGGCCTCGAAGCGGGGCGCGGGGCTGCCCGTCTTGGGGCCGGTGTCGGGACTGCCGCAGGCGGCAAGCACGACGCAGGCGAGCGCGACGAGCGTGCCGCGGACGGCGTGGGAGGCTGTGGCGCGCTTCATCGGTGTGGGCATCAGTCGAGCAGGATCAGGTTGGAGTTCAGCACCATGAAGCTCGCCACCGCCAGGAAGAGCGCAAACCCGAGCGCCGCGATGCCGGCCAGGCGTGCGCTCGCGCGCGGTGCGAGCGCCGCCAGGCTGGGGCGGCGCGCGAACAGGGTCAGTACGCCCGCCGCCAGCCCCGCAGCGGCGGCGGTGAACAATGGCACATAGAGCGCATAGCCCTGGTAGTCGTATTCCGGCTTCAGGATGCAGAACGGACAGTGGTGATTGGGGTGCTCGTAGATGTACAGCGACACGAAGGCGACCACGCCCATGAGCCCGGCGAAGAAGGCGCCGATGGCGCTCGCGCCCACGGCGAGTCCGCTCCAGATGCCGCGGGTGGCGCTCTTCCAGTGCCAGGCTGCGAGCAGGATGGCTGCGCTCATCACCGCGTAGAACAGGATCATCGCGTCGCGCGGTGCCATCGCGCTGACCTCGCTCGCGACGGTGTCGGCCTCCTCGGAGAACATGCTGCCGCAGCACGAGGTGATGACGTCGGCCTCGAGGCGGATGAAGTAGTTGAACTGCAGCCACAGCACCAGCGCAGCCAGTGGCACGTAGGTCAGCAGCAGCACGTACTTGACGCGGATGAGGGGATAGTCGCGCGCGCTGTTGTCGAGGCGGTTGACCGCCAGCCAGCTCGTGGCGACGAAGAACAGCACGAGCTGTGCGTACAGCGCCGGAAAGCCGTACTCGTTGGCGTTGAGCGCACCCACCGCGCACATCGCGCCGACGAACATCACCGACATCTTGTCGGCGTTGAACACGAACAGCAGCGTCGCCAGCAGTTGCAGCCCGCACACCAGCGCCACCAGCATCGAGAACAGGTAGGTCATGCGCTCGAGGCGCAACTGGCGCTCGCTGCCGCTGCCGAGGTCCCAGTGGCGCAGCACCTGGAGGGCAAAGGGCGAGGCCGCTGCCAGCATGACCAGGCTCAGGCCGGCGGCCAGCAGCAGGGCGATGATGGCAGGCTGGAAGATCATGCGATCGCCTTGTCCTGCACGCCGATGAGCTGGCCGTCGCGCAGCGAATAGACACGGTCGACGACGTCGGACTCCACCACCAGCGGATCGTGGCTGGTCAGAATCACGGTGCGGCCTGCCGCGGCCAGGCGCTGCAGGATGACGAGAAATTCGGCCGAAAGCTTGCTGTCGAGGTTGGCCGTGGGCTCGTCGGCGATGAGGATCTCGGGGTCGTTGATGAGCGCGCGGCAGATCGCCACGCGCTGCTGTTCGCCGCCCGAGAGCCACTCCACCTTCGCGTCGCGCCGGTGCGAGAGCTGCATCTCGGCGAGCAAGGCCTCGGCGCGTTCCAGCAGCCGGCCACGCGGAGTGCCGGTCGGGTAGCCGGGCAGGATGATGTTCTCGACCGCCGACAAGCCCCGCACCAGGTTGAACTGCTGGAAGATGAAGCCGAAGGTGCTGCGCCGGATCTCGGTGAGGAAGCGCTCGGGCAGGCCGGAGATGTCCTCGCCCTTGAGCCGCACCCGGCCTTCGGTCGGGCGCGCGAGGCAGCCGAGGATGGTGAGCAGCGTGGTCTTGCCCGAGCCGGACGGGCCCTTGAGCACGTTCACCTGCGCGGGCGGGATGTCGATGTCGATGCCCTTCAGCGCCCAGTATTCGTTGTGCTGGCCCTGGTTGAAGGCCTTGCGGATGTTGGCGAGTTCGAGCATGGCCTCAGCCTCGCATCACGGTGTCGGGGTCGGTGGTGGCGGCGCTCCAGATCGGCACCAGCGTCGCCGCGGTGTAGGGCAGTACCGTGAACAGGAACAGCGTCGCCACCTGCAGGCCGTCGATCTTCGGCGTCAGGGAGAAGCTCGGGTACAGCACGGCCCACCCTTTGAGGACCGGCTGCAGCAGGGCGAAGTTTCCGTGGAAGACGTGGATGTAGGCCGCCACGTAGCCGAGCAGGAAGGCGAGCAGCGAGATCAGCAGGCCCTCCCAGAATTTCATCGCGATCACGTCGCCGGTTTCCCAGCCGATCGCCTTGAGGATGCCGATCTCGCGCTTCTCCTCCGCGGACAGGCCGGCGGCTTTCTCCCACGCGAAGATGCCGAAGGCGAGGATGGCGGCCGAGAGCAGGGCCAGCATCATGCCCTCGCGCCAGTCGAAGATCGAGGCGTAGGTGCGCAGCACCTCCTCGCGCAGGATGGGGCGCGAGTCGGGGAGCTTCTCCATGAGCTTGAGGCCGACGTTGCGAACCTCGCGCGGGTTGGCCACCCACAGTGCGATGTCGGTGTATTGCCCCTCGGGGTAGGTGAAGAAGCGGCGGAAGTCGGCCTCGCTCATCAACACCAGGTCGGCGCTGACGAGCTCGGATTCGTGCGGCAGCACCTCGGTGATGATGAAGGTGTGCAGTTCGCCCGAGTACGAGCGGAACGAGATGCCGTTGCCCGCCGCCAGCCCGCGCGAGCGCTCGAGCGCCGGGCCGACGATGATCTCGCCGTCGGCCACCGTGCGGTCGGTCGGCACCATGAAGGTGTAGTTCGCCTTCATCACGCTGTCGTAGTAGTAGCCCCACAGCCGGCCTTCGATCTTCTGCACGCCGCGCAGGCGGCCGACCGAGTCCATGTAGCCGGGCGGGATCAGGTCGTGGCGGCCGGCGATGAGGCGCTGCAGCACGATCTCGGGCGTGCCGGCGAGGACGCGCGTGGCCTCGTTGCGCAACGCGTGGGTGTAGAGCGAGACCGAGGCCAGCACGAACACGAGCAGGGTGTAGACGACGAGCAGGCCCAGGCTGCGGGCCTTGCGTCGCGCCAGTGAATTGGCGGTGAAGTCAATCAGATGGCGCTGCTTCTCGATCCAGCGGTTCATGGCGTTTCAGCAGGGTTTGCGGCGGTGGGAGCATCGAACCCGAGGGGAAGTGCTCGAGCGCCACGGGGTGATCCTGAAAGGCCGAGTGCAGATCGGCCTGCGAGAGGTGGCGCGTGTAGCGCGCCTCGGTAAACAGCGCGATGTCCGACAGGCGCAGACGCTCGACCAACGCTTCGGTGTGCTGCAGCGCGGGCTCGTGGGCGATGCGTTGCCGGGCCGCATCGAGGAAGGTGCCGCCGAACGCGGCGGCGGCGATCAGGATGGTGCCGAGCACGCGGTTGGAGGGGCGGCTCATGCCGGCGAGCGTGGCGAGACAAGGCCGGACGCGAACCCGTTCGGCAACGGGTCGCGCCGGTTTTCGCTGCGCGGTGTGTCGGCGCTCATGCGGGCGGGATCGGTCCAGGGACGACGATCAAGGCAGGTCGCCGCGACGGAAGACCAGGAAGCCGAGACCGGCGCTGACGATGCCGAGGAGTGCGGGATAGACCACGGCGAACACCTTGTAGCCCTCGGTTCCGAACAGGTCGAGGATCACGTAGGCCGAGGGGCCGAGCACGATCAGGTGGGGGTCGAACATCGACAGCGCGGCGGTGCGGAACACCTGCAGCGGGTTGGCGAGCGCGATCGTGACCGCCAGCTCGGGGGCGATGCGCTCCTGGATCATCACGCCGAGCAGGATCAGGTCGAGGAAGAGCAGGAACAGCAGCCAGGTGAGGAAGGCCGCGCCCTGGGCGACGTCGGTGGTGCGCGCGATCGACGAGATCAGCATGCCGAAACCGAGGAAGCACATCGCCATCGCGGCGATCAGGGCGGTGTAGTAGGCGAACATGCCCCACGGCACCTCGATGTTCTGCACGGTGGCCCAGGCCACGGCGAGCACCATGGCGGCGAACACCGGCATGAAGATCACGATGTAGCGACCGACGAACTTGCCCCAGAACCAGGCCCACAGTGACACCGGCAGCGAGAGCAGGTACTCGAACACACCCGCCTCGCGGTCTCCGGCCACGGAGCGCACCGTGGTGATGAGCACGAAGATGGGCAGGATCGCCATGGTGAGCTGGATATAGGTGACCAGCAGGCGCGACAGGCCGATGAAGCCGAGCACGCGCGATTCGGTGAGGCCGAACAGGAACAGCAGCGCGACGATGCCGCCGAACACCAGGGTGTAGACCTGGAACCAGCGCGCGCGCAGCGATTCCACGATGTCCAGACGGGCGGTGAGCCAGAACTGTTTCATTTTGCTTATCTTCCCTTCGCCAGCGTGTGCTGTCGCATTTCTTCGTAGGTCACGCTCTCGGCCTCGCTCTGGCTGCCGGCCGCGCCGTAGTTGTAGCCCATGGGCGAGGTGCGCACGATGTAGCGCACCTGGCGCGGGTCGTGCCAGATCATCTCGTCACGGCTCTTGCTGTTGTAGTCGGCGACCCACATGCGGGTCGTGGGCTCGTCCATCCAGGGGAAGCGGTCGCGCTTCTCTTCCAGCCAGAACACCAGGCAGCCGACGTCGTCGAACTTGAACACGGTGTCCTTGGGGCCGCCGCGCAGCTCGGCGGCGAAGCGGCGGTCGGAGATCGCCATATTGCAGCGCACGCAGGTGTCGCGGTCCCAGATGATGGACTTCATGCCCTCGGGCCACTTGCCGTCGTCGCGGCAACCGGAGAGCGCGGCGGCGAGCGGCGTGAGCAAAAGCCCGCCCTTCGCCAGACGTCCCATGAACTGGCGTCGATGTTGGTCGCACATGGTCAGTGGGGCCTTTCGGTCATGTCCAGCTTGGTGACCAAGCCGGTGTAGCGGGAGACGACGCCGAGGAAGCGCAGGCGGTCGGCGCCGGCGATCTCGCCGCTCCATGCCGTGCTTGCCGGATCGAAGCTGAACTTCCAGCTCTCGAGCGCCTTGGCGATGGCCGGGTCGGCGTGCTTGAGCACGATCTGGCAGTCGAGCCGGCTGTGCAATGTGCCCATGTCGGCGACCTTGTCGTCGAGCACGATGCGGCCGGTGTCCATCTCGATGACGCGATTCACCAGCGCCGAGACTTCGTCGAGACGGTGGCTGGACATGATCATCGTCGCGTCCTTCACACGCTCGGCGAGGATGTCGAAGAAGATCTTGCGCGCCTCGGGGTCGAGGTTGGCTGCGGGCTCGTCCATGATCAGCAGGCGGGCGTCGCGGCCGAGCGCGATCGCGATCAGCAGCTTCTGCTTCATGCCGCCCGACAGGCGCACGAACTGGCGCGAGCGGATGCCGTCGATCTGCAGGCCGAGGCGCCTGGCGATGTCGTCGATGCGCGCCGGCTCGGTGCCGCACAGGCCGGCGGCGAAGTTGATCAGCTGCCCCACCGGCATCTTCAGGGGCGGGGGCAGTTGGGGTACGAATCCGACCTGCGCGAGCACCTCGGCGCGGGCCTTGCGGGGGTTGATGCCATCCACGGTGACGACGCCGTCGTGGACGTATTCGCCGAGCAGGCAGCGGATGAGCGTGGTCTTGCCGGCACCGTTCGACCCGATGAGGGCGATGCGCTCGCCCAGGTCGACGTTCAGCGAGATGCCGTCGAGGACGCGCGCGCCGCGGAAGGTCTTGGTGACGTTTTCCAGTCGGATCATGAATCGACTCTTGTTATGCAAAGCGGGGTTGGGGGTGGGGCGAGGGCGGGGTCAGAGCAGCTTCGACAATCCCTTGACATCGAAGCTCAGCGAGCCGGTGGGGCACACGTCCACGCACAGGCCGCAGCGCGTGCAGTCGGGACCGAGCGCCACTTCGGGTTCGACCGCGCGGCCCTTGATGACCGTGTCGAGCACGTGCGGCACCAGGCACACCTTGCGGCAGTCGCCCTCGTGGAAACAGCCTTCGAGCTTGTACTTGATGCGCACCGGCGAAATGATGCCCACCACGCCGTAGGTGAGCCCGATCGGGCAGGCGTAGCGACACCAGGCGCGGCGCGAGAAGAAGATCTCGAAGATCAGCAGGGCCACGACCCACAGCATCGACAGGCCCACGCCGTAGATCAGCGCGCGTGACAGGATGCCGGTGGGCGAGATGGCCTCGAACACGGTGTAGCCGGTGACGACGGCGAGCACGGCGAAGACGATCCAGAACACGGTGCGCAGGCGGCGATCCATGGGCTGGTCGGTGACGAGTTTTTTCTTGGCCAGCCAGAGGTGGATCTTCTCGGCGAACTCCGCAACCAGGTGATAGGGACAGACCCAGGAGCAGAAGGTTCGCCCGCCCAGCAAGGCCCAAAGCAGCAGCACGGTCGCGGTGCCGATGAGCAGATTGGTGATGATGTGCTTGTGCGCGAGCATCACCTGCAGCGCGGAGTTGAGGTCGGCCATGTGGAAGCCGATGAAGCGCGAGGCGGTGAGCGAGCCTTCCAGCACCTGGATGTCCAGGTAGTAGGACAGGACGAACAGCAGGTTGGCGAAGATCAGCGTAGCCCAGCGCCGGTTGCGCCACTTGTGGCTCTTGTGCGTCTCGTGGGCGCGGATGTGCTTGAGCTGCTCGATCTCGGTGCGGTTGTTCTTCTTGTAGAAGTGGATGGTCTGCGCGGCAGGCGAGATTTCCTTGGGCTTGGCAGGTTCCTTGCCGAACATCACCTTGATCTGATCGATGTAGCGGCGCGTCAGCAGTTTGCTCATGATTGCCACACCTCGCGGGCGATGATGGTGATGGAGGCGGGCTCGGTCGGGCAGATCATCTCGCACACGCCGCAGCCAACGCAGTTCTCATGCACGATCGGTCGTGCGCGCGTCTTGCCGTCGGGGCCGGTGAACTTTTCCAGCGAGATCGCACCAGCGATCGGGCATTCGCGCATGCACAGGTCGCACAGCTCGAGATCGTAGGGGTGGTCGGCCACAGGGATGGGCTTCCAGCGGTCGACCGCGATGTAGCGCATCGTGCCCTTGAAGTCGGGCCCGCGCGCCTGGCCCTTGAAACCTTCGCCCTTCATCGCGAGGCAGGACTCGGGCCGCGTCAGCCGTGCCACGCCCATGCGCTCGGTCATGTTGAGCGTGGGCTCGGGGTCGTTCATCTTGGCGATCAGCGTGGGCTTCTGCGGCAGCGCTGCGCCTTCGCGCACGGGCAGGAACTCGGGCTTCTCGTAGGTCAGCGAGCCGGTGGGACAGGCGAGGATGCACTGCACCGCATCGCAGGAGAAATCGCAGGCCTGTTCGCGTGCGTCGATATAGGGCACGCCGACACCGAAGCCGTCGATCAGGTCGGCGAGCTTGATGGCGTTGACCGGACACACCTGCACGCACTGCCCGCACTTGATGCAGGAGGAGAGGAACTCCTTTTCGTCGAGTGCGCCGGGCGGGCGCAGCCGGTTCGTGCGCGCATAAACCAGCGGCAGGTAGCCGGACAGGCCGGCTCCGAGCACGCCGCCGGTGAGCAGGATCGTGCGCAGGACTTTGCGGCGGCCCTGGCGCTGGCGCTCGCGCGAGACCGGCGGTGCGCCCTTGGCCGATACCTTGGCTGCAGGTTTGGACGCCGGGCCGGATTCCTGTTCGGGTTCGGCAGGCGTGTTCTGGTTTTCGCTCATGATGCGCTCCCTTCGGTGCGCCGTTCAGGCTTCCGGTACAGCGGCTTGTCGTCTTTCGCCTGCAGGTCGGGCGAAGAGAACGGCGCAAGCCGCTCGAGAAAGTCGAGCAGCTCGAGGACGGGCGAGGTCTTGAAGAAGCGCGCGTTCGGGATCTCCATCCAGATCCGGTCCGCGTAAGCATATTCTTCATGCGGGGTGTCGCCGTAGCCGTCCTCGTCGCGGTCGAACCCCTGGTAGGTGTCGAAGTAGTTGCCGGCCCACTGGTTCTTGGGGCCTTCGTTGCGGCCGCGGCCGGCCTGGAACATGTCGGTCAGGTTGCCCTCGAAGGTGTTGCTTTCGAGCACGTTGCCGCCGAGTTCGCTGGTCAGGTGTACGGCGATGCCGTTGTAGGCGAAGCGGTTGTTCTTGAAGCGGATGGTGGTGTCGGGCTGGAAGGGGGAGAGATCCGAGCCGACGCCGACGGCGCAGTAGATGATCTCGTTGTCCTCGAGCAAAATGTCCGACGACTCCTTGAAGCCCAGCCCCATGCCGGTGGCGCCGGTCGCATGCGAGATGATGTTGCCGCGCGCTACACCGCCTTCCATGTACATGAAATACACGCCGACGGAGTTGTCGTAGAAACGGTTGTACTCGACGATGTTGTCGTTGGCAAACATGAAGTGGATCGAGTAGCGGCTGCGCCGGCCTTCATTGCCGCGATAGGTGTTGCGGTGCGAGTACCAGGCCACCATGTCGCGGGTGTCGGTGACGAGGTTGTTCTCGATCAGGTTGTCGTTGCTGTACCAGAGCCGGATGCCGTCGCCGCGCACGCCGAGCTCGAAGTTCTTCGAGCGCACCTTGTTGTTGCGCACGATGTTGTGGTCGGACTGCTTGAGGTCGATGCCGAACAGGCAGTCGGCGATGTTGATGTTCTCGATCAGGTTGCCGTGCCCGCGCACGTTCAGGCAGGCGTCGTCGGAGTCGTGCGACTCGCCCGAGCCGGTGATGGTCAGGTTGCGCAGGATCGCTTCGTTGGTGTCGAGCACGAACACCGTACCCTTGTCGCCCCCGTCGATGACCACTTCACCTTCGCCTTCGATCTTGATGCGCTTCTTGACATGCACCGGGCCGGAGTAATTGCCGGCCGGAACGCGCAGCACGCCGCCCTCGGGGGTCTTGTCGACCAGTTCCTGGAATGGACTCAAGCCGTGGATGCGCTTGTCGCGCATGTAGAGCGGGATGATGACCGTCGGCTTGTGGACGTCGACCCGGGGGGCGGTGGAAAAGTCGGCGCCCGCTCCGGCCGCACGGCCGGACTCAGGCTCGTCGTCCCATTGGGCGTGGGCCGGCGGCAGGGCAAACGCCACTGCCGCAGCCAGCACCGTCAGCTTGTGAAGGATGCTCACGTGTTTTCATTCCTGTCAGGCATTGGCCTGAGGCAGTTCTTCGCGCAGTTGCTTGCGGCGCAGCAGCAGCGCGAGCATCAGGCAGAAGAACATCACCACCAGCAGGCCGTAGCCCCAGTGCGGGTAGGAGTAGGTGGAGAACTGCGCCACCGCGCCCTCGCCGAACACCGTGGGCATGAAGGGCTTGACCGTGAAGGCGCCCCACGGGTGCAGGTTGTGGCCGAAGAACCACAGCCAGCCGGAGTACTCGATCAGGTAGAAGATCGGCAGCAGCGCCGGAACCAGCGCGAGGATGAGCTCGAAGCCGCGGATCTTCATCACGCCGAAGATCACCACGAGCATCGCGGCCATCATGCCGAAGATGGCAACTTTGGAGATCACCTCGACGTTCTTGCCCCAGGCGGCGATGCGCTCCGGATCGTTGAAGAAGGTGGCCGACTCGTCCATGTAGTGCTGGACGTGTGCGGCGAGGTTACCCATGACGAACTGATCGACGATCATCCACGCGGATAGCGCGCCGAAGCCGACGACCATGACCCCGAGGCGGGCCTTCTTGTTGCGGACCGCGAAAGCCAGCAGCATGACCGCGAAAAAGGTGAGGAAGAACTTGGAGAGCTTGGTCTCGACCGGGCCACCGGTGGCGATCGGATACATGCCCACGTAGTGGTTGATGGTGTTCATCTCGTGCACGCAGTCGAGCGCGGTGGCCTTGCCGCTGAGCGTGCTCTGTTGTTCGAGAATCGGGTTGTAGCGGCCGGTGCCTTCGCCCATGTCCTCGGCCATGGTCTCGGCGGCGAGGCGGGAGGTCTTGGGTGGCGTGGAGCAGCCGTTCTTGACGCCGTCGAAGTGGAAGTGGATGCGGATGCCATCCGGGAAGGCGTCTTCGGGGTAGTTCGGGGCGGTGAGCGAGACCCACCAGATGGGTGCGAAATACGCAACGACCATCGCTACCAAAGCTACCAGCGTGAGGCCGGCAATCAGGCCGTTCTTGTTTTGTGTTGCAGACATTTCAAGCTCCGGTCGCAAGAGGGGGTTGGAGTGGGAAGAGCGACCCCGGTGCGCGCGAGAAAAAAAGGCACGCGCACCGGGGCTTGCGGAAGCCCGCTAGCGGCTTATTTGGCGTCGCCGCACATCGAGCCCGGCATCTTCAGGCTGGCCTGGTAGGCGGAGATCGCCACCAGCTGCTCGTCGGTGTAGGGCTTGATGACCTTCACCATGTCGGGGTTTGCGTTGCGGCGGTGACCGTCACGGATCTCGGTCATCTGGCGCAGCAGATAGGCGTAGTGCTGGCCGGCGATCACGGGATAGAACTTCTCCTTGTCGCCTTCGCCGTTGGCGTTGTGGCACTCCTGGCAGTCCTTCTCGTACATGGCCTTGCCCTGGGCGATCTGGATCATGGCGTCGGCTTCGGTGTACTTGCCGTGCTCGGTGGGGATGCACAGGCTTTCGATGTACGCGGAGACGTCGGCCAGTTCCTGCGGGTCGGTCAGGGTGACCGCGAACGGGTACATGGTCGGGTTGTCGCGCAGGCCGGCGCGGATGTCGGCCATCTGCTTGATCAGCACGGTGGTGTGCTGGCCGGCGAGTTGCGGGAAGGTGCCGTCGGGGCGGCCCGCGCCGGAGGGCAGGTGACAGGCGCCGCAGACTTCATAGGCTTCCTCACCGCGGGTCACGTCACCCTGCAGGGTGAGCGCCTCGATCTTTTCGCCTTCCTGAGCGTTCCAGACATAGCCCTCGGCCTCGATGCCGGACTTCTTCGGCGCCGGGCCGGCTGCGAATGCGACGCCGGCGGAGACGAGCGCTGCGAGCAGAACGGTGATTTTTTTCATGGTGTAGTCCTCTTTGGTTGCTGGGCGGAGGGGGTCCGCCGGGGTGTCGAGCGCCTGCCGGACCGGGTGCGGGTCGGCAGGCGGCAGCGATCTTACTGCAGGGTCTCGAGCCAGACTGCGATGGCCTTGATCTCCTCGTCATTGACGAGGTGCATCACGCCTTTCATCGCGGCGGTCTGGCCGTTGTTGCGCGCGCCGCTCTTGATGTCCTTCATCTGCTGCTCGGCATAGCCTGCGTTCTGGCCGGCGAGCTTGGGATAGGTCGGGAGCAGCGGCTTCTTGGCGTCGGCGCCATGACAGGCGTTGCAGGTCTTCTCGGCGTACAGCTTGGCACCGTCGAGGTTGGCCATGGCCGGGGCGGCGATAAAGGCCGTTGCGAGCAGGGTGGCGATGAGTTTCATGTTTTCCTTCCGTCTTAGTATGTCGGGGAGCTTGCCTGTGGCTTCGCTCCCCGACGCGGACTTACCAGCTTTTCAGATCAGACCAGAGTGGCGAGTCTTACTTGGCGCCCTTCTGCTCCAGGAAGGTCTTGGCACGCAGACCGATGTCGGCGGCCTTGACCTGGTACTGCCAGACCTGCTCGGCCCACAGGTTCGCCTGCTCCCAATCCATCTGTTGAGCGGCGGCCTCGTGCTTGGCCTTGGCTTCCTTGGTCTTGTTCAGCTGGTCAACCGCGTCTTCCACCAGTGCCACGACTTCAGGATAGGCCTTGTAGTCCTTCGAGAAGATGAAGCCCACGACCTGGTCGATGACGACCTGAGTGTCGGCAACCTTCTTCAGGGTCTTCTTGTAGTCGTCTTCCGTGTAGTTGCCGGCTGCCAGCGAGGCGCCCGCCTCGGGCTTCCAGCCCTTCGGCTTGACGAGCAGGTAACCCTGCATCTCGAGGTGCAGCGCCGAGCAGAACTCGGTGCAGTAGTACGGATAGACGCCTTCCTTGTCGGCGGTGAACTTGACCGAAACGGTCTTGCCCGGCTCGACCGACGCGTGCACGTTGTAGGTCGACACCGTGAAGCCGTGGGTCTCGTCCTGAGCGCGCTCGAGGTTGGTCAGGTACACCGTGACCTCGTCACCCTGTTCGACCTCGATGGTCTCGGGGGTGATGTGCGAGCGGATCAGCGTGCCATACACCGACACCTTGTTGCCGTCGCGGACGACCTTCTCCTCGCCCGCACGCACCATGCCTTCGTGCTGCGTGTCGGTACGGGTGTTGGTGCCGACCTTGTAGCGCACGGCCGGGCGCAGCTTGCTGGCCTCGATGCCGACCACGTAGTGCGGCTCACCCAGCGGCAGCGGCATGTCGTACAGCAGCTGCATCTTGTCGTTGCTGATGTCGATGAGCTGGTGGTTCTGCGGGTGCAGCGGGCCGACGGGGTTGAAGCGGTCGATCGACAGCTTGTTGAGCGCCACCAGGTACTTGCCCTTCGGCTTGGTGGTGTCGCCTTCCATCGTCATCAGGTGGCCGACGTTGTAGTGGATGGCGATCTTGTCGAGGAGCTTGCCTTCGCAGAAGTTCCACTTCGCGACCATGGAGTCGACGTACAGCGAGGTGTAGGCGATGCACTCCTTGGAGTCGAACTGGGTGTGCAGCGGGCCGAGGCCAACTTCCACCTGGGTGTGCAGCGTGTCCTTCATGCTGAGCACCGGGATGCCGTACGGGTCGGTGGACTCGAAGCGCTTGTTCTTGATCGCGTCCATGATCTTCTCGAAGGAATACACGGACATGTGGGTGTCGAGCTTGCCGTTCACCACGATGAGCTTGCCATCGGGGGTCACGTCGACACCGTGCGGGCTCTTCGGCTCGGGAATCAGGAACAGGATGCCTTCCTTGATCGCCGTCTCCATCATGATCACACGATGGTTGTTGATGATCTGGACCTTGCTGTCATCCTTGGCGAGCTCGGCGGCGCGCTTCCAGTTGACCACGTGCATGTAGTCGGTGTCCTTGGCGGAGCAACCGGCTTCATACGGCGGGCGACCTTTCTCGATGCCGCCGACGTAGCGCTCGGTACAGAAGCTGTTGGTGAAGGACCAGCCGTCGGAAACCAGCTTGCCGGCGTCCGAAAGGTCTTGCGAGTAGGGCGGCAGTTCGAGCGAGAAGGACTCTTCAGGCTTGAGCTTGCCGTGCTCGCGGTCGAACTTCCAGTAGGTCAGGGCGCCGCGGTATTTCTCGTTGAACTGCTCGAGCGGGTAGAACTTCTGGTTCTCGAGCGGTGAGGCGTACTGCGAGGCTTCGATGATGTATTCGGTGTTCGGCGTGGCAAAGGCGCCGCCGTGCTCCGACTTCATGATCGGGTTGACGACGATCTGCTTGGTCTCGAAGTCGCGCAGGTCGATGACTGCGAGGCGCGGGTTCGACTTGTCGTTGATGAACAGGAACTGGCCGTCGTACTCGCCGTTGGTCTCGGAGATCGCCGGGTGGTGGGTGTCGCCCCACATGATGTCCTTGCCGTCGATGCGGCCCTGGGCGAGCACTGCCTTGGATTCTTCGTCGAAGCCGTAGCCCTGCCAGGGTTCGGGCGTGAACACGCCGATGTACTTGAGGATGCGCATCGACGGCACGCCGTAGACAAGCATCTGGCCCGACTGGCCACCCGAGGCGAAGGCGAGGAACTCGTCACGACCGCCGGTGGGGGTGTAGGTTTTGGCCGCGGCCAGCAGATCCTGCTGGGTGAGGTTGCGGCGCTTCATGACATCCTGCAGCGATTCGGCGGCAAACGATGCGCCGGCGCCCAGGCCCAAGCCGGCTGCGATGAGCAGGGCCGTGGTCTTTACTGCCAGTGTTTTCATTTTTGGGTACTCCCTAGGAAACTACGAAATCAAGCTACCTTCACCCTGATGGCTGTTCAGGCCACCGCTTCTTTCTCGTCCCCGGGTGGCTTTTCCGAGTGCCGCTCAGGGTTGAGTGCTGTCTGCCTTTCGATCTGTCCGAAAAACCCTCCGCGCCCTCTGGACGCGAGAACTCAGATCGACGGCATGGAAACATTATCAGCCGCGTGGATTCTTCGAAGCTTGATATTGGTCAAGTGTACGGGCAGCAAAACTTCGGATCCTCGAGCGATCGGCATGTGAGCCCGGCGCCTCGCCAGCGCGAAAATAATACAACGCTGATGAAACATGGAATTGACACAGCGCAAGAAGCCGCCCGAGTGGGTTCGTGCGCGCGCGAACTCGGCTGCGCGGGTGGCGCGGCAGGCCCGATTCGTGGTCGAATTCGCGGCTTCGCGGTTTTGCGATTTCGATCTGGTGGCCTACGACAAATGAACTCCGACCCTCGTCAATCCAAGCTCGATGGCAGTTTTGGCCGGCACGCGGTCAGCCCGCACGAGCGCAAGCAGCGCATCAGGGACGTGTTCAACCGGGTCGCGAGCCGTTACGACCTGATGAACGACCTGATGAGTTTCGGCATCCATCGCTTGTGGAAGCGCCGCTTCGTCGCGGGGCTGCCGGAGCGTGGGCTGTTCGTCGATCTGGCAGGCGGGACGGGCGACGTGGCTGCGTTGCTGGCGCGGCGGAACGATCGCCGCGTCGTCGTGCTCGATCCGTCGATTCCCATGATGTGCCAGGGGCGGGGGCGGAAGGATGCGGCCGGGGTCGAATGGCTCGCGGGCGAGGCCGAGCGTCTGCCTTTTCCGGATGCGTCGGTGGATGTGCTCACCGTGTCCTTCGGGCTGCGCAACACCACCCGCCTGGACGTGGCGGTCGCCGAGGTGGTACGGGTGCTCAAGCCGGGTGGCACCTTCGCCTGTCTCGAGTTTTCGCGCCCG
The DNA here is from genome assembly GCA_002422685.1 of Thauera sp. UBA6194. GTDB lineage: Bacteria > Pseudomonadota > Gammaproteobacteria > Burkholderiales > Rhodocyclaceae > Thauera. The sequence continues at coordinate 45,611 of DITC01000054.1, read as the reverse complement.
GTGAAGTGGTTTCAGGTGCTGTACGATCCCTATTCCTTTCACGTCATCCCGCGCCTGGGCGCCTGGGTGGCGGACAACCCCGCGGCCTACGAGTATCTGGTCGAGTCGATCCGCAACTTCCCCGACCAGGAACGCTTTGCTGCCATGCTGCAGGGTGCGGGCCTGAGCTCGGTGAGCTGGCGCAACCTGAGCTTCGGGATCGCCTGCATCCACCAGGGACGCAAGCCGCCCGCCTGGACCGAGCAAGGCCCGTCCCGCGCAACTTGAGGACATACGCCATGAACGCACAAGCAATCCCGTTCCGCCGCCTGTTCGCGGTGGCTGCCTTCACGCTGGCGGGCGGCCTGTCCGCAGCGCCCGCGGGCGCGCAGGAGGTGTGGCGCGAGCCGCTGACCGGCATGGAGTTCGTGCGTGTGCCCGAGGGCTGCTTCGACATGGGCGACACCTTCGGCGACGGCGAGACGAACGAACTGCCGGTGCACAAGGTCTGCATGAGCGCTTACTGGATCGGTCGTCACGAGGTTACCCAGGCGCAGTGGACCGCGCTCATGGACTACAACCTGTCGGTGTTTGCGACCTCGCCGCAGCATCCGGTCGACAGCGTGAATCAGGCCGACATCGAGGCCTTCGTGGGCAAACTCGCGAAAGGCAACCCGGGCAAGGTCTTTCGCCTGCCCACCGAGGCGGAGTGGGAGTACGCATGCCGTGCCGGTGGCCGGCAGGAGAAGTTCGGCGGCGAGCGCCCGCCCGCTGGGGGCAACACGGCCGAATATGCCGACGAGCATGGCGAGACCAGCCTGCCGGTGGGCAGCTTTGCGCCCAATGCGCTGGGCTTGTACGACATGAGCGGCAACCTGTGGGAGTGGGTGTCCGACGTGTATGCGGCCGATGCCTATGCAAGCCATGCGGCGCGAGATCCTTATTATCAGGGTGCCGGGCCGTCGCGCATGCTGCGCGGTGGCGGCTGGTCGCACATGAGCGATTTTGCGCGTTGCACCAAGCGCCACATGCATTGCCGGCCGACGGCGCGCTTCGACTTCGTCGGCTTCCGTCTTGTGCTCGAAGAGTGAGGGCTGGCCTGCGCGCAGGCCGCGAGCAGGCGCAGCTGCAATCCCAACGCCAATCTCGGCCGTCGAATGGCGGCTGTCTGTTCAATGGAAAGTGTTCATGACTTCAAGCTATCTCTCTCGTCTGCTGCTCGGCCTTGGCATGATCGCCGCGGCGGCGCCCGTCCTTGCCCAGCACGACCAGCACCCCCAGCCACCCGAGCCCCAGCCCGCTCTCGAGCGGCCCGCAGAGCCGAAGATCGGCAAGGGGCTGGTGCTGATGCACGAGGGGCGCTTCTTCATGACGCCGTGTCGGGACCGCAGCTTCGTCAATCTGGACGACGTATCGGAAGGCGAAGCCGTGTTCGGTGCCCTGAAGGATTTTGGCCTCGCCCCGGGGAGCAATCTCTACGTGGAGTTTTACGGGGTCGAACGCGGCGGCCTGCTCGAGGTTTCGGGCATCAACTTCGCGCGCACGCGCGCACGCTGCCTGGGCGAGGTCGAGAATGAGGAGGCTTGGCGCGCGGTCGGCCTGCAGTCGGAGTGGGAGGCCGTGGCCGCGGGTGGCACGCTCAGCGTGGCGCGGGCCGGAGCGCCCGAGGAGCGCGTGCTCTATGGCGCGATCGTGAGTGACGGCGCCACGCACCGTATCGCGGGGGCGGGAACGGCCCTGGAGGTCACGCCGGGCATCTGCCGTCTCGCCGACGGCGGCACCATGACCGGCTGGAAGGCGGTGCTCACCCTCAAGGGCGGCGAGACCCTGCAAGGCTGCGCCTGGGAGCGCTGACTCCGGCGTGCGCCGGCGACGCGCTTCACGGCTGCCAGTCGTAATCCACCGTCAGCGGGGCGTGGTCGGAGAAGCGCTGTTCCTTGTATACCGCCGCCGCGCGCGCGCTCGTAGCCAGCCCCGGCGTGGCGATCTGGTAGTCCAGCCGCCAGCCCACGTTCTTCGCCCACGCCTGGCCGCGGTTCGACCACCATGTGTAGCAGGCGTCGGTGGCCTCCGGATGCAGGCGGCGATAGACGTCGATCCAGCCCTGCTCGTCGAACAGCCTGCTCAACCACGCGCGCTCCTCGGGCAGGAAGCCGGAGTTCTTCTGGTTCGACTTCCAGTTCTTCAGGTCGGCCTCGCGGTGGGCGATGTTCCAGTCGCCGCACACCACGACCTCCTGGCCGCTCTGGTAGAGCATGTCCATGTGCGGCAGGAAGCGGTCCATGAAGTCGAACTTCACCTGCTGGCGCTCTTCCGAGCTCGACCCGGAGGGCAGATAGAGCGAGATCACCGACAGCTTGCCGAAGTCGAGCTGCAGGAAGCGCCCCTCGGCGTCGATGTCGGCGATGCCCAGGCCTTCCACGACACGGTCGGGTTCGCGCCGGGCGTAGATGCCGACGCCGCTGTAGCCCTTCTTCTCGGCGTGGTGGAACCAGCCCTTCATGCCGGCCGGCGCGTGCATCGCGTCGTCGAGGTCGGCGGCCTGGGCCTTGAGCTCCTGCACGCAGACGAAATCCGCGTTCTGCGCCGGCAGCCAGTCGAGCAGACCCTTGCGGCAGGCCGAGCGGATGCCGTTGAGGTTGAGGGAGATGATGCGTAACATGGACGGCCTCCAATTCAAGCTGCTTGGCAGCCCAGAAAGCCGTGGATTTTAGCCGGGATTTCATCGCCCTCGCCTGCCGCAAGGGTGTATTGCGCTTCGGCGCCTTCGTCACCAAGGCGGGGCGCAACTCGCCGTACTTCTTCAACGCCGGGCTGTTCGACGACGGCGCCTCGTTCCGCGAGCTGTGCGGCTATTACGCGCGCACCATCCGCGCCTCGGGCGTGGCCTGCGACATGCTGTTCGGCCCGGCCTACAAGGGCATCCCGCTGGTGGCCGGCACCGCGATCCGTCTCGCCGAGGACGGCGTCGACCTGCCCTTCGCCTTCAACCGCAAGGAAGCCAAGGACCACGGCGAGGGCGGCACGCTGATCGGCGCGCCGCTCGAGGGGCGCGTGCTGATCCTCGACGACGTGATCTCGGCCGGCACCTCGGTGCGCGAGTCGGTCGAGCTGATCCGTGCCGCGGGCGCCACGCCGGCGGGCGTGGTCATCGCGCTCGATCGCATGGAGCGCGGCAAGGGCGCGCTGTCGGCGGTGCAGGAGGTCAAGGAGAGCTTCGGCATCCCGGTAATCGCGGTCGCCTCGCTGGAGGACCTGATCGGCTACCTCGCCGACAGCCCCGAGCTGGCGGCCAACCTCGAGGCGGTCAAGGCCTATCGGGAGCAGTATGGAATCTCGTCGCACTGACGCGCGCCACGCCGCTGCGGGCGTTTTCCTGGCGGCGCTCGGTCTCGCGCTCACCCTCGCGGGCACCGATGCGCGCGCGCAGTCGCAGCGCACCATCTATTGCTGCGATGTCGGCGGACGCCCGGTATGTGGCGACATCCTGCCGGCCGCGTGCTACGGGCGTGCCTATCGCGAGATGAGCCCCTCGGGCGTGGTGCGGCGCACGGTTGCCGCGCCGCTGACGCCCGAAGAGATCGCGCAGCGCAGGGCGCTCGAGCGCCAGCGCCGCGCCGAAGAGGCCGCGCGTCTGCAGCAGCTGCGCATGGATCAGGCCTTGGTCGAGACCTACCGCAATCTCGCCGATCTCGACAACCGTCGCGACCGCGAACTGCGCGAGCTCGATCAGAGCATCCGGGCGCTGCGCGAGCGCGAGAGCGAGCTCATCGCGCGTCAGCGCGCACTGATCGAAGAGGCGACACACACCGAACAAAGCGAGCTCGCGGCCAGCCTGGAGTCGGACATTCGCGTGCTCGACAGCGAGATCGCGGCGCAGTCGTCGGTGATCGCGGCCAAGCTGCGCGAGCGCTCCGCGGTGGTCGAGCGCTTCGAGGAGCATCGCAGCCGCTTCATCGCGCTGACCGACGGTGACGACCCCGACGCACGCGCCGCCGTGCTCGAGCGCCGCTGAGCACGCGGCACGCATGAGCCAGTCCGGTGTGCTCGACGCGGTCGCGGGGGTGCTCGCACGGGCGCAACGCATCCTGTTCGTCACCGGGGCGGGGATCTCGGTCGACTCCGGACTGCCGACCTACCGCGGCATCGGCGGCCTCTACCACGACCGCCTGACCAGCGAGGGCCTGAGCATCGAAGAGGCCCTGTCGGGCGCAATGATGGATAGCCGGCCCGACATCGCCTGGCGCTACATCGCCGAGATCGAGGCCAGCTGCCGCGGCGCGGGGCCCAACGCCGCGCACCGCATCATCGCCGCGCTCGAGCAGGAAAAGGCCATGGTGTGCGTGCTGACGCAGAACGTCGACGGCCTGCATCGCGCCGCCGGTTCGCACAACGTGATCGAGATCCATGGCACGGTGCATCGCCTGCAGTGCATGGACTGTCATCACGGCCGCAAGGTGCTGGACTACGACGGTCTGCAGATTCCGCCCGAGTGTCCGCAGTGCGGCGGCATCATGCGCCCCGAGGTGGTGCTCTTCGGCGAGGCGCTGCCGACGCGCGCGCTCGAGCGGCTCGAGGCCGTGCTCGCCGAGGGCGTGGACGTGGTGCTCTCGGTCGGCACGAGCAGCGTCTTTCCCTATATCGCCGGGCCGGTGGTGTGGGCGGCGCAGTGCGGCATTCCGACCGTCGAGATCAATCCCGGTGACACGCCGGTCAGCGCGCTGGTGGATCATCGTCTGCGCATGTGCGCGGCCGAGGCTCTGCCCGAGCTGTGGCGGCGCATGCGGCCGCGCGACCCGGCCGAAGACTGAGCGCGCGTCCGGGCGCTCAGCCCTGCGGTGCGAGCAGCGCGCTCACCGCGTCCACGTCCACGCAACCGACGATGCGCCCGTCCTTGCGCAGCGCGATCGGCGTGCTGCGCCCGACCAGGCGCGGCAGCACGCTCTCGATCGGCGCGTCCACATCCACTGCACGCGCCAGCGCCGGCAGCGGATGCGTCTGCGGCCAGGGCGCGAGCGCATTGTGCAGGCGCAGCGCGCGTGCGCGATTGACGTCGCGCACGAAGGCCGCCACATAGTCGTCGGCCGGGCGCAGCAGGATGTCCTCGGGCGTGCCCACCTGCACGAGTGCGCCGTCCTTGAGGATGGCGATGCGGTTGCCGATGCGCAGCGCCTCGTCGAGGTCGTGGGTGATGAACACCACCGTCTTGCCGAGCGTGGCCTGCAGCGCGAGCAGTTCGCCCTGCAGCTGGGAGCGGATGAGCGGGTCGAGCGCGGAGAAGGCCTCGTCCATCAGGATGATGTCGGTGCCGGCGCACAGCGCACGCGCGAGCCCCACGCGCTGCTGCATGCCGCCCGAGAGCTGGGCCGGATATTGCGTCTCCACGCCTGCGAGCCCCACGCGTTCGATCCATGCGCGCGCCTCGTTCTCGCGCTGCGCGCGCGGCACGCCGCGGATCTCGAGGCCGTAGGCGACGTTGTCGAGCACGCTGCGGTGCGCGTGCAGGCCGAACCGCTGGAACACCATCGCCAGGCGCCGGCGGCGCAGCGCGATGAGTGCGGGAATGGGCAGGGCGGTGACGTCCTCGCCGGCGATGCGCACCGTGCCCTCGGTGGGGTCGATGAGCCGGTTGATGTGACGCACCAGGGTGGATTTGCCCGAGCCCGACAGGCCCATGATGACGAAGATCTCACCGCCTTCGATGTCGAGCTCGATGCGGTCGAGCGCGAGCACATGGCCGGTCGTGGCGAGCAAGCCGGGCTTGTCCATGCCGGCGCGCACCTTCTCCAGTGCGGCCTGCGGGTGCGGGCCGAACACGGTGCTGAGGCCGCGAATCTCGATCAGCGCCATGGCTTCAGGTTCCGCCACGCTGCAGGCGCGCGCCGCCGGCCTGCATGATGCGGTCGAGCACGATCGCGAGTACCACGATCACCAGCCCGCCGACCAGACCCTCGCCGGCGTCGTTGCGCTGCAGGCCGAGCAGCACGGTCTCGCCCACGCCACGCGCGCCGATCATCGAGGCGATCACCACCATCGCCAGCGCCATCATCGTCGTCTGGTTGATGCCCTGCATGATCGAGGGCAGCGAGAGCGGAATCTGCACGCCGGTGAGCAGCTGCCAGCGCGTGGCACCGAAGGCGCGGCCCGCCTCCATGGCCTCTCGGCTCACCTGGCTGATGCCGAGCTCGGTCAGGCGCACCAGCGGCGGGGCGGCGTAGATCACGGTGGCGAGGATGGCGGGCACCTTGCCCAGGCCGAACAGCATCGCTGCCGGGATCAGATACACGAAGCTCGGGATGGTCTGCATGAGGTCGAGCACCGGCGAAACCAGCCGCCGCACCCAGGGCGAACGCGCGCACCAGATGCCGAGCGGCAGGCCGAGGAGCACCGAGACGCCGACCGACACCAGCACCAGGGCCAGCGTCTGCATGGCCTGGTCCCACTGCCCGAGCGCACCCACCAGCCACATGCCGGCGCTGGCGCCGAGCGCGAAACGCCAGCGCCGGCTCACGGCCAGGGCCAACAGCGCGGTGACGAGCAGGATCGCCCACGGTGGCGCGCCGCGCAGCACGCGCTCGATCAGCAGCAGCACGCCGAGCAGGCTGTTGGCGAAGGCCTCGAACTGGTCGCCGAAATTGATGATCAGCCAGTCGATCGAGGCGTTCGCGCCCTTGCGCAGGGGCGTGCGCCAGTCGGGGAAGATCTCCATCGCTGCGGCTCGCCGGGCGCGCTCAGAGCGCGGCCTTCACCCGCGCTGCGACGGCGGGCGGCACCCACTGCGTCCATACCGCGTCCTGAGTGCTGAGGAAGTGGCGGGCGGCCGCGTCGGCGCGCGCGTCATTGTCCTGCATCCAGGCCAGCGCGGCGGAAACCTGGGCGCTGGTGGTCTGGTAGGCGGCGAGGAAGGCGGCCAGGGTCGGGGCGCTGCGGATGAACTCGGCGTTGGCGCCGATCACCACCTCGACCACCGGAAAATCGGTTGCCGCGGTGGCCTGGGTGGGGTCTTCGAGCTCGAGCAGCGCCTTCCAGGTCGCGGCGTCGAAGGGCGGCTCTTCGAGCTTGACCGCCTGGTCGCCGAGCTTGCCGAGCAGCCAGGTCGGCCCCCAGTGGTAGAACAGCACCGCGCGCTTGCGCTTGAAGGCCGACTCCACCGCCGCGTTGAGCGCCGCGCCGGTGCCGGGGCGGAAGTTGGTGAAATGCGCGCTCAGCCCGTAGGCGTAAAGCTTCTTGGTGTTGACCGCCTCGCAGTGCCAGCCGGCGATGCAGTTGAGAAAGCGCCCCTTGGCGGGCTCTTCCGGGTCGCGGAACACGTCCTTGAACTTCGGCAGATCGGCCACCGAGCGCAGCCCGGCGGCGGGCGCGTCTTCGCCCTCGATCAGATAGCGGGGCACGTACCAGCCTTCGCTCGCGTCGGGAAAGTTGGTGCCCACCTCGACCAGGCTGCCTTCGGCCAGGCCTTCGCGCCAGCTCTCGGGGGTGTTCGACTTCCACACCTCCATCACCACATGTACCTCGCCGCGCCGCATGCCGTTGTGCAGCGGCACGAGCGCGCCGGGCAGGCTGTCGGTGGCGCAGCCGTAGCCGTGCTCGAGGATGAAGCGCGCGACCTCGGTGTGAAAGGCGTTGGAGTCGTAGTCCAGCCCGGCGAACACCACCGGGTGGGCAAGCTCGCAGCTTGGTGCCGGCTGCTGGGCGCGGGCCGCAGAGAGCGGCGTGAGGGGCGAAGCGAACAGTGACGCGCACAACAGGGCGGCGCCGAGCATCCTGGTCGGGCTCATCGAGGTCTCCTGAGTTGGCCGACGACCGCCGGGCGGCCGCCCACCATCGTGTCCGGGCGGGTAGCCCCGATGATGGACGAGTGGTCCCGAGGCGGCAAGCCTCGCCCTCACCTCGCGGCAAGCCTCGCGGCTACACCGCCGGCTGGCCGCCCCTTACAGCAGCACGCGCTCGATGCCGCCGCTGTTGGCCCTGGCGACGTAGTCCGGCAGCCAGTTCTCGCCGAGCAGGTGCCTGGCCAGCTCGACCACGATGTAGTCGGGCTCGATGCCGCCGGCGTCGTCGGCGTAGCGGGCCATGCCCTGCAGGCAGCTCGGGCACGAGGTCAGCATCTTGATCTTCGCGTTCGGCGCGTCCTCGCGCAGCAGGGCGGCGCCCTTCTCGATCTCTTCCTGCTTGCGAAAGCGCACCTGGGTGGAGATGTCCGGGCGCGCCACGGCCAGCGTGCCCGACTCGCCGCAGCAGCGGTCGGACAGATCGACGCGCGTGCCCATCAGCTCGTTGGCCACCTTGATGCCCGAATGCACCTTCATCGGCGTGTGGCAGGGCTCGTGGTACATGTACTTCACGCCCTGCGCGCCCTCGAGCCTGACGCCCTTCTCCATCAGGTACTCGTGGATGTCGAGCAGGCGGCAGCCGGGGAAGATCTTCTCGAATTCGTACTTCTGCAGCTGATCCATGCAGGTGCCGCAGGACACGATCACGGTCTTGATGTCGAGGTAGTTCAGCGTGTTGGCGACGCGGTGGAAGAGCACGCGGTTGTCGGTGGTGATCTTCTGCCCCTTGTCCTCTTCGCCGGCGGCGGTCTGCGGGTAGCCGCAGCACAGGTAGCCCGGCGGCAGCACGGTCTGTGCGCCGACGTGGTAGAGCATGGCCTGGGTGGCCAGCCCGACCTGGCTGAACAGGCGCTCGGAACCGCAGCCCGGGAAGTAGAACACCGCCTCCGAATCGCCATTGGCCTTGTGCGGATCGCGGATCACCGGGATGACCTTGTCGTCCTCGATATCGAGCAGCGCGCGGCTGGTGCGCTTGGGCAGGTTGCCGGGCATGGGCTTGTTGATGAAGTGGATCACCTGGGCCCGCACGGTGGGCGAAACCAGCGGCGCCTTGCCGAGCGTGGCCGGCGGCGCCTTGACCTGCGGCTGGATCAGGCCGAACTTCCTGCCCATCTCGTAGCCGAAGCGCTGCGCCTTGTAGCCCCACGCGATCATGCCGGTGCGCATCGCCTTGATCGTGGTCGGGTCCTTGATGGTCAGGAAGGCCATCGCCGCGGCCTTGCCGGGGTTGAAGGACTTCTTGCCCTGCTTGCGCAGCAGGTTGCGCATCTTCACCGTGACGTCGCCGAAGTCGATGTCCACCGGGCAGGGCTTCTCGCACTTGTGGCAGATCGTGCAGTGGTCGGCCACGTCCTCGAACTCGGCCCAGTGCGCGAGCGATACGCCGCGCCGGGTCTGCTCCTCGTACAGGAAGGCCTCGATCAGCAGCGAGGTGGACAGGATCTTGTTGCGCGGGCTGTACAGCAGGTTGGCGCGCGGCACGTGGGTCGAGCACACCGGCTTGCACTTGCCGCAGCGCAGGCAGTCCTTGATGTCGTGGGCGATTTCGCCGACGTCGGTCTGCTCCATGATGATGGACTCGTGGCCCATCAGGTTGAAGCTGGGGGTGTAGGCGTTCTCGAGCGTGCCCTTGATCGGGCCGTTGCGCATCAGCTTGCCGCGGTTGAAGCGGCCCTCCGGGTCGACCTTTTCCTTGTAGGCCCAGAAATTGGCCATCTCCGCGTCGGTCAGGTAGTCGATCTTGGTGATGCCGATGCCGTGCTCGCCCGAGATCACGCCGTCCAGGCTGCGCGCCAGCGCCATGATGCGGTCGACCGCGCGGTTGGCGGTCTGCAGCATCTCGTAGTGGTCGGAGTTGACCGGCAGGTTTGTATGCACGTTGCCGTCGCCGGCGTGCATGTGCAGCGCGACGAAGACACGGCCGCGCAGGACCTCGGCGTGGATCTCGCCGATGTGCGCGATGATGCGCGCGAACAGCGCACCGTCGAAGATCAGCTCGAGCTGCGGGCGCAGCTCTTCCTTCCACGACACCCGGATCGAGTAGTCCTGCAGGCGGTGGAAGAGCACCGGGTTGGCGGTGCGGTTGCTCAGCTCGCCAGCGCGGATGCCGTAGTCGTCGAACTGCGCCTCGGCCTCGGCGAGCGGCAGATCGAGGTTGTCGAGCAGCCACTGCCAGCGCCGACGGACTTCGCTGACCTGCTCGAGCGCCTGGGCGCGGTGGTCGGAGAGCAGGGTGTCGCGGTCGACCTCGACGTCCTTGACGTCGAGCGGCAGCTCGCCCTGCAGGAACTCCGCGAGCCGGTCGCACAGCGCGATCTTGTTCTGCAGCGAAAGCTCGATGTTGATGCGTTCGATGCCGTCGCAGTATTCGCCCATGCGCGGCAGCGGGATGACCACGTCCTCGTTGATCTTGAACGCGTTGGTGTGGCGCGAGATCGCCGCGGTGCGCGAACGCTCGAGCCAGAAGCGCTTGCGTTGCTCGGGGCTCACCGCGATGAAGCCCTCCGAGCCGCGCGCGTTGGTCATGCGCACCACCTCGGAGGCGGCCTTCATGACCGCGTCCTCGTCGTGGCCGACGATGTCGCCGATCAGCACCATCTTCGGGCGGCCGTGGCGCTTGGCCTTGGTGGCGTAGCCCACTGCCTTGACGTAGCGCTCGTCGAGGTGCTCGAGGCCGGCGAGCTTCACGCCCGCGGCGTGGCCGGCACCGCCCGGCTTGAAGAAGTCGGTGATCTCGACGATCGCCGGCACCGCCTCGCGCACCTGGCCGAAGAACTCCAGACACACCGTGCGCGTGACCGGCGGCATCTTGTGCAGCACCCAGCGCGCGGCGACGATCAGGCCGTCGGTGCCTTCCTTCTGCACGCCCGGCACGCCGCCGAGGAACTTGTCGGTCACGTCCTTGCCCAGGCCGACCTTGCGGCAGGCCGCGCCCGGCATGGACAGGGTCTCCTCGCCGAGCGGCTTGTAGCTGAGGCCGTCGAAGCGGCGCAGGCGGAAGCGGACGGTTTCCTGCTCGTGGATCTTGCCGAAGTTGTGGTCGAGGCGGTCGACCTCGAGCCAGTTGCCGTCGGGCGTGACCATCTTCCACCACGCCAGATTGTCGAGCGCGGTGCCCCACAGCACGGCTTTTTTGCCGCCGGCGTTCATGGCGATGTTGCCTCCGACGCACGAGGCGCTCGCCGAGGTCGGGTCGACCGCGAACACGCGCCCGGCGAGGGCGGCGGCTTCGGACACGCGCTCGGTGACGACGCCGGCGCCGGTGCGGATGGTGGGGTAGGGCTCGGCCATCGGGCCGTCGATGCCCGGCAGGGCGATGGGTTCGACCGCACCGATCGAGATCAGCTTTTCGGTGTTGATCACCACCGAGCTCGCGTCCAGCGGCACGGCGCCGCCGGTGTAGCCGGTGCCGCCGCCGCGCGGGATGATGGTCAGCCCGAGCGTGATGCACTCGCGCACCAGCGGTGCCATCTCTTCTTCGGTGTCGGGGTAGAGCACCAGGAAGGGGTACTCGACCCGCCAGTCGGTGGCGTCGGTGACGTGCGAGACGCGGGCGTGGCCGTCGAAGCAGATATTGTCGCGGCGGGTGTGTTTCGCCAGCGCCTTGAGCACCGTCGTGCGCCGGCGCGCGGTGTCGTCGAACCAGCGCTCGAAGTCGGACACGGCCTCGCGCGCACGGGCGATCAGCAGCGCCACCCGGTCGTTGCCCTGGCGGCGCTTCTCGACCTCGTTGAGGCGGTGGTCGAGCGCGCCGATGAGCGCCTCGCGGCGTTCGCGCGAGCCGAGCAGGTCGTCTTCGAGATAGGGGTTGCGCCGCACCACCCAGATGTCGCCGAGCACCTCGTACAGCATGCGCGCCGAGCGGCCGGTGATGCGCTCGCCGCGCAGCTCGTCCAGCGCTGCCCAGGCGTCGGCGCCGAGCAGGCGGATCACGATCTCGCGATCGGAGAACGAGGTGTAGTTGTACGGAATTTCGCGCAGGCGTTGGCTCATTGGACTACCCGGAAGCGGCTGCTGGAGAACGTCCGATTCTATCGGACCGCAGTGCACCATGCAGCAAAAATCAAGACATTAACCGCGGCAGGGATTAGGCGTGGCGCGGCTTTCCGGGCGCTCCGGGGGGTGGGCGCAGCGCAGGCGCTCCGGCTCAGCGTGCCGCGCTGAGCGCGATCTCGACGCGCCAGCCGGGGTCGGCCAGCCCGGCGACCTCGACGCAGGCCCGAGCGGGGGCGCTGCCGTCCGGGATCCAGGCGTCCCACACCGCGTTCATCGCGTCGTAATCCGAGAAGTCGGTCAGGTAGAGGGTCGCCATCAGGATGCGGTCGCGACCGCTGCCGAGCTGGGTGAGCTGGCGATCGACGCTGGCCAGCACCTCCGTGGTCTGGGTCGTGATGTCGGTGTCGCTGCTCGACGGCACCTCGACGAGGTGGATCACACCTGCATGGACGACTGCGTCCGCGTAGCGTTCGGTGACGCCATGGCGTTCGATGGTGGACATGCTTTCTCCTTCTGCTGTGGTGGTGAAAGAGCTTCGAGTATAGGCCGCGTGCAGGGTGTATCCGCGCCTCAGCTGCGCGCTGCAGTTTCGATCAGCCACGCCAGTGCGGCGTAGCGCAGGCCCTTGCCGAGCGCCATCCAGCCCAGGCAGGCGAGCGCGTTCAGGCGCAGCACGCCCGCCGCCGCGCACAGCGCATCACCGATCAGCGGCACCCAGGACAGCAGCAGGCTGACGCTGCCCCAGCGCCGCACCAGGTCGAGGCGCGGAGGGATTTCCTTGCGTGGCACCAGCCGGCCGAGCAGGTAGGTGCTCATGCCGCCTGCGGTGTTGGCCGCGGTGGCGACGAGCAGTGCCGCCAGCGTCAGCTGCGGTTGCAGGGTGATGATGCCGGCGAAGACCGCCTCCGAGCCGCCCGGCAGCACGGTGGCCGCCAGAAAGGCCGAGGCGGCCAGGCCGGCCAGGCTTGCAAGCTCGTTCCAGGGCATGGTGGGTGGCCTCCGGGCGATTTCTGGAAATGACAAACGTATTGACGCGGCCTTGGGCGAAAATGCAGAATGCATTTACGCGAATTGCGTAAAACAACAAGGAGAGTCGTGTCATGAAAAGCATTTTCGGCGCAGCATGCGCCATCCTGGTCCTGGGGGCCATGGTGCCCGATGCAGCCTGGGCCAATCCGCAGCACGAGCGCATGCGCAAGTGCAATGCCGAGGCGCGCGAGCAGGCGCTCAAGGGCGACGCGCGCAAGAGCTTCATGAGCAGCTGTCTGCGTGGCAAGCATGCGATGCCTGCGGTGGAGGCGGAAGCCGACGCGGAAGCGGGCGTGGCCGAGAGCGCGAGTGCGGCTGTGCCGGCGGTGAGCGAGGCGCCCGCGGCGAAGGCGCCCATCGCCGATGCCAAGGCAAGGCGCAAGCTCTGCAACCAGGAGGCCACGGCGCAGTCGCTCAAGGGCGCCGAGCGCAAGGCTTTCGTGGCCGAGTGCGTCAAGGCCTGAGCGCTGTCTGGTGGGGGCCGGCATGGGGCGCACGCTGCATGCCCGGCCTGCACGCAGTCAGTCGAAATCGAAGAAGAGCAACTCGGCCTCGCCGTTGCCGGGGGCGAAGCCGCAGCCGATGCGGCCTCGTCCGCGCAGCTCGAGGCTGGCGCGCCGCACGACGCGCTCGGGGCGATCGTCTGCGCTGACGAAGGTGCCGTTGCTGCTCGCGTCGAAGAGCATGAAGCCTTCGCTGCGCCGCTCGATGCGGGCATGCTGGCGTGAGGCGCGTGGGTCGCTGATCACGATGTCGTTGCCGAGCTCGCGGCCGATCAGGACGACCGGGCGCGCTTCATCGATATGGATCACGTTCTGACGATGGCGCAGCCGAAGGCGCATCGTCTGCGCCTGCAGCGTCGGCAGCGCCGGCCCGGCGGCGGCTTCGATGCGGCCGATCTCGTGCAGGTCCCCGCCCGGTTCGCGCGCGCGCTGTCCGGTCTGCGGCAGCCTGGCGACGAGGTGGCGCGCCGCGCTGCCGAGCTGGCTGATCAACGCGGCCGAGCCGAGCGCCTGCCCGGCCTCGCATGCGCCCGCGATGCGCACGGCCTCGGTCACGCCCTCGCCTGCGGGTTCGGCGCCGCGGTTGTCGACGGGGGCGCAGTGCACTCCGATGCGCACCGGCGGGGCCATGCCGTGCAGCGGTGGCAGGCTGCGAATGCGCTCGAGCGCGATGGCCGCCGCCTGCACCGCCGCGTCGGCGTTCGCAAAACGCGCCAGGGTGCGGGTCGGGGTCGCCTGGAGCAGCTGTCCTCCCTGTGCGGCGATCGCGCGCTCGATGCGGTGGGCGCAGCGCTCGGCCGCACGCCGCAGCTCATCGGCGCCCACGCCGTCTGCAAGGGTCTCGTCGCCACCATGCAGGGCGGCCAGGACGCAGGTGCTCAGGGCTTCGGACATCGGCTTCGATCCTGTCGGCGTGGAGGGGGGGCTCAGTCTTCGTGTCTGCCCGGGCGCAGCAGGCTCACGGTCGCCACGCCAGGGCCGAGCGGCAGCTCGGGCGGGTCGAAGGCGGTGTCGCCTTCCTCGACCACGGTGTGCTGCGTGAGCCCGACGAAGTCGAACAGGCGCTGGTCGGCCAGGTGCGAGGGCACCACGTTCTTGAGTGCGGTGGCGAGCGACTCGATGCGCCCCGGGTAGTCGCGCGCCCAGCCTTGCAGCATGTTCTTGATCTGCTTGCGCTGGGCGTTCTCCTGCGAGCCGCACAGGTTGCACGGGATGATGGGGAAATCCATCGTGCGCGCGAAGCGCGCGATGTCGGCCTCGGTGCAGTAGGCGAGCGGGCGGATCACCACGTGCTTGCCGTCGTCGCTCACCAGCTTGGGCGGCATGGCCTTGATCTTGCCGCCGAAGAACATGTTGAGGAACAGGGTCTCGAGCATGTCGTCGCGGTGGTGGCCGAGCGCGATGCGGGTGGCGCCGAGCTCTGTCGCGGTGCGGTAGATGATGCCGCGACGCAGGCGCGAGCACAGCGAGCAGGTGGTCTTGCCCTCGGGGATCTTGTCCTTGACGATCGAGTAGGTGTCCTCGGTGACGATGCGGTACTCGACCCCGATCGACTCGAAGTAGGCCGGCAGCACGTGGTCGGGGAAACCGGGCTGCTTCTGGTCGAGGTTCATCGCCACGATGCGGAAATCCACCGGCGCGCGCTCGCGCAGCGCGAGCAGGCAGGACAGCAGGGTGTAGGAGTCCTTGCCGCCGGAGACGCACACCATCACGGTGTCGCCGTCGCCGATCATGTTGTAGTCGCCGATGGCCTCGCCGACGCCGCGTTCGAGCTTCTTCTTGAGCCGCAGGAAGGTGTTGGAGAGGCGGTCGCCGCCGGCTCTTTCGCTGGCGGGCTGGTTTTCGGCGGGGGCGGAAGCTGCGGTCACGATGCTGGAGCCTGTCTGGAAATCAGCTGCGGATTATCCCAGAAAGCGCCGCGCGTCACCTGCTCACAAATGCACGCTGCGGCCACCGTCGACCGCGATGATCTGCCCGGTGACGTACGGCGCATCGAGGATCAGGAAGCGCACCGTGCGCGCGATGTCCGCCGGTGAGCCCGCGCGTTTGAGCAGGGTGTGGGCGATGATGCGCTCGCGCTCCGCGGCTGGAAACTGGTCGTCCTCGGGCCAGTCGATCGGCCCCGGCGCGACGCCGTTGACGCGGACCTCCGGCGCCAGGTCGATCGCCAGCGCGCGCGTCAGGGTCGCGAGCCCGCCCTTGGCGACGTTGTACACCGTGTATCCGGTCAGCGGCCGTTCGGCATGGATGTCGACGATGTTGACGATCGCCCCGCCGCTGGCGCGCAAGGCGGGCGCCAGCGCCTGCGACAGGAAGAGCGGCCCCATGAGGTTCGAGCCGACGAGCTCGTCCCATGCGGCGCGGTCGATGCTGCCCACCGGGGTGGGAAAGAAGCTCGAGGCATTGTTGACCAGGCCATCGAGGCCGTCGCCGCGATCGAGCACCTGGGCGGCGATCTCTTCGGCGGCACCGAAGCGGGCGAGATCGCCTCTTACGGTGAACGCGCTGTCGGGGCGAAGGGCGTTGAGTGCCTCGGCGAGGGCCTCGGCCTCGTCGGCGCTGCGGCGGTAGTGCAGCGCAACCCGGACCCCCGCGGCGTGCAGGTTGCGCGCAATCTCCGCGCCCACACGACGCGCTGCGCCGGTGACGAGGATCAGGGGGGCGCGGCCGGCGTCGCTCGCAGTGGCGGCGGTCGATGCGGCAGGTGCGAATGGGTTGGTGCTGGGGAAGGTCATCGTGGAACTACCTGGGGTTGAAGCCATTGCCGTGCCGCGGCCCGGGGCGGGTGCGTGACGCGGCGGACGTGCCGGTACAATGGCCGGCTTTCGTCGATCTCGGGTGTATTGCACATGTCTTCACTGCCTCAGCCTTCTGCCGACGCGCTCGCTCAGAGCGCACGCCTGCTCGAGCGTATCGAGGCCGAGATCGATGCGGCCGGGGGCTGGGTTCCGTTCGCGCGCTACATGGAGCTCGCGCTCTATGCGCCCGGCCTGGGTTATTACAGCGGCGGCGCGCGAAAGTTCGGTCCTGGTGGCGATTTCATCACTGCGCCCGAGCTTACGCCGCTTTTTGGCCAGGCGCTCGCCGCCCAGCTCGAGCAGGTGATGCATGCCAGCGCGCCCGAGCTGATCGAGGTCGGCGCCGGCACCGGTCTGCTCGCCGCCGACCTGCTGCTCGAGCTTGAGCGCCGCGGCTGCGTGCCGGAGCGTTACGGCATCCTCGAGCTGTCGGGCGAGCTGCGCGAACGCCAGTTCGACACGCTCGCCGCGCGCGCGCCACACCTGGCCGGGCGGGTGCGCTGGCTGGATGCGCTGCCCGAGCGCTTCTCGGGCGCGGTGGTGGCGAACGAGGTGCTCGACGTGATGCCGCTGCATCTGCTCGTGGCGCGCGCCGAAGGCTTGTTCGAGCGTGGGGTGAGCATGGTTGCCGACGTGTCCGGCGCCCGCCGGCTGTGCTGGGCCGACGCGCCTGCCGCCGGAGCGGTGCGCGAGGCCGGGCAGGCGCTCGCGCTGCCCGTGCCGGAGCGCGGCGAGTACGTCACCGAGCTCAACCTCGCCGGCAAGGCCTGGGTGGCGGAGTGGGCGCAGCGCCTGGTGTGTGGCGCGCTGATCCTGATCGACTACGGCTACCCGCGCGCCGAGTACTACCTGCCCTCACGTTCGGGCGGCACCTTGCTGTGCTACTACCGCCACCACGTGCATGGCGACCCTTTTCTGTGGCCGGGGCTGAACGACATCACCGCTTTCGTGGACTTCACCGCGGTCGCCGAAGCCGGCTTCGAGGCCGGGCTGGACGTGCAGGGCTACACCACGCAGGCGCAGTTCCTGTTCAACTGCGGCGTGCTCGAGTGCCTCGCGCGGCGCGGCGCGCAGGAGAGCGCCGACTACATCCGCGCCGCGCGCGCCGTGCAGCGCCTGACCGCGCCGCAGGAGATGGGCGAGCTGTTCAAGGTGCTGGCCTTGTCGCGTGGCATCGAGGGACCGCTGCTCGGTTTCGTCCGCGGCGACCGCCTGCACGCGCTCTAGGCTGCGCGCGCAGCCCTCAGAGCCTGCGCTCTTTCAGCCATGCGTCGATGCGCATCGCGATCAGCTCCCAGTCGTGCTCGAGCATCATGCCGTGGCCGACATTGGGGAAGATCTCCGCCTGCTCGCCGTAGGTCAGCGCGGTCATGTGCACCTGGTCGGGCGGGATCAGGGCGTCGTGCCGGGCGCCGAGCACGAGCATCGGCGGGCGGTGCATGCGGCCGGGCTGGGGGAGGTTGAAGAGCGACATGTCCCAGATCGCGCGATGCGACTCGGGCTGGCTGAGCCGGTAGTAGCGCTGCAGGGCGTCCGCATCCACGGGCTGATGGAAGAGCGCCTCGCGCAGGCTGTCGATGTCGACATCGTCGCCGGCCATGATGCGGTTGAGGTCGCTGAGCAGGCTCGGGCGCTTGAACATCAGGCCCATGGCCGAGCCCATCAGGCCTTGCGGCGGCACCGAGGACATCAGCACCACGGCCGGGGCGTCGTGACGTTCCAGGTATTTTTGCACCACCAGACCGCCCATGGAGTGGCCGATCAGCACCGGCGGGGCCGGCAGCTTGGCGGCGACCTCGGCGACGTCACGCACGTAGTCGTCGATCGAGTAGGTGTCGAGGTGCGCGCGGTTGCGGCTCCTGCCGTGACCGGAGAGCGAGACCGCGTAGGTGGTCCAGCCCTGACGGGCGAACCAGGGCTGGAAGTGTTCTTCCCAGCACCAGGCCGAAACGTAGGCGCCGTGGATGAAGAGCAGCGGGTGTTCGTGGGCCGGCTGTTCGGGTGCGTGACACAGCACCTCGAGCTCGCCGAAGCGGGTGTTGTTCATTTCGGGTCCTTGTTCCGTGCTTTCACTGCGGCCACGCGTGCGGCATGCAGGGCGTCCGGAATGTGCTTCTTGTCACTGCAGCTGCGTGCAATTGTAGCGGCGTCGATGGCGCGGACGGCGGCCAGGGCGGCGCGCCAGTGTGACAAAGGTCGCCAGTCGCCGTGAGTTTGTCCGCCGCGGCCGGCATGGTCGCAGGCGGCGGCCTGGAGCATGAGCTCGAAGCGCTCGGGACGGCGCAGGCCGTCGCAGCGCTCGATCAGCTTCACCATGGTTTCGGGGCGCAGCGCTTCGGCGCGGGCGAGGATGCCGTGCTCGCGCGCCACCATCTCGGCCAGGTCGCGGCACTCGGTCGGCGCCTTCAGGCGCTCGGACACGGCGCGTGCGCGGCGCGCGCTCGCCGCTTCGTGGCCGTAGTGGTGGGGCAGCACGTGCGCCGGCGTGTCGCCCTTGCCGAGGTCGTGCAGCAGGCAGGCCCAGCGCACCGCCAGCGGCTGCGCGCTCGCGGCGGCGGCGTCGACGACCATCAGCACGTGTTCGCCGGTGTCGATCTCGGGATGGTATTTCTCCGGCTGGGGAATGCCGAACAGGCGGTCCAGTTCGGGGAGGATGACGGCGAGCGCGCCGCAGTCGCGCAGCACGCGGATCATGCGCGCGGGGCGCGCCTCCATCAGTCCGCGCGCGAACTCCTGCCACACGCGCTCGGCGACCAGGTGGTCGACCTCGCCTGCGCCCACCATCTGCTGCATCAGCGCCAGGGTCTCGGGCGCCACGGTGAAGTCGGTGAAGCGCGCGGCGAAGCGCGCCACGCGCAGGATGCGCAGCGGGTCTTCGGCGAAGGCGGGGGAGACGTGGCGGAACAGGCGCGCGGCGAGGTCGCGCTGGCCGCCGTAAGGGTCGATCAGGGTGCCGTCTTCGGTGCGCGCGATCGCGTTGATGGTGAGGTCGCGGCGCAGCAGGTCTTCTTCGAGCGTGACCTCGGGCGAGGCGTGGCAGACGAAGCCGGTGTAGCCGCGCCCCGACTTGCGCTCGGTGCGCGCGAGCGCGTATTCCTCGCTGGTGTGCGGATGCAGAAAGACCGGGAAGTCACGTCCGACTGGACGAAAGCCGCGCGCGAGCATTTCTTCGGGGGTGCTGCCGACCACGACCCAGTCGCGGTCCTTGACCGGCAGCCCGAGCAGGGCGTCACGCACCGCCCCGCCGACGACGTAGGCCTGCATCAGCCGTAGAGATCCTCTTCCGCGATGGATTCGGTCTCGGCGCGCGCTGCGGCAGCCCACTCCTGCATGTGCGGGTTGGCGAGCAGGGTGGTGAGGTATTCGCCGGCCGCCCCTTCGGGCTTGACGCCGTAGGTCTGGAAGCGGAACGCCACCGGGGCGAACGCCGCGTCGGCCAGGCTGAAACTGCCGAACAGGTAGGGGCCCTCGCTGCCGAAGCGCGCACGGCAGTCGTTCCAGATCGCGACGATGCGCGCGATGTCGGCGTCCACCTCGGGGCTGTGGCCGAAGCCGGCGTAGTCCTTGCGCACGTTCATCGGCATGCGGCTACGCAGGTTGTGGAAGCCGGCGTGCATCTCGGCGGTCACCGCGCGCGCGATCGCGCGTGCACCGGGGTCGGACGGCAGCAGCGCGGGCTGCTTTTCGGCGAGGTATTCGCCGATCGCCAGCGAGTCCCACACCGTGAAGCCGTGGTCGATGAGGCAGGGCACCTTGCCCGAGGGCGAGTGCGACAGGATGCGCTCGCGGCTGCCGGGGATGAACAGCGGGATGCGGATTTCTTCGAAGGTGAAGCCGCCCTCGCGTGCCGCCAGCCAGGCACGCAGGGACCAGGACGAGTAGTTCTTGTTGCCGATGATGAGTTTCATCGTGTACTCCGGTGGGCTGGTAAAGGTCGATCAGCGCCGCGCGCTGCGGCGGAAGGGGTAATAGAAGTCGCGCGGCCCGGCTGCGCCGAGCCAGGCGGGCGCGACGGATTCGAGTGCGGTGGGGGTCAGCGCGTAAGGCAGCGGGCTGCCGTGGGTGACGTTGTCCACCCGCATCGAGCGCACGTTGTCGCGGCTCATCAGCGGCTGAGGGGCGAATTCCATCAGCCGGGCCTGCATCATGGCGAGGTTTTCGGGCAGGCCGACCACCTTGCGGCGCTTGCCGACCGCGAGCTCGGAGACGTATTCGACGAGCTGGCGCAGCGTGTAGACGGTGGGGCCGGCGAGGTCGAAGGTCTGGCGCGCGGCGTCGGGGCGGATCAGGCTCTGCCACACGGCCTCGGCCACGTCCTCGACGTACACCGGCTGGAAGCGCACGTCGGCGCCCGCGAGCGGGATCACCGGGAAGACGCGCACCAGGCCGGCGAACAGGTTCAGGAAGCTGTCGCCGCGGCCGAACACCACCGAGGGGCGCAGGATGGTCCAGTCGGTTTCCGGGCTGGCGGCACGCACGGCGGTCTCGCCTGCGGCCTTGGAGCGCTGGTATTCGGAGGGGCCGCTGGCGTCGGCGCCGAGCGCGCTGATGTGCACCAGCCGCGGCACGCGGGCCTGGCGGCAGGCGAGCACGATCTTTTGCGGCAGCTCGACGTGGGCGCGGGCGAAGTCCGGCCCGAAGGGCGTACCCGGGCGCGAGTGCAGGACGCCGACCGTATTGACCACGGCGTCTGCGCCGGCGATCAGGCTGGCGAGGGTGGCCGGGTCATGCACGTCGGCTTCGACGACTTCGGCGTTGGGCAGCAGCAGCACATGCGCTGCGCGGCTGCGGCGACGGGTGGGGATGACGACCTTGACGCCTGCTTCGCACAGGCGGTTGGCGACGGCGCTGCCGATAAAGCCGGAGCCGCCGATGATGACGACGCGTTTCGGATTCATTGTTCGACTCGGATGGTTTGTCATGCGGGCGTGAAAATCACACAGGGGCGCAGCTTACTCGCTGACGGGCGCAGCTGCGATGGTTCCGAGCTGCGCCTTGAGCGATTGTGGCCGCTTTTCCATCATTGCGGCGTAGATCACTGCGTTTGCCAGCACCTTTTTCACGTAATTGCGCGTTTCGTCGAAGGGAATGGTCTCGGCATAGATCGCGCCTTCGAGCGCCTCCGGGCTGCGCCAGTGGCGCGCGCGTCCGGGGCCTGCGTTGTAGCCGGCGCTGGCGAGCACCGGGTGGTCATCCAGACCCTCCATGATCAGACGCATGTAGCTCGTGCCGAGCAGCACGTTGGTGTCGGGGTCGTTGAGCAGGCGCGGATGGTAGCCCGGGAAG
Source organism: Thauera sp. UBA6194 (assembly GCA_002422685.1). Lineage (GTDB taxonomy): Bacteria > Pseudomonadota > Gammaproteobacteria > Burkholderiales > Rhodocyclaceae > Thauera. The sequence continues at coordinate 24,188 of DITC01000054.1, read as the reverse complement.
CCGATCTTGTTGGCTACCCATCTCCCCGTGGCGGGCATCACCTGCATCAGGCCCTGGGCGCCGGCGCTCGAGCGCGCCGGGGCGATGAAGCGGCTCTCCTGGCGCATCAGGCCGTAGACCCAGGCGAGATCGAGGCCCTGAGCACGCACCTGGGGCTCGACCAGGTCGCGATAGGGGGTGAGGAAGCGCAGCTCGAAGTAGCTGCGCGGGTTGGCGAGCTCGGCGGTGTTGATGGCGCGGTCGTAGAGTTCGTTGCGCAGCGCCAGGTGCGCGGCGCCCAGACGGAAGGCCTCGTCGCGGTCGCGCACGGCCCAGATCCACTCGCGCACGGCCTCGGTGCGCAGTTCGAGCCGGTAGAGCGCGAGTGCGCGCTGCAGGCCGGGGTCGCGCTCGGCGGCCTCGAGCGCGGCGCGTGCGAGCGGAGGGCTCGCGGGCGGCGGCATGAAGCGCTGTCCCAGCTCTTCGGCGGCGAGCATGCCGTAGAAGTCGGGCTCGCCGGCAATGCGCTGGTAAAGGGTTTCGGCGGCCTTGCGTGCGCCTGTGGCGTCGAGCGCGCGGCCCAGCCAATAGACCCACTCGGAGCGTTCGCGCTCCGCGGCGGGCAGGGCCTCGATCGCGCTGCGCACCTTGCGCCAGTCCTGCACGCGCAGGGCGGCGCGCACCCGCCAGGCGCGCTGCTCGGGCGTGGTCCGGACGTCGCCGGCGGCGGCGAACAGATCGACCGCTTCGGGCAGGCGGCTTTGTGCGGCGTGCAGGCCCATGACCAGGTTGATGTAGTTGCGCTCCGTGGCCTGCAGGCGATCCTGGATGCGCAACAGGCGGACACGTGCGGCCGGGATGTCCTCGCGCGCCAGCCGCACCAGCGCCGCCAGCGCGAGCTCGCGGCCGGCGCGAGTCACGGCGAAGTTGGGCTCCAGGCGATCCAGCCAGGGCGCGGGCGAGCGGATTGCCTGGTCGAGCTCGGCATGGGACGGCGCCTCGCCGGGGGGGAGCAGGGTGAGGCTCCTGAACACCGCCTGCGGGCTGCGCGAGTCGATCTGGCGCCGGATGCGCCACCACGCCTGCTCGGCGTCCACCGCGCCGCGCTCGACGGCGCTGCGCAGCGCCAGGTCGCAGGCGTCGTCGGCCGTGAAGTCTTCGTCCCACTGCCGGGCGACGTCTGCATGTACGCTGGCGTCGCCGCTCAGCAGGCGCGCGGTCCAGGCATTGCAGCGCAGTGCGTCGCCGGGGTTCAGGAGCGCGGGGTAGCGCTGCAGAAAGCCCGCCCAGTCGCCGTCCTTCGCCAGGCGCTGCAGCCAGGCCGCGCGCAGGCGTTCGGCAAGCACGCTGCCGGCCTCCTGGGCGAGAAAGCGGTCGAGTTCGGCGGTGGGAGCGGGCTCGGGACGGGCGAGCGCGCCCATCAGTTGCCAGTAGTGCGGATAGACCGCCAGCAGGTGGGGTTCGCGCACGCTGGCCAGCTGCTCGAGCAGCGCGTGCTCGCCCTTGCGCAAGGCTTCGCGAGCGGCGACGATACGGTCGTCACCGCTCGGCAATACGGCCTGATCTGACGCGAATGCGCTGCCGAGCAGGCTTGCGGCGAACAGCGTGGTGGTGAGTGCTCTCTTCATGATCCTTTGCGATTCTTCAATTTCCGGTGCTCTGCATGACAACCGAACACGCGCCTGATTCCCTTCGACGGCAACAAACCGATGACGCTACGAAGCGTCAGCGCTTGCGCGAGCAGGCGCTCAAGCACCGCCAGGCGATGCCTGCGGAGCGCCGCGCCGTGCTGAGCGCGCGCATCGGTGCGCATCTCGATGTCTTGATGGACGAGCTGCAGCCTCGAACGCTCGGCTTTTGCTGGCCTTACCGCGCCGAACCCGATCTGCGCGAATGGGTGCAGCGCTGGCTCGGCGCGCAGGTCGGTCGGGTCGCGGCCTTGCCGATCGTCCTCGAGCGCCACGCGCCGATGGTGTTTCGTGCGTGGACGCCCGGCGTGCCGATGCCGCTCGATCGCCACGGCATTCCTCACCCGGTGGACGGGGCGGAGCTGGTGCCCGAGGTGCTGCTGATCCCGCTCAACGCCTTCGACGATCATGGCTACCGCATCGGTTACGGCGGCGGCTATTTCGACCGCACGCTGGCCGGCATGCAGACCATCGCGGTCGGCGTGGGCTTCGAGGCCGGGCGCGTGCCGGACACGCATCCGCAGACGCATGACCAGCCGATGCAGTGGCTGGTGACCGAGGCGGGCGCCGCCCGAGCCCGGCCCCGCGCTCACGCTCAGCTGCCCGACAGGAACATGCGGTAGGCGGGGTTGCCGCTCTCGGCCACGTAGTCGTAGCCCAGGCGCTCAAGGAAGCCCTCGAACGCCGCCTTGTCCTGCGGCGGCACCTGCATGCCCACCAGCACGCGGCCGAAGTCCGAGCCATGGTTGCGGTAGTGGAACAGCGAGATGTTCCAGTCCGACTGCAGGTTCGACAGGAAGTTGAGCAGGGCACCCGGGCGCTCGGGGAACACGAAGCGGTACACGACCTCGTTTTCCGCCTGCGGCGCGCGCCCCCCCACCATGTAGCGCACGTGCGTCTTGGCGAGCTCGTCGTCGGTGAGGTCGAGCGCGGGTAGCTCGTGGCGTTCGAGCATCTCGACCAGGCGGCCGACCTCGTTGCGGTTGTGCACGGTGACGCCGACGAAGATGTGCGCCTGCTCGGTGTCGGCGTAGCGGTAGTTGAACTCGGTGATGTTGCGGTTGCCGAGCACGCTGATGAACTTCTTGAACGAGCCCGGCTTCTCGGGGATCGTCACCGCCAGCACGGCTTCGCGCTGCTCGCCCAGTTCGGCACGCTCGGCAACGAAGCGCAGGCGGTCGAAGTTCATGTTCGCGCCCGAGGCCACCGCCACCAGGTTCTTGTCGCGCAGCTTGTTGCGACGGGCGTATTCCTTGGCGCCGGCCACGGCGAGCGCGCCGGCGGGCTCGAGGATCGAGCGCGTGTCCTCGAACACGTCCTTGATCGCGGCGCAGATCGCGTCGTTGTCGACCACGATCATCTCGTCCACATACTGCTGGCACAGGCGGAAGGTCTCGACGCCGACCTCCTTGACCGCGGCGCCGTCGGCGAAGATGCCGACCTGCTCGAGCGCGATGCGCTTGCCTGCGGCGAGCGACTGCGTCATCGCGTCGGCATCCACCGCCTCGACACCGATGATCTTCGTCTCCGGGCGCAGGCGCTTGATGTAGGCCGCCAGCCCGGCGATCAGGCCGCCGCCGCCGACGCAGCAGAACACGGCGTGGATCGGCTTCGGGTGGGCGCGCAGGATCTCCATGCCCACCGTGCCCTGACCAGCGATCACGTCGGGGTCGTCGAAGGGATGGACGAAGGTGAGCTTTTCGGTCTTCTCGAGCTCGAGCGCGTGCGCGTAGGCGTCGGAGTAGGACTCGCCGGCGAGGACGATCTCGCCGCCGCGCGCCTTGACCGCGTCGATCTTGATTTGCGGCGTGGTGCTCGGCATCACGATCACCGCGCGCACGCCGAGTTTGGCCGCCGACAGCGCCACGCCCTGGGCGTGGTTGCCGGCCGAGGCGCAGATCACGCCGCGCTTGAGCGCCTGCGGCGACAGCTTGGCCATCTTGTTGTAGGCGCCGCGGATCTTGAAGCTGAACACCGGCTGCATGTCCTCGCGCTTGAGGAAGATACGGTTGTGCGTGCGTGCCGACAGGTTGGCGGCGAGGTCGAGCGGGGTCTCGACGGCGACGTCGTACACCTGCGCGTTGAGGATGCGTTCGAGGTAGTCGATGGGGGCGTTCATGGCGTGCCAGTGGACTGCTGCAAAGCGGTCGAGCGTAACAGCCGGCCTCGGCAGGCTGCAAGTGCGTGCCGAGGGGGCGCGGCCGTGGGAGCGCAGTGGCCTCGTCGGCGCGTTCAGCGCAGGAATCTGCCGAGGCCTTCGCGCAGCTTGTCGGGCAGCTGTTCCTGCACGCCGCCGGGCAGCTTCTCGCGCAGTTTTTCCTCGAGCTTTTCGCGTGCCTTGTCGCGCACGCTGTCCTTGATCAGCGACTCGATGTCGAGCGCAAATTTCGGCGCAGCGAAGGGGCCGGTGACGCGGATCGGCACGGTGACGCCGCGCAGGTTGTCGAGATCTTCGCCACCCTGGCCGGCGAGCGTGGCCACCACGCTGGTGCGCAGCACGTAGTCCAGGGTTTCGCTGACCAGGCTGGCCTTGCCGGCGCCGCCGATGCGCAGCAGCGGCGAGCGCATGGCGAGGTCGTCGTTGTGCAGCACGCCGCGCGCGGCGTTGAGGGTCGCCGACAGCTCGGTGAAGTCGGTTTCGTTCGGACCGGTGCTCGACACGGTTTCACCGCGCAGGCGCGCCGAGGCCTCGCGCATCATCTGGGCGATGTTCACGCCCTTGATTGCACCGTCATTGACGCGCACTTCGATGCGTCCGGCGAGGCTGCGCTTGAGCTGCTCAGCGCTGCCCGCGTTGGCTTGCAGGCGTGCGCGCACGTCCGCCCGGCCGCTCACGCGCGCCTCGCTGCCGCTGAGCTCGCGCAGCAGCGGAGCGACTTGCACGCCCTGCAGCGCGTCGTCGAGCGAGAGCCGCATCGGCGTGCGCCGGGCGTCGAGGGCGACCTTGCCCTGGTACTGCCCGCCATAGAGCTGGGCCGACAGCGGGTCGAGGCGCACCAGGCCCTTGTCGGCATTGAGGGTGAGCTCGAGCGCGGAGAGCTTCAGGCCGGCGGCGCTCAGGCTGTCGATGCGCAGCCGGCCGTTCGCCGCGAGCGTTGTTACGGCATCCGGCGCTGCCGCGGCGCCACTGGCCGCGCCGGCAGCGGCGGCCGCACCGGGCGTGGGCGCTGCGCTCGGACTCTGTGCAGGCAGGTAGCGGTCGACATCGAGGCGGTCGGCGTGCAGGTCGAACTCGAGCGCGGGGCCGGCCGGATCGGTGAGCGCGAAGCGGCCGGTGATGCGGGTGTCGCCGGTCGCGAGGCTGAGGTTCTCGAGCACGGCGCTGCCGCGCTCGAGGTCCACCGTGGCCAGCGCCGTGAGCGTGGCGTCGAGGGCTCCGCCCGGGATGGCCGCGCCCTTCAGGCCGGTCTCGAGCTGCAGCTCGGCCAGCGTCAGCGTGCGCGCTGCGGGGTCGAACGTGGCTTGGGTGCGCAGCTTCGCGGCGAGTTCGGTGCGCTCGGCGTCTGCGCCGATGGCACCGCTGTCGAGCTGGAACGCCAGCTCAACCGGGAACGGCGCGCCGGGACGCACCGCGGCGCTGGTGAACTGCAGCGCGTCGAGGGTGTGGCGGGTGCCGGCCTGGTGGTCGGTCACGCTGATGCGCGCCGAGCGTAGCTCGAGCGTGCCGATCGCGAGCGCGGCCGCGCCCAGGTCGGGGGCCGACGGGCCGTCCTCGTCCGTGGCTTGGGCCTGTGGCGCGTCCGCAGGCGCGGCCTGCGGGCTGGCCCAGTTGGCGCTGCCGTCGGCCTTGCGCACGAGCTCGACGAAGAGGCCGTCTACGACGATGCGGTCGATTTCGAGCTCGCCGCGCAGCATCGGCAGCAGGCGTGCGCGCGCTTCGAGCTGCGCGACGCGGGCGAGCGGCGCGTCGCCGAACTCGGGCAGATTGGCGAGGCTGAGATCGCGCGCTTCGACCCCGAGCCAGGGAAAGATCGACAGGCCGATCTCGCCGCCGATGTTCAGGGCGCGACCGGTGTGGCGCTGGATCTCGGATGCGAGGCGGTCGCGGTGATCGTTGATGTCGAAGCTGAAGGCCAGGTAGGCGGCCAGCGCCACGAGGGCGAGGAGGGTGGCTGCGAGCAGATAGAGCACGCCACGGAGCAGGCCTTTCATGCGCGGTTCTCCTTCACTTTTTGGGTGCGACCTCGTGCGCATTGGCCTGCAGGGCCTTGTTCTGGCGCTCGATGAAGACCTGGGTCGAGTCGATGCCGCGCAGACGCAGGATGGTCGAGCGCACGGCGGCCTCGAGCAGCACCGCGAGGTTGCGCCCGGCGGCCACGGGCAGCACCACGCGCGCGATCTTGACGCCGAGGATGTCCTGGGTTTCCTGCTGCAGCGGCAGCCGGCTCGGGTCGCCGGGGCCGGGCTGGCGGCGGTCGAGGTGGCAGATGATGCGCAGGCGCATCTTACGGCGGCAGGCCGTTTCGCCGAAGATGGTGCGGATGTCGAGCAGGCCGAGCCCGCGCACCTCGATGAAGTCCTGCAGCATCTCGGGGCTGCGCCCTTCGAGCACCGTGGGCGCGATGCGCGAAAACTCGACCACGTCGTCGGCGACCAGGCCGTGCCCGCGCGAGATGAGCTCCAGGCCGAGTTCGGACTTGCCCGCACCCGAGTCGCCGGTGATCAGCACGCCCAGGCCGAGCACGTCCATGAACACGCCGTGCAGGGAGACCTTCTCGGCGAGCTCGCGCGACAGGTAGAGGCGAAGCTGGTCGATGACGCTGGCCGAGGGGTGGCGCGCGGTGAACAGCGCCACGTCGTGTGCTTCGCAGATGCCGTGCAGAATGTTGGGCACCTCGCAGCCGTCGGCCACGATGATGGCGGGCGGGTGCGCCGACAGGATCTCGTTGAGGTGGTGCGCGACCTTGTCGTTGGACTGGCGCTGCGCCCAGGCCATCTCTGCTGCACCGAGCACCTGCAGCCGGGTGGGGTGGATCAGGTTGAGGTGGCCGATGAGGTCTGCCGGCCAGATGCGTTCTTCGCCGACGCTGAGGCGGGCGCCGAGGCCCCCGCTGACGTGGGTCAGGTTGAGACTGTCGCGGTGCAGCTCATACAGCCGGGTCAGGCTGGTCTGCCGCATGGGCGCCCCAGTTCATGAACATCTGGTGGATGTGCGCCGGATCGGCTGCGTTCTGCAGCGCTTCGCGAAAGTCGCGGTCGCTGAACATCTGGGCGAGCTCGGAGAGCAGCTGCAGGTGCGTCTCGTTGGCTTGCTCGGGCACGAGCAGCACGAACAGCATGCTGACCGGACGGCCGTCGGGGGCATCGAACTGCACCGGCGTGGCGAGGCGCAGGAAGGCCCCCGCGGCATCCTTGAGGCCCTTGATGCGGCCGTGCGGGATCGCGATGCCCTGCCCCAGGCCGGTTGAGCCGAGGCGTTCGCGCGCGAACAGGCTGTCGAAAACGGTGCTGCGACCGATGCCCTGGTTGTTCTCGAACAGCAGGCCGGCTTGCTCGAAGACGCGCTTCTTGCTGCTGGCTTCGAGGTCGACCACCACATTGGTCAGTGGCAGGAGTTGGGATATCAGGCTCATTCGCAGGTGTGCAAACACGACGCCCCGGCCATCCAGGTCGCCGGGGCGACTGTCTATCCGGGGCGGGCGCTGCAGGCGTCGTCAAAACGCGCGCATTATAACCACATCCGCACCCCGGTCACGGTGCTGTAACGAAAGACTCAGGCTTCGGGCGGCTGGTGCTTGAGCGACTCGTGGTTGTGTTCGGTCATCTTCTGCTTGTACTTCTGAACCTGACGCTCGAGTTTGTCGGACATCGCGTCGATGGCTGCGTACAGGTCGGTGTCGTCGCTTTCGACGAAGATGTCCTTGCCGCGCACGTGCAGCGTGACTTCGGCCTTCTGCTTGAGCTTCTCGACCGACAAGATCACGCCGACGCTGGTGACGTTGTCGAAGTGGCGGATCACCCGATCCAGCTTGGTGGTGACGTAGTCGCGAATGGCGGGGGTGACTTCGACGTGATGCCCGGTGATGTTCAGATTCATGGTGACTCCTGTTGTTGTCAGATCGATTTGCGCATGCTGACCGGCGGGATATTGAGGGACTCGCGATACTTGGCGATGGTGCGCCGTGCGACCACGATACCCTGCTGGCCGAGGACTTCTGCAATCTTGGCGTCGGACAGCGGTTTCTTGCTGTCTTCGGCTTCCACCAGCTGACGAATCAGCGCGCGAATCGCAGTGGAAGAAGCCGCTCCGCCGGTGTCGGTGGCGACGTGACTGCCGAAGAAATACTTGAGTTCGAACACACCGCGCGGCGTAGCCATGTACTTTTGCGTGGTCACGCGCGAGACGGTCGATTCGTGCAGCTCGAGCTGGTCCGCGATCTCCCGCAGGGTGAGCGGGCGCATGGCCACGGCCCCATGATCGAAGAACTGTCGCTGCTGGTCAACGATGGCCTGGGAGACGCGCAGGATGGTGTCGAAGCGCTGCTGGACGTTGCGGATCAGCCAGCGCGCTTCCTGCAGCTGGCCGCCGAGCCCGCCCGTCTGTCCGCGGTTCTGCTGCAGCAGGCTGGCGTACAGGCGGTTGATGCGCAGGCGCGGCATGGCGTCCTGGTTCAGGCTCACCGTCCAGCGGCCGCGCAGCTTGCGCACGATCACGTCGGGCAGCACGTAGCGCGTCTCGCTGGTCGAGTAGCGTGAACCGGGGTGCGGGTCGAGGCTGCAGATCAGGGCGTGCGCGGCGCGCAGCGCCTCGTCGTCGCAGCCGGTGAGCTTCTTGAGCTTGACGAAGTTGCGCTCGGCGAGCAGCTCGAGGTGCCGGGTGACGATTTCGAGCGCGAGCGTCCGGGTCTCGTCCTCGGCGAGCGTGCGCAGCTGCAGGGCCAGACATTCCTGCGGCGTGCGCGCGCCGATGCCGGCGGGCTCGAGGTTCTGCACGTGGTGCAGGGCGATTGCGAGGTCGTCGAGCTCGACGCCGGATTCGGCCGGGATGAGCTCGAGCAGGTCCTCGAGCGACTGATGCAGGTAGCCGTCGTCGTCCAGGGCTTCGATGATGAAGCGCACCAGCGTGCGGTCGCGGTCGGACAGGGGGGACAGCGCGATCTGCTCGTCGAGATGCTCGCGCAGCGGGACGCCCGCGGCCTGGAGGTCCTGGTAGTCGACGTCGTCGTCGTCCTCGCTGCGGCTCGAGGCGCCGGTGCCCACGTTGGACCAGTCGATGCCTTCATCCTCGCTGCTGCCTTCGCCGCCGTCCTGGCGGGGCGTCTCGTTGCCCTGCTCGGCGGTGCTTTCGGGCGGGGCCTGCTCGGGCGCCTGCTGTGCGCTCGGCGTGGCCGCCGATGCCGGCACGAAGTCGGCCTCGCCTTCCTCGCGCTCGAGCATCGGGTTCTCGAGCAGGAAGCGTTCGATCTCCTGGTTGAGCTCGATCGTCGACAATTGCAGCAGCTTGATCGACTGCTGCAGTTGCGGCGTCAGCGTGAGGTGCTGCGAGAGCTTGAGCTGGAGACTGGGTTTCATGACCTGGGGCGCGGGTGCAGGCTCAGAGCCGGAAGTGTTCGCCGAGGTAGACCTGGCGTACCTGCTCGTTCTCGATGATCTCGGTCGGCTGGCCGCTCGCGAGCACGCGCCCTTCGCTGATGATGTACGCGCGGTCGCAGATGCCCAGCGTCTCGCGCACGTTGTGGTCGGTGATCAGCACGCCGATGCCGCGCTCCTTGAGAAAGCGGATGATCTTCTGGATGTCGATGACCGCGATCGGGTCGACGCCCGCGAAGGGTTCGTCGAGCAGGATCAGGCGCGGGTCGGTGGCCAGTGCGCGTGCGATTTCGCAGCGCCGGCGCTCGCCGCCCGAGAGCGAGATCGCGGTGTTGTCGCGCAGGTGGTGGATGCCGAGCTCGATCAGCAGCTCTTCGAGGCGCTCGCCCACCTGGCGCTTGTCCAGGCCCTGCAGCTCGAGCACGGCCTGGATGTTTTCGGCCACGGTGAGCTTGCGGAACACGCTCATCTCCTGCGGCAGGTAGGACAGGCCGAGGCGCGCGCGTGCATGGATGGGGAGGTGGGTGAGGTCGCGGTCGTCGAGGCTGATCTGGCCGCCGTCGGCGCGCACCAGGCCGACGATCATGTAGAAACAGGTCGTCTTGCCGGCGCCGTTGGGGCCGAGCAGGCCGACGACCTCGCCCGAGCCGACATCGAAGCCGACGTCGTGCACGACGGTGCGCGCCTTGTAGCGCTTTTGCAGGCCGGCGACCTTAAGCAGACTCATCGTAGGGCTCTTTCAGCAGCTTGCGGATCAGTTCGGGTGCGAAGCCGCGGGTTTGCAGGAAGCGCGCCTGGCGCCCCCATTCGCGGGCATCGGCGGGTGGGGTGGAGAAACGGCCGCGCAGCACGGCACGCGCGCGCTCGGTCTCGGATTCTACGCATTCGGTTTCGAGCGCGGCGTCGATCAGGTCACGGTCGACGCCGCGGCGGCTGAGCTCGCTGCGTAGCCGGGTGCTGCCGAAGCGCGCCGACTTGCTGCGCACGAAGGCCTCGGCATAGCGGCCGTCCGACTGCAGGCCGAGCTCGCCCATGCGGTCGATGACGGCGGCGATCTCGTCGGGCTCGCCGTGGCTGGCGAGCTTGCGGCTGAGCTCGGCGCGCGAGTGGTCGCGCCGGGCGAGGTGACGGAGCGCGCGCTCGCGCAGGGTCGGCTCGCCCATGTGCGCTCGACCCCGCTCAGGCCTCGGCGGGCGCGGGCGCAGCGCCTGCGGGTGCCATCTCGGGCAGGCCGACGGCGGCGCGGACCTTGTTCTCGATCTCGCGTGCGAGCGCCGGGTTGTTGCGCAGGAACTCGCGCGAGTTGTCCTTGCCCTGGCCGATCTTGTCGCCGTTGTAGGCGTACCAGGCGCCGGACTTGTCGACGATCTTGTGCACGACGCCGAGGTCGATGATCTCGCCCTCGCGCGAGATACCCTCGCCGTAGAGGATGTCGAAGTGCGCCTCCTTGAACGGCGGCGAGACCTTGTTCTTGACCACCTTGACGCGGGTCTCGGAGCCGACCACCTCGTCGCCCTTCTTGATCGTGCCGGTGCGGCGGATGTCCATGCGCACCGAGGCGTAGAACTTGAGCGCGTTGCCGCCGGTGGTGGTCTCGGGGCTGCCGAACATGACGCCGATCTTCATGCGGATCTGGTTGATGAAGATGACCAGCGTGTTGGTGCGCTTGATGTTGGCGGTGAGCTTTCGCAGCGCCTGCGACATCAGGCGGGCCTGCAGGCCGGGGAGCTGGTCGCCCATCTCGCCTTCGATCTCGGCCTTGGGCGTGAGCGCGGCGACCGAGTCGACCACCACGATGTCGACGCCGCCCGAGCGCACCAGCATGTCGGCGATCTCGAGCGCCTGTTCGCCGGTGTCGGGCTGCGAGATCAGCAGGTCTTCGATGTTGACGCCGAGCTTTTCGGCGTAGCCGACGTCGAGCGCGTGCTCGGCGTCGATGAAGGCGGCGGTGCCGCCGATCTTCTGCATCTCGGCGATGACCTGCAGCGTGAGCGTGGTCTTGCCGGAGGACTCGGGACCGTAGATCTCGACCACGCGACCGCGCGGCAGGCCGCCGAGGCCGAGCGCGATGTCGAGTCCGAGCGAGCCGGTGGAGACGGTCTGGATGTCGCGCTCGATGCTGCCGTCGCCCATGCGCATGATCGAACCCTTGCCGAACTGCTTTTCGATTTGCGAGAGCGCGGCGGCGAGGGCTTTGGCCTTGTTGTCGTCCATGAAAGTGCGTCCTGTAAGTTGAGCTGATTATGGCACAAAGATTGCAGGCGATGCGGCCTGCCTCGTGCATGGCGCCAGTTTAGAGCCTGTACGAATTTACAGGCAAAAAATTTTCTCGTCGTCGCGTGCCGCGGACGGGAAGGCGTGGTGCACTAATGCCAAATAAATAGCCGCGGCGCAAGCGCGCGGCCGCGTCGTCAGGGCGCTCGGGCGGCCAGCTCGAGGATGCCGTCGAGCGCGCGGACGACCGTCTGCCGACGCACCGCTGTGCGGTCGCCGGCGAAACGAAGGGTCAGGCTGCGCGTGGGTGAGCCCTTGGCGGCCCAGCCGATGCACACCATGCCCACAGGCTTCGCGGCGGTGCCGCCGGTGGGGCCGGCGACGCCCGAGACCGCCACCGCGACCTCGGCCAGGCTGCGCGCGAGCGCGCCCTCGGCCATCTCGCGCACGGTGGCCTCGCTCACCGCGCCGTGCGCGGCCAGGGTCTGCGCGGCAACGCCGAGCATGTCCGTCTTGGCTTCATTGGAGTAGGTCACGAAGCCGCGGTCGAACCAGGCCGAGCTGCCGCTGATCGCGGTGAGCGCCTCGGCGATCCAGCCGCCCGTGCACGACTCGGCGGTCGCGAGGCGCCAGCCGCGCTGGGCGAGCGCTGCGCCGACCTGGCGCGAGAGTGCGTCGAGTTCGGGGTCGCTCATGGGTTCAGGCGCCGATCAGGGTGACGAGGATTGCGAGTGCGAGCAAGGTGTAGCCTGCGGCGAGGAGGTCGTCGAGCATGACGCCGAAGCCGCCCTTGAAGCTGCGGTCGGCCCAGCGCACCGGCGGCGGCTTGACGATGTCGAAGAAGCGGAACAGCGCCACCGCCACCGCCTGCCAGAGCAGGGTCGCGGGTGTAAACAGCAGCACCAGCCAGACCGCCACCATCTCGTCCCAGACGATGCCGCCATGGTCGGAGACGCCCAGCGCCTTGCCGGTGCGTTCGGCGGCGAGCACGCCGGCCACGAAGAAGCTCGCGAGCAGGGCGAGAAAGACGAACTCGGACACCGGGGTGCGAATCAGCGGGTACAGCAGCCACGCGAGCAGGCTGCCCATCGTCCCGGGCGCCCACGGCGACAGGCCGGAGCCGAAGCCCAGGGAGATGAAGTGCGCGGGGTGACTCATCATCAGGCGGAGGGTGGGGCGCATGGTCGGGGTGCTTGTCCTGAGCAGGAGGGGGCGGGTTCGAGGCCGCGCGGGCCTCAGCCGAAGTGATCGTAGCCCGAGCACGTCGCAGGCACCAACTCGCCGTCGCGCGTGCGCAGCCGGAGCGCGCCGGGCGAATCGGTCAGGGTGCCGATCCGGTGCAGTGCGAGGCCGAGCCGGGTGCCGATGTCGGCCACCGCGTCACGCCGCGCCGCCGGGGCGGCGAAGAGCAGCTCGTAGTCGTCGCCGCCGGCGAGCAGACAGCGTTGCGCCAGCGTAGGGTCGGCGCCGGCGTGCAGCAAGGCGTCCAGCGGCAGCGCGGCGAGCTCGAGCGTTGCGCCCGTGGCGGAGCATTCGAGGATGTGGCCGAGGTCGCCGAGCAGGCCGTCGGAGACGTCGAGCATCGCGCTCGCCACGCCGTGCAGCGCCAGGCCGAGGGCGACGCGCGGCTGCGGGCGCTGCAGCGCGGCGACGCACGCGGCGCGGCCGGCGGGCGTGAGCGCGGCCTCGCCGCGCAGCGCCGCGAGCCCGAGCGCGGCCATGCCCGGCTGGCCCGACACCCACAGGTCGTCGCCCGCGCGCCCGCCGCCGCGGGTGATCGCGCGGCCCTGCGCGACCTCGCCGACGATGGTCACCGACAGCGTCAGCGGTCCGCGCGTGGTGTCGCCACCGGCGAGGTCCACACCGTGGACGTCGGCGCAGGCGAACAGACCGCGCGCGAACGGTGCGATCCAGGCTTCATCGGCACCGGGCAGGGCGAGCGCGAGAAAGGCCCAGCGTGGCGCCGCGCCCATGGCGGCGAGGTCGGAGACATTCACCGCCAGCGTCTTCCAGCCCAGGTCCTCGGGGTCGGTGTCGGCGAAGAAGTGCGTGCCGGCGACCAGCATGTCGGTGGATACGGCCAACTGCATGCCGGGGCGTGCGCGCAGCAGCGCGGCGTCGTCGCCGCCCGCGAGGTCGGTGTGCCGGGTCGGGCGGGTGAAATGGCGCCGGATGAGGTCGAATTCGGAGGGCATTGCGAGGCAGCGCGGCGCCGCGCGCTGCGACACCGTGAATCGGGACGGGCGCCTAGCTTAACGCACACCCTGTGGAGCACGCGCGCCGCGCGCACCCAGGCTGGCCCAGGCGCGCGCGCGGTCCGCCGTCAGTCCGCGCGCGCGCGCGATGCTCAGCGCCGGCCGGTGAGCTTTTGCTTGAGCGCGTCCCAGTCCACTGCGTCGAGCGTGTTCTTGACCAGCAGGCCGAGGTCGGTGTCGCCTTCCATGCGCAGGCGGCGGCTGAAGAACAGCGTGTCGGGGTCTTCCTCGCGCAGCGCCAGCGCCATGAAGTCGCGGGTGGTGGCCGAGATGATCAGGTCGGGCTTCTTGCCCGTTGCCGGTGCAGCACGCCGGAAGCCCTGTTCGGTGAGCGTGAAGTCGAGCGTGAGGCCGGCGTCGAGCACCCGCATCTGCAGGTGATGGCCGGTGAGTGGCGCGAGCGTGTCGCGCGGAAGGATGCGGCCGAGCGCGAGGTTGAGCGCGAGCGTCAGCACGTGGGTGGGCGGCTGCTGCGGCAGGCGCGAGACGAGCTTCGCCAGCGGCGCGGGCACGGTGAAGTCGGGGATGCGGAAGCTTTCCAGGCGCTCGCCGATGCGCTGGCGCAGGTTGCCGGGCAGCAGCTCGGTGGGCAGGGGCGGGCGCGGAAGGGAAGGCAGGGCAGGCATGTTCGGTCTCCGGAAGCGGGGCAGGCAGCGAATTCAGGCAGGGGCTCGGGCTTGGGTGCGCGGCGCGTTCGGCCTCGATGGATGCACGCACAAGCCCGCTGGCGCGGGTCAGGCGGCGACGTACTGCTCGACGCCGGCGCGGCCGTGCCAGAAGCCGTTGCAGGGCTCTTCCACCATCCATTCACGGCTGGCGCCGAGCGCGTCGGTGGGCGTCATGCTGCCGTCGAGCGCGGCGCGGAAGAGTTCGATGATCTTGCGGGTGTGCGCGCCTTGCGGGCTGATGCGCAGCACCTCGGCGTTCTTTTGCACCGCGGGCAGGTCGCCGAGCAGGTTGTGCACCCGGGCGGACTGGGTCTGCACGCCGTTGAGCGTGAGGAAGGGCTCGCCCTCGCGCGTGCGCAGCGTGATGCCGTCCATGATTGACAGGCAGCGGAACTCGCAGGTGTCCTTCTGCAGGTTGAAGTGGCGGGCGGTGAAGCAGCGCGCCGAGTGCGCCAGCGGCAGGCGGCCGTAGGCGAAGACCTCGGTCTCGATCGGCGCGGCGAGTGCGGCGCGCACCTCGGCGAGCGCGGCGCCCGACATCTCGGGGGCGACCGCCCAGCGCGTGGCGCCGGCGTCGATCATCAGCTGCAGGGTTTCGGGGTTGAAGATGTTGAGCGTGGGGCCGGCGATCCAGTCCTTCACGCCGGCTTCGGTGAGCAGGCGCACCGCGCCCATGTCGTTGGCCTCGACACGAAAGCCGGGATCGCCCTCGGCGCTCTGGCGCACGATGCGGCGCAGCACCTTGAGGTCGGATTCGGATTCGATCAGGCCCTGGGAGCTCATGACCACCTCCTTGCCGGCGGCGGCGAGCACCTGGCCGACCTCGAGCCAGTCTTCCAGGCGCAGCTCGTGGCGGCGCGAGCACACGGTCTCGCCGAGATAGACGCTGTCGACCGGCGCTTCGGCCATGTCGGCGTAGAAATCGAGCACGCTCTGGTGCGGCCAGTAGTAGAGCAGGGGGCCGAGGGCGAGTTTCATGGGGCGGTTCTCATTCGGATGGGGTGTTGCCGCGGGCGCCGTCCGCGGGCTTGCGCGGCGGGCGAGCTGCGGCGATCGGGTAGGGCGCAGGCGCGGGTCGGGGTGGCTGGCTGGGGTGGCTGGGGTGGCTGGTGGGGGCGGTGCGAGCCGGCGCCATCAGCGTGGCGGCCGGGGCTGGCGCGTCACTTCCACGGCCGGTAGTAGGCGCCCAGCGTGTGGCTCTGGCCTTCGGAGACCTTGTTGAGCTCGGCCATCCACGCCGGCAGCACGCTGAAGCCTTCGGGGCCGCCGGCCTTGAGCTTGTCGAGCGCGGCGCGCCACACTTTGGTGACCTGGGCGACGTAGGCCGGGCTGCGCTGGCGGCCTTCGATCTTGATCGCGCGGATGCCGATGCGGGCGAGCTCGGGCAGCAGCTCGAGGGTGTTGAGGCTGGTCGGCTCCTCGAGCGCGTAGTAGGTCTCGTCGTTGACCTCGAAGCGGCCCTTGCACAGCGTCGGGTAGCCGGCGCGCTCGCCGTCGGCGAAGCGGTCGATGAGGATGCCGTTGAGCCGCGTCTCCATGCCGCGCGGGGTGTCTTCCCAGCGCACGTGCTTGCCCGGCGAGCAGGCGCCGTTGCAGTTGGGCGACTCGCCGGTGGCGTAGGCCGACAGCGCGCAGCGCCCCTCGACCATCACGCACAGGCCGCCGAAACCGAAGATCTCGATCTCGACCGGGGTGTTGGCGATCACGCTCTCGACCTGCGCCATCGACAGTACGCGCGGCAGCACCGCGCGCTGGATGCCGAAGCGCTCATGGTAATAGTTGATGGCCTCGTAGCTGGTGGCCGAGCCCTGCACCGACAGATGCAGGCGCAGCTGCGGGTGGGTCTTGGCCGCGTAGGCCATCAGGCCGGGGTCGGCGAGGATCAGGGCGTCGAGGCCGAACTCGGCGGCGCGGTCGATGGCCTGTGTCCAGCTCGGCCAGTTGCCGGTCTGCGGGTAGGTGTTGAGCGCCAGCAGCACCTTCTTGCCGCGCGCGTGGGCGTAGGCGATGCCTTCGCGCATCTGCGCCGGGTCGAAGTTCAGGCCGCTGAAGTTGCGCGCGTTGGTGGCGTCCTTGAAGCCGAGGTAGACGCAATCGGCGCCGTGATCGACGGCCGTCTTGAGGGCCGGAAGGCTGCCGGCGGGGCAGACGAGTTCGATCGGGTGAGACACGGTCATGGCGGGCAGAATCCGGGGCAAAAAACGCCGCAACCATAAACGAGGCCGGCGGCGAGCGCGTTGATTACCATCAAACGCGGACGCCGCCGGCTGGCAACTTTCGTTTTCGACCCCGCATCGAGCGGGGCGGAAGCTCAGCGCTGGGTGTGGTAGGTGCCGGCCGCGGCGTGATGCCCGCCCACGTGCGGGCGGTGGTGCGGCTTCGGCCCGATCAGGCCGCCCACCAGCATGCCGAGCGCGCTCGCGGCCAGGCCGTAGAGCTGCGGCTCGACGTCGCCTTCGGGCACGAAGAGCTCGAACAGGATCCAGGTGGCCAGGCCGAGGATGATCGCCAGCGCCGCACCGAGGTTGTTGGCGCGCTTCCAGAACAGGCCGGCGGCCAGCGGCACGAAGGCGCCGGCGAGCGTCACGCGGTAGGCGTTCTCGACCATCTCGTGGATCGAGGACTCGGTGCTGGTCGCGTACCAGGTGACGAAGGCGGTAAACAGCACCACGGTGATGCGCGTGCTGAGCAGGAAGGCGCGGTCGCTCATGCCCGGGATGAAGCCGCGCAGCACGTTCTCGGAGAAGGTCACCGAGGGCGCGAGCAGGGTGCCCGAGGCGGTCGACATGATCACCGACAGCAGCGCGCCGAAGAAGATCACCTGCGCGTAGAAGGGCATGTACTGCAGGATCAGGGTCGGCAGGATGAGTTGCGAGTCCTGCTCCATCAGGCGCTCGACCATGGCCGGGTCGATGATGTTGGCGGTGTAGGCGAGGAACAGCGGCACCGCGGCGAAGAAGAAGTAGCTCACCCCGCCGAGCGTGGTGCCCCACACCGCGACGGTCTCGTTCTTCGACGAGTTGACGCGCTGGAACACGTCCTGCTGCGGGATCGAGCCCAGCGCCATGGTGGCGAAGGCGGCGATCCACGCGATCATGTCGACCATGTCGAGCGAGGGCAGGAAGTCGAACTTGCCCTCGGCGGCGGCCTTGGCGATCACCTTGTCGAAGCCGCCTGCCATGTTGCTCGCCATGTCGCCGGCGATCCAGCTCACCCAGATCAGGCCGATGACGATCACGATCATCTGCACGAAGGTGGTCATCGCCACCGACCACATGCCGCCGAACAGGGTATAGACCAGCACCACCGCGGCGCCGATCAGCATGCCCTGGTTCATGCTCACCAGGTCACCCGACAGCACGTTGAACACCAGCCCGAGCGCGGTGATCTGCGCCGCCACCCAGCCCAGGTAGGACAGCACGATGCAGATCGACAGCACCAGCTCGGTCGTGCGGTTGTAGCGCATGCGGAAGAAGTCGCCCAGCGTGAGCAGGTTCATGCGGTACAGCGGGCGCGCGAAGACGAGGCCGAACAGGATCAGGCACACCGAGGCGCCGAGCGGGTCGGAGATCAGGCCGCGAAAGCCTTCCTCGATGAAGGTGGCCGAGATGCCGAGCACCGTCTCGGCACCAAACCAGGTGGCGAACACCATCGCCAGCACCACGACCATCGGCAGGTTGCGGCCGGCGGTGATGTAGTCACGCGCGTTGTGCACCCGGGTGGCGGCATACAGGCCGATGCCGATGGAGACGACGAGGTAGGCAACGACAAGCCAGAGCAGCATGATGAGGCCCTTCGTGATGGCGCATCCGCGCGCGATGAGCGAAAAAAAGAGGGCGCGAGTTTAGCAACAGAACGCCGCCGCGGGGGCAGGAAATTCCGCGCCAAGGGCTTGATCGGCCATGCCTTATTGCGTCGATGCAACTCTCTGCCCGGCGCGCGGAGCGCGCGCTCAGCCGAACAGGCGGTACAGCTCGAGGCCGAGCAGGGTCATGGACACGGCGCCGACGAGCAGCAGCAGGCGACTCTGCGTGCGCTGGCTGGCGGCGAGCGCGTCCAGGCGCTGCTGCTGTGCGCTGCGCTGGTGGGCCGACTCGGTCAGCACCTGATGCACCAGGCGCGGCAGCTGCGGCAGCGTGCCGGCCCAGGCGGGGGCCTCTTCCTTCATGCCGCGCACCAGCGCGCGCACGCCCATGCGCTCGTCCATCCAGCGCTCGAGGAAGGGCTTGGCGGTCTTCCACAGGTCGAGCTCGGGGTCGAGCTGGCGGCCCAGGCCCTCGATGTTGAGCAGGGTCTTCTGCAGCAGCACGAGCTGCGGCTGCACTTCCATCTCGAAGCGGCGCGCGGTCTGGAACAGGCGCAGCAGGGTCTTGCCGAAGGAGATGTCCTTGAGCGGGCGGTCGAAGATCGGCTCGCACACGGTGCGGATCGCCGCCTCGAACTCGTCCACCCGCGTCTTCGCCGGCACCCAGCCGGCCTCGATGTGGGCGAGCGCCACGCGCCGGTAGTCGCGCTTGAAGAAGGCGAGAAAGTTGGTCGCGAGGTAATTCTTGTCCTCTTCGTTGAGCGTGCCCATGATGCCGAAGTCGAGCGCGATGTAGCGCCCGTCCTGGTGCACGAAGATGTTGCCCGGGTGCATGTCGGCGTGAAAGAAGCCGTCGCGAAAGACCTGGGTGAAGAAGATCTCCACGCCGGCGCGCGACAGCGCCTTCATGTCGGTGCCCTGGGCGAGCAGCGCCGGCGTCTGCGAGATCGGCACGCCGCGCATGCGCTCCATCACCATGACCTTGCTGCCGCACCAGTCCCAGTAAACCTCGGGCACGATCAGCAGCGACGAATCGGTGAAGTTGCGCCGCAGCTGCGAGCAGTTGGCCGCCTCGCGCATCAGGTCGAGCTCGTCGTGCAGGTACTTGCTGAACTCGGCCACGACCTCGCGCGGCTTGAGCCGCCGGCCCTCGGGCCAGATCTTCTCGAGCAGCACTGCGGCGACCTCGAGCAGCGCGAGGTCGTGCTCGATCACGCGCTCGATGCCCGGGCGCAGCACCTTGACCGCGACGTCGGTGCCGTCGGGCAGGCGCGCGAAGTGCACCTGCGCCACCGAGGCCGAGGCCACCGGCGTGCGCTCGAAGTCGTCGAAGACCTCGTCGATCGGGCGGCCGTAGAAGCCCTCGAGCACCGCCAGCGCCTGCTCGGTGGGGAAGGGCGGCACGCGGTCCTGCAGCAGCGCGAGCTCGTCTGCGAGGTCGGGCGGCAAGAGGTCTCGCCGGGTCGACAGCATCTGGCCGAACTTGACGAAGATCGGCCCGAGCGACTCGAGCGCCTGGCGCAGGCGTGCCCCGCGCGCCTCGGAAAAGGTCCGCCAGAAGAAGACCTTGTGCCAGATGTGCGCCAGCCGGCCGCTGCTGTCGGCGTCGAGCACCATGCGGTCGAGGCCGAAGCGCAGGCTGACGGAAACGATCTTGACGAGACGGAAGATGCGCACGGTGGAAGGCCGGACAGATGCAAACCGCGGACTTTAGCCCGAAAGCGCCCGCGGTGGAACGTCGCTCGCGCGTGACGCCTGCCACGGCGCGCAATCTGCGCTCACATCCTCGCCGGGGGGCGGGGGCGCATTCCGCTATAATCGCGGGCTTCGAATTCATTCCGAGTGCCATGAGCGCCGATCCCAAAGTCCTCCTGACCGATCTGCTGCAGGCCGCGCTGAACAGCGTGGCGCCGGATCTGGCCGCCACCCCCATCCTGCTCGAGCGCCCGAAACAGGCCAGCCACGGCGACTTTGCCACCAACCTCGCGCTGCAGCTGGCCAAGCCGCTCAAGCGCAACCCGCGCGAGCTCGCCGGCCTGCTGCTGGCCGAGTTGCCGGCGTCCGCGCTGGTCGCCAGGGCCGAGGTCGCAGGCGCCGGCTTCATCAACTTCACGCTCGCCGCCGACGCCAAGACCGCGGTCGTGCGCGAGGTGCTCGCCAAGGGCGCCGACTTCGGCCGCGGCGCGGCCAAGGGCGTCAAGGTGCAGGTGGAGTTCGTCTCCGCCAACCCCACTGGCCCGCTGCACGTCGGCCACGGCCGCGGCGCGGCCTACGGCGCCTCGCTGTCGGACGTGCTGGCCTTCGCCGGCTATGACGTCACCCGCGAGTACTACGTGAACGACGCCGGCCGCCAGATGGACATCCTGGCGCTGTCGACCTGGCTGCGCTATCTCGCCTTCTTCGGCATCGAGATTCCCTTCCCGCCCAATGCCTACCAGGGCGACTACGTGATCGACATGGGCCGCGACATGCGCGACGCCCACCAGGACCGTTTCGCCCGGGTCACGGTCGAGCAGATCCTCGCCGGCACGCCCGGCCTGCCGATGGCCGACCGCAAGGACGACGAATCGAAGCAGCAGCGCGAGGAGCACCTCGACGCGCTGATCGCCAACGCCAAGCGCCTGCTCGGCGACGACTACGGCTGGGTGCATGGCTTCGCGCTCAACGAGCAGCTCGGCGACGGTCGCGACGACCTCGGCGAGTTCGGCGTGCGCTTCGACAAGTGGTTCTCGGAGCAGAGCCTGTTCGACACCGGACTGGTCGAGCGCGCGGTGACCCAGCTCGAGCAGCACGGCCACATCTACCTGCAGGACGGCGCCAAGTGGTTCCGCTCGACCGCCTTCGGCGACGAGAAGGACCGCGTCGTGCAGCGCGAGAACGGCCTCTACACCTACTTCGCCTCCGACATCGCCTACCACCTCAACAAGTACGAGCGCGGGTTCGATCGCATCATCGACATCTGGGGCGCCGACCACCACGGCTACATCCCGCGCGTGAAGGGCGCGATCGCCGCGCTCGGCCTGCCGCCGGAGAAGCTCGAGGTCGCGCTGGTGCAGTTCGCGGTGCTGTACCGCAACGGCCAGAAGACCTCGATGTCCACGCGCTCGGGCGAATTCGTCACCCTGCGCGAGCTGCGCCGCGAAGTCGGCAACGACGCCTGCCGCTTCTTCTACGTGCTGCGCAAGTCCGACCAGCACCTCGACTTCGACCTCGACCTCGCCAAGAGCCAGAGCAACGAGAACCCGGTGTACTACGTGCAGTACGCCCACGCCCGCGTGTGCTCGGTGCTCAACCAGTGGGGCGGCGAGGCGGCCGAGCTGGCCGCCGCCGACCTCGGCCTGCTGCACAACGAGCGCGAGCTCGCGCTGTGCGCGCGCCTGGCGAGCTTCTCCGAGCTGGTGCAGGACGCCGCTGCCGGCTACGCGCCGCACCAGATCGCGTTCTACCTCAAGGATCTGGCCGCCGACTTCCACAGCTGGTACAACGCCGAGCGCATGCTGGTCGAGGACGAAGCAGTCAAGCTCGCCCGCCTGGCCCTGGCCGCGGCGGTGCGCCAGGTGCTGGTGACCGGCCTCGCAATGCTGGGCGTGTCCGCGCCCGAGTCCATGTAAACCAGGGAGTGCAATCGTGAGCCGAGATCGCAAGCCGACCCGAAAGCCCGCGCGCCCGCCCGCCAGGAGTGCCGGCGGCACGCTGATCGGCATCTTCATCGGCCTGGTGTTCGGGGCGCTCATCGCCGCCGGCGCAGCGTGGTACTTCACCCGCGCCAACCCCTTCCAGCCCGCGGCCGTGGCAGCGCGTGCGCCGGCCGCCGAGCAGGGGCCGGCGGCGCTGCCGGGCAAGCCCGGTGATCGCCCGGTGGCCCGGCAGGACTTCGACTTCTACCGCATCCTGCCGCAGGGCGAGAACGTGCCGGCGCCCAACCAGCAGCCGCAGGTCGTCGAGGCGACGCCGCAGCCGGTCCAGCCCGCGCCCGCGCGCATCTACCTGCAGGTGGGGGCCTTCGAAAATCCGAGCGAAGCCGACAACCTCAAGGCACGCCTGGCGCTGGCCGGCATCGAGGCCAGCGCGCAGCGCGCGCAGCTGGCCGACGGGCGCGTCGTGCATCGCGTGCGCGTGGGACCCTTCTCGCGTCCCGAAGACATGAACCCGATGCGTGCGCGCCTGGCCGAGGCCGGGTTCAACGCATCCGTGAGCCGCAACCCCTGATGCGCACGCGGCGCGGGCGATGGAACATTGCGCCGCGTGCCGCGTCAGATTGCGGCGCACTCCCGCGCTCGAACGCCCTGCGCATCACCCGCCCTGCGCATCACCTCTAGACCCTGGAGCAACTGCATGAATCGTCGTGAAGCCCTCAAGCTGGCCGGACTGGCCCTCGCGCTGCCTTACGCAGGCATGGCGGGCGCTGCCGAGCCCTTCCAGACCCTCGACCCGGTGCAACAAGGTGACGACCCGTCGAAGATCGAGGTGTACGAATTCTTCCATTACGGCTGCCCGCATTGCCGCGACTTCGAGCCCCTGATTTCGGCATGGAAAAAGACCCTGCCCGAAGACGTCGTGCTGCGCGTCGTGCCCGCGGTGTGGAACAACGCCCAGCTGGCCGGGCTGGCGCGGCTGTACTACGCGGCCGAAATTTCCGGCGAGCTCGACACGCTGCACAAGGCCGTGTTCGCCGCCGTGCAGGACGACAAGCGGCCGCTCTTCAACGAGGAGCAGGTGCGCGAGTTCGTCACCGGCAAGGTCGCAGACCCGGCAAAGTTCGTCGATACCTACAAGTCGTTCGGCGTCGGCTCCATGGTCCAGCGTTCCGACCAGCTCGCGCGCGCGATGAAGATCCAGGGCGTGCCGGCGGTGGTCGTCGACGGCAAGTACCTGACCTCTGCCTCCATGAGCGGGAGTCATGAAGACACCCTGAAGGTGGCGGATCAGCTCATCGCCAGGGTGCGCCAGGAGCGCGCAGCCAAATGAGCGACGAAGCGCCTGCCGCACCGGAATCGGTACAGGAGGACGGCGCCGAGCGCAGGCGCATCCAGCGCTTTCTCGCCTCGCGTCGGGGCGCGCCCTACCTCTGGATGCGTCAGGGCGATGCGCGCATCGCCTTGCGTGACATCTCGATCGACGGCTTCTCGATCGGTGCCGACGGGCCGCTCGCCGACGGCGTGCCGTTCGACTTCGTGCTCGAGCGCGAAGGCGTGCCGGATCAGGTCCGGGGGCGGGCGCAGTCGGTGAACTTCATCGCCTCGATCGGTCAGGTCGGGTGCCGCTTCGTCGAGCTCGAGGGCGATGGCGCCGAGCGCCTGCGCGAATGGCTGGTCACGTTGGTGATCATGAACGCCAGCGTGCGCATCAGCGAAAAGGATGCCGCCGCGATCGTGGCCGGGCCGTCGCTGATCTGAGCCGAGGCCGGGCTTCGTCGCGCTCGTGCGTGCGCCGCAGGCGGGCAGGCTTCAAATGCACAAGGCCGCCGCGCTCCGTTCGGGCGCGGCGGCCTTGTGTTTGGTCACGAGCGGGTCAGGCGGCGCCTTGACGTGACGACCGCTCCGCCTCGCGCCTGCGCTGGCGCGGTTTCTGCATCGCCCACACGAGCGCGAGCAGCGCGAAGGCGGGCAGGTACATCCACTCCTTGTCGGGCCGGTCGGCCGCGGGCAGCTCGATGCTGGTGATCGCGAAGCCCTGCTCCAGGCCCAGCTTCTCGGCCGGGCTGCCGAAGCGCACCGCCGCCACCTGCACCTGATCGCCCAGGCTCATCACCGTCAGGCCCATCTTGCCCAGGCGCTCGCGCGCCGTGCCCGGCTCGCCCAGCGGCAGCAGCACGCCCTTGGCGATGTCCTCGCCCTCGAGGTTCATGCCCTCGACCCACACGCGCAGGTTCGCGTTGCGCGGCGCCTCCTCGACCAGGCGCGTGAGCTCGGTCGGCGGCACCTCTTCGAAGGGCGGATGCACCATGTCCATCCAGAAGCCCGGGCGGAACAGCGTGAAGGTCACCAGCAACAGGATCAGCGTCTCGTGGAGGCGGTTCTTGGTGATGAAGAAGCCCTGCGTGGCCGCG
>DITC01000005.1 GCA_002422685.1 Thauera sp. UBA6194 | reverse complement strand
GCAGGCCCAGCACGAGCGCATCGAACTGCGTTCGGCTGAGTGTGGCGGTGGTGGCGGCATCGCGCGGCCAGACGAACTTGCCGCTATTCAGGCGCCGGGCCGCCAGCCAGACACCGATGCCGTCGTGCACCAGCACCTTCATGCGGTTGGCTCGTCGATTGGCGAACAGATAGGCGTGGTGTGGGCGCGCTGCGCCAAAGACAGCCACTACCCGGGCGAGCGCCGTCTCGGTGCCTGCTCGCATGTCCAGCGGCTCGGTGGAGAGCCACAGCGCATCAATGCGGATCATCGGAGCCAGTCGCGCAGCCACGCTGCACATGACGCTGCATCTTCCAGGGGCCAGTTCACGGTGACTACGCTGGCGCTGCGCCGAACATCAACGCGAATCGCACGCGACACGGGCGGCGAGCTGGTCTCGGTTGCTGGGAGCTGTTCAACTGGTGGAGGCAGATTCAGCGCAACGAACTCATTCCGGGGCGCTGGCAACAGGGAGTCTGCTTGCTCGCGCATCCAGCGATGAACGATGTTGGCGTTGATTCCGTGTGCAAGCGCTACGCCGGCCACTGACGCGCCGGAGACCTGGCATTCGGCCACGATCTGGCCTTTAAGTTCCGGGGAGTAGTAGTGCCGCTTGGGGCGCTGGGCGATCGTGTCGTTCGCCATAGTGTGCGTGATGTTCATCGTGCACACGATGCCTCGACACTGGGTCTATCTCAAGATGGGATTGCCGGACGCTTACTTCTTCAGGTCAAAACCTGGGAAAGGAGCCAATGCTACCGCGCCCGCCCGTCGCTCGTACTCGGCCTCCATCTTCTGCCAGTTCAGGCCAAAACCAACAGAAAATCTCTCGTTCACTCTCCATGCGATCGACGGGTTGATGTTGATCGTCTTGATGTCGAACATGATCGAATGCGCCGCGCCGACCCAATCGCTGTTGTATTCGGTCACCAGGCCAAAAGGCGCGCCCATGCCCACGCCCACGTAAACATCTTTATTCAGCGCCCACGACAGATACGCATTAGGCAGCGCGGCCCAGTCACCCGCATCCTGGGCATTGCCGGTCAGCGTGCCTGTCTGCGACCCCTGATCCGAAAACTTGAAACTCGGCCGCACCAGCGACAGCCCCGCGGACGCCTCGCGCGCCTGCAGCTGCGTCATGCCGGCCGGGTTGTAGAAGATCGTGCTGGCGTTCTCGGCCACCGCGGCCGAACCGGCGTAGGCGTTGCCGATGCCGCTGGCGTTCTGCTCGAGCAGCTGGAAGCCGGCCGCCGAGACGGTGCCGCTGGCGAGCGCCAGCAGGGCTGCGGGCAGCACGCGGGCGATGATGGTTTTCTGCATGTCTTATCTCCTCTCCTGATGATGATCAGAATCGCCGGGCTCCCCCGGGCATGGGTTGGCGCCTTGTGAAATTCGCCGCATCCGGGCGCCTGTTGCGGATGCGCGCTTGTACTGCATCAAAAATCGAACAACCGGCCTGTGCGACGACTCACGCAGGCGGCAGCGGACGCTTGCGCCCCTTGTCGTCGAGCGCGACGTAGGTCAGGCGCGCCTCGGTGACCTTGACCACGACCGGGTTCTCCGGGTCGCGCTCGGCATAGACCTCGACATCCACCGTGACCGAGGTGCGCCCCACCGAGACCACATCGGCATAGAAGCTGACCAGGTCGCCCACCGACACCGGCTGCTTGAAGGTGAAGGAGTTCACCGCGATCGTGGCCACGCGCGAGCGCGCCCGGCGCGTGGCCGGGATCGCGCCGGCGATGTCGACCATGGACATCACCCAGCCGCCGAACACGTCGCCGGCCGGGTTGAGATCGGCCGGCATGGGCATCACGCGCAGCGCGGGCTGCTTGTGGTGCAGCAGCGCGCTCTCGTGCTCGTCGGGTGTGGTTTCCATGAATCGTCGCTCCAGAAAATGTTGATTGCGTACCACCTTGATTCAGCGGCCGGCGTCAGCCAATCGGGGTTTTCCCAAGACTGTTGCAGTAATTCAACGGCCCACCGGTGTGCGGCGCAAAACCTGTGCCAAAAATCACGCCGGCATCGGCCAGATCGGCGTCGGCGACCACGCCTTGGTCCACGCAGCGCTGCGTGGCCGCGAGCAGCGGGTCGATCACACGCCCGGCCAGGCCGGCGGGAATCGGCGGCGGGGCCTCGGGCTTGCGCCTGCCCCGCAGCGCCCCCAACAGACCGCCCCCCGCTTCATCCTTGCCGGCGCCCTTGACGGCCTTGCCGTCGACCCAGCGGTAATAACCCTCGCCGCTCTTGCGCCCGAGCTTGCCTTCGCCGACCAGCTTCAGCAGCCGCTTCGGCGGCTCGGCGCCTTCGCCCGCCAGCGCCTTGCCGGCAGCCACGGCGATGTCCAAACCCACCGTATCGACCAGTTCGACCGGCCCCATCGGCATGCCGAATTCGACCAGCGCGGCGTCCACCGTCTCGGGCGCGATGCCTTCCTCGACGCAGCGCAGGGCCTCGAGCATGTAAGGGCCGAGCACGGCGTTGACCAGGAAGCCGGGCGCGCTCTTCACCGGCAGCGGCAGCTTGTCGATGCGCCGCACGAAGCCGGTGGCGCGGCGCAGCACCTCGGCGTCGGTCGCCTCGCCCTGCACCACCTCGACCAGCGGCAGCATCGGCACCGGGTTGAAGAAGTGAATGCCGACCAGGCGCGCGGGGTCTTTCAATGCGGTGGCGATGTCTTCCAGGCGCAGGCTGGAGGTGTTGGTGGCGAGCACCGCGTCGGGCTTGGCGCGCGCCTCGAGGTCTGCGAACAGGCTGCGCTTGGCGTCCAGGTTCTCGAAGATCGCCTCGATGATCAGGTCGGCGCGCGCGGCGCCCTCGCCCTTGGGGTCGGGGATCAGGCGGTCGAGGGTGAAGCGCACCTGCTTCGCATCACCCTTGTGGCGGCGCTCGAAGAGCTTGGCGGCGCGGGCGATCGCGGGCGCGATGCGCTCGACCGACTGGTCCTGCAGCGTCACCGTCATGCCGCGCAGCGCGCACACCGCGGCGATGTCGCCGCCCATCACGCCCGCACCCACCACATGCACGTGGCGCGGCGCGAAGTCGCTGTCCTTGCCGAAGGCCTTCAGGCGCTCCTGCAGGTGGAAGACGCGCACCAGGTTGCGCGCGGTGGGTGAGGTGAAGATGGTGTCGAGCGAGGACGGGTCGCTGGCTGGCACGTCGAGCGCGTTACCGCCGTACTTTTCCCAGATATCGACGATGGCGAAGGGCGCCGGATAGTTGGCACGGCTGACTTTCCGCGCGGCCTGGGCGCGCGCCTTGTCGGCGACCATCTTGCGCAGCGGGCCGTTCATGGCCCAGCGCGTGGCACGTTCCTGCACTGGCAGCTTTCTCGCGGGCTTGCCGCCGAGCGCCACAATGCGCGCGGCCGACTCCATCACCCGCGCCGGCACGCAGTCGTCGGCGAGGCCAAGGCGCTTCGCCTTCTTCGCGTCGACGCTCTTGCCGGCCAGCATCAGATCGAGCGCCGCGGCCGGGCCGATGAGCTCGGGCAGGCGCAGCATGCCGCCCCAGCCGGGGACGATGCCGAGCATGACCTCGGGGAGCGCGAGCTTGGTGCCCGGCTCGTCGACCACGATGCGGTAGCGGCAGGCGAGCGCAAGCTCCAGGCCGCCGCCGAGGCAGTGGCCGCGGATCAGCGCCAGCGTCGGGTAGGGCACTGCAGCGAGGCGGTTGTAGAGCATCCAGCCGCGCTCGACCAGCACACGCGCGGCGAGCACGGAGTCCAGGCGGGCGAACTCCTCGATGTCGGCGCCGGCGATGAAGCCGGCCGGCTTGGCCGAGGCGATCACCAGCGCCTTGGGCGGCGCGGCGTCGAGCGCGTCGAGCACGCGCGCGAATTCCTCCATCAGCTCGGGCGACAGCACGTTGGTGCTGCTGTCCGCCTTGTCCAGGTCCAGCCAGGCCAGGCCGCTATCCTCACGGCGCAGGCGCCAGTGCTTCCAGTCTTGTTGCATGTTCGCGCTCATCACACCGTCTCCACCAGCATCGCCCCGCCCTGCCCGCCGCCGATGCAGATGGTCGCCAGGCCGCGCCCGCCGCCCTTGCGGCGCAGCACTTCGAGCAGATGCAGCACGATGCGCGCGCCGCTCGCCCCCACCGGGTGGCCGAGCGCCACCGCCCCGCCATCGACGTTGAGCCGCGACGCATCGGGCGCGCCCGGCGCATCGACACCGAAGTGCGTGCGGCAGTAGTCGTCGTCCTCGAAGGCACGCAGGCAGGCGATGACCTGGGCGGCGAAGGCCTCGTTGAGCTCCCAGGCGTCGAGATCGTTGGGCGCAAGGCCATGGCGTTGCAGGATCGGCATCGCGGCGTGCACCGGGCCGAGGCCCATCTGGTCGGGGGCGAGCGCCGCCCACTGGCTGTCGGTGATGCGCCCGAGCGGCGCGAGGCCATGACGCTCGACCGCCTCTTCCGAGGCCAGCACCAGCCAGGCCGCGCCGTCGGTGATCTGCGAGCTGTTACCCGGGGTGACGCGGCCGTATTTCTTGTCGAAGAAGGGTTTCAGCCTGGCGAGGTTGGCCATCGAGGAGTCGCGCCGCACGCCGTCGTCGGCGGCATACACCTGGCCGTCGCGGTCGATCAGCGGGACGAGCTCGTCGGCGTAATGCCCGGCGTCCTGCCCGGCGCACACGCGGCGGTGGCTCTCGACCGCGAAGTCGTCCATGTCCTCGCGCGTGATGCCGAACTTCCACGCCAGGTTCTCGGCGGTCTGGCCCATCAGCTGGCCGACAATGGGGTCGGTGAGGCCCTTCATGATGCCGATCACCGGGGCCAGATGGCCGAGGCGGAAGGTCTTCAGCATTGCCAGCCGGTCGCCGGTGCTGCGCGCCGCGTACCAGCCGGCGAGCCAGCGCACCATCTTTTCGGAGAACAGCAGCGGCGCGTGCGAGAGCGCATCGACGCCACCGGCGAGCACGAGCTGGCTGCGGCCGCACTGGAGGTTGGCGATCGCGGAGTCGATCGCCTGCATGCCCGAGGCGCAGTTGCGCATCACCGTCCAGCCCGGCACCTGGTTGCCGCAACCCAGGCGCAGCGCGACCACGCGGCCGATGTTGACCTCGTCGGCCGACGGGCTGGCGCAGCCGAGGATGACCTCGTCGAGTTGGTCGGGCGCGAAGGGCTGGCGCATCAGCAGCGCGCTGCCCGCGGCAGTGGCGAGATCGGAAGCAGTGAAGGGGCCGGGCGCGTTCTTCGCCTTCAGGAAGGGCGAGCGCGCGCCGTCGACGATGTAGATCGGTTTGGGCGCCGTGCTCGTCTCCCTCTTCTTCGTGGCACGCGAGCGCTTGCCTTCGGAATGCCTTGCGGTCGCGTTCATGCGCTCACCTGCTGCGCCGGCGAACGCTCGGGCATGGCCTGGACGGCGGCCTTGAGGTCGAGGTCGTAGGGAAAGTCATCGACGCGAATCACCTTGTCACGCAGCGCATTGCGGCGCTCGACGAGGGCGAACTCCTGCTCGCTGATCACGCCGGCATGGCGCGCGATACGCCAGATCTCGTCGACATCGCCCGAGGCGAGCACCTTGGGATCGAAGCGCCCCTGACGGCGGGCGTCCTTGAGCCTGGCCTCGACCGGCTCGGCGGCGATGGTGGCGGCGAGCGCGGCCTCGAGCGCGCCCACCGGGTCTTCCTCGTCGGTGGGCAGATGCACGTCGGAGGTCAGCCGATCGCGGGTGGGCGAGGGCTCGATCAGCAGCGCGGCGACCTCGTGGCCGAGCTTGTCCGAGGGCACGACGTAGGGCCGGCCGAGCGGGAACACGATCACGCGACGCAGCACGAAGGCGAAGAGCTTGTTGGGGAAGTTCGCGATCACGCCCTCGAAGGCCTGCTGGATGCGGAACATGCAGTCCCAGATCGCCCAGTGCATCAGCGGCGCGTCGGCGCTGTGGCGGCCCTCGGACTCGAAGCGCTTGAGCGTGGCGCTGGCCAGGTACATCAGCGACAGGATGTCGCCCAGGCGCGCGGAGAGCTTTTCCTTGCGCTTGAGCGCGCCGCCCATGGTGCCCATGGAGATGTCGGCGATGAAGGCGAAGGCGGCCGAGAAGCGGGTGAGCTGCTGGTAATAGCGCCGGGTTTCGGGCGCCACACCCTCGGGCACCTTGACGAAGTGCGAACCGGTGAGCCCCATGATCAGCGCGCGCGCGGCGTTGGACACGGTGAAGCCGACGTGGCCCCACAGCGCCTTGTCGAAGGCGACCAGGTCGCCCTGCTGCGCGGCGTGCATTTCCTTGAGCACATAGGGATGGCAGCGGATCGCGCCCTGGCCGAACAGGATCAGGCTGCGGGTGAGGATGTTGGCGCCTTCCACGGTGATGCCGACCGGAATCTGCTGGTAGGCGCGGCCGAGGAAGTTCTGCGGGCCGAGGCAGATGCCCTTGCCGCCGATCACGTCCATGCCGTCGTTCACCGTCTGGCGCGCGCGCTCGGTCACGTGGTACTTGACGATCGCCGACACCACCGAGGGCTTCTCGCCGAGGTCGATCGCGCCGGCCGTCATCACGCGCGCGGCGTCGCTCAGGTAGGTGTTGGCGCCGATGCGGGTGAGCGCCTCTTCCACGCCCTCGAAGCGGCCAATCGCGGTCTTGAACTGGTAACGCACGCGGGCATAGGCGCCGACGGCGCGCGCCACCATCTTCTGCATGCCGGTGTTGGAACCGGGCAGCGAGATGCTGCGCCCGGCGGCCAGGCACTCCATCAGCATGCGCCAGCCCTGGCCGGCCATCTTCGGCCCGCCGATGATGAACTCGAGCGGCACGAACACATCCTCGCCGCGCACCGGACCGTTCATCCACACCGCGTTGAGCGGGAAGTGGCGGCGGCCGATATCGACCCCCGGGTGGTCGTGCGGAATCAGCGCGCAGGTGATGCCGAGCACTTCGTCGCCGCCGAGCAGGCGCTCGGGGTCATACAGGTGGAAGGCCAGCCCGAACACGGTGCACACCGGGGCGAGCGTGATGTAGCGCTTGTCGAAGGTGACGCGCATGCCGAGGACTTCCTCGCCGTTCCACTCGCCCTTGCACACGACGCCCGCGTCGGGAATCGAGGCCGCGTCCGAACCCGCCCACGGGCTGGTCAGTGCGAAGGCCGGGATCTCCGCGCCGCTCGCGAGGCGCGGCAGGTAGTGCTGCTTCTGCTCGGGCGTACCGTAGTGCAGCAGCAACTCGGCGGGGCCGAGCGAGTTGGGCACCATCACGGTCACAGCGGGGGCGGAGGAGCGCGTGGACAGCTTGGTGACGACCTGGGAGTGGGCGTAGGCCGAGAAACCCTTGCCGCCGTATTCCTTGGGAATGATCATGCCGAGGAAGCCCTTGGCCTTGATGTACTGCCAGACCTCGGCGGGCATGTCGCCGTGCTGGGTGCATTCCCAGTCGCGAGTCAGGCGGCAGAGCTCGTCGGTCTCGTTGTCGAGGAAGGCCTGCTCCTCGGCGCTCAGCTTCGGCCACGGATAGGCGTGCAGCGTGTCCCAGTCGGGCTTGCCGGCGAAGAGTTCGCCTTCCCACCACACGGTGCCGGCCTCGAGGGCGTCCTTTTCGGTCTGCGACATCGTGGGCAGCGCGGCACGAAAGGCCTTGAAGATCGGTCCGGTGAGCCACTTCAGCCGCAGACCGTCGTTCATCATCATGACCAGCGCCCCGCCGTAGACCAGCAGCGCGAGAAAAGTCCAGCCGAATCCCCAGCCCGCCACCCAGCCCATTCCGACAAGCCACGAGAGCCCTACCCAGAACCAGGCAAAAAGAGGCGCTCGCCCGTAGGCGAGCGCACCAGCCAAGGGAGGGAGGGAAACCAGCAAGATCCAGAACATCGTCAGCTCCTTTTGCCAGCCGCGCGACGGACGCCGCGCCAGCCGATCGAAATCAGTCGTTCGCGCAGGGCGGTGGCAGGTCGGGCAGCGCCGCACGCAGGCCGCCGAGCATGAAGCTCATCAGCCGCGGCAGCAGCCGCTGCGGATCGTCATCGACCGCGGACACATCGGCCAGCTCGTACAGCCCGCCCAGCCCCGAAATTGCGAACGCCAGCGACCCGGTCATGAAGTGGAAACGCCACATGATCTCGGTGCGGGGCACATCGGGCAGCGCAGTAAACAGCGCGCCCAGAAAGCGATCCATCACCTCTGCATACTCCTCGGCGAGAAACTGGCGCACGAAGGCATTGGGTTCGCTATAGGTACGGGCGAGCAGACGCATGAAGGTGCGCCCGCCATGCTCGGTATCGGCCGCCATGCGCAAGGCGGTGCCGAAAAAGGCTTCGACGATGCGACTGGGCTTGAGCGGCGCACCCCCCGCCTCGACCTCGAGCCGGTCGAGCACAGCCAGGCGCTCTTCGTTGAGCACGGTCAGGCGGCGGCGGAACACCGCCTGCACCAGCGCGTCCTTGCTACCGAAGTGATAATTGACCGCCGCCAGGTTGGCATTGGCCGCGCTCGTGATCATGCGCATCGAGGTGCCGTCGAAGCCGTGCTCGACGAACAGCGACTCGGCCGCATCAAGGATGCGGTCACGGGTATCCTGGGGCGTCGTCGGCGAAAGAGAGCTCATGGGGGTTTGCAGTTCAAACGTTTGTTTGAATCATACGTTCCCTTTATGACTTGTCAAGTCAAACTGATCGACACCCCGTACTCTGCAGTCTGGTTTGACGTCCTGCGGGCGGCACCACAGAATCGGCGCCTCCCCCGCCCTGCCGAGCTTCCATGAGACGCGCCTCCTCCGCCGCCCTGCCTGCCACCGCCACCGGCGATCGCCACGACTGGCAGACCCTGAAGAGCCTGTTCCCCTTCATCTGGGCCTACAAGGGTCGGGTGATCTTCGCGCTCGCCTGTCTGGTCGCGGCCAAGGGCGCCAACGTGTCGGTGCCGATCATTTTCAAGCACCTGATCGATGGCCTCACGATCACGCCCGAGCAGGCCTTCATCGTGGTGCCGGCGGCGCTGCTGCTGGCCTATGGCGCGCTGCGCTTCTCGACCTCGCTGCTCACCGAACTGCGCGAGGTGGTGTTCGCACGCGTGACCCAGCAGGCGGTGCGCGAGATCTCGCTGCGCGTATTCCGCCACCTGCACGCGCTGTCGCTGCGCTTTCACCTCGAGCGCCAGACCGGCGGGCTCACCCGCGACATCGAACGCGGCACGCGCTCGATCGGCTCGCTGATCAGCTACACGCTGTATTCCATCCTGCCCACGCTGATCGAGATCGGCATGGTGATCGGCATCCTGCTGGTGCAGTACGACGCGGTGTTCGCGCTGATCACGCTGTCCGCGCTGACGATCTACATCGTGTTCACCGTCAAGGTGACCAACTGGCGCACCGCACTGCGGCGCGAGGCCAACGAGCTCGACTCCGCCGCCAACGCGCGCGCGATCGACAGCCTGATCAACTACGAGACGGTCAAATACTTCAACAACGAGGACTTCGAGGCCCGGCGCTACGACGAGCAACTGCAGAAGTGGACCAAGGCGCAGGTCACCAACCAGTACTCCCTGTCGGCGCTCAACGTCGGCCAGGCGGCGATCATCGCGGTCGCGGTCACCGCGATGATGTGGCAGGCGGCGATCCGGGTCGCGAGCGGCGAGATGACGATCGGCGACATCGTGCTGGTCAATGCCTTCATGATCCAGCTCTACATCCCGCTCAACTTCCTCGGCGTGCTCTACCGCGAGATCCGCCAGTCGCTCACCGACATCGAGCGCATGTTCGGCCTCATGCACACCCACCGCGAGATCGCCGACGCGCCCGACGCCCACACCCTGCCCGCCGGCCCGGCGAGCGTGCGCTTCGAGAACGTCAGCTTCGCCTACGACGCCAAGCGGCCGATCCTGTTCGACGTCGATTTCGAGGTGCCCACCGGCAGCACAGTGGCGGTGGTCGGCCACTCCGGCTCGGGCAAATCCACGCTCGCCCGCCTGCTCTACCGCTTCTACGATGTGCAGGGCGGCGCGCTGCGCATCAACGGCCACGACCTGCGCAGCCTCACCCAGGACAGCCTGCGCGCGGCGATCGGCATCGTCCCCCAGGACACGGTGCTGTTCAACGACACGCTGTACTACAACATCCAGTACGGCCGCCCCGGCGCCAGCCGCGAGGAGGTCGAGGCCGCCGCGCGCGCCGCGCAACTCGAGGACTTCATCCGCCAGTTACCCGACGGCTACGAGACCCGCGTGGGCGAGCGCGGACTGAAGCTGTCCGGCGGCGAGAAACAGCGCGTCGCGATCGCGCGCGCGCTATTGAAGAACCCCGCAATCCTGATCTTCGACGAAGCCACCTCGGCGCTCGACTCGCGGACCGAGAAGGCCATCCAGGCGCAGATCGAGCGCGCCGCGGAGGGCCGCACCGCGCTCGTCATCGCCCACCGCCTGTCGACCATCATGGACGCCGACGAGATCATCGTGCTCGACAAGGGGCGCATCGTCGAGCGCGGCCGGCACACGCCCCTGCTGGCGCAGGGCGGCGCGTATGCGCAGATGTGGATGTTGCAGCAGCAGGAAGAAGCGCAGGACGCGTCGGGCGTCGCGTAGAAACAAGATCGGCGCCCTCAGGCGCCGATCACATCATCAAGGCCCAGACGCTCGATCAAGCGGCAGGCTTGAACTTCCGCGTACCGACCAGGCCCAGGAACGCAAGACCCAGCAGCGCCAGCGAGCCAGGCTCCGGCACCTGCTCCTGGTTACCACCGCCATCCTTGATCGTGCCACCGACACCCGCAAGCTTCAGGTAGTCGTAGCTCGTGACCGTCCGGCAGCTGTTATAGCTGCATTTTTTTGCCGTATCGAACACGATTCCGGTCCCTGCTTCAAACCCGCCCGCCCCGATCAGCCAGAAGCTCGAGTAGATGTTGGCCCGATCCGGATTGATGACCGAACCAGACGCGGCGGCCAGATCCACGTTCGTCGCCCCCTGATTCGAGTAGTTCCCGATCAGGGTCCAGCCGCTGAGCTCCTTGTAACTCGTCCCGCTCAGGGTTGGCGTTCCCGTCCCCTGGTAGGCGAGGACGAAGAAATCGCTGTCATAGGCTGACCACCCGATATCGACGGTATCGAGCCGGATGTCCTTGCCGCCGAAATCCATCAGGACGGCATCGGTGCGCTCGTTGTTGTCGATCGAGTGCTCGGGAGAGCTTCCTTCCTGATAATCCTTGCCAGCAGTGCTTGTACTTGTTCCCCCCGCATCTGAATTCTTGACGCCAAGCCCCCCCCACCCATCCCCGTGATAGAGGTAGGCCGACTCGAGCAGGTTGTCGTTGTTGTTGTCGAGCGTCGTACCGCCTTTGTTGGTACCCGTGTTCGAATATGCGGTGGCGCTCAGACTGATTGCCTCTGCCCCCGACCCCGTCACGTAGTTGCGAACCGTCGACAAGCCAGTGGGGGTGCCGCTTATAGCACCATCCTGAAGGTCAACCGACCAAGCTTGGGAAGCGAGCGCAGCGGCAGAAGACGCAGCCAGCAATGCCCCTGCCAGCACTTTGAATCCGAATTTCGGCGACATGCTTTTTCTCCTTTTTCCGTACCGAAGACTTGCTCAAGCCTTATGCAAGAATCGCGCCTAAACAAAAATCTTCAACTATTCATAAGCTTGGAAAACTGCGCAAAACCGGAGTCAATCAATTTGTAAAAATTTCCGACAGTTCAATCCGCAGCACCGATATCCCGCATCAAGGCTCGAAGCTCCCGCCTCTGCGGCGCCACCGTCAGCACAAGATCATCGGTGAGCTCCGCGCGCGCCTCGACCGTCCGCCCCAGCGCGTGGAGCACGTGGGCGAGGTGATAGCGGATCTCCATGCTTTCGGGCCGGCGCAACCTCGCCTCACGCAGATAATGCAGCCCTGCCTCGGCCTGGCCGTTGCGCGCAAGCAGCCAGCCGTAGGTGTCGAGCACATCGGGGTTCGCCGGCGCGAGCCCATGCGCCTTTTCGGCCAGCGTCAAGGCCCTTGCGTCGCCGAGCTTGTCCAGCACGAAGGCATGATTGTTGAGCACCAGCGGATCCTCTGCCGCGACCGCCCCCAGCGCTTCGTACACCTGCGCCGCAGCCTGCCAGGCCTCCTCGCGCATGTGCAGCTCGGCAAGCACCTTCCGCGCCGGGAGATCCTCAGGACTCTCGTCCAGCCAGTCTTCCAGCGCCTTCCTGGCCGCCTCCCGGTTCTCAGGGAGCAGTGCGCGCACAAGACCCAGCACGACGCCACCCGTTGGCTCGATGCGCATCGCCGCGCGGTATTCCTGTGCGGCCAGGCGATGCTCGCCGGCGGCGAGCGCTACATCGCCCGCCAGCGCATGCGCGAGCGCGCTGTCCGGCGCGCGCTGCGCCAGTGTCGTGGCGAGCTGTCGTGCAGCCTTCAGGTCACCCTCGGCGAGCGCTGCCTCGGCGCCCAGCGTCATCGCCCGCAGATCGCCAGGGCGGCCACCGAGGGCCTTGTCGGCGCTGTATCTGGCGCCAGCCGGGTTTCCCGCGCTCAGCTGAAGATAGCCGATGCGCACCTGGGCATCGGCCTCGAACTCGGCGAGCCGGGTCATTTCGCGCAGGGTCTGCTGTGCCGCCTTCATGTCGCGACGCTCGATCTGTATCCGCGCCAGCGCGTCGAGCACCCGCAGATCGCCGCTTCGCCGCGCAGCGAGCGCCTTCGCGGCTTCGAGTGCCCCCGGCAGGTCGCGCTGGGCTCGCTTCGCCTCGACGAGCGCCAGACCAAGTCGGACATCCCCGGGTCTCTCGAGCGCCGCCTTCTCATGCCAGCGAATGGCCTCATCGATGCGCCCGGCTCGCGCTTCGAGCAAGGCGAGCTCGTACATGGCGACAACGTCGCGCCGATCCTTCGCGAGCATGTCTTCATAGGCCCGGCGCGCCGCCTCGAAGCGCCCTTCGCTGAGATCCAGGCGCGCGATGTTCAGCTGCGATGGCGTGAAGCCGGCATCGAGCTCGAGCGCGCGCACATAGGCGACACGCGCCTCGGCTCTCTCGCCGCGCGCTGCATGAAGTGCGCCAACGAAATTGTGCGCCACCGGGTTGTCTGCCTGCGCTGCGAGTGCGCGACGGCCTACTGCGAGCGCCTCGTCGCGTGCGCCCTGTTTCATCAGCAGATTCGCAAGTCCGATGGCCACGGCCAGGTCATCGGGAGCACGCTCGAACGCCACGCGCAACTCGGCAGCCGCTGCTGCGCCATCGCCCTGCCCCAGGCGGCTGAAGCCGAGCGCAGCCCTCGCCCCATCGACCCCCACCGCCGCCGCCCGATCCAGAAGCTCGCTCGCCCGACCGTAGCGACGCTGCACGAGCATCAGCCTGCCCATCAGGAAGGTCGCCTGCGCGTCATCGGGACTATCCTTGAGCACACGCTCCAGCAATCCGCTTGCACGCGCGAAATCCCCTTCTTCCAGCAAGATGGCGGCGAGAAGCTTGCGCGCGCCCAGGTTGCGCGCATAGCGCGTCGTCAGCACGTCGAGGTACTTGCGGGCCTTCTCGAACTGGCGGCCTGCATGATGAGCGAGCGCTCCAGCCATCAGGATCTGCTCCTGCTCCGCGAGCCATTCTGCCGGCAACGCATCGACCAGCTGTGCGACCTCCTGAAGATGGCGGCGCACGCCCTCCTGGTCACCGCGCCCATCGGCAATCACCGCCCGCAGGTAGGCGACCCGCGGCTCCGGAGTCGAGCCATCGCCGCCGTCGAGCACCGCCAGCGCCTCATCGGCGCGTCCAAGATCGAGCAGGATGCCGGCGCTCGCGACGCGGGCATCGACCAGCCCGGGCTGCAGGTCGAGCGCACGTTCGTAGTCTCGCAGCGCCTGCG
This sequence comes from Thauera sp. UBA6194, assembly GCA_002422685.1. GTDB lineage: Bacteria > Pseudomonadota > Gammaproteobacteria > Burkholderiales > Rhodocyclaceae > Thauera. Next base: position 77,983 of record DITC01000005.1, on the reverse strand, counting down.
CCAGATCGCCCACGGCATGGAAGACAGAGCCCCGCGCGTTGTACGTGGCAGCGACCTCCGGGCCCAGCTCGACCGCGAGCTCGGCGAGCGCCTGCGCGCCTGCAGCGTCGCCGCCGGCAAGGCGCAGGGAGACTTCCGCCACGAGAGGCCCGGGCGACGCGGGGTTCGTCGCCCGGGCCTGAGCGAAGCTTTCCGACGCCTCGGCGCCTCGCCCCAGGGCGACGAGCGCCGTGCCGCGCAGGGTGAGCACCTCGGCCCGCACCGCGGGGGGAAGCCCCTGCGCCGAAACCGAATCAAGCACCAACTGTGGCCGCCCCTGGAGCAGATAGATGCGGGCCAGCGATGTCGCCACCTCCGCCGGGTCGATCCCGAGTTTCATCGCCTCGCGAAGCGACGACTCGGCTGCGGCAAGATCGCCCTGCTGCAGATAGGCTCGGCCCAGCATGAGATGTGCGGCCAGCATGCCGCGATCCTGCTGCAACGCATTTTTCAGCTGGATCACCGCGCCCGCGAGGTCGGCCTGTTCGAGGCGCCTGAGGCCGTCCTCGTAGTAGCGGCTCGCCGCCGCGGGGTCGGCATGGACCGAAACGGAAGGCAGCGCCAATGCAAGAGCGATCAGCGCGTGGCAAGCGAAAGGGCGCAGCGAGAGTCTCATCGGAAAACTCAAAGGAGAAGGAGAAGCATGGACCAGTATACGAGCCGGGTCTCATCCGGCCCGTGCACTGTGTCATCCTTGATGAGAGTTTCCGCCGGAACAAAGGCGTCGAAGATTCGAAGCGCCTCAAAACGGGTGATAGACCTGCACGCAGCCAGCCACGCGGCTCACGGACTGCTCATGCGAGGGGTAAACTGATTCTATGTACTGCAATCCAGATCGCTGATGGAAGCCCACGACAGCTTTCCCTTCCTGAAGGAAATCATCCTCTTCCTCGCGCTCAGCGGCGTGCTGATGCCGCTGCTGTCGCGCCTGAAGATCAACCCGGTGCTCGGCTTCCTGTCGGTGGGCGTGCTGCTCGGTCCCTACGGCCTCGCCTCGCTCGCACAGGCCTGGCCGCCGCTGTCCTGGTTCACCTTCGCGCGCCCCGACCAGGTGGCCTTTCTCGCCGAACTCGGGGTGATCTTCCTGATGTTCATGATCGGCCTCGAGATGTCGGTCGAGCGCCTGTGGTCGATGCGCAAGCTGGTGTTCGGGCTCGGCGGACTGCAGGTGGCGCTGTCGGCGACGGCCATCGGTGCGCTGGCGATGAGCTTCCAGAACAGCATCGAGGCCTCGGTCATCCTGGGCGTGGTGCTCGCCTTCTCATCGACCGCGATCGTCATGCAGCTGCTGATTCAGCGTCGCGAGCTGGGCACGCCGCTCGGCCAGTCGGCGTTCGCGATCCTGCTCTTCCAGGACCTCGCGGTGGTGCCGCTGCTGGTGCTGATCAGCATCCTCGGTGCCGCGGGCGGCGAAGGCAGCTTCGCCAGTCTGCTCGGCACTGCGGTGCTCAAGGGCGTGGCCACCGTGGTGGGGATCTATTTCGTGGGCCGGCGCGTGGTGCGCCCGCTGTTCCACCAGATCGCGGTGGACAAGCAGCCCGACACCTTCACCGCGCTCACCCTGCTCACCACGCTCGGCGTGGCCGCGCTGACCTGGTTCGCCGGGCTGTCGATGGCGCTCGGCGCGCTGCTGGCCGGCCTGATCATCGCCGAGACCGAGTTCCGCCACGAGGTCGAGATCACCATCGAGCCCTTCAAGGGCCTGCTCATGGGCCTGTTCTTCATGTCGGTGGGGATGGGCATCGACCTGCGCGCGCTGCTCGCCGAGCCGCTGTGGATTCCGCTCTCGGTGATCGGCCTGCTCGCGCTCAAGGCCTTCATCATTTTCGTGCTGCTGCGGGTGTTCGGCCTGTCGTGGGGGCGCTCGGCCGAGGGCGGGCTGCTGCTCGGGCAGGGCGGCGAGTTCGCCTTCATCGTGATCGGCATGGCGCTCGCACTCGGCCTGCTCGAACGGCAGGTGGGCCAGTTCATGCTGATCGTCGTCGGCGTGTCGATGCTCGCCGCGCCGGTCGTCGCGCGCCTCGGCCAGAGTCTGGGCGACGCCATCGACCGCCGCATCGCCCCGCCGACGCCGGACGACGAAGACTCCGGGCTCGGCGAACTCGACGGCCATGTCATCATCGCGGGCTACGGACGCGTAGGGCAACTCGTCGGCCAGATGCTCGACCAGCAGGGCGTGAGCTATGTCGCCATCGAGAACAACGCCCAGCTCATCGCCCACCAGCGCAAGGCGGGCGTGCCGCTGGTGTTCGGCGATGCCAGCCGGCCCGAGCTGCTGCGCAGGTTGCGCGTCGACCAGGCGCGCGCGGTGGTGTTGACCATGGACCAGACCGCCGCGGCCATCCACGCGGTGAAGGGCATCCGGCGCATGGTGCCGATGATGCGCATCATCGCCCGCGCGCGCGATGAACGACACGCGCTGATGCTGCGCGAGGCGGGCGCGTCGGTCGTGGTGCCGGAGACCCTGGAGTCCAGCCTCAAGCTCACGAGCTGGGTGCTGGAAACGCTCGGCGTACCGCCCGAAGCGGCCTTGCGCCAGCTCGAGCAGGAGCGCGACCGGCGCATCGTCGCGCTGCGCGACTGCTGCCCTCCCGCCCCATAATGCGGCCTGCGGCGAAATCGCCGACTTGCCCTCCGATTCCAGCTCTCTCCCCACCATGCGCAAACCCCGCATCGCCCTGCTCGCCACCGGCGGCACCATCGCCGGCACCGCCGGGTCGGCGACCGACACCCGCGGCTACACCGCCGGCCAGCTCGGCGCCGACGCGCTGATCGCCGCCATCCCGCAGCTCGGTCAGCTCGCCCAGCTCAGCCCCGAACAGTTCTCCAACGTCGACAGCAAGGACATGACGCCGCAGCACTGGCTGCCGCTCGCCCGGCGCGTGCAGGCGCTGGCGGACGACCCCGCGGTCGACGGCATCGTGATCACCCACGGCACCGACACCCTGGAAGAGACGGCGTATTTCCTCGACATCACCGTAGCGACGAACAAGCCCGTGGTGATGACCGCGGCCATGCGCCCGGCCACGGCGCTGTCGGCTGACGGCCCGCTTAACCTATACCAGGCGGTGGCGCTCGCCTGCCGACCCGCGACCGGACGCGCCGGCGTGCTCGCCGTGCTCGGCGACCGCATCCTGAGCGCAGCGAACCTCAGCAAGCGCCACCCCTCGGCGGTGGATGCCTTCGCGTGTGCGGGCGCGCTCACCACGCTCGCGAGCGACGCCGCCCTGCAGGCGCTCGCCCCGCTGCGCTACGCACGCATCGCGATCCCGGCCGACGTGCAGGCCCTGCCGCCGGTGGAGCTGCTGACCGTGGCGGCCGGCAGCTCGCCGGCGCTGGCGTCGGCCGTGGCGCGGGCGCTGGTCAAGGCCAGCCTGCTCACCGGCGCGGCCGGCCTGGTCGTGGCCCTGCCCGGCAACGCGAGTCTGCCCGCGGCATGGAAACCCGCGCTCGAAGCCTTGCCGCACAAGGTGCCGCTGGTGCTGGCGAGCCGCTGCGGCGGCGGCGTGAGCGCACATCGAAAGGATCTGCCCGGCAACTGGCTCGACGCCGGCCCGCTCGATCCGCTCAAGGCACGCGTGCGCCTGATCGCCGGCCTGGGCGCCGGCCTGCGCGGCGCGCGCCTGCGGCGCTGGTTCGAGCGTAGCTGAGCGCGCTCACAGCCCAGCGTCGGTGCCGCCGCCTTCGACGGCGAGCTCGACCATGCGCCGCGACAGATGCGGCGCGAAGCCCTCGATGAAGGCATAGACGTAGCCGCGCAGCCACGCGCGCTTGCGCAGCCCGATGCGCGTCGTGCTCGACTCGAACAGGTGCGCGGCGTCGACCATGCCGAGCTTGCGATCCTCCGCCGGGTCGTAGGCCATGCGCGCCAGGATGCCGATGCCCAGGTCCATCTCGACGTACTTCTTGATCACGTCCGAGTCGATCGCGGTGAGCACCACCTTGGGCTTGAGCCCGCGGCCGAGGAAGGCCTTGTTGATCTGGCCGCGGCCGGTGAAGGCGTCGTCGTAGGTGATCAGCGGGTAACGCGCGATTTCTTCCAGCGTGAGCGGCGCGGCCTGCAGGATGGGGTGGCGCGGGGTGGCCACCACGCAGCGGTTCCACTGGTAGCAGGGCAGCATCACCAGTTCGTCGTACTCGGAAATGGCCTCGGTGGCGATCGCGATGTCGGCGCTGCCCTCGAGCACCATCTCGCACACCTGGCGCGGGTTGCCCTGGTGCAGCTCGAGCTTGACCTGCGGGTAGCGCTGCATGAAGCGGCGGACGACGTCGGGCAGCACGTAGCGCGCCTGGGTGTGGGTGGTGGCGATCGACAGCCTGCCCACCGCCTCGTTGGCGAACTCGTCACCCACCTGCTGCAGGTTGTCGAGGTCGCGCAGCACGCGCTCGGCGATCGCCAGCACCGCGCGCCCGGGCTCGGTAACGGCGACCAGGCGCTTGCCGTGGCGGGCGAATATCTCGATGCCGAGCTCGGTCTCGAGCAGGCGGATCTGCTTCGACACGCCCGGCTGCGAGGTAAACAGCGCCTCGGCGGCGTCGGACACATTGAGCCCGCGACGGGCGACTTCATGCACGTAGCGCAGTTGCTGCAGGTTCATGGCGGCTTGTATATAACAATGAGTTCTTAAAGTCTAACTCCAAACCGCTTCTTGTGCTTAAACGAAGTCCTTACGATGCGCCGCACTACCCAGGAGCGCATCACACATGGACTTCGCCTACACCATCGCCGGTTTCGCAGTCGGTGCCATCGTCGGTCTGACCGGCGTTGGGGGCGGCTCCTTGATGACGCCGCTGCTGGTGCTGATGTTCGGCATCCACCCCTCGGTGGCGGTCGGCACCGACCTGCTCTACGCCGCGATCACCAAGGCCGGCGGCACCCTGGCGCACGGCCTCAAGGGCACGGTGGACTGGAAGATCACCCGCCTGCTCGCCACCGGCAGCCTCCCGGCCGCGGCGATCACGCTGGCGCTGATCGGCTGGCTCGCCCCCGGCGGCATCGAGGGCGCCGCCCACCTGATCCAGGTCTCGCTCGGCGTCGCGCTGGTGCTGACCGCGGTGGCTCTGATCTTCCGCAAGCGCATCCAGGCCTACGCGGTGGCGCGCACCGGCGGCCGCCCCGCTGATCCGGCCCGCACCGCCCGTCTCACCATCATCACCGGCGCCGTGCTCGGCGTGCTGGTGTCGATCTCCTCGGTGGGCGCCGGCGCGCTCGGCGTCACCGCGCTGTTCTTCCTCTACCCGGCCATGCCCGCGCTGCGCATCGTCGGCTCGGACATCGCCCACGCCGTGCCGCTGACCGCGGTGGCCGGCATCGGCCACTGGTTCCTCGGCAGCGTCGACTGGTTCCTGCTCGGCAGCCTGCTGGTGGGCTCGCTGCCCGGCATCTGGCTCGGCAGCCACATCTCCACCAAGGTGCCCGACCGCATCCTGCGCCCGATCCTGGCGACGATGCTGGTGCTGGTCGGCGCCAAGCTGATGGCGCACTGATCGCCGCACAAGAACGGCACCCTGCAGCCACGTCCCGAACACGAATACGACAGAGAGACCCCACATGTACCAATACGACGAACACGACCAGCGCCTGCTCGACGAACGCGTCGCCCAGTTCCGCGACCAGATGCGGCGTCACCTGGCCGGCGAGCTGCCGGACGACGAGTTCCGTCCGCTGCGCCTGCAGAACGGCCTCTACATCCAGCGCCACGCGCCGATGTTCCGCATCTCGGTGCCCTACGGCCACCTCGCCAGCCGCCAGCTTCGCAGGCTCGCCCACCTCGCGCGCAGCTACGACCGCGGCTACGCGCACTTCACCACGCGCACCAACGTGCAGTTCAACTGGCCCAAGCTGGAGGACGTGCCGGAGATGCTCGCCGAGCTGGCCAGCGTGCAGATGCACGCCAACCAGACCTCGGGCAACTGCATCCGCAACATCACCGCCGACCCCTTCGCCGGCGTGGCCGCCGACGAGGTCGCCGATCCGCGCCCCTTCGCCGAGATCCTGCGCCAGTGGGCGACCTACAACCCGGAGTTCGCCTTCCTGCCGCGCAAGTTCAAGATCGCCTTCAACAGCGCGGCTGAAGACCGCGTGGTGCTGCGCGTCTACGACATCGGCCTCGACCTGGTGCGCAACGACGCCGGCGAGCTGGGCTTTCGCGTGCTGGTGGGCGGCGGCCTCGGCCGCACGCCGATCCTGGGCGAGGAGATCAAGCCCTTCCTGCCCTGGCAGCACCTGATCAGCTACTGCGAAGCCATCCTGCGCGTCTACAACCGCTGGGGCCGCCGCGACAACCTGTGGAAGGCGCGCATCAAGATCCTCGTCAAGGCGCTCGGGCCGGAGGCCTTCGGCCGCGAGGTGGAAGAAGAGTGGGCGAACTCCAAGGACGGCCCCAACACCATCACCGCGGCCGAGCTCGCCCGCGTGTCGGCCCACTTCGCCCCGCCCGCCTACGAGGCCCTGCCCGCGCAGGACGCCGCCTTCGACGAACTGCTCGCCGGCAACAAGGCCTTCGCCACCTGGGTCAAGCGCAACGTGCGCACCCATCGCCAGCCCGGCTACGCGTCGGTGGTCCTGTCGCTGAAGAAGACCGGCACCGCCCCGGGCGACGTCACCGCCGAGCAGATGGACGCAATCGCCGACCTGGCCGAGCGCTTCAGCTTCGGCGAGGCGCGCATGCTGCACGAGCAGAACGTCGCGCTCGCCGACGTGCGCCGCGCCGAGCTCTTCGCGCTGTGGCAGGCCGCGCGCGCCGCCGGCCTGGCGACGCCCAACATCGGCCTGCTGACCGACATCATCTGCTGCCCCGGCGGCGACTTCTGCAGCCTCGCCAACGCGCGCTCGATCCCGATCGCCGACGCCATCCAGCGCCGCTTCGACGACCTCGACTACCAGCACGACATCGGCGAGATCGACCTCAACATCTCGGGCTGCATGAACTCCTGCGGCCACCACCACGTCGGCCACATCGGCATCCTCGGCGTCGATAAGAACGACTCGGAGTGGTACCAGGTCAGCATCGGCGGCACCCAGGGCAACGGCACCACGCTCGGCAAGGTGATCGGCCCGTCCTTCGCCCAGGACGAGGTGGTGGGCGTGATCGAGAAGCTGCTCGAGACCTACGTCGAACTGCGCCATGAAGACGAGCGCTTCATCGACACCGTACAACGCGTCGGCACCGAGCCCTTCAAGGCGCGCGTGTATGCCGACCGCCAGCCGCAAAGGAAGGCCGCCCATGTCTGACAAGATCATCAAGAACGGCCGTGTCGTCGCCGACGACCGCCTGACCGTCATCCTCGCCGAGGGCGAGGCGCCCGCCGACATCGCCGTGCCCGCCGGCCCGGTGCTGGTGCCGCTCGCCGTGTGGCAGGCGCGCCGCGACGAACTGCTGGCGCGCGCGCGCAGCGGCGATCTGGGCGTGTGGCTGGCCGCCGGCGAGGACGTCGCCGCGATCGCCGACGACCTCGGGCTGCTGCAGGTCATCGGCCTGCACTTCCCCAAGTTCACCGACGGCCGCAGCTACTCCGCCGCCACCCTGCTGCGCACCCGCTACGGCTACCAGGGCGAGCTGCGCGCGATCGGCCAGGTGCTGCGCGACCAGTTCAACTACATGACGCGCTGCGGCTTCGACGCCCTGCAGCCGCCGGCCGGGCGCTACACCGACGCGCAGCTCGAGGCGGCGGTGGTCAGCATCGACGACTTCACCCAGCCCTACCAGCGCTCGGTGCAGGACCCGCTGCCGCTGTTCCGCCGCGTCGAGCGCGGCACCGGCCGCGAGGTGCAGCAATGAACGCCGCCGTCTCCGTGCTGCGCCCCGCGCCCGGCAACGCCGCCACCCACCCCGAGCTCACCGACGCCCTGCGCGCCACCGTGAGCACCAAGTCCGCTACCGCGCTCGCGCTGCTGCGCGCGGCCGTGGCCGAGTTCGGCACCCAGGGGGAACTCGCCTTCGCCAACAGCTTCGGCGCCGAGGACATGGTGTTGACCGACCTCATCCTGTCCAACGCGCTGCCGATCACCGTGTTCTCGCTCGACACCGGGCGGCTGCCCGCCGAGACCTACAGCCTGATCGGCGAGGTCGAGCGGCGCTACGGCACCAAGCTCGAGATCTACTTCCCGGACGCCGGCGCGGTCGAGACCTTCGTGCGCAGCCACGGCATCAACGCCTTCTACGACTCGGTCGAGCTGCGCAAGGCCTGCTGCGGCGTGCGCAAAATGGAACCGCTGCGCCGCGCGCTCGCCGGCCGCAAGGCCTGGATCACCGGCCTGCGCGCAGCGCAATCGGTGACCCGCGCCGGCCTGCCGGTGCGCGAGTTCGACTCCGCCAACGGGCTGGAGAAGCTCAACCCGCTGTCGGACTGGACGGAGGCCGAGGTGTGGGCCTATATCCGAATCAACGAGGTGCCCTACAACGCGCTCCACGACCAGTTCTACCCCAGCATCGGCTGCGCCCCGTGCACGCGCGCGATCGCCGTCGGCGAAGACGTGCGCGCCGGGCGCTGGTGGTGGGAGAACCCGGAGACCAAGGAGTGCGGCCTGCACGTCAAGGAGGCTTGAGACCATGAACGGCAAGCACCCCGCCCAGTCGCCCCACAGCCCGGCCATCGGCGCCGGCCGCCGCAGCCTGCAGCACCGCCTCGGCGCCTTGCGCGCCGGCCTCAAGGCCGCGCTGCGCGCATTCAGAACCCATCCGATCAAGCATCCGCAACGGTAACCACATCATGTCGACGCTGACCAAACAGACGCTGTCCCACCTCGACTGGCTCGAGGCCGAAGCCATCCACATCCTGCGCGAAGTCGCCGGCCAGTGCGCCAACCCGGTGCTGCTGTTCTCCGGCGGCAAGGACTCGATCTGCCTGCTGCGCCTGGCCGAGAAGGCCTTCCGCCCGGGGCGCTTCCCCTTCCCGCTGATGCACATCGACACCGGCCACAATTACAAGGAAGTGACCGACTTCCGCGACAAGCGCGCCGCCGAGCTCGGCGAGCGCCTGATCGTGCGCTCGGTGGAAGACTCGATGGCGCGCGGCACCGTGGTGCTGAAGCACGCGGGCGAGTCGCGCAACAAGCACCAGTCGGTGACGCTGCTCGAGGCGATCGAGGAGTTCGGCTTCGACGCCTGCATCGGCGGCGCCCGCCGCGACGAGGAAAAGGCGCGCGCCAAGGAGCGGATCATGAGCTTCCGCGACGAGTTTGGTCAGTGGGACCCGAAGAACCAGCGTCCCGAGCTGTGGAACCTGTACAACGCGCGCAGCCACAAGGGCGAGAACATCCGGGCGTTTCCGATCAGCAACTGGACCGAGCTCGACGTGTGGCAGTACATCGCCCGCGAGCAACTGGAGCTGCCGTCGATCTACTTCGCGCATGTGCGCCCGGTGGTGCGCAAGAGTGGGCTGCTGCAGCCGGTGACCGACGTGACCCCGGCCAGGGATGGCGACGTGGTGGAGGACGTGCTGGTGCGCTTCCGCACCGTGGGCGACATCACCTGCACGGCGCCGGTGGAGTCGGATGCGGATACGGTGGAGAAGATCCTGGCCGAGACAGCGACCACCACGATTACCGAGCGCGGGGCGACGCGGATGGATGACCAGACTTCGGAGGCGTCGATGGAGCAGCGGAAGAAGGAAGGGTATTTCTGAGCGGTTTGTGTGTGCTTGAGTGTTTGTGCTGAGCGGCTCGCTGCGGGGACGCGCACGGGGTGTTCCTTCCGGGGCTGCGGAACTCACCTTCGCTGCGCTCGGCTCGGACAGTCCTCGCCCCTTCAGGAACACCCCGCACGCATCCTGGAATCGTGGGTGCAGTTCAATGGAAAGCTAGACCCCGAGAACTGAAGCCTGACGAGAGCCCGCACCGCAAAAGCGCAGAGCATTGAGACTCGACGTTTTTTTGGCAGCAGAGCGGCAACAAGGGTAGCCGGGGATGTGTGGGGTATTCGTGAAGAGGCGAGGACTGTCCGAGCGAGGAACGAGCGAGTTCCGCAGCCTCGGAAGGAATACCCCGCGCGTCCCCGGCGGATCGCCAAGCCACGACACCACTGCTGCCTCTACTTTGAGCACCACGCAACCAGAAAACGCACCAAGCACCAAGCGCCAAACAGAATTTCAAAGCATGAACAAAGGAATCCAAACCATGTCCGCCCTTGAAAACCTCCCCGACATCGACAACGGCCTGCTGCGCTTCCTCACCTGCGGCAGCGTCGACGACGGCAAGAGCACCCTGATCGGCCGCCTGCTGTTCGACAGCAAGACCATCCTCGCCGACACCCTCAACGCCATCGAAAAAACCTCCGCCAAGCGCGGCATGAGCGCAGTCGACCTCTCGCTGCTCACCGACGGCCTGCAGGCCGAGCGCGAGCAAGGCATCACCATCGACGTCGCCTACCGCTACTTCACCACCGGCCGGCGCAAGTACATCATCGCCGACGCCCCCGGCCACGAGCAGTACACCCGCAACATGGTCACCGCGGCCTCCACCGCCAACCTCGCCATCATCCTCATCGACGCGAGAAAAGGTGTGCTCACCCAGACCCGCCGCCACTCCTACCTCGCCAGTCTGGTCGGCATCCCCCACCTCGTGGTCGCGGTCAACAAGATGGACCTCGTCGACTACGACCAAGCCGTGTTCGAGCGCATCAAGGCCGACTACCTCGCCTTCGCCGCCAGGCTCGGCATCAATGACGTGCGCTTCATCCCGATCTCGGCCCTGGCCGGCGACATGATCGTCGACCGCGGCGAGCGCCTGTCCTGGTACGACGGCCCCACGCTGCTCGACATCCTCGAGAACGCCCCCGCCGCCCACACCGAGCAGGCCGAAGACTTCCGCTTCCCGGTGCAGTACGTGTGCCGCCCGCAGGACTCCGCCAACCCCGAGCTGCACGACTACCGCGGCTTCATGGGCCGGGTCGAGTCCGGCGAGATCGCCGTCGGCGACGCCGTCACCGTGCTGCCCTCGGGCGCCACCAGCCGGGTGAAGCGCATCGAGCTCGGCGGCGAGCGCCTGCCGCGCGCCATCCACGAGCAGTCGGTGACCCTGCTGCTCGAAGACGAGATCGACATCTCGCGCGGCGACCTCATCGTCAAGTCCGCTGAAGCCCCCGAGCCGGTCAAGCAGATCGACGCCACCGTGTGCTGGCTGTCCGAGACGCCCTTGAGCCCGGCGCGCACCTACCTGGTCCGCCACACCACGCGCGAGGTCAAGGCCAAGCTGGCGAAGATCGACTACCGGCTGGATGTGAACACCCTGGAGAAGGAAGAAACCACCGGCCTGGCGATGAACGACATCGCCCGCGTCACCCTCAAGCTCGCGCAGCCGATCGTCGCCGACCGCTACAGGGCCAACCGCGCCACCGGCGCCTTCATCATCATCGACGAGAGCACCAACAACACCGTGGGCGCGGGCATGATCGGCTGAGCGCCGCGCGGCGCGATCGTGGCGCCACGCCAACCGCAGCCAATCGCGACTTGCATCGCTCCTACGAACGGTGCACGTCCGCGGTAGGAGCGACGCAAGTCGCGATTGCAGCGCCGGACAATGCACCAGACCGCCGCCCCGTCACCTGCCTTTGCACCCACCCGCGGCGCTGCTGATAATGTCGGCAGCGCCGCTCCTTTTTCCCCGCCATGCCTCAGTCCGCCCCCGCCCTCACCGACACCGCCCGCACCCGCCTCGACAAGTGGCTGTGGGCCGCGCGCTTTTTCAAGCACCGCAGCGCCGCCACCGAGGCAGTCGACGGCGGCAAGGTCAAGCTCAACGGCGTGGCGGTCAAGCCCGCGCGTGACGTCAAGGCGGGCGACCGGCTCGACATCACCGTCGGCGAAGACACGCGCACGGTGATCGTGCGCGCCATCGCCGACAAGCGCGGCTCGGCCACGGTGGCGCAGACGCTGTACGAGGAGACTGCTGAGAGCGTCGAGGCACGCGAACGCGCCCGCGAGCTGCGCAAGTTCGCCGCTGCCCCGGGGGCCGATCTGCACGGCCGCCCGACCAAGCGCGACCGGCGGCGGATGGATCGCTTCGGCGATCACTGAGGCCGCACGCTTCACGACGTCGCGCCCCGACTGCCGCAGCTGCGCCGGCTCGCCCCGCAGACGAGCGAACTTGTGTGGCCGAACTACACTCCGACTGATACCGACACAGCGTGCGTCGCCGCCCGGTGGCGCTCGAACGACGGAGGCCATGGCGATGACGGCAACTGCAGGGGTGCTCGCGCAAAGGCTTGCCAGCGTGCTGCTGATCCTCTTCGCACTGTCGCTGATGCTGCCCGGCACGCTCGCGGCGCAGGCAAGCGGCGGCGCACTCGTGCTGCGCTTGGACGGCGCCATCGGCCCGGCCAGCGCCGACTACATCCACGAGGGCCTCGCACGCGCGGCCGACAGCGGCGCGCAACTGGTGGTCATCGAGATGGACACCCCGGGCGGGCTCGACACCTCGATGCGCGCGATCATCAAGGACATCCTCGCTTCGCCGGTGCCGGTGGCCACCTTCGTCGCCCCCGAGGGCGCACGCGCGGCGAGCGCCGGCACCTACATCCTCTACGCCAGCCACATCGCCGCGATGGCGCCGGCCACCAACCTGGGCGCCGCCACGCCGGTGGCGATCGGCATCGGCGGCGCGCAGCCCGGACGCACGGCGCCGCTCGGCGACGAGCCGGGGTCGGCCGAAGATGCCGGGGACGACAAGACGGACACGCCCCTGTCCGCCTCCGAGCAACCCGCCACGACGAGCACCCGGAACGACTCCGCGGACGCACCGCCATCCGCATCCGATCAGGCCCAGACCGCAGCACCTCCTGCGACGACGGGGCCGCGGCGAACGCCCGCCCCCACCGACGCGATGGCCGCCAAGTCCATGTCCGACGCCACCGCCTACATCCGCAGCCTCGCCCAGCTGCGCGGGCGCGACGTCGACTTTGCCGAGCGCGCGGTGCGCGAGGCCGCCAGTCTGTCGGCCGAGGAGGCGCTCGCCCGGGGTGTGATCGAGCTCATCGCCATCGACACCGCCTCCCTGCTGAAGCAGCTCGACGGCCGCGAGGTCGCCGTGCTCGACGGCACGCGTACGCTGGCCACCGCCGGCCTCGCCATCGAGCGCATGGAGCCGGACTGGCGCAACCGCGTGCTCGCCGCGCTCGCCAACCCGCAGGTGGCGCTGATCCTGATGATGATCGGCATGTACGGTCTGTTCTTCGAGTTCACCTCGCCCGGCTTCGGCGTGCCCGGCGTCGCCGGCGCGATCTCGCTGTTGGTGGCGCTCTATGCCTTCCAGTTGCTGCCGGTGAACTGGGCCGGCGTGCTGCTGCTGGCGGTGGGCGCCGGACTGATGCTGGCCGAGGCCTTCCTGCCCAGCTTCGGCGTGCTCGGCGTAGGCGGCATCATCGCCTTCGTCGTCGGCGGCCTGTTCCTGATGGATGCGGACGTGCCCGGCTTCGGCATCCCAATCGCACTGATCGTCGGCATGGCGCTGGCCAGCGCGGCGGTCATCCTGGCGATCGGCAACCTGGCTGCACGCAGCTTGCGCCGTCCGGTGGTGAGCGGCAGCGAAGAGATGCTCGGCGCCCTCGGCAAGGTCGAGCGGGCCACCGACGACGGCGACTGGTGGATCGCAGTGCATGGCGAGCACTGGCGCGCGCGCAGTGCGCAGGCGCTCGCGCCGGGCGACGGTGTGCGCGTGACACGGATCGACGGCCTCACCCTCACGGTCACCCCGATCGCGGCGCAGTCCAGCGCGTCGTCAGCCGCAGTCGATCCGGCCTCATCACCGCCGGACACTCAACACCTCACCCCAGGGAGCACTCCATCATGATCGACCTTCAATTCGGGCTTGCCCCGCTCTTTCTGCTACTGCTCTTCCTCGTCGTCGCCTCGATCAAGATCCTGCGCGAGTACGAGCGCGGTGTCATCTTCCTGCTCGGCCGCTTCTGGCGCGTAAAGGGCCCCGGCCTGATCATCGTGATCCCCGGCATCCAGCAGATGGTCAAGGTGGACATGCGCGTGGTGACCATGGACGTGCCCTCGCAGGACGTGATCTCGCGCGACAACGTCTCGGTCAAGGTCAATGCGATCGTGTTCTTTCGCGTCGTCGATCCGGAAAAGGCCATCATCCAGGTCGAGAACTTTCTCATGGCCACCAGCCAGCTCGCCCAGACCACGCTACGCGCGGTGCTCGGCAAGCACGAGCTCGACGAGATGCTCGCCGAGCGCGAACGCCTCAACCTCGACGTGCAGCAGATCCTCGACGCGCAGACCGACTCCTGGGGCATCAAGGTGGCCAACGTCGAGATCAAGCACATCGACCTCAACGAAAGCATGGTGCGCGCCATCGCCCGCCAGGCCGAGGCCGAACGCGAACGCCGCGCCAAGGTGATCCACGCCGAAGGCGAGAAGCAGGCCGCGCAATCCCTGCTCGAAGCCGCGCAGATGCTGTCGCAGGAGCCGGCGGCGATGCAGTTGCGCTACCTGCAGACGCTGACCCAGGTGGCCGGGGACAAGAGTTCGACGCTGGTGTTTCCGGTGCCGGTGGATCTGCTGGGCAAACTGATGGGGCAGAAGGAAGCGCCGCCACGGGTGTGAAGCCGGGCGGCGGCGCGGCGTCACGAAGTCCGCTTGCGCGCAGCTGCCAAGCCGAAGAGACCGATGCCAAGCAGGGCCAGGGAAGCAGGTTCGGGGACGCTGGTCTGGGAGAAACGCTGCGTAAAGCCGAAGAGCCCCGCAGATTCGCCCGAAACATCCGCCCAGACGCGAATGTTCTTCTCCACCCAGATCACCGACGCGGGCGAGAAACTTGCCAGATCATCGTCGGTCTCCGTGAACACTTCGTCCAGGGAACTGAATTCGACGCTCATGGCGTCGACCAGGTCGGCACTGCCTTGCTCGGAGCCGATCCTTTCGACGACAAACGAGCCGGCATCCTGCGGGCCATCGCCACCACCGCCCCAGCCAAGCGAAGCACCACCCAACTCCAGCATGGCGCCGTTGATGCGCATGCCGGGATCAAGCGTGCTGACGCTGAAGCCGAAGGTGAAATCGACGTATGCATCGCCATCACCGGAACCATCGCTGAAATTCACGATGAACTGGTTGCCCAGCGCAAACTCCAGACCGTAGTCCTGACCTTCCTCCTCCAGCGCCGTCACCTGGATCTGGCTGTAGTCGAAGGTCCGGCCATCGACGGAGACGGCGCTCGAAACCACCCAGTCACCGAACAGCTTGTCACCCGCGCTGACGCTGCCACCTTCTTGCAGCAGACTGGATAAAGGCACGGCCTGCACATTCGCAGCAGCGCCGACGCCAAGCACGGCAATCAAGGCACCGACCAAACGCTTCTTCATGGCTACCTCCTGGTTCATCAATGCTTCCATCCACTGATCAGTATGGCTTCGACCTCCGGACTTGCCAACGCCACGCTGTCTGCGCTTCGCCTCGCTCTCACTCCTCCTCCGCCCTGAACACCCACTCCGCATAGCTGCTTGCGCTCGCCGCCACATCCCCCAGCTCGGGCGGAAAGCCATCGCGCCGGATCGGCGCCTGCGTCGACAGGCTATGCACCGCCAGGATCGCATTGCCGTCGCGCTCGATGCCCCACTGGGTCGTGCCGGTCATCGGGTCGCGATAGACCTTGCGCAGATGGCGGCGCGGGGTGGGCCAGCGCTTGTCCTCGACGAGCTGGGCGAGCTCGGTGGGGCGCGACGGGGTGCCGACCGGGGTTTCGCGCGCGTAGCTGGCGAGCGCGCGCGCGATCTCGACGCCGACGGCGATCAGCTCGGCCTCGCGCTCGCGCTGGGCCACCTGCTGCCACACCACGCCGGTGCGCGCTGCGAACAGCCCCATGCCGGCCACCAGGAACATCACCAGCAGATAGGTATAGCCGCGCTGGCCGGACCGCAGGCCCATCGCGCTACCACTCGGCAAACGGACGGCCATCGCGGCCGCTGCCGCGCGCGCCGCTGCGCACGTCCCACACCCCGCTCTCGGCAGGGTCGGGCGGCGGCACGACCTCCCAAGTCTCGGCCGATTCGGTGATCGGGTCCACCGGGAGCTTGCGCAGGTAGCGCTTCTCGACCAGCTCGGAGAGCGTGGCCGGGTACTTGCCGGTGTCGGCGCGGAACTTGTCGATCGCGTCGCGCATCACCTCGAGCGACTGCAGCAGCGCCTTCTCGCGCGCGACATCGACCTGGCCGAAGTAGCGCGGCGCGGCGATGCTGAGCAGGGTGGCGATGATCGCCATCACCACCAGCAGCTCGATCAGGGTGAAGCCGCGGCGCAGCAGCGGCAAAACGAGACGGGTCATGCGCTCACCATTCCTTGTAGGGCACGCCGTTGAGGCCGGTGCGCTCGGACAGCGAATACACGTCATACACGTCCGCGCCCTCGCGCGGCGCATCGGGCGGGCTGGCGTAGCTGCGCCGGCCCCAGGTGCGCTCGGGGTCGACGCTGGCGTCGGTGTGCATCGGGTCGCGCGGCAGGCGGCGCAGGAAGTAGATGCGGCGGCCCTCCTCGTCCTTCACGTCGGGCACGCCCTCGACCAGCACGCGCAGGTTGGGCGGATAGCCCGAGGCGTCGGCCTTCTGCTCGATGCGGCCTTCGTCGTAGGCGGCCTTGTAGGCGTCGAGCGCGTTGCGGATCTGGCGCAGCACGGTGCGCAGCTCGGACTCCTTGCTGCGCTGCGCGGCCAACTCGGCCAGCGGCAGCACGCCGGCGGCGAGCACGCCGATGATGGCCAGCGTAACCACCAGCTCGATGAGCGTGAAGCCGCACCTGCGCTGCATCATGGGGCGACGATATTCACCGCCGCCGCGCCCGCGGCGGGGATCGGCACCTGGCGGCCGCCGAGATCGAAGATCAGGCCGTTGATGCGCACGTTGGCGGTGCCGCTGGCCGCGTCCTTGACCTTGAAGCCGATCGGCACTGCGGTCGGCAGATTGCCCGCCGGCAGCGCGGTGCTGGCCTGCCCGCTCTCGGAGGGCGCGAAGCCGACCGGCTCCAGGCGCTCGACGTCGTAGTCGAACTCGACCAGCACGCCGTTGTGGCCACCGGTACCGTCGAGCTTGAGCGAGAGCGTGAGCGTGCCCCCGGCCACCGCGCTTTCGGGTGCGACCAGATCGACGACCACGCTGCCCGGGTCGATCTCGGCCTCGCCGGAGGGCAGCAGCGGCGTGGCCGCCAGGCGCGCCGCGGCCGCGCCGGGCTGCCCGGTGCCGCTCACCAGCAGGCTCTCGGGCGCCATCGGGCCAATGCGCAGCGGCGCCGCGCCCACCAAGGCCTCGGTGCCGGCGGCGAGGTCGTCACGGGTGAAGGCCGGGGCGACGATGTTGCGCACGATGCGCGGGGTGATCAGCAGCACGATCTCGGTGCGCGCGGCCTCATCACGTTCAGACGAGAACAACCGGCCGAGCACCGGCAGCTCGCCCAGCCCCGGCAGGCGCAGGTTGGTCCCACGCTCCTCGTCATTTATCAGGCCGGCCAGCACCTGAGTCTCGCCATGCTTGAGACGCAGAGTGGTCGATGCATTACGCGTACCGATCCGATAAGCAACGGACCCCTGCGGTCCAAGAACTTCGCGAACGATGTTACTGACTTCGAGGGCGACCTTGATGGCCACCTCGTCATCCAGCGTCACGCTCGGCTCGACATCGAGCTTGAGGCCGACATCCAAATAGCTGACCGAGGCCGCGACACCGACGTTGGCTGTGGATGTGGTGGTGAATACCGGCACCTTCTCGCCGATATGCACCTTTGCCTCGGAGCGGTTCTTGACCCGGATGCGCGGATTGGCCAGCAAGGTGGTGTCACCATCCTCGGCGCGCAAGCGCAGCACCGCTGCGGGGTTCGACACGAAGGGCACCAGCCCGCCGGTGTTGTTGAGATTGACCACCCCGTCGCGCAACTCGCCGACGTTGTCCCCATCGATCGCGCCCCAGCCGATCTGTTGCGGGAACTCGAGGCCGATCTGGCGCAGCTTGCTGCGACTCACCTCCAGCACCTCGACCTCGAGCATCACCTCCGGCTCGGCCACGTCGAGCGAGGCGATCAGGCGCTCGGCCAGGCGCATCGCCTCGGGGGTGTCCTTGATGACCAGCAGGTTGAGCTTTTCGTCGATGAACACGTCGCGCGACTTCACCACCTGCTTGATCAGGTTGAGCGCCTGTTTCACGTCGGCGTTGGCGAGGTAGAAGCTGCGCGACACCAGCTCCTGGTATTCGCGCTGCTTGGCGGGCGTGGCCGGGTAGATCAGCACCGAGTTGGCGTTGAGCAGCTTGCGGCCGATCTGCTGGGTGGCGGTGAGCAGCTTGATGACCTCGTCGACCGAGGTGTCGCGCACGAAGATGCTGACCAGCGCGTCGTCGCGCACGTCGCTGTCGAACACGAAGTTGAGCCCGGCGGCGCGCGACAAGGCCTCGAACACCACGCGCAGCGGCGCGTCGCGGAACTGCAGGTTCACCTTCTTCGCCAGCGGCCCGGCGAGCGCGGCGACCGGCGGCTGAAGCAGGCGGCGCTCGTCGAGTTCGCGCAGCAGGCGGCGGGCGCGGGTGTTGGCGGGGGCTTCGGCCAGCACCGAGCGCACCAGGCGCTCGGCGTTGGCGCTGTCGCCGCGCGCGTAGGCGGCTTCGGCCTGGTCCAGGCGCTGTAGCCGCCGGCGTTCGTCGACCAGGGTATCGAGGCCGGCGCGCGCGCGCGCGTTGGCGGGCTCGATGCTGAGCACCTCGCGGTACAGGCGCTCGGCCAGCTCGAACTGCGCGAACGCACGTGCGCGCTCGGCCTCGTTGAGCCAGCCGACCGCGAGCGCGTCGCGCCGGGCGAGATAGCGGGCGCGCAGGTCGGCGTTACGGGGCTCGGCGACGACGGCCTCGCCGAGCTGGCGCAGTTCGGCGATCGGATCGGTGTCGACCGGCGGCGCATCGTGCGGCATGCCCGTGAGCGGCGTGGCGCAGCCGGCGAGCAGCCCGGCGGCGGCAAACGCGAGCACGACGAGCGCCGGACGCGCGCGCAGATTGCTGGTTCGGTCTTGTTTCATCTTGTCAGTCCTGCCCGGTCTCGAGCACCTGCCGTTGCTGCATCGGCAGGTAGGTGAATTCGATCTGTGTCGGGGTCACGCGCTCGACACGGTAGTGCTCGCCGATGCGTTCGCGCACGCCCGCCAGATGGAGCTGCTCGCCCTCCATCAGCATCACGACGCGACGGCCGCCGCGCTCGATGCTGCCAATGAAGGTGAACGGCAAGGGTGGTGCCATCGGCGCCGCCACCACCGGCGCGGTGCGCGACTGCGCCTGCGCTGCGAGCGGCGGCTGCAGCAGCGTGGCGGCGTCGGCCGGCCAGGGCTCGCGGATGATGGCGAGCTCGCCGGTGGGCGCGGCCACCGCCTGCGCGCGCGGGCGCTGTGCGGCTGCGGGGGCGCGCTGCGCGCGGGTCGCCGGCTCGACCACCCCGGCGACATCGCCTTCGACGGCACCGTCTTCTTCGACCTGCGCGGCCCACCAGGTGGCGGCCAACGTCAGCCCGAGCGCGCCCAGCAGGGTCCATTGCCGTGCCTTCATGCCGGTGTCCTCCGCACGAACACCAGCAGGCGCAGCTCGCCCTCGACGAAACCGCCGCGCGCATCCCCGCGGCGCAGGGTCAGGGCCTCCAGGCCCACGTGCGGCGTGGTGGCGACGAGCTCGGACAGCCAGCCGTAGAGCGCGCCGTACTCGGCCCGCACCGGCAGACTCAGCACCACGCGCTGCAGGGGCGCGCCGGTCTCGTCGGCGACGCGGTAGTCGCTGCGGTCGATGTCCACGCCATGGGTCTCGGCCTGCACCTGCAGCGCGGAGAGCAGCGCCGGCAGCGCGTCCCGCGTCGGAAAGCCGTCGTAGAAGGCGCGCAGCGTGTCGCGGTCGACGCCGGTGCGCACCGGCTGCGCCGCCTCGCCACCGCGCAGCAGGCTGGCACGCTCGGCGGCCAGGGCCGTGCGCCGGGCCTCGAAGGAACTTGCCGCCTGCTGGTCGATCGCCACCGCCAGCGCGAGCAGCAAGCCGCCCGCGGCGCCCGCCCAGCCGGCACCGCGCAGCGCGCGGCGCAGGGATTCGCGAATACGCACCATGGCCGTCATGACGCCGACCTCCACTGCGCGGTGAGCACGAAACGCACCACCATCTGCGGCCCCTGGGTCACCCATTCGTGGCTGTCGATGCGCGCCTCGCGCAGCATGCCGGCGCGCTGCAACTGCTCGAGGTAAGCGAAGGCGGCTTCCACCGACTGCGCCTCGCCGACCATGCGCAGGCTGCCGCGCGCGGCGTCGCCCTGCAGTTCGAGCAGCGCGACCTCCGGGTGGCTGGCGCCGGCGAGGTCGGTGAAGAAGGCCGCCCAGTCGGCGTTGAGCGCGGTCGCGACACGGTCGGCGGGTTCGCGCTCTTCGGCGCTGACCGGCGCCGCGTTGCGCACCGCTTGCCGGGGGCGCTCCCGGCGCAGCTCGGTGCGCAGGCGCTCGACCAGGGCCTCGCGCTCGTCGAGCTCGCGCCCGACCGTCCACATGTCGTAGCCCGCGAAGCCGGCCGCGAGCAGGCCGATCGCGAGCAGCACCCAGCCGAGCGCACCCGGGCGCCGCCGGCGCGCCGGGGCGAAGTCCAGATCGACCGCAGCGGGGGCATTGGAAAGCAGCTTCATCGGGCGTGCGGCTCCGTGGCGTTCATCGCGGCGTTCTTGATCCCCGCGTCCTTCATCCCGGCTTCCACCTGGCCGCGGCGCCAGCCTTGGGGCACGACGCCCTTGTAGCCGGCGGCGTGGAGCACACCGCCGCTCGCGCCGCCTGCCAACGACGGGGCGGACTGAGCAAGGCCCGCCTGCGCCGCCGCGGCCAGCGCCGGCTGCGCGCCCACATGGGCGGCAGACGGATGGACGAGATCGGCTTCGCGCCCCCAGGCCTCGAGCATCAGGCGCAAGGCACTCGCCCCGTCGTCGCGCACCGACTGGCTGCGCACGCCGCGCCATGCGCCGCTGCGCCACAGGCCGACGGTCAGTCGCCCGTCGTGCAGCACGGCGAGCGCCGCCGGCTCGCCGTCGGCCTCGCGAAAGCGCGCGCGCAGCCGGTTGTAGGTGGCGACGAAATCCGCCTCGATGCCCGCCAGCGTGTAGCCGTGCCGGGCCGCGAAACCCTGCACCGCCGCAATCACCGCGGCGGGTGCGGCGCAACCCAGCGCCGGCAGGTCGTGCGCGTCGCGATCGGCCTGTACCACCCATTCGGGCGTGGCCACGCCATGCACCTCGGCGAAACGGTGGGCGAGGAAGGCCGCACGTTCGCCGGCGGTGCGCAGCCCCGGCGGCCAGTTCACCACGAGATAGCGCAGCCAGGCATCGGCGAGTTGTACACGCAGCGGCCGGCCGCGAGCCGGCGCCGGCGGCTGCAGCGCGTCGAGCGCCGCGGCCGGCGCGCCGCCGTCGAGCGCGCAGCGGCGCGTGCCGTCCGGGCCGTCTAGCACCCAGGCCTCGCGTTCGAGTCGCAGCAGGGTCTCAGCCGTGGAGCGTGACACGGTTCAGTTCCTCCAGCGTGGTCTCGCCTGCGGCGACCAGTTCGATCACGGCCGCGCGCAGGTTGCGGAAGCCCCGCCGCGATGCGGCCTCGCGCACGGCGCGCACCGGGGCGCGGGCGAGGATCAGCTCGCGCACCTCGTCGTCGAGCAGCAGCACCTCGGCCACCGCGCGCCGGCCGCGATAGCCCGAGCCGCGACAGTGGCCGCAGCCGTGGCCGGCGCGGAAGCGGAAGGCGGACACGTCGCCGAGCCCGGAATCGGCCACCAGCGCGGGGTCGGGCACGACGTCCTCGCTGCAGTGCGGGCAGTTGATGCGCACCAGGCGCTGGGCAACGACGCCGTTCAAGGCGGCGACCAGGTTGTAGGGGTCGATGCCCATGTGCATGAAGCGGCCGATGACGTCGAATACGTTGTTGGCGTGCACCGTGGTGTAGACCAGGTGGCCGGTGAGCGCGGCCTGGATGGCGATCTCGGCGGTCTCGCCGTCGCGGATCTCGCCCACCATGATGCGATCGGGGTCGTGGCGCAGGATGGAGCGCAGGCCGCGCGCGAAGGTGAGGCCCTTCTTCTCGTTCACCGGGATCTGCAGCACGCCGGCGAGCTGGTATTCCACCGGGTCCTCGATGGTGATGACCTTGTCGGTGCCGCGGTTGGTCTCGCCCAGCACCGCATACAGCGTGGTGGTCTTGCCGCTGCCGGTGGGGCCGGTGACGAGCAGCATGCCGTAGGGCTCGTTGGCCAGCCGGCGCAGCACGCGCCGCGCCTCGGCGTCGAAGCCGAGCACCTCCAGGCTGAGCCCGCTCATCTCGCGGCTCAGGTGTTCCTTGTCGAGCACGCGCAGCACCGCGTCCTCGCCGTGGATGCTGGGCATGATGGAGACGCGGAAGTCGATCTCGCGCCCGCCCGCCTGGGCCTTGAAGCGGCCGTCCTGCGGCACGCGGCGCTCGGCGATGTCGAGCTCGGCCATCACCTTCAGGCGCGAGATCGCCTGCTCGGCCAGGTCCGCCGCCGACACCGTGCCGACGCGCGACAGCACGCCGTCGATGCGGTACTTGATGACCAGGCCGCCGGGCTGGGATTCGAGGTGGATGTCGCTCGCGCCCTGCTTGAGCGCATCGTAGAGCGTGGAGTTGACCAGCTTGACCACCGGGCTGGCGCCGGCGGTGATGCGCTGCAGCGACAGGTCCTCGACCTCGCCGCCACCGCCCGTGCCCTGGCGTTCTTCGTCCAGGCCGGCGGCGCGCCGCACCTGGTCCTCGTGGCGGGCGAGGCAGGCGGAGAGGTCATCGCGGTCGGCGATCGCCAGCTCGAAAGGTTCGATCAGGCGCGCGGCGAGGCCGTCGAGCAGGTCGTTGTCGAATGGGTTGGCGAGCACCAGCACCAGGCCGCCGCCCTCGTCGCGCAGGGCGACGCAGTCGTGGCGCACCGCGGTCTCGAAGCCGACCGCGGAAAAATCGGGCGCGCGCGCCATCAGCGTGGCGTGGCCGAGCACCGGCAGGCCGCAGGTGGCGGCGATGCGGGCGAGGCGCTCGGCGGGGTCGGGCACGCGCTCGGCCAGGGCGTCGAGCAGGCGGCTGCCGGCGGTGCGTGCGGCGGCGAGCTCGGCGGCAGAGAACGCTTGCGCCCGCAGTGCGCCCGCGCCGGCCTGCGGCAGCGAGCCGGCAAGCGCGTGCGTCGCCTTCGCCTGGTCGGGCGCGCTGGCGCCCGGGGCGAGGGAAGGCTCGTGACGGGTCTCGGGCGTGAGGCTCATCCGATGCTCTCCGCAAGCTGGAAGATGGGCAGGTACATCAGCACCACGATCAGGCCGATCGCGCCGCCGATCACCAGCATCAGCACCGGGCCGAACAGGCGGGTGAGCCATTCGATCTCGCGTGCGGTGTCTTCTTCGTGGAACTCCGCCGAACGCGTGAGCATCTCGCCGAGGTTGCCGGCGCGCTCGCCCACCGCGAGCATGCGCTGCGCGACCGGCGTCGCCAGTCCGCAGGCGGCGAGCGTGGCGGTGAAGGGCTGGCCCTCGCGCACGCGCTCGATCGCCAGTTGCAGGCTGGCGCGCAGCGTCGGCGACAGCAGGCCCGACACCATGCGCAGCGCACCCACCGCAGGGATGCCGCCGGACAGCAGCATGCCCAGCGTGCGATAGAAGCGCGCGAGCTCGAAGGCGCGCAGACGCTCGCCGATACCGGGCGTACGCCAAGCCTGGCGGCCGACCGCGGCCCACACCGCCTCGCTGCGTGCGGCCAGCACCAGCGCGGCGATCACGGCCAGCAGCACGCCACCCATCCCCAGCGCGTGCGCCTCGACCAGCCGCCCCCAGTCGAGCAGCACCTGCGACAGCCAGGGCAGGTCGTTGCCGACGTCTTCGTAGATGTGCGAAAAGCGCGGCACCACGTAGCCGAGCAGGAACATCACCACCAGTCCGCCGACACCGACCAGCAGCGCGGGATAGATGGCGGCGCTGATCAGCTTGCCGCGCAGGGTGTCGACCTGCTGCTGGTAGGCGACGTAGCGCTCGAGCGCGCGTTCGAGGTCGCTGGTGCGCTCGGCGGCACGGATCATGGCGACGTAGAGATCGGGAAAGGCCTGCGGCGCACGTTCCAATGCGCGCGACAGCGGCTGACCCTCGCGCAGCGCGGCGACGATGTCGGACAGCACGCTGCGCACCGGCGCGCGCGTCTCCTTCTCGGACAAGGCGGCGACCGCCTCGGCGAGCGGGATGCCGGCACGCAGCAGGGCGAGCAGCTCCTGATTGAACAGCAGCAGCGGGAAGCGCGCGCGCCCGCCGCCGACCCGGCCTGCGCGCGTGAGCGAGAGCACGACCAGCCCGCGCGCAATGGCGAGCGCACGCGCCTCGCCCTCGGAGGGCGCATCCAGCTCGGTGTCGACGACCCGCGCGTCGGAGCCGATCGCCTTCACCCGGTAGCGCACGAAAAATCCGCCTTACCAGTTATTGATGTCTGCGTTCGTGGCGTCCCCGCCGGGCTGCCCGTCCGCACCGTACGAAAAGATGTCGTACTCGCCATGCTCGCCGGGGTGGCGGTAGCGGTAGGCGTTACCCCAGGGGTCGGCCGGCACCGCCTTGCGCAGATACGGCCCCTGCCAGCGCGACTCGCCCGCCGGCGCTGTCATCAGCGCCTGCAGCCCCTGCTCGGAGGACGGGTAACGCCCCACATCGAGGCGGTACTGATCCAGGCCCTTCTCGAAGGCGTCGATCTGCGCCTTCGCGGCATTGACCTCGGACTTGCCGATCTGGGAGAAGAAGCGTGGGCCGACATAGCCGGCCAGCAGGCCGATGATGACCATCACCACCAGCAGTTCGAGCAGGGTAAAGCCGCGTTGCTTCATGTTCCTTTCAATCCTGGCGAAGCCGCAAAACGTCTCAAGTCTGCCACAGGCTTCATGAATGTTTCGATCTCGAGACGGTCTTTTTTCGCTCGTCCAGTGGAAATATCGACACACGCAGCTCAATCGAGCGTCAGCGCCAGCGCGATCGGCAGAAACGCCACCGCAGCCACATTGCCGATCAGCACCATCGAAGCGACCTTGTCGGGTTCTTGCTGATAGCGCTCGGCGAACATGAAGTTGAGCACCGCCGGCGGCAGCGCGCCGAACACGAGCACGAGCGCCTGCTCGCGTGCGGGCAGGTCGATCAGCTGTATCGCGACCCAGGCGAGCGCCATGCCGACCAGCGGCCGCGCAAGCGCGCCGAGCACGCCGACGCCGATCGCACCGATGCGCGAGTCCGCCAGGCGCACGCCGAGGCCAAAGAGCATCAGCGGAATGGAGATCTCGCCCAGCATGCGGATCGCGATCAGCAGCGGCGGCCAGACGTCGAACTGGCTCAGGCTCACCGCCAGACCGAGCATGGTCGCCATCACCGAGGGCACGCGCCACAGCATGTAGAAGCGCACTCGGTGATCGAGCAACCATGCACCGAACGAGAAGTGGATCAGGTTCGACACCATGAACAACACCACCATCGGCGCCAGCGCCGCCTCGCCGAAGGCCAGCACCGCGAGCGGCAGGCCGAGGTTGCCGCAGTTGTTGAACATCAGCGGCGGCACCAGGGTCCTGGGGGCGATCCCGGTGGCACGCGCGAGCGCCCAGCCCGCCAGCCCGGAACCGACCACTCCCACCAGCCCCGCCGCAATCAGCGGCAGAAAGGCGGCGACGTCGAAAGCCTTGTTGGCCAGCGCGGCAAACACCAGCGCGGGCACGAACACGTCCATGTTGAGCTTGTTGGCATGCGAGAGATCCGGCTTCATCCGCCGCCCGACGAAGAAGCCGAGCGCGGTGATGAAGAACAACGGAAAGAGGATTTCGACAATACGGATCAACATGAGGGCCACTCAGGCGCAGAACCATCGAAGATCGCCCCGAAAGCAAATCAATGGGGTCAGACTCGATTGATCGGACCAAGGATCAATCGAGTCTGACCCCATTGATTTTTTGCCGACGGGGCGGCCGGCGAAGGGGGTCAAAGTACGTAGCGTGCGAGGTCCTCGCGCTGGGCGAGCATGTCGAGGCGGGCGTCGACGTAAGCGGCGTCGACCACCACAGTCTGCGTCGCGCTGCTGCGACCGGCGGAGAAGGAGACCTCCTCGAGCAGCTTTTCCATCACCGTGTACAGGCGGCGGGCGCCGATGTTCTCGGTCTTTTCGTTGACCTGGTAGGCGATCTCGGCCAGGCGGCGGATGCCGTCGTCGGTGAAGTCGAGCGTCACGCCGTCGGTGGCGAGCAGCGCTTCATATTGGCGGACGAGGCAGGCGTCGGTGCTGGTGAGGATGCGGGCGAAGTCCTCGACCGACAGCGACTCGAGCTCGACGCGGATCGGGAAGCGGCCCTGCAGTTCGGGGATGAGGTCCGACGGCTTGGACAGATGGAACGCGCCGCTGGCGATGAACAGGACGTGATCGGTCTTGATCATGCCGTACTTGGTGGAGATGGTCGTGCCCTCGACCAGCGGCAGCAGGTCGCGCTGCACGCCCTGGCGCGACACGTCGGCACCCTGCACGTCGCTGCGCGCGGCGATCTTGTCGACCTCGTCGAGGAAGACGATGCCGTTCTGCTCGACCGAACGCACCGCCTCGAGCTTGACCTCCTCGTCGTTGATCAGGCGCGCGGCCTCTTCGTCGGCGAGCAGCTTGAGCGCCTCGCGGATCTGCAGCTTGCGCTGCTTCTTCTTGCCCCCGCCGAGGTTCTGGAACATGCCCTGGATCTGCTGGGTGAGCTCTTCCATGCCGGGCGGCGCGAAGATCTCGGCCTGCATCGGCGCGGCGGCGACCTCGATGTCGATCTCCTTGTCGTCGAGCTCGCCCTCGCGCAGCTTCTTGCGGAATTTCTGCCGCGTGGCGGAATCCTGCGCCGGCTCGGCTTCGGCGTTGAAGCCGACCGGACGCGCCGGCGGCAGCAGGGCGTCCAGCACGCGGTCCTCGGCGGCATCGAGCGCGCGGTCGCGCACCGACTTCATCGCGCGCTCGCGGCCGTCCTTGATCGCGATCTCCATCAGGTCGCGGATGATGGTGTCCACATCGCGGCCGACGTAGCCGACCTCGGTGAACTTGGTCGCCTCGATCTTGATGAAGGGCGCATTGGCCAGGCGTGCCAGGCGGCGCGCGATCTCGGTCTTGCCGACGCCGGTGGGGCCGATCATCAGGATGTTCTTGGGCGTGATCTCGCTGCGCAACGGCTCCTCGACCTGGGCGCGGCGCCAGCGGTTGCGCAGCGCGATGGCGACGGCCTTCTTGGCCTTGTCCTGGCCGACGATGTGCTTGTCGAGTTCGGAGACGATCTCCGGCGGGGTCATCTGGGTCATGCGTTCGCTCTCAATCCAGCACTTCGATGGTGTGGTGGTGATTGGTGTAGATGCACAGGTCGCCGGCGATCGAAAGCGCCTTGGAGACGACCTCCTTGGGATCGAATTCGGTGTTCTCGATCAGCGCACGCGCCGCCGCTTGCGCATAGGCCCCGCCGCTGCCGATGGCGACGATGCCCTGCTCGGGCTCGAGCACGTCGCCGTTGCCGGTGATCACCAGCGAGTGCTCGCGGTCGGCCACCGCCAGCATGGCCTCGAGCCGGCGCAGCATGCGGTCGGTGCGCCAGTCCTTGGCGAGCTCGACCGCGCTGCGCAGCAGGTTGCCCTGGTGCTTGTCGAGCTTGGCTTCGAAGCGCTCGAACAAGGTGAAGGCGTCGGCAGTGCCACCGGCGAAACCGGCGAGAATCTGGCCGTTGTAGAGCGTGCGCACCTTGCGCGCCGAGGCCTTGATGACGATGTTGCCCAGGGTGACCTGGCCGTCCCCGCCGAGGGCGACGCGGTTGCCGCGCCGCACCGACAGGATGGTGGTGCCGCGATATTGTTCCATTGATGGTCTCCGCCCGCGGCCGAGCCGGGGCTGTGCGTTGGTCAGTGGCGCAAGGTGACGCGGGCGACCGTATCCACGCTCATCACGCGCAGCAGGCCCGCCACCATGGCATTGACGTTGTCGAGGCTCACGAGTTTACCCTGAGCCTGCAGGGTGACGAGAATATTGAACAGCGTTCCGGCGCACACGAAGTCGACTCGACGCAGGCGGCCGCAGTCCACCCTGACCTGCGCGCGCTCGGCCGCGAACGCGGCGAGCTGCTTGAGCCGCTCGTTGCCCGCTCCGGTCAGCTCGCCCTCGAAGACGAAGCAATCCGGCTCGGCCGCCTCCGGTGCAAGCTCGGCCTGCCGCGCCACACTGGCGCCACCGCGCTCCTCCCACGAGGGGGGCGACTCTTCGAAGGTGACGGCGTAATCGACCGCCAGGTTCTCGAATTTTTCCTGATCGCCCGTGTACTGTCGCAGTTCAAGCAGCAGCAGCCAGGTATCACGCGCTTCGGCGCGGCCGACGCTCACCTTCTTCTCGAGCAGATTCGCCAGTGACTGCACGTTCAGCAGGCTGACCTCGATGCGCTCGCGCGTCAGCGCTTCGAGCATGCGCCGCCACACGGCACAGCCCCCGTCATCCACGCCCTTGACCCGGCTGACATCGATGCGCACCGCAGCGCTGCGACGCGCGATCGTGGCGATCTGCTCGAACTGACGCTCTGCGCTGGCGGACAACTGCCCGCTCAGGTTGATCAGCGGCGCAGCGCCGGCGCGGGACCTGCTGCCCATGCCGGAGAGATCCTCCCAGGGTGGCGGCGAGCGCTCGAAGCGCGTCGCGTAATCCATGACGCGCGACTCGAAACGCTCGGCCATGCCGAGCAGACGAAACAGATCGAGCAGCATCAGCCAGGCGCCCTCGCCCACGGTGGCGTCCGCACCGGTGACTGCGGGCTCGAGGACGGCGAGCGCCTCGTCGTCGTTGCCGTTGGCGTAAAGCACTGCCGCCTCCTCGAAGGTGGCGCCGATGCCGCTGACCGACTCCTGCGCCTCGAGCAGATGCCCGTCATGCCCCGACTCGGAAAAGTCGAGCATGGAGAGCTCGGCCGGCGCAGGCGCGGACGCCTCGGCCTCGGACCGCTCCGCTTGCGGAGCAGGCGCGCGCGCAGGGTTTTTTTTGGCGAAGAAAGGAAGTGCCACAGTCGTTTTCCAGCAAATCCGCAGCGCCATCCGCGCTGCCTTCGAAGCCGCCGGACAGATCCCGGCCCAGCAAACAATATTTTCCGAAAAATTCTTTTACAACAAATAGTAAGCGCAGAAAGCGCAAACATTCATCAACAATTGCAACACGCGTTCACGGCCCCCGGATGCTCGGCTAGAATGCTGCGATGCAACCAGGCAGCACGACACATTCGCCCCGGCAGGACGACGCGCAAGCGCTAGCGGACGGCGCTCGCGGCCACGTAGACCGTGCCCCCGGCATGGGCCTGCACACGCTGCGAGTCTATTACGAAGACACCGACGCCGGGGGGGTCGTCTATTACGCGAACTATCTCAAATTCTGCGAGCGCGCCCGCACCGAATGGCTGCGGGCGCTCGGCGTGAGCCAGCACGTCCTGCTCACGGAGCAGCACATCGGCTTCGTGGTGCGCTCGGTGCAGGCCGACTATCTGGCCTCGGCGCGCCTGGACGACGAGCTCGAGGTCCGCACCCGCATCGAAAGCCTGCGCCGCGCCAGCATCGTGTTCCATCAGTCGGTGATGCGCGGCGACACGCTTTTGTTTACTGCCCGGGTCCTCGTTGCCTGCATCGACATGCTCCGCCACAAACCCGCCGCCATCCCGCAGTCCCTGCACCTCTCGATCGAAAACCACGCATGACCGTCACCCACGACCTCTCCATCCTCAGCCTGATCTCGCAGGCGAGCGTCCTCGTTCAGCTCGTCATGGCACTGCTGGCCACGCTATCGCTCGTGTCGTGGTACTGGATCTTCCGCAAGTCCTTCCAGATCCGCCAGGCGCGCACCGAAACCGAGCGCTTCGAGCGCGACTTCTGGAGCGGCGGCGACCTCAACACCTTGTACGAATCCGCCAGCCGCAGCCAGGCCGAGGGCATGGAGCGCATCTTCGAGTCCGGTTACCGCGAATTCACCAAGCTGCGCGCCAAGGGCCACGACCACACCGCGACCCTCGACGGTGCCCGCCGCGCCATGCGCGCCACCCATCAGCGCGAGATCGATGACCTCGAGGCCCACCTCGCCTTTCTCGCCTCGGTGGGCTCGGTGTCGCCCTACATCGGCCTGCTCGGCACCGTGTGGGGGATCATGAACTCCTTCCGCGGCTTGTCCAGCGTCGGCACGGCCACGCTGGCCCAGGTCGCACCCGGCATCGCCGAAGCCCTGGTCGCCACTGCGATCGGCCTGTTCGCCGCGATCCCGGCGGTCGTCGCCTACAACCGCTTCGCGCACGACATCGACCGCCTCGGCATCCGCTTCGAGAGCTTCATGGAAGAGTTCTCCAACATCCTGCAGCGCAACCTGCGCTGAAGCGGTCGGAGCACGAACGATGCGTCAACGCCGTCTCATGAACCAGATCAACGTCGTGCCATACATCGACGTGATGCTGGTGCTGCTCGTGATCTTCATGGTCACCGCGCCGATGATCCAGACCGGCACCATCGACGTACCCTCCGCGGGCCAGGTATCCGCACCCGCGGCCGAGGCGATCGTCATCCAGGTCGACGAGAAGGGCGCCTATTCGCTCATCCGCAAGGCCGGCGCGCAAGCCGAGCCCGTGCCGACCGTGCAGCTGCAGACCACACTGGCCGACCTGATCGCCACCAACCCGGAGCAGCCCTTCCTGGTCGCCGCACACCGCAGCCTGAACTACCAGCAGGTCATCGACGTGCTCGAGACCGCCCGCCAGGCGGGCATCCGCAAGATCAGCCTGCAGACGCAGATGGGTGGCAGTAGCCGATGAGCGCGAGCGCAGCAGCTGCTCGCAGCGGCGCACGCCACGAACAGCGCGCCCTGCCCGGCAAATGGGCGGCGCTGGGGCTTACGGTCGCAGTTCATCTGGCCTTGGCGCTGTTCCTGTTCTTCGGCGTGCGCTGGCAGAGCCCACCCCCGGCTGCGCTCGAGGTCGGCCTGGCCGGCGCGCCCGCGCCCGCAGCGGCTCCGGCCGCGCGCCCGAAGCCCACGCCCGAACCCAGGCCGGCCCCGAAGCCGGAGCCCAAACCCCAGCCCAAGTCCGAGCCCAAACCTGCCCCGGCGCCCAAACCCGAGCCGCCCAAGCCGCAGCCCAAACCCGAGCCCAAACCGGAGATCGCCACCAAGGCGCCCGAAAAAAAGCCCGAACCACCGAAGCCTCAGCCCAAGCCGACTCCGAAACCCGAACCCAAACCACAGCCCAAGCCCGAACCCAAGCCGCCCCCCAAACCCGCCCCCAAACCCGCCCCGAAGCCCGCCCCGAAACCTGAACCCAAGCCCGCCGCCAAGCCGCTCGACGACTACATGGCGCAGCGCCTCGCGCAGGAAACGCTGCGCGCCGACGAGGCACGCCTGGCCAGTCTGATGGCGCAGGAGGGCGCGCGCGTTGCGGCTCAGGGCACCACCGGGCGCGGCGCACCGGGTGGCGACATCGACAAGTATCGCGCGGCGATCGCGGCCAAGGTGCGCGGCAACCTGCTGCGCCCGCCCGGCCTCTCCGGCAACCCCGAGGCGGTGTTCGAGGTCATCCAGCTCCCGAGCGGCGAGGTGCTCGAGGTACGGCTCAAGCGCTCCTCGGGCGTCGCGGCGCTGGACGACGCGATCGAGCGCGCGATCCGGCGCTCGAGCCCGCTGCCGCTGCCCGACAACCGCAGTCAGTTCCAGCGCACGCTCGAGCTGAAATTCCGTCCGCTCGCGGAAGATTGAATCCGCCATGTCTATAATTCGCGGCTGGAGAACGCCCCCGACCATGAGAATCCTCAATACCTTCCGCCTCTTTCTCGCCACCCTGCTCGCCAGCCTCGCGCTGGGCGCCCAGGCTCAGCTGTCCATCGAGATCACCGGCACCGGCGCGGCGCGCTTCCCGGTCATCATCCCGATCTTCGAGAACGAGGGCCGCCTGCCGCAGAGCGTGACGGACGTGGTGCGCGCCGACCTGGAGCGCAGCGGCCTGTTCACCCTGATCGACACCGGCCCGCTGCCGATGCCCGAATCGGTCACCCCGGACCTCGCCGCGGTGCGCGCACGCGGGGCCGACGCCGTGCTCACCGGCAGCCTCGTCCCCATGGCAGGCGGCCGTCACGAAGTGCGCTTCCGCCTCTTCGATGCGCAAAAGCAGCTCGAACTCGGCGCCATGGCGCTGCCCATGACGCCGGCGCAGAATCGCCTCGTCGGCCACCGCATCGCCGACTTCGTCTACGAAAAGCTCACCGGCCTGCCGGGCTACTTCGCCACCCGCATCGCCTACGTGGTCAAATCCGGCCCCAACTTCGAGCTCCAGATCGCCGACGCCGACGGCATGAACGCGGCCACCGCGCTGCGCTCGCGCGAGCCGATCATCTCGCCCGCCTGGTCGCCCGACGGCCAGCGCCTGGCCTACGTGTCCTTCGAGCAGAAGAAGCCGATCATCTACGTGCACACGCTCACCACCGGGCAACGCCGCGTCGTGGCCAACTTCAAAGGCTCGAACTCCGCGCCCGCCTGGTCGCCCGACGGCAGCCAGCTCGCCGTGGTGCTGACCAAGGACGGCCGCTCACAGCTCTACGCGGTCGGCGCCGACGGCACCGGCGTGCGCCGCCTGGCGCAGTCCTCCGGCATCGACACCGAGCCGTTCTGGGGCGCCGACGGCCACATCTACTTCACCTCGGATCGCGGCGGCAGCCCGCAGATCTACCGCATTCCCGCCGGTGGCGGCAGCGCCCAGCGGGTGAGCTTCGAAGGCAATTACAACGTCTCGCCGCGGCTCTCGTTCGACGGCAAGCTGCTCGCCTTCATCACCCGCAACGCCGGCCGCTTTCAGGTCGCGGTACAAGACCTCGCCACCCGGCAGACCACCATCCTCACCGATTCGGCTCGCGACGAATCGCCCAGCTTCGCCCCCAACGGCCGCATGATCCTCTACGCCACCGACAGCGGTGGCCGAGGCGTGCTGTCGGCGGTGTCGACGGACGGGCGCATCCGTCAACGGCTGACGGTGCAGGCCGCCGACGTCCGCGAACCCGCCTGGGGTCCGCGCATCCGGTAATCCTAGAAGCGGCGCAAAAGCCGCGTACCTGCATTCTCACTGCTGTCCCAAACACACGTACTGGAGCACCCTCTATGAAAAAACTCATTCTCCCCGCGCTGCTCGCCCTGGCCCTGACGGCCTGCTCGAGCACCGGCCCCGAGACCGCCGGCACTGCCGTCGAGGACCGCGTCGGCGTCGCCACCGTCACCGCCTCGGGCGTGGACGGCTCGGGCATCGCCGCGCTCACCGATCCGAACAACATCCTGTCCAAGCGCAGCGTGTTCTTCGACTTCGACAGCTACGTCATCAAGCCCGAGGCCCGCCCGCTGGTCGAAGCCCACGCGCGCTTCCTGGTGCAGAACCCGCAGATGCGCATGCTCATCCAGGGCAACACCGACGAGCGCGGCAGCCGCGAGTACAACCTGGCCCTGGGCCAGAAGCGGTCGGACGTCGTCAAGCAGGCGCTGCTGCTGCTGGGCGCGCAGGAATCGCAGATCGAGTCCGTGAGCCTGGGTGAAGAGAAGCCGCGCTGCGAAGATCGCACCGAAGCCTGCTACGGCGAGAACCGTCGCGGCGACATGCTCTACTCGGGCGAGTTCTAAGAGAGTCCTGACATGAAACGCCTTCTGCCGCTTGCCGCACTTCTCGTCCTGAGTTCTGCCGGCCCGGTGCACGCCCAGCTTTTCGGGGGCGACACCGAGGCCCGCAACCAGATCATCCAGCTCCGCCAGGATGTGAAGGGACAGATCGAGACCACCAGCCGCGGCCAGCTCGAGCTCGCCATGCAGAACGAGCAGCTGCGCGCCGAAGTGGCACGCCTGCGCGGCCAGATCGAGCTGCTGATGAATGAAGTGGAAACACTCAAGCAGCGGCAGAAGGATTTCTACGTCGACCTCGACGCCCGCCTGCGCCATCTCGAAGGGGGTGGCACGGGTGGAGCGCCCGCCCCGGCTGCTGCCGCAGCCGACCCGGCAAAGGAGTCCGCCGACTACCAGGGCGCACTCAAGCTGCTCAAGGACGGCAAGCACAAGGACGCGCTCACCGCGTTCGAGTCCTTCGCCAGCCGCTACCCTGCGGGCGAATTCACCGCCGGCGCCCACTTCTGGGCGGGCAACGCAGCACTTCAGACCCGCGACGTGGCCAGCGCCACCCGCCATTTCAAGACCGTGCTCGACAAGTGGCCGAGCGACAATGTCGCGCCCGACGCCATGCTCGGCCTGGCCAACAGCCAGCAGGCCATGGGCGACGCCACCAGCGCGCGCGGCACCCTCAAGGCGCTGACCGAGCGCTACCCGCAAAGCAACGCCGCCCAGGTCGCGCACCAGCGCCTCGGCACACGCTAAGCCGGTGCCGGACAAGGATTCGGCGACGGCATCGGCCGTGCGCCTGCGCATCACCGAAATATTCGCGTCGGTCCAGGGCGAGTCGTCCCGGGTCGGCCTGCCCACGGTCTTCGTGCGCCTCACCGGCTGCCCGCTGCGCTGCACCTGGTGCGACACCGCCTATGCGTTCAGCGGCGGCACGACGCGCACGCTCGAAGACATCCTCGCCGAGGTCGCCAGCCACGGCCTGCGCCATGTCTGCGTCACCGGCGGCGAACCGCTCGCGCAAAAAGCCTGCCTGCAGCTGCTCACCGCGCTGTGCGATGCCGGCCACGCGGTCTCGCTGGAGACCAGCGGCGCACTCGACATCGCCCTGGTCGACGCCCGCGTGGCGCGCATCATGGACCTCAAGGCCCCCGGCTCGGGCGAAGCGGCGAAGAATCGCTACGAGAACATCCCCCTGCTGCGTGCCGGCGACGAAGTGAAGATCGTGCTGGCCGACGCCGAGGACTACGCCTGGGCCCGGCAGATGATCGCCGAGCACGCGCTCGAGCGGCGCTGCGAGGTGCTGCTGTCGCCGGTCGCGGATGCGCTCGACCCCGCCACCCTGGCCGAGTGGGTGGTGCGCGACCGCCTGCCCGTGCGCTTCCAGCTTCAACTGCACAAGGTGCTCTGGAACGACGCCCGCGGGCGTTGAACCCACCCGCGCTTCACCGCCCGCCAGTTCATCGGCCGACCACGGCCATCCGATCGACGACACGACATGACCGACCTCCCGCGCTCTCCTGCACCCGCCGCCGCGTCCCGCGCAGTGGTCCTGCTTTCCGGCGGCCTCGACTCCGCAACCTGCCTCGCGATCGCGCGTGACATGGGCTTCGAGCCCCACGCACTGTCGGTGGCCTACGGCCAGCGCCACACCGCCGAGCTCAACGCGGCGAAACGTGTCGCCGAAGCGCTCGGCGCTCACGAGCACCGGGTCGCGAGCGTCAACCTCGGCCAATTCGGCGGCTCGGCGCTGACCGACCCGAACATCGCGGTGCCGACGAGCGCGCCCGGCGAGGGCATCCCGGTCACCTACGTGCCTGCGCGCAACACCGTGATGCTGTCGATCGCGCTCGCCTGGGCCGAGGTGTTGGGCGCAAGCGATATCTTCATCGGCGTCAACGCGATCGACTACTCCGGCTATCCGGACTGCCGCCCCGAGTTCATCCGCGCCTTCGAGGCCATGGCGCGGCTGGCCACCAAGGCCGGCGTCGAGGGCCGGCCGCTGCGCATCCACGCCCCCCTGATCGAGCTCTCCAAGGGCGATATCATCCGCCGCGGCATCGCGCTCGGTGTCGATTACGGCATCACCGTCACCTGCTACCAGGCCGACGACGACGGCCGCGCCTGCGGCCGCTGCGAAGCCTGCCGCCTGCGCGCCGCCGGCTTCCAGGCCGCCGGCGTGCCCGACCCCACCCGCTACCGCCCTCGATAGCCGGGCTCGCGCACGAACCCGCACGGGCCGGCTCACAGCTTCGACACACTGCACCTCAGCGCATGGACACCACGCTCGTCTCCGCCTCGACCATCGTCTGGCTCGCCTTCGCCATCGGCACCGTGTTCGGTTACGCCGGCAGCCGCAGCAATTTCTGCACCATGGGCGCGGTGTCCGACATCGTCAGCATGGGCGACTGGACCCGCATGCGCATGTGGGCGCTGGCGAGCGCGGTCGCCATCCTGGGCACCGCCAGCCTGCAGGCGCTCGGGCTCTTCGACGCATCGAAGTCGATCTACACCAGCAGCCGCCTGATCTGGCTGTCGCACCTGGTGGGCGGCCTGTGCTTCGGCATCGGCATGACGCTCGCGTCCGGCTGCGGCAGCAAGACCCTGATCCGCATCGGCGGCGGCAACCTCAAGTCCATCGTCGTCTTCGTCTTCGTGGCCATCGGGGCCTCCATGACGCTGCGCGGCCTGTTCGGCGTGTGGCGCGTGCACTACCTGGACCCGGTCGCCATCCAGCTGCCCCACGCTCAGAACATGCCGGCATTCCTCGCCGCGGCGGGAGTCGAGCCGGGCGTGGCGCTGCTGCTGTCCGCCGCCCTGGCCGGTGGCGGGCTGGCCGCATGGGCGCTGGCAAGGCGCGAGGCATGGCGCGCCAACGTGCTCCTCGGCGGGCTCGTGATCGGCGCCACGGTAATCGCCGGCTGGTACGTGACCGCTCATGTCGGCTACGTCGCCGAGCATCCGGAGACCCTGGAAGAAGCCTTCATCGCCACCAACAGCGGCCGCGCCGAATCGCTCACCTTCGTGGGCCCCTACGCTTATACCCTGGAGTTGCTGCAGCTCTGGAGCGACAGCAGCCGCACCCTCACCTTCGGCATCGCGAGCGCGCTCGGCGTGATCGCCGGCTCGGCCGCGCACGCCCTCGTCAGTCGCAGCTTCCGCATCGAGAGCTTCCGCGACAGCGGCGATCTGCTGCGCCACATGGGCGGCGGCCTGCTGATGGGGTTCGGCGGCGTGACCGCGCTGGGCTGCACCATCGGCCAGGGCGTGACCGGGCTATCGACGCTCGCGCTCGGCGCGGTGCTCAGCACGGCGGCGATCATCACCGGCTCGGCACTTACGCTCAAGCTTCAATACTGGCTGATGATGCGTGCGGACTGAAGTCGACCCGCGCCGCGGCGAACGGAGCTCACTAAAAAATACAAGAGGCGCTTGACACACCCCGCGCGCACCCCTATACTACGCGCTCGTTTTTCGGGTCGTTAGCTCAGCTGGTAGAGCAGCGGACTTTTAATCCGTTGGTCGCAGGTTCGAATCCCGCACGGCCTACCAAAAACAGGAAAATGCCCGGACACATGTTCGGGCATTTTTCTTTGCGCAGCACAGACAGGGCAGGCGCCCGCATGGACCGTACCCACCGAAACGGTGTATAGTCGCGGTCGAACGTTTTTCGCGTTATTGATTGCGCGCCTCTAATTTTGCGCTGCAGCAGCGCGAATGCTCCCCAAACGTTCGATGCAGCGGCTACGTGCCCCACGGTGCGTGCCTTCCCTGTTTCCGCTGCCCGGTCCTGCACGAAGGCGCAGGAATCAACACAGTTGCAGCATGCCTCCCGGCCGCATCGGTCGGGCATGGTTCTGACCGAAAGGCATGAAGCCCTGACCGGCCCTCCTCCGCAACCGGCGGACTTCGGGCCCGATGTCGCACACGCGCGCGGCATTCACACAATGACAAGGAGCCCGAACATGGCCAAGGAAGAACTCATCGAAATGCATGGATCCGTCACCGAGGTGCTGCCCGACGGCCGCTACCGCGTGACGCTCGACAACGGACACAACCTGATCGCCTACTCCGGCGGCAAGATGCGCAAGCACCACATCCGCATCATCGCCGGCGACAACGTCTCGCTCGAGATGTCGCCCTACGACCTGAGCAAGGGCCGGATCACCTTCCGCCACCTGCCCGGACGCCCGGCTGGTGCCGCGACGACGCACACGCGTCGGCGCTGAGCATCGCTCACCGCGGGCGCAGCAGCGCCCGCCCCCGCCCTCCGGCGGGAACGCTTGTCTCCGGACGGCTTGCCTTCGGCGGCCCCGCGTGCTTCACTTTTAGAGCTGTTCTAAAGCCGAAGCACTACTGGAGACACGCCTCATGACCCGCAGCCCCCTCCTCGACCCGACCCCTGTCGCCGACGAACAGGCCGATTTCGACAGCCTGCTCCCCTCCGCCCGACTCGATCGCCGCGCCTTCGTCACCACGCTCGCCGCGGCCGGCTTTGCGCTGGCGGTGCAGCCAGTGCAGGCGAGCACGGCAATCAGCACCGACGCAGCGGGGCTGGACACGGGCGAGACCACGATCGAGGTCAAGGACGGCGCACTGCCGCTCTACTACGCCCGTCCCGCCAAGGCCGGTGCCGCGCCGGTGGTCCTGGTCGTACAGGAAATCTTCGGCGTGCACGAGCACATCCGCGATGTCTGCCGCCGCCTGGCCCATCAGGGCTACCTCGCGATCGCACCCGAGCTCTTCTTCCGCCAGGGTGACCCACGCACCGTCGAGAGCATCGGCGACATCCTGCAGAACATCGTCTCCAAGGTCCCCGACGCACAGGTCATGAGCGACCTGGACGCCTGCGCGGACTGGGCCCGGGCCAACGGGGGCGCAGCAGACTGGCTCGCGATCACCGGCTTTTGCTGGGGCGGTCGCATCACCTGGCTGTATGCCGCGCACAACCCGGCGCTCAAGGCCGGGGTCGCATGGTATGGCCGTGTGCGTGGCCTGCCCTCGGACAACACCCCGCGCCACCCGATCGACGTGGCCGCTGCGCTGCACGCGCCGGTGCTCGGCCTTTATGGCGGACAGGACCAGGGCATTCCCCTCGAAGATGTCGAGCTGATGCGCGCGGCACTGCAGCAAGCGGACAGCCCGAGCACGCTCCACGTTTATCCGGACGCCCCGCACGCCTTTCACGCCGACTACCGGCCAAGCTATCGCAAGGCCGAGGCCGAGGACGGCTGGCAGCGCCTGCTCGACTGGTTCGCAGCCCGCCGCAGTTGACACCTTGCAGGCAAGGCGCCGCCTTGCCACGCCCCCCGGCGCGAGCGCATGCGGGGGCGTGCACCCGGTCCCCAGCGGCTTCTGTCAGTGCGGTTCCGCGCCCCGCCCCTGAGGCGCTGCAGCCGGGCTCAGCTCGCGCAGCAGGCGAGCGGCAACCAGGCCGTTCGCAAGCCCGAACACCACGGCAGCGAGCGCGAACACCGGCAGCAGGTAGAACACCCCGTCGTGCGGCACCAGCCACAGGCGCGCCACGAGCAGCTGCGCGCCGATGTGCGCGAAGGCGGCCAGAATGCTGTGGCTCACCGGACCGAACCAGCGCCGCGGCAAGTGCATCGCCAGGCCCAGCACGAGCAGGCTGGCGAGCGCCCCCGACAAGCTCAGGAAGAAACCCGGCGCGAGGAACTGCCCGAGCAGCAGGCTGCCGGCCAGCACCCGCAGCAGCGACACCCACACCGCCTCGCGCCAGCCCCAGCGCGCGAGCACGACGAGCGTGACGATGTTCGCCAGCCCGGGTTTGATGCCCGGCAAGGGCAGGGGAATGGCCGCCTCGGCCACGGTCAGCACGATCGCGGCCGCCGCATGACGCGCGATGCGGCGATCCTCGCGCGTGGGCACGAGCTCAATAGTTGAGGGAGTCATAATCCGCCGCCCTGCCGGTGAGGCTGAGGCTGACCTGATTGGGCGCGCAGATCGCGACCGCGCCCGCCTGCGTGAGCCAGCCCTGGCGCACGCAATACTGCCGTGGCCCGGGGTCCGAAGCCACACGCGCCCGGCCGGGCTGGATCTCGATGATCGTGACGCCGAGCGGTCCGGGCACCTCGATGAAGCGCTCGCGCGCGAGATCGACCTCGGCGACCACCTTGCCCCCGGCACGAACCACCGCGCCATCCGGCGCGCCGCCGCGCCACAGGCTCAGCAGCGCATATACGCACACGAGCAGCCCCGCCAGCGCCACGAACACGTCGCCGGCACGCAACAGACCGCACCATTGGGCCAGAAACCGCCTCACGCGTCCTTACCGCTCTCCGGCGCATCCACGCTCCCCGCTGCGCGGTCCGCCGCACGCCGCGCCGCCGAGCGATGGCGCACGATCACGTCGAGCTGGCCGCGAAAACGCGCCGCCAGCCATTCGGCGATATAGACCGAGCGATGCTGGCCGCCGGTGCAACCGATGGCCACGGTGAGATAGCTGCGGTTGTCGCGCAGGTAGGCGGGCAGCCAGCCCGCGATGAAATCGTGGATGTCCTGGCTCATGCGCGCGACCTCGGGCACCTGCTGCAGGAAGTCGATCACCGGCTGGTCACGCCCGGTGAGCGGGCGCAGCTTCGGGTCGTAATGCGGGTTCGGCAGGCAGCGCACGTCGAACACCAGGTCGGCGTCGAGCGGAATGCCGTACTTGAAGCCGAAGGACTCGAACATCAGCGTCATGCCCTGTGCGGCCGACATCTGGATGAAGTCCTTCACCCAGGCGCGCAGCGTGTTGGGGTGCATGTCGCTGGTGTCGATGCGATGGCCGAGTTCGGCAATGCATTCGAGCGCATCCCGTTCGCGCTGGATGGCCTCTTCCAGGCTCACGTCGTCGAACGCGAGCGGATGGCGGCGACGGGTCTCGGAGAAGCGCGCGATCAGCGTGTCGTCGCGCGCATCCAGGAAGATGAAGCGCAGATCGCTCACCTCGGTGCGCAGCGCCTCGACCAACCCGGGCAGGCCCTCGATGCTGGCGCCCGAGCGCATGTCCATGGCCACCGCGATGCGCCGCCAGCCCGCGTCGCGCAGGTGCGCCACCAGCGCCGGCAGCAGCGCGGAAGGGAGATTGTCTACGACATAGAAGCCGGCATCCTCGAGCACGTTGAGCGCGATGCTCTTGCCCGAACCCGAAAGCCCGCTGATGAGTACGATCTGCATCGGTCCCGCACATGAAAAAGCCCGCCAACACTATACCCCAGCGTCGGCGGGCCGGTCGCACATGCGGGCACGGGGCCCGCGTGCGCAGGATCAGCCTGCGCGCTTGCGCTTGTCGGCGCGCGCCACCCACAACTCGGCGTTCTCGATGCCGAGCGGGCGCGGGTCGAACTCGGGAATCGCCCGCCCCCTGGCCTGCTGCGCCTCGTAGTCCTTGAGCGCGAGCAGGGCCGGCTTTTGCAGCACGATGATCGCAACGAGGTTGAGCCACGCCATGACGCCCACGCCGATGTCGCCCAGCCCCCAGGCCAGATCGCTGGTGCGCACGCAGCCGTAAAGCGCCGATCCGATCAGCCCCACGCGCAGCACGAAGATGAGCACTTCGGAACGCAGGTTGCGGGTGAGGTAGGCCAGGTTGGTCTCGGCAATGTAGTAGTAGGCGAGTACCGTGGTGAAGGCGAAGAAGAAGAGCGCGATCGCCACGAACACCGCACCGAAGCCGGGCAGTACCTGCTCCATCGCGGCCTGCGTGAAGCCCGTACCGGCAGCGATGTTGGCGAGGCCGGTGAAGACCTGCCCGCCGTCGGGGCCGGTTACGTTGTAGGTGCCGGTGATCAGGATCATGAACGCGGTCGCCGAGCACACGAACAGCGTGTCGATGTACACGGAGAAGGCCTGCACAAGCCCCTGCGCAGCGGGGTGCGGCACCTCGGCGGCCGCGGCGGCATGCGGACCGGTACCCTGACCAGCCTCGTTGGAGTACACGCCGCGCTTGACGCCCCACTGGATCGCCAGGCCGATCATTGCGCCGAAGCCGGCATCAAGACCGAACGCGGACGACAGGATCAGGCTGATGACCTCGGGCACCTTCTCGATGTTGAGCAGCACCACCACAGCCGCAGCCAGAATGTAGCCCAGCGCCATGAACGGCACCACGATCTGCGTGACCTGCGCGATGCGGCGCACGCCACCGAAGATGATCAGGCCGAGCAGGATAACGATGATGGTACCGGTGACCGCCGGCGCCACGCCAAAGGCATTTTCCATGCTGGCCGCGATGCTGTTGGTCTGGATACCGGGCAGCAGCAAGCCGCACGCGATCATCGTGGCGACCGCGAACACGATCGCGTACACTCGCCAGCCCAGGCCCTTCTCGATGTAGTAGGCCGGACCGCCACGGTACTGGCCATGGTGCTCGATCTTGTAGATCTGGCCGAGAGCGGATTCGATGTAGGCGGTGGCGGCACCGAGGAAGGCCACCATCCACATCCAGAAGATCGCCCCCGGGCCTCCGAAGCCGATCGCCGTGGCAACGCCCGCGATATTACCGGTACCGACCCGGCCCGACAGCGCGATGGTCAGCGCCTGGAAGGACGACACGCCCGCTTCGGAGCTCTCTCCACGGCGCATCGCGCGCAGCATCTCGCCGAAATGACGCACCTGCATGAAACGGGTGCGAATCGAGAAGTAGAGGCCGATCAGCAGGCACAGATAAACCAGGGCGGGGCTCCACACCCAGCCGTTGATCCAATCGACAGTCGCTTGCATTTGCTGTTTTCCGGAATAAAGACGCGTGATTGTATCCGCTTGTTGCAGATCAATGACACGACTTCATTCCCGGGGAAAACCCCGATCATGCGGCGACGAGGCAGCCGTTCTTCCGCTGCGCCACACCAGCGCGCTCGAGCTCGCCCACCAGCCAGCCGGCGAGTGCATTGGCATCGAGCCCCAGAAAGCGCGCGTTCGCCTCGCGGTAGAGCGGCGTCTCGTCGAGGTGGCGCGGCAACTCGTCGAGCGCCATGCTGCGCACCTCGAGCAGCTTGAAGGTGACGCAGGCGCGGATGGCGTTGCGCGCCATGCGCGCGCCGTCGGCCTCGAAGGCGCGGATGCGGGCGAAGGCGCGCTCCAGCGCGTCGTCGAACTCGGCGAAGGGTGCGCCGTGACCGGGGATGACGACGTCGACCGCGAGCCGGCCAATGGCTTCCAGCGTACGCCGCGCCTCGCCCAGCCCGTCGCCGGTGCCGAGCACGTCGGCGAACAGGATGCCGAAGCCGTCGCGCCACAGCGCATCGGCCGACATCAGGATGCGGCGCTCGGGGTTGTAGTAGGCGAGCGCGTCCATGTCGTGGCCGGGGGCGGCGATGGCCTGCCATTCGAGCTCGCCGGCGACGAAGCGATCGCCCGGAGCGAGCGTGGCATCGAACGTGAAGCGCTCGCCGGACTGAGCCGCGGTGCTGAGCAGCAGCGCGGCCTCGTCCCAGTTTTCCACCGCCCGCTCCATGCCCACCGGCACGGTGATCGTGCACCCGAAGGCGCGCTGCACACTGGCGTTGCCGCCGATGTGGTCGGAATGCGAGTGGGTGTTGATCAGGCGACCGAGCCGGCGGCCGTCGAGCCCCGCGCGCACCAGCGCCACCGTCTGCCCGGCGTGCGTGACGTAGCCGCTGTCGACCAGCGTCGCCTCGGTGCCGTCGAACAGCAGCACGTTGTTGGCCGACAGCCAGCCGCGCTCGAAGACCTGGACGGTGTCGGGCAGGCGGGGCTGCGTGCTCAATCGCTGCCCTCCCCGACCTGCGCGGCGACGTTGGGCGGCAGCGGCACGGGCTTGTCGTCGGGCCGGAGCGCCGCGGGCGGCGGCGCTACCGGCACGCCGTTGATCTCGTCCGCGGTTCGACCGCAACCCAGGCACACGCCCGCGTCCCAGTCGATCATGCACACGCCGACACAGAGCGCGTCGCCGCTCATGCGCGCGTCTCCCCGGCCTGGGCGGCGTCCGCCAGCCATTCGCGGCGCTCGGCCACGGCGGCGAGGATGGCGCGGCGGTCGTCGTCGGTCGTGCGGCTCCAGCGCGTGATCTCGTCGATCGTGCGCTGGCAGCCTTCGCACCAGCCGGTTTGCGGGCTCATGTTGCAGATGTTGATGCAGGGGGAGGGAACACTCATCGAAACGGTCTCTGTCGGTTGCGGGCCGCGCATGCGTGCGCGCGGCCTCCTTGCGTGCCGGGCCGATTATGAACGAGTCGCGGCAAGACGAGCCAGCCGCGGCGGGGTCAGCCGCAGGCGGACTTCGCGCGCTTGGCCAGCACCGCGCGCGCCACGCGCGAGGCCGGCTCGCGGCCGAGCTGGGCGCTGATCCAGGCGGCGGTGTCGACCAGCGCGTCGAGATCGATGCCGGTGTCGATGCCGAGCCCGTTGAGCAACCAGACCACGTCCTCGGTGGCAACGTTCCCCGAAGCGCCCGCCGCATAAGGGCATCCGCCCAGCCCGCCGACCGAGGCGTCGAACACCGCCACGCCCATTTCCAGCGACGCATAGACGTTGGCCACCGCCATGCCATAGGTGTCGTGGTAGTGCCCGGCGAGCTTGTCGACCGACACGCGCCTCGCCACCGCCTCCAGCATGCGCTGGATGCTCGCCGGCGTGCCGACGCCGATGGTGTCGCCGAGCGAGACCTCGTAGCAGCCCATGTCCATCAGCGTCGCCGCCACGTCCGCCACCGCCTGCGGCGCGATCGCGCCCTCGTAGGGGCAGCCGACCACGCAGGAGACATAGCCGCGCACGCGCACGCCGGCCGCATGCGCCGCCTCGGTGACCGGGCGGAAGCGCGCGAGCGACTCGGCGATCGAGCAGTTGATGTTCTTCTGGCTGAAAGACTCGGAGGCGGCGCCGAACACCGCGACCTCTTTCGCCCCGGCAGCGAGCGCGGCCTCGAAGCCCTTGAGGTTGGGCGTCAGCACCGGGTAGGCGACGCCGGGCGCGGCGGCGGCGAGCACGCGCGGCAGCAGCTCCGCGTTATCGCCCATCTGCGGCACCCACTTGGGCGACACGAAGGAGGTGGTCTCGATCGCCTTCAGCCCGGCGCGCTCGAGGCGGCGCACCAGCTCGAGCTTGGTGTCGGTGGAGACGAGTTGCTTCTCGTTCTGCAGGCCGTCGCGCGGGCCCATCTCGACGATGCGGACGGCGGCGGGAAGCTTCG
Source organism: Thauera sp. UBA6194 (assembly GCA_002422685.1). Classification (GTDB taxonomy): domain Bacteria; phylum Pseudomonadota; class Gammaproteobacteria; order Burkholderiales; family Rhodocyclaceae; genus Thauera. The sequence continues at coordinate 33,168 of DITC01000005.1, read as the reverse complement.
ATACGGTCATGGGTCGGTCCTCTTCATCAGGCAGTCTTCGTCTCATCCAGCCCGAGCGCCTCCTTCATCTTCTGCCGGATCAGGAATTTCTGGATCTTGCCGGTCACCGTCATCGGGAAGCTGTCGACGAAGCGGATGTAGCGCGGGATCTTGTAGTGCGCGATCTGGCCCTTGCAATACTCGCGCACCTCGTCCTCCGACAGGCGCTCGCCCTCGCGCAGGATGAGCCAGGCGCACAGCTCCTCGCCGAACTTCTCGTCCGGGATGCCCACCACCTGCACGTCGAGCACCTTGGGGTGGGCATAGAGGAACTCCTCGATCTCGCGCGGATAGATGTTCTCGCCGCCGCGGATCACCATGTCCTTGATGCGGCCGACGATGTTGCAGTAGCCCTCGTCGTCGATCACCGCGAGGTCGCCGGTGTGCATCCAGCCGCCGGCGTCGATCGCCTCCTTCGTCCTGGCCTCGTCGCCCCAGTAGCCGAGCATCACCGAGTAGCCGCGGGTGCACAGCTCGCCCGACTGGCCGCGCGGTACGATGCGGCCCTCGTTGTCGACGATCTTCACCTCGAGATGCGGCTGGATGCGCCCGACGGTGGACACGCGGCGGTCGATCGGGTCATCGGTGCCGCTCTGGAAGCTCACCGGCGAGGTCTCGGTCATGCCGTAGGCGATGGTCACCTCGGCCATGTTCATCTTGTCGATCACCCGTTTCATGACCTCGATCGGGCACGGGCTGCCGGCCATGATGCCGGTGCGCAGGCTGGACAGGTCGAACTCGGCGAAGCGCGGATGGTCGAGCGCAGCGATGAACATCGTCGGCACGCCGTAGAGCCCGGTGCATTTCTCCTGCGCCACGGTCTCCAGCACCGCCAGCGGCTCGAAGGCCTCGGCCGGGTAGACCATGGTGGCGCCGTGGGTCAGGCAGCCGAGGTTGCCCATCACCATGCCGAAGCAGTGGTAGAGCGGCACCGGAATGCACAGGCGGTCGCCCGGCACGAGCTTGATCGCCTCGCCGACGAAGAAGCCGTTGTTGAGGATGTTGTGGTGCGACAGCGTGGCGCCCTTGGGGTGGCCGGTGGTGCCGGAGGTGAACTGGATGTTGATCGGGTCGTCGAACTGCAGCTTTTCGGACAGCACGGCGAGCGCGGTCAACTCCTCGCGGCTGGGCGCGCGCAGCAAGTCGTCGAAGTTGAGCATGCCGGGCGAGGTGTCGGAGCCCATGCGGATCACCATCTCCAGGCTGGGCAGGCGGTGGCTGCGCAGCAGGCCCGGCTCGCAGTGGCCAAGCTCGGGGGCGAGGTCGGCGATCATCTCGAGGTAGTTGCTGGTCTTGAAGGCCGGCGACAGCACCAGCGCGCGGCAGCCGACCTTGTTGAGCGCGTACTCGAGTTCGGAGCGGCGGTAGGCGGGGTTGATGTTCACCAGCACCAGGCCGGCCTTGGCGCTGGCGAACTGGGTCAGTGCCCACTCCAGGTTGTTCTGCGACCAGATGCCGATGCGCTCGCCCGGCTCGAGCCCGAGGCGCATCAGGCCGCAGGCGAGCGCGTCGACGCGGCTCTTGAGCTGCGCGTAGGTGAGACGCACGTTCTGATGGCGCACCACCAGCGCCTCGCGCTCGGCATGGCGGGCGCAGGCCTCGTCGAAGAAGCGGCCGATGGTCTGGCCGATCAAGGGCTTGGCGGATGCGCCGTGGACGTAGCTCTGCTTACTGCTCATCGTGTTTCATCTCCTCTCCATGCAGGGCGCGCCGGCTCTTGCGGCCGGGTCGCGCGCCCTTCCATCCAGTTCGTTCGTGACTTGCGGATCGCTCAGGCGGCAACCTCGAACTCGACCAGCTCGGCGCCGTCACCCACCTGATCACCGACGCCGAAACGGAAGGCCTTGACCGTGCCGGCGGACGGCGCGGTGATGGTGTGCTCCATCTTCATCGCTTCCAGGATCAAGAGCGGCGCGCCCTTCTCCACCTTGGCGCCCTCGGCGGCGACCAGGGCGATGACCTTGCCCGGCATCGGCGCCAGCAGGCCGCCCTCGGCACCACCGCCCTCGCCGCCGTGGTGCAGCGGATCGACCGCGGCCAGTTGCCAGGCGCGGCCCTTGGCGAAGACGTGGCGGCGGCCGGCGGCGGCGATCACGGTGGCGTCCATGCGCGTGCCGTCGAGCTCCACGCGCAGCAGGCCGCGCGCATTCAGCTCGCCGCGCGCCTCGACGCTGCGGCCATCGATCGTCAGCCGGTAAGCACCGGGCAGGTAGGCGACGTCGACCGCATGCTCGGTCTCGCCGGCGCGGAACAGCAAGGTGCGGCGCGCGGTGGCGTTCATGCGCCAGCCGTCGCGGGCGTGCCAGGGCGAGCGCGCGTCGGCGGTGCGCTGGGCGCGCTTGTCGGCGAGCGCGGTCTCGCGCAGCAGCTCGGCGAGCGCGGCGATCTGCAGCACCTCGTCGGGCACGCCTTCCTCGGCGGGGAAGAGGTAGGCCTTCTCGCGCTCGATCAGGCCGGTGTCGAGGTCGGCGCCGGCGAAGGCCGGGCAGGCGGTCAGGCGCGACAGGAACTCGATGTTGTTGGCCACGCCCACCACGCGGTAGTCGGCCAGGGCCTGCAGCATGCGGGCGAGCGCGCGGTCGCGGTTGATGTCCCACACGATCAGCTTGGCGATCATCGGGTCGTAGTGCGGGCTGATCTCGTCGCCCTCCTCGACGCCGGTGTCGACGCGCACGTGCAGCCCCTCGGCCGGCGGCGCCAGGTGCACCAGGCGGCCCGTAGAGGGCAGGAAGCCCTTGGCCGGGTCTTCGGCGTAGATGCGCGCTTCGAGCGCATGGCCGCGGATCTGCAGCTGCTCCTGCGCCAGCGGCAACTTCTCGCCCGAGGCCACGCGCAACTGCCACTCGACCAGGTCGAGCCCGGTGATCATCTCGGTGACCGGGTGCTCGACCTGCAGGCGGGTGTTCATCTCCATGAAGTAGAAGGAGCCGTCCTGCGTGAAGCTTTCACTCGCAATGAACTCGACGGTGCCGGCACCGACGTAGCCTACGGCCTTGGCCGCATCGACCGCGGCCTTGCCCATCGCCGCACGGCGCTCGAGCGTCATGCCCGGCGCGGGCGCTTCTTCCAGCACCTTCTGGTGGCGGCGCTGCACCGAGCAGTCGCGCTCGAACAGATACACGACATTGCCGTGGGTGTCGCCAAAGACCTGGATCTCGATGTGGCGCGGCTTGGTAATGTACTTCTCGACCAGCACGTGGTCGTCGCCGAAGCTCGAGATGGCCTCGCGCTTGCACGAGGCGAGCAGGTCGATGAAGTCCGCGGATTGCTCGACCAGGCGCATGCCTTTGCCGCCGCCGCCGGCCGCGGCCTTGATCAGCACCGGATAGCCGATGGCGTCGGCCTGCTGGTGCAGGTACGTCGGCTCCTGGTCGTCGCCGTGGTAGCCGGGGGTGAGCGGCACGCCGGCCGCTTCCATCAGCTTCTTGGCTTCGGACTTCGAGCCCATGGCGCGGATCGCCGACACCGGCGGGCCGATGAAGACGATGCCTTCGCGCTCGCAGGCGTGGCAGAAGTCCTCGTTCTCGGACAGGAAGCCATAGCCGGGGTGGATGGCCTGCGCGCCGGTGGCCTTGGCCGCGGCGATGATCTTGTCGATCACCAGATAAGACTCGCGGACCGCCGCCGGCCCGATCAGCACCGCCTCGTCGGCCAGGCGCACGTGGCGCGCGTTGGCGTCGGCCTCGGAATACACCGCGACGGTCTTGATGCCCATGCGGCGGGCGGTCTTGATGACGCGGCAGGCGATTTCCCCGCGATTGGCAATCAGGATCTTGTCGAACATGTCGTCTCCAGCTTCTTGTCGGAATTCAGAAATCGGTCTTTGCGAACTTTGCAGCCATCACGGCGCGGGCAACTCAGGATGCGCCGGTCGCAATCGCGGGCGGAACACGCGCCGCAGGAAGCGCCACAGCACCGCGATCAGCGCCACCGCCAGCACCACGAACACCACCAGCGCCACCAGGAACCACAGCGGCTCCTGCAGCAGCATCCACAACCCGCCGGCGAACATCGCGTCCTCGCCGAGCGAGGTGGTGACGTTGCTCACCGGCTCGGGCGAGGTGTTGATCGCCGCCCGCGCCCCCGCCTTGGCGAAGTGCGTGCCCGCCGCCAGCGTGCCACCGGCCAGCGCCGCCGCCACCTGCAGCGCGCCGCTCTGGTCGCCCATCACCGCAGCCGCCAGCGCCGCACCTGCCGGGATGCGGATGAAGGTATGCACCGCGTCCCACATCGAATCGAACCAGGGCAGCTTGTCGGCGAAGAACTCCGCGAACAGCATCACCCCGGACACCCCGAGCAGCAGCGGATGGGTCAGCACCTCCAGCCCGCCCGGCAACTGCACGCCGCCGAAGCGGCCGAGCGCACCGAGCACGAACACCAGCGCATACAGCCGCAACCCGCTCGCCCAACCCAGGCCTGCCGCCAATGCCGCGAGCGAGGCCATGTCGAGCGGCACGCCGCTCCAGTCGAGCAACGCGGTGAGCTCGGTCGGCCAGCTACTGAAAGCGTAGGCGTCCATGGCGGTGTCCCCGGATGTTCGTCAGACGCGGCTGGCAGCGCGGTCCGTGCGCTTGCCGGCCACAGCCCGTCCGCGCCTCAGCCCTGCTTGATCCACGCCGCAGGGCGCTTGTCGAGGAAGGCGGCCAGGCCTTCCTTGGCCTCGGGCGTCACGCGCAGACTGGCGATGCGGCGCGCGGTGTCTTCCACCACCGCGTCGCTCACCGGCCGGTTGGCCACCGCGCGGATCAGGTCCTTGGCCGCGGCCTGCGACTTCGGGCCACCCTGCAACAGGGCCTCGACCACTTCGCTCACCTTGGCGTCCAGTTCCTCGGTCGCCACCGCTTCGTGCGCCAGACCCAGCGCCGCCGCACGCGTGGCATTGATGCGCTCCGCAGTCTGGAAGTAGCGATAGGCCTGGCGCTCGCCGATGGCGCGGATCACATAGGGGCTGATCGCCGACGGGATGATCCCGAACTTGACCTCGGAGGTGGCGAACACCGCCCTGTCCCCCGCGATGCAGATGTCGCAAGCGCTCGCCAGCCCCATGCCACCGCCCAGCGCCGCGCCGTGCACGCGCGCGATCGTGGGCTTCTTCATCTCGGCCAGCGTGCGCAGCATGCCGGCGAGCTTCATCGCGTCGGCGAAGTTCTCCGCCTCGCTCGCCTCGCCGGCGGCCTTCATCCAGTTCAGGTCGGCGCCGGCCGAGAAGCTCTTGCCGCGCCCGGCCAGCACCACCGCACGCACCGAGTCGTCCGCATCGAGCGCGACGCAGGCGGTGGTGAGGTCGGCGATCAGTTGCGCGTTGAAGGCGTTGTGCACGTCCGGACGGTTCATCCAGATCGTCGCCACGCCGGCTTCACGTTGAATTTCCAGTGTTTCGTACATCGTGTCTCCTCGCCTCGGTGGGCGTTTCAGACTTTCTTGGGTGGACTTTGGTCCCATTCACGAACAGCGGCCAATTCGGCGCCAGTGAGGCCCTGAAAGTCTTGGGAGACCCCCGCACGCCAGTCATCCAGCGAATCCATCCATGATGATGCCGGTCGCCGAATTCGTTCGTACTTTTCGGCCGACAGGACGACTACCACGGGCTTTCCACCCCGCGTGATCGTCACGTTATCGCCAGCCTCAGCCTTCCGAATCAGTGCGAACCACTGCTTTCGCGCGTCATCGATCGAGACCATCGCGCCCCCTGACTTGACCACCCGAACAATTTCTGAACGCCGATTACATCCGGAACACGCCGAACTTCGTCGGCTGGATCGGCGCATTGAGCGCGGCAGAGAGCGACAAGCCCAGGATGCGCCGCGACTGCGCCGGGTCGACCACGCCGTCGTCCCACATGCGCGCGGTGGCGTAGTAGGGATGGCCCTGGAACTCGTACTGCTCGCGGATCGGCGCCTTGAAAGCCTCTTCTTCTTCCTTGCTCCAGGCGCCGCCCTTGGCCTCGATGCCGTCGCGACGCACCGTGGACAGCACGCTCGCCGCCTGTTCGCCACCCATCACGCTGATGCGCGAATTCGGCCACATCCACAGGAAGCGCGGGCTGTAGGCGCGGCCGCACATGCCGTAGTTGCCGGCGCCGAAGCTGCCGCCGATCAGCATGGTGATCTTGGGCACCTGCACGGTGGCCACCGCGGTCACCATCTTGGCGCCGTCCTTGGCGATGCCACCGTTCTCGTATTTGCGGCCGACCATGAAGCCGGTGATGTTCTGCAGGAACAGCAGCGGGATGCCGCGCTGGCCGCACAGCTCGATGAAGTGCGCGCCCTTCTGCGCCGATTCGCCGAACAGGATGCCGTTGTTGGCGACGATACCCACCGGGTAGCCGTGGAGCTGGGCGAAGCCGCACACCAGCGTCGTGCCGTAGCGCGCCTTGAACTCGTCGAAGCGCGAGCCATCGACCACGCGCGCGATGATCTCGCGCACGTCGAAGGGCTTGCGGGTATCGCTCGGGATGATGCCGTAGATCTCTTCCGGGTCGTACAGCGGCTCTTCGCCCTGGCCGAGCGCGAGGTTGACCGGCTTGGTCCGGTTGAGGTTGGACACGATGCGGCGCGCGATGTAGAGCGCGTGGGCGTCGTTCTCGGCCAGGTGGTCGGCCACGCCGGAGAGCCGGGTGTGAACATCGCCGCCGCCGAGGTCTTCCGCCGTCACCACCTCGCCGGTGGCCGCCTTCACCAGCGGCGGGCCGCCGAGGAAGATCGTGCCCTGGTTCTTGACGATGACGGTCTCGTCCGACATCGCCGGCACATAGGCGCCGCCGGCGGTGCACGAACCCATCACCACCGCGACCTGCGGGATGCCCTTGGCCGACATGTTGGCCTGGTTGAAGAAGATGCGGCCGAAGTGGTCGCGGTCGGGGAAGACCTCGTCCTGCTTCGGCAGGAAGGCGCCACCCGAGTCGACCAGGTAGATGCAGGGCAGGTTGTTCTGCTCGGCGATCTCCTGCGCGCGCAGGTGCTTCTTGACCGTCATCGGGTAATAGGTGCCGCCCTTCACCGTGGCGTCGTTGGCCACGATCATGCACTCGACGCCCTGCACGCGGCCGATGCCGGTGATGACGCCGGCGCTCGGCGCCTCGTCGTCGTACATGCCGTACGCCGCCATCTGGCCGACCTCGAGGAAGGCCGTGCCGGGGTCGAGCAGGTGGCCGACGCGGTCACGCGGCAACAGCTTGCCGCGCGCGGTGTGCTTGGCGCGCGCCGACTCACCGCCGCCGAGGCTCACCTGCGCGGCCTTGGCACGCAGGTCCTCGACCTGGGCGCGCAGGCTGGCCGCGTTGGCCTGGAAGTCTTCGCTGCGGGTGTTGATGCTGGATTTGATCACGCTCATCGCAGACGCTCCGCTCAACGGGTTTCGGAGAACAGCTCGCGGCCGATCAGCATGCGGCGGATCTCGCTGGTGCCGGCGCCGATCTCGTAGAGCTTGGCGTCGCGCCACAGGCGGCCGACCGAGTATTCGTTGGTGTAGCCGACGCCGCCCAGGGCCTGGATCGCCTCGCCCGCCATCCAGGTCGCCTTCTCGGCGGTGTAGAGGATGACGCCGGCGGCGTCCTTGCGCAGGCTGCGCGCGTGGTCGATGCGGTCGCAGGCCTGGCCCACTGCGTAGGCGTAGGCGCGGCAGGCGCTCCAGGTGGAATACAGGTCGGCGATCTTGCCCTGCATGAGCTGGAACTCGCCGATCGGGGTATCGAACTGCTTCCTCTCGTGCATGTAGGGCACGACCGCGTCCATGCACGCCGCCATGATGCCGAGCGGGCCGCCCGACAGCACCGCGCGCTCGTAGTCCAGGCCGGACATCAACACCTGCACGCCGCGGCCGATGTTGGTCTCGCCGCCGAGCACGTTCTCCACCGGCACCTCGACGTCGTCGAAGAACAGCGGGTAGGTGTTGGAGCCGCGCATGCCGAGCTTGTCGAGATGGGTGCCGCAGGAGAAGCCCTTCATCCCCTTCTCGATGATGAAGGCGGTGATGCCCTTGGGGCCGGCCGCAATGTCGGTCTTGGCATAGACCACCAGGGTGTCGGCGTCGCCGCCGTTGGTGATCCACATCTTGCTGCCATTGAGGATGAAGCGGTCACCCTTGCGGTCGGCGCGCAGCTTCATGCTGACCACGTCCGAGCCGGCGTTGGGCTCGGACATCGCCAGCGCGCCGACGTGGTCGCCCGAGATCAGCTTGGGCAGATACTTCTGCTTCTGCGCCTCGGTGCCGTTGCGGCGGATCTGGTTGATGCACAGGTTGGAGTGCGCACCGTAGGACAGGCCGACCGAGGCCGAGGCGCGCGAGATCTCTTCCATCGCCACGATGTGGGCCAGGTAGCCCATGTCGGTGCCGCCGTACTCCTCGCTCACCGTCATGCCGTGCACGCCGAGGTCGCCGAGCTTCTTCCAAAGGTCGGCGGGGAACTCGTTCGCGCGGTCGATCTCGGCTGCGCGCGGGGCGATCTCCGCGGCGCAGAAGGACTGCAGCGTGTCGCGCAGGGCGTCGACGGTCTCGCCGAGGTTGAAGTTCAGGCTGGGCACGTTCATGGGGTGTCTCCTTCTCGAGGTTGTTCTGGCGCGTCGGGCGGTGCGCGGTAAATCCACGCGGCAAATCCATTATGGACGGCGCATGCCCGGGGATGGGCGGAGATTAGCGGCAGACGGCGGACGACGAGTGCCATCGTGGTTGCAATTCGTGCCACGCGGGCTAGCATTCCGGCACATGAAGATCCTCGCCCCCTCGCCCGCAGAACTCACCCGCGGCCGCGCCGCCACGCCGGTCGCCTTCATCCGCGCGATCGTCACCGGGTATCGCCGCCGGGGCATGGATCCGGCCAGCGCGCTCGCGCAGGCGCAGATCGCACCCGCCTTGCTGGACAACCCCGCTGCGCGCGTCACCGCCGCGCAGATGGAGCTACTCTCGGGCGTGGCGATGCAGGCGCTCGACGACGAGGCGCTGGGCTGGTTCTCGCGCCGCCTGCCGTGGGGCAGCTACGGCATGCTGTGCCGGGCCTCGCTCACCGCGCCGACGCTGGAGGTGGCGCTCAAGCGCTGGTGCCGCCACCACCGCCTGCTCACCGAAGACATCGTGTTCGAGCTGACGCAACGCGGGGGGCTCGCCACGATCCGCGTCACTGAAAACGCCACGCTCGGCGAGTTGCGCGAGTTCTGTCTCGTCAGCACCCTGCGCTACCTGCTCGGCTACGCCTGCTGGCTGGTGGATTCGCGCATCGCGCTCACCGAGGCCGCCCTCCCCTTCCCCGCCCCGGCGCACGCTGACGCCTACGCCTACCTCTTCGCCGGCCCGGCGCGCTTCGCTGCAGAATCCGCCAGCATCGCCTTCGACGCGCGCTACCTCGCGCTGCCGGTGCGCCGCGACGAAAAGGCGCTGCAGACCATGCTGCAGCGCGCGCTGCCGCTCACCGTACTTCAGTACCGCCGCGACCGCCTGCTGGTGCACAGCGTCGCCCAGTTGCTCGCTGCCCACCCCGCCGCCGCGCACACCGCGGAAGACGTCGCCGCCCAGCTCAACACCTCGGTGCGCACACTGCACCGGCAGTTGAAGGAAGAAGGCGTGTCTCTGCAGCGGCTGAAGAACGAGGCGCGCCGCGAGCACGCCGTGAAGCTGCTGCTGCAGACCACGAAGCCGATCAAGCAGATCGCCGCCGCGGTGGGGTTCGACAGCGAGAAGAGCTTTGCGCGCGCGTTCCGGGAGTGGACGGGCGTGGCGCCGAGCGCTTACCGGGTGGGCGCAGGGTCGGCGCCATAACCAGTACCGCGCGCAACGGATTCAATGCCGCCCGTCCGACCAAACCCCACTAGTTCACCGGCATCACGAACTCCGGCCCCTTCGAGCCGCTGTCGGGCCAGCGCTGCATGATGCTCTTGTAGCGGGTGTAGAAGCGCACCCCTTCCTCGCCGTAGGCGTGGTGGTCGCCGAACAAGCTCTGCTTCCAGCCGCCGAAGGAATGCCAGGCCATCGGCACCGGGATCGGCACGTTGATGCCCACCATGCCGACCTGGATGCGGTTGGCGAAGGCCTGCGCGGTGCGTCCATCGCGGGTGTAGCAGGCGACGCCGTTGCCGAAGGCGTGGGCGTTGATCAGCGCCACCGCGTCGGCGAAGGTGGGCACGCGCGCCACGCACAGCACCGGGCCGAAGATTTCCTCGTCGTAGATCCGCATGCCCGGGCGCACGTGGTCGAACAGCGTGGGGCCGACGAAGAAGCCGTGCTCGCGCCCCGGCACCGTCAGGCCGCGGCCATCGAGCACCAACTCGGCGCCCGCCTCCACCCCGGCGGCGATGTAGGCCTCGATGCGCGCCTTGGCCTCGGCGGTGACCACCGGGCCCATGTCGGCGCCCAGCGCTTCGCCATCATCGACGCGCAGCACCTGCGCGCGCGCCTTCACCTTCGCCACCAGCTCCTCGGCGATCGAGCCCACCGCGACCGCCACCGAGATCGCCATGCAGCGCTCGCCCGCCGAACCGTAGGCGGCGCCGATCAGGCCGTCGGCGGCCTGGTCGAGGTCGGCGTCGGGCATCACCACCATGTGGTTCTTGGCCCCGCCCAGCGCCTGCACGCGCTTGCCGTGGCGCGCGGCGGTCTCGTGGATGTGGCGGGCGATCGGCGTCGAGCCGACGAAGCTCACCGCGGCGACGTCGGGGTGCGCGAGCAGCGCGTCCACCGCCACCCGGTCGCCCTGCACCACGTTGAACACGCCCGCCGGCAGCCCGGCCTCGCGGAACAGCTCGGCGGTGAGCAACGAGGGCGAGGGGTCGCGCTCGGAGGGCTTGAGGATGAAGGCGTTACCGCAGGCGATCGCCACCGGCGCCATCCACATCGGCACCATGAAGGGGAAGTTGAAGGGCGTGATGCCGGCCGCCACCCCGATCGGCATGCGCTGGCTCCAGTTCGCGATGCCGCCGCCGATGTCGGCCGAGTGCTGGCCCTTGAGCAGTTGCGGGATGCCGCAGGCGAACTCGATCACCTCCAGCCCGCGCTGCACCTCGCCCTGGGCGTCGGGGAAGGTCTTGCCGTGCTCGCGGGTGATCAGGCGCGCGAGCTCGTCGGCGTGCTGCTCGACCAGCGCCTTCATCTTGAACAGCACGCGCGCCCGGCGCTGCGGCGCGTGCTCGGCCCAGCTCGCCTGCGCATGCACGGCAGAGGCCACCGCCGCGTCCACCTCGGCCTGCGTGGCCAGCCCCACCTCGCGCGCCACGTGGCCGAGCGCGGGGTCGAACACCGGACTGGTGCGCTCGCTGCCGCCGTCGCGGGGCTCGTTGTCGATCCAGTGTCCGGCGCGCGCCGGCGCGGTCGTGAAATGAAGGCTCATCGTCCTGTCTCCTCGCTGTCTGATTTTTCATGCGCCGCAGGGCGAGCCGCGGCGGGCGGGTGCGATCGAAGTCCGCATTCTAGCCTTGCGCCCCGTTTCGCCGGAGGTGACACTGCGCCGCAAAGCCGCGACCTGATCCGGCCGCCACCCGCCCCCCATCACCACGAGACAACGCAATGGACCTCCCCGCCCACCAGCTCACCATGACCGTCCTGATGACGCCCGACACCGCGAACTTCTCGGGCAAGGTCCATGGCGGCGCCATCCTCAAGCTGCTCGACCAGGTCGCCTACGCCTGCGCCAGCCGCTACGCCGGCCACTACGTGGTCACGCTCAGCGTCGATCAGGTGATGTTCCGCCAGCCGATCCAGGTCGGCGAGCTGGTCACCTTCCTCGCCTCGGTCAACCACACCGGCAACTCGTCCATGGAAGTGGGCATCAAGGTCGTCGCCGAGGACATCCGCGCCAAGGTCGTGCGTCATGTGAATAGCTGCTTCTTCACCATGATCGCGGTCGATGACGGCGGCCGCCCGACCAAGGTGCCCGCGCTCTCGCCGCAGACGGCGGACGAGCGCCGCCGCTTCGCCGAAGCCGAGCTGCGCCGCTCGATGCGGCGCGAGATGGAGCGCAAGTTCGCCGAGGTGCACGGCGGACACTGACCGCCGGGGCGGCGCTCACAGCGCGATCACATAAGGCGCGCCCGGCACCGGGTTGTACTCGGCGATGTAGCCGAGCTCGGCCTGCCTGTCGGGCGAGGCCCAGGGGCGGGTGGTGTCGCTGTCGTAGTTGAAGCACAGCGTGGGCGGCTGATGCACCGAGCGCGCGATGATGCGCTGCACGGCCTCGACGTCGGGGTGATCGAACTGATTGCCGTTGGTGCTGATCAGGAAGCGCGGGGCGTCGATCAGGGCGAGCAGTTCGTCGCTGAGGTTGCCGGCGCTGCCATGGTGCGACACCTTCACCGCGTCGACGCGCAGCACCGTCTCCCCGCGCTGCGCGAGCAGGCGCCGGATGGACGCGGTGATCACGTCATGGTGTGCGTCGGCCAGGAACAGGCAGGATTTGTCGCCGTATTCGGCGAGGAAGGCGATCGAGCTGCCGTTGGCGGCGGCGTTGTCGACCTTCATCTGGCGCTGCAGCAGCGCGTCGAGCTCGGGCGTGGTGCCCAGCAAGCCCTGCCCGGGCAGATAGGCCTTGCGCCCGGCCAGCCGCTCCCAGGCGCCGTCGAGATCGCCCGGCGTCACGCCCGGCCCGAGATCCTTCTTCCAGGCCTTGCGCATGCGCTCGAGCTTCTTCGGCGTGGGCGACAGCAGGGTGAGCTTCATGCCGTCTTCTTCGACGAGCGTGCACTCGGGCAGCGGCCCCTCGTCGGGCACCACCACCGCCTTGCCGTCGAAGGCGTGGTTCCACTGGCTGACGTCGAAGCGGCGCATGATCAGCGCGCTCAGGAACTCGCCCTGCTTGCCGCCCAGCACCCGGCCGCCCGGCTGCAGGTGGTTCCAGCCATTGAACCAGACATCCATCACGCGCACGGGGACGGGCTTGTTGGCGAACAGGCGCACGATGCCCTCGACGTGGTCGGTGTCGACGTGGCTCATCACCACCAGCTCGAAGCGTCGATCGCCCTGCGGCAGCGCGTCCAGCCGGGCCTCCAGATGCTTGTAGGTGGCGATCGGGCCGCCGTCGATGAGCATGCGCCGGGTGCGCGCGGCGTCGCCGTACTCGACGAACAGGCAGTCGCCATGCAGCGCCGGGAGCATCTCGATGCGAAAAAAACGTTCCGAAGCCATGCACACCTCCATCAGAGCCGCCAGTCGGCGTCGCCGAACGCCACCACGCACAACGCCATCGGCAGGCTGTCGACGAGCAGCGCCTGGCGCTTGACCGTGCGCAGCACTTCACCCAGGCATCGCTGGTCGTCGGCACCGGGCGCCGCCGCAGGCTGCGCCTGAACCGCCAGCAGGCCCGCGAGCAGCTTTTCGCCCACCTTCACCGCATGCGGCCCGAACACGGTGGCGATGGTCGAGACGACCACCCCCGCCCCGGCCTGGCGAAAATACCGGATATGGTTGGCGTACTGCTGCGCCGTACTCGCGACATCGCAGCCGAGCAGCAGCACGAGCGGCCAGGGGCCATCGACATGCACGTACTCGCGCGGCAAACGCAGGGTCTTACGCGGCGTGCCGCCGATCTCCAGCGCCACGTTCTGCTTGTCGCCGGTGTTGTGCGGGAAGGCGACCAGCAAGGTCGGGTGATCGGCGCTGACCGAGGCCTTCCACTCGTCCCAATCCTTCACCTCATGCACCTTGCCCTTCAGGTGCGCCCTCAGCAAGTCCATGACCGGCACCACCTCCGCCGGCGTCACCTCCGCGCTGTAGCCCACGAGCGCAGCCTGGTCGATCTGCAGACGCCGCCGGTCGCCCGCCGGCTCGGCCTGCACCAGCACCTCGGCGTCACCGGGCTTGCCGACCCCCGGGCTGTGGATATGACGCTCGATCACCTTGCGCAGCCCCCAGAAGCCCATCGGGCACACATGGCGCTGCGGGTCCTTCTGGCCCGCGCAGTTGTCAGGGCAGGCACCCGTGGCCAGCGCCTCGAGCGCATTGGGGCAGAAGCGGACATCGTTCTCGTCGTCGGGCGGCAGGTACTGATAGATGAACTCGAAGGGCACCACCGCATCGGCGCGCGTGCTGACGATCTGGATGTGGGTGGCCTCGTCCACGTTCATGCCCCCGCTGACCAGCTGCTGCAGGTTGTCCATGACCAGCGCCGAATAAAGGTCACTCCCCACCCGCGCGAGCTTGTAGAACAGCGCGAGGTTGTCGCCCCGGGTCAGGCCCTGGCTGTAGTCGGCCACGCTGTGGGCGACCTCCGACAGCAACTGGTTGATCGTGTCGATCGGTTCCTGGATGCCGCTCAGGTCGGTCGCCCAGGCGCGCTTGCCGGACACCCCGGTGAGCATCGGCCGGGCCTCGTGCGTGTGGTTGAGCACGAAGGACGCGTCGAAGCGGCGGCGCGTGTCGAGGTCGCTCCAGTGCGCGCGCACCCGGGCCTCGACCTGCTGGCTGATGCCCTCGCCGTCGGCCGGCTCGCCCGGCGCCTGCACGCGGGTGTGGATCAGCACCGTCTGCAGCACGCGTCCGCGGTGCAGCACGGTGATGCGGCCCTCGAAGGCGGCCGCACTCCGGGGGGTGAAGACGAACTCGGCCACGCTGCTCGGCCCCGAGCGCGGCAGCCAGAGCTCGCCGCTGAGCGGCGCATCGAGCTGGGCGGGCTCGTGGAACACGATCTGCAGGTGATGGCGGCGCTCGGAGCGCGGCAGCTCGTGCGCCGGGAAGGCCTCGGGCGCGCTCTGCCAGTGCGCGTCCAGCGGCCCGATGCGCACGCGCAGCAGCACCGCGACCCCCACCGTCAGCCGCTGGCGCTCCTCGACCAGCCGGTCTGCTTCCTTGCGCCAGAAACTGTGCTGCACGTAGCGCGTTTCGGGTGCGTCGGCAGCGCGCGCGGACTCGAGCGACGCCACCTCGCTGATGGCCTCGGTCAGCGAAGAAGCCTCGCCACTTTCCGATACATAGGCGTAGCCGTCTCTGGTGGCGAGAATGCTCCGCGCAAGCACCCGCGGCGACACCTTGCGCAGCACGCCACGCCCACGCGTACCGCCCGCCTCTTCGTCCGGCAGCGTCGTTTCCATCCGCTCGATGACCGAGCGGTCGTGGATCAAGTCGTCCAGCGAGCGCTCACTCACCGCGAGCGACGCATCGTTCGGCAGCGCCTCGAGCCGCCCTGCGATGCGCTCCACCGCATGCGACATGTGGCTCAGGCGCAGCAAATCCCGGTTGAGCAAGGCAAGCGCCAGGCCGCCGAAAGCCTGCGTCAGCGCCATGTCGAGCGGGCGGTTGTGGGTCAGCTCGTCGCCCAGATGGACCAGTGCCCGCATCATGCCGTCGACATCGATTCCCTCCGGCCGCGACACGCACACCACCCCATCCGCCCCCAGCTCGCCGGCGACGACGCGCGCCAGACGCTCGACCTCGCCGTCGCCTTCCATGCCGCCGAGCACCAGCGCCAGCGCCGCGCGACTGGGCGCCACGCTGCGCAGCAGCTGGCCGGCGGCCCGGCGCAGGGAGGCACTGAACACCAGGATCTCCACCTTCGGCTGGGCACGGTCGGCGACCACGAAGCGATACGGCCACGGCTGGCGCCAGTTCGCCCGAAAGCCGGTAAACGCCGCCGCCAGCGGGTCGTCCGCAAGGGTCGCGAAGCGAAACGGCAGCGCCCAATCCACCGCGCCGTCCGCGGCGAACGCGTCCGCGACGAACACCCCGCCAGCCGCCACCGCCGGGTGCTGCAGGATGCGCAGCATCGGCAGCACGTCGCGCCAGCTGCGTGCGCGGCTGCGCACCGCGATGCGCGTGCCCCAGGGCGCATCGACCAGATAGCGCCGCCACGCCTCGGCCAGCTCGGCGGCAGCAGGCAGCCGCGCCAGCATCACTGCCGACGGCATCTGCCAGAGCACGATCCCGTCCTCGTCGCGCGCAGCGTGCAGACTGCGCACCGCGTCCTCGATACGCGCCGCATCCAGGCCGGCATCGCCGCCACCGAGCGTCCAGGCCATGCGCGCCGGGCGGCCGCGCTGTGCGAGGGCGCTCAATACCCCGAGCGCGGCGCAGGCCTGCGCAAAGCCTTCGTCATCCAGCGCAAGGCTCCAGGTGGCGAGTCGATGTCGGTCCATGATCCGCTCCTCAGTTCAGCGGCCACTCGGGCACCGGCCAGCCCCGCGCCGGCGCAATGTCGAACCCGGCGCGCGTGCGCAACGCCGCGTCGGCCAGCGCGTAGCCCCAGTTGATCAGCTGCCCCTGCTCGCGCGCGTCGAACTTCTTCAGGCGGGTGGGAATGTCTTCCAGCGCGGCGGTGAGCTCGTTGTCCGCGAGCAGCGCGGCGCCATCCCCATAGTCGCCGATCCGGGTGCCGATGCCCCAGTACGCCCCCTTGCGCCGCCCGGCCTCGAAGTCCTCCACCAGCCAGCGCTTGCGCAGCGCGCGCGTCTGGTCGATCAGGATGTCGCGCACCCGGCCGAGCTGCAGCAGGTCGTCCTCGAAGGGCGACTCATCGATCCCGAACGGCGCGCCGGCGTCGCTGACGAGCAGGATATCCACGCTGCGCAGCAGGCCTTCGAGCCCCATGTTGTCGTACACGCCGCCATCGGCGAGCACGATGCGCCGGCGCAGCGCCGCCAGATTGGGCAGCTCGCGCAGCGGCTTCTCCCAGGCCGCGGGGTCGGTCTTGAGGATCACCGGCGAGAAGATGGGCGGAAACGCGCTCGAGGCCGCTACCGCGGTGGCCAGCGAGACCTCGGTCGTCGACGACATGCCGAGGTAGTAGTCGGCGATGTAGTCCTGACACAGGCGGAAGCTGCGCCCGGTCTGCATGTTGGTGGCGTAGAAGACGAAGCGCGGCGCCGCGCCGGACGCGGCGTCGGGCAGCTCGCGCAGCAGCGTGTCGCCGAACAGGTCCTTCGCATAGCGCCGGGCGAGGAACTCGCCCGAGGTCATGAACGGCACCAGATGGCCCAGCGCCGCGGTCTTGATGTCGATCGACTGGCTGCAGAAATCGCGCACCGGCTGCGCCACCACGGTGTCGAAATTGACCGCGTGGCCCTCGATGAAGTCCAGCCGCCGCCAGCCATGCGCCAGCACGCCGGCCAGGATCGAGCCCCCCGACACGCTGGTGACCCGCGCCAGGCGCCCGAGCAGCCGCGCCTCGTTCAGTCGCCACAGGCTGCCCAGACCGAACAGCGTCGCCCGGAATCCGCCTCCGGAAAGCGCCAGCCCGATACTCGAACCCTCATTGGTGCCCATACCGTCCTCCCGCTATCGGTCATATGTGGATGCACATCCTCATATGCCCAATATAGGCGCCAGCAGAGCCTCCGTCAGGCCGTGTCGATTGAAGGCCTCGATTGAAAGGGGTGGTGCGCGTCGGGCACGGCAGGGCTCAGCCGCGCAGCACGCCTGCCGCCTTCTGGCCCGGCGCCGTCGGCTGCTCCTGCTGTTGCGGTCGGCTGGCGTTGTTGGCGCCGACCTGCGACATGGCCTCGTAGGAGGCCAGCGCGCGCTGCGCCGAATAGTTGTTGCGCACATCGCCGTTGGCTGCGGCGGCGCGGGCCTGTTCGACGGCCCGCGCTTCCACGGTCCCGCTGTCGGGGCTGGGCGCGGATTGCGCAGCGGCTTCGGCGCGCGCCACGGTGCTCAGGGTGACGACGGCGCTGGGTTGCGCGGACGCGCTTGCGGCTGCGCCTGCTGCGTCGCTGGGGCGCTGCTCCTTGCGCTGGGCCTGGGCTTCCTGTTGCGCAGCCTGCGCCTGGCGCACGTCGGCCGGCCGCATCGGTTCGCGGGGGACCGGATTCATTCCGGCGGAGATCGCATCCATGGCATTCGCCTCACTGAAATTGCTCGCGTTCATCGGCACAGCGGCCGCTGCGACCCCTGCGCAAAGCGCGCAGCGCGCCGGCTCGAACTATTTGGGGTTCATGGTCGCAGAGCCATGCGGACCCAACCGTGCATTCCGTCACGGTCATGCGCATCCCGTGGGCGCGCGTCGCCCGCCCTGGGCAGGCGACGACGGTCGCGACTACCGCTACCAAAAACACGGGGCCGACCTTCCCCGTGCGGAAAAGGCCGGCCCCGCGCTGCCGTCAGGCGCTGATCAGCCCGCCAGCGCGCGCCCGATCACCAGCTTCTGGATGTCGCTCGCGCCTTCGTAGATCTGGCACACGCGCACGTCGCGGTAGATGCGCTCGACCGGGAAGTCGGTCACGTAGCCGTAACCGCCGTGCACCTGGATGGCGTCCGAGCACACGCGCTCGGCCATCTCGGAGGCGAAGAGCTTGGCCATCGACGCCTCCTTGAGGCAGGGTCGCCCCGCGTCCTTCAGGCTGGCGGCGTGCCACACGAGCTGGCGCGCGGCTTCCAGTTGCGTCGCCATGTCGGCGAGGCGGAAGTTCACCGCCTGGTGCTCGAAGATCGGCTTGCCGAAGCTCTCGCGCTCCTGCGCGTACTTGACCGCGGCTTCCAGCGCGGCGCGCGCCATGCCGAGGCACTGCGCGGCGATGCCGATGCGGCCGGCTTCGAGGTTGGAGAGCGCGATCTTGTAGCCTTCGCCCTCGGCACCGATCACCGAATCCGCCGGGATGCGGCAGTTCTCGAACAGGATCTGCGTGGTGTCCGAGGCCTTCTGCCCCATCTTCTCCTCGATGCGGCCGACCTGGTAGCCGGGCGCGTTCGCGGGCACCAGGAAGCAGGTGATGCCCTTCTTGCCGGCGGCCTTGTCGGTGACCGCGAACACGATGGCGACGTCGGCGTGCTTGCCGGTGGTGATGAACTGCTTCACGCCGTTGAGCACCCATTCCTCACCCTCGCGGACCGCGGTGGTGCGGATCGCCGAGGCGTCCGAGCCCACGTGCGGCTCGGTGAGGCAGAAGCAGCCGAGCTTCTCGCCGCGGGCAAGCGGCTTGAGCCAGGATTCCTTCTGCGCGTCGGTGCCGAAGCGGTTGAGGATGCCGCAGGGCAGCGAGTTCTGCACGCTGACGATGGTCGAGGTGGCGCCGTCGCCGGCGGCGATCTCCTCGAGGGTGAGCACGAGGCTCATGTAGTCCATGCCGGCGCCGTCCCATTCCTCGGGCACCACCATGCCGAGCGCGCCGAGCTCGGCGAGTTCGTTCAGCGCCTCGCGCGGGAAGGTGTGGTTGCGGTCCCATTCGGCGGCGAAGGGAGCCAGGCGCTCCTGCGCGAAGGCGCGCATCGAGTCGCGGATGAGTTCCTGCTCTTGAGTCAGAATCATGGGTTGTTCTCCTTAGCCGCAGGCCACCGACGAATCGACCTCGATCGCCATCGCCGTCGCTTCGCCGCCGCCGATGCACAGGCTGGCCACGCCGCGCTTGAGGCCGCGCTTGCGCAGCGCGCCGATCAGGGTGACCAGAATGCGCGCGCCCGAGGCGCCGATCGGGTGGCCGAGCGCGCAGGCGCCGCCATTCACGTTGACCTTGTCGTGCGGCAGCTTCATCTCGTGCATCGCCGCCATGGTGACGACCGCGAAGGCCTCGTTGATCTCCCACAGGTCGACGTCGTCGGTGGTCCAGCCGGCCTTGGCCAGCACCTTCTGCATCGCACCCACCGGCGCGGTGGTGAACCAGTGCGGCGCCTGCGCGTGCGTGGCGTGGCCGAGGATGGTGGCGACCGGCTTGAGGCCGAGCCTGTCGGCGGTGGACTTGCGCATCAGCACGAGCGCGGCGGCGCCGTCGGAGATGGAGCTCGAGTTGGCCGGGGTGACGGTGCCGTCCTTCTTGAACGCGGGCTTGAGCGTGGGGATCTTCTCGATCTGCGCCTTCAGCGGCTGCTCGTCCTTGTCGACCACCACGTCGCCCTTGCGGCTGGACACGGTGACCGGCACCACCTCCCAGATGAAGTCGCCGTTGTTGATCGCGGCCTGCGCGCGCGTGGTCGAGGCGATCGAGAACGCGTCCTGCGCCTCGCGGCTGAAGCCGAAGTGGCTCGCGCAGTCCTCGGCGAAGGTGCCCATCAGGCGGCCCTTGTGGTCCTTGGAGTAGCTGTCTTCCAGGCCGTCGAGGAACATGTGGTCCATCATCTGGCCGTGGCCGAGGCGGTAGCCGCCACGCGCCTTGGGCAGCAGGTAGGGCGCGTTGGACATGGACTCCATGCCGCCGGCGACCATCACCTCGTTGCTGCCGGCCAGCAGCAGGTCGTGGGCCAGCATCACGGTCTTCATGCCCGAGCCGCACACCTTGTTGATCGTGGTGCAGCCGGCCGACAGCGGCAGGCCGGCGCCGAGCGAGGCCTGGCGGGCGGGCGCCTGGCCGAGGCCGGCGGGCAGCACGCAGCCCATGATCACTTCTTCCACCTGTTCGGGCTTGAGGCGCGCGCGCTCGACCGCCGACTTGATCGCGATGGCGCCGAGCTGCGGCGTGGTCAGGCTGGACAGGTCACCCTGGAAACCGCCCAGCGGGGTGCGGGCGACGGAAACGATGACGACGGGATCGGACATGCGGTTCTCCTGTTGAATCGGTGTTGTTGACTGCGCTCAGGATGCGAGCGCTTCGAGCGCCGCGGCGTAGCGCGGCATGAGATCGTCCGGGCGGCTGAGGTTGAGCCCGAGGTCGTGGATGCGGCCATCCTTGAGGCCGTAGATCCATCCATGCACGGTGAGGCGCTGACCGCGCTGCCAGGCGTCCTGCACGACCACGGTCTGCGCCACGTTGGCCACCTGCTCGATGACATTGAGCTCGCACAGGCGGTCGTGGCGCAGCTCGGGCGGCAGCGTATCCACGAGCTGCAGATGGCGCGAATGCACGTCCTGCACATGGCGCAGCCACAGGTCGACGAGGCCCACGCGGGCGCGTTCGAGCGCCGCCTTGACGCCGCCGCAGCCGTAATGGCCGACCACCATGATGTGCTTGACCTTGAGCACATCGACCGCGTACTGGATCACCGCCAGCGCGTTGAGGTCGGTGTGCACGATCACGTTGGCGATGTTGCGGTGGACGAAGACCTCGCCCGGCAGCAGGCCAACGATCTGGTTGGCCGGCACGCGCGAGTCGGAGCAGCCGATCCACAGGTACTCCGGCGCCTGCAGACGCGCGAGCTTGCCGAAAAAGCCCGGGTCGATCTGCTGCATCTGGCGCGACCAGGCTTGGTTGTAGTCGAACAGGTGGAAGAGGTTCTCGTTGTTGATCTCGTCCTCGGACCAGTTCTCCAGGTCCAGGGTGAGGAAGATCGTGCCCTCGACCGGCGACGGGTAGTAGGCGGGCGCCTCGCTGAAGCCGAGCTCGCGATAGAGCTTCACCGCGATCCGCATCGACGGCACGGTGTCGAGCAGGATGCGACGGTAGCCCATCAGGCGCGCGGCCTTGATGGCCGCGAGCGCGAGCTTGCGCCCCACGCCGATGCCGCGAAAAGCCGGGTCGACGTAGAGCCGCTTCATCTCGCACACGCCCTCGGAGAAGCGGCGCACGCCGACGCAGCCGGCGGGCTTGCCGTCCACCTCGGCATAGAACAGGCGGCCATCGGCCTCGCCGTAGGCGCCGGGCAGGTTGGCGACCTCGTCGCCAAAGCCCTGATAGCTCATATCCACGCCGAGCCACGCGGCGTAGTGGCGGAAGAAGCCGCGCACGTGCTCGAGTTCGGCAGTATCGGCGGCGGTCAGGGCGCACAGACGGGATGGCATGGGCTTGTCCTCGGGCTGGGTCACGAAGCGGCCATTCTGCCGCACATGCGCCAGCTCATGCGCCGCGCTCCTTGCGCCCATGCATGGCCATGATGGTCTGCTGCATCACCGCGCATAGCGTCCATTGCTCGTCGCGCACGGCAAAGACCTCGGCGCGCGTGATGATCAGCGTGCGCCCGGGCTTGATCACCTCGCCGCGCGCCACCAGGCGCTGGCCGTCGGCCGGGGCGACCAGGTTCATCTTGTACTCCACCGTCAGCACGCTGGTGTCGGGCGGCGTCAGGGTGTTGGCGGCGTAGCCGGCGGCCGAATCGGCGATCATGCCCACCACCCCGCCATGGATGAAACCGTGCTGCTGGGTGATCTGCTCGCACCGAGGCAGGTGAATCTCGGTGTAGCCGGGCTCGACCACGGCCAGCTCGGCCCCGATCAGGGTCATCGCCTGCTGCAGGCCGAAGCTCTCGCGCACGCGCTCTGCGTAGGCCGGATCGCGCGGCTGAAACGGCTGCGTCGTCGGTCTCATCGTAATCTCCTCCGTGTTGCGGTATTGTCGTTGTTTTAACGTTTACGTCAACGTAAAGCTGATGCCGAAAGAACAGCGCCCGAGCACATCACCCGGTGCCCACCCGGTCGATGCAGCGCGCCAGCTCGGCCTTGGCCGCGGCCGCGCCTTCGGCGTTGTCGCCGAGCAAGGCCTGGCACTGGCGCTCGATCATGTCGATCTCCTCGAGCACGGCCTCGACGTCGCGCCGTTGCTGCTCGAGCGAGGCACGGCGCTCGGCGAGCACACGCAAGAAGCGCTCGAGCTGCGGCAGCGAATCCTGCACGCCGCCATACATGCCGAGCAGCTCGCCGATTTCGGCGAGCGAGAGCCCGAGCCGCTTGCCCCGCAGGGTCAGCTTGAGGCGGGTACGATCAGCCTTGGAGTAGACGCGTGCACGCCCGGCGCGGCCCGGCGTGAGCAGGCCCTGGTCCTCGTAGAAGCGGATCGCGCGCGGCGTGATGCCGAATTCGCGCGCGAGTTCGGTGATGGTGTAGGTTTGTTCGCTGAACATGCTCGAGCGGCGTGAATCGCCCCGGATGGATTCAGGGCGGGCCGCATTGCCCTTTGTTGCCGGCCGATTGATGAAAATGTGCTCTGAAGTTAATCAGATTCCCGACATTTGGGCAATCGAGCCCCCGGCAGGCGCCGCACGCGCGCTGTCCGCCTGCCGCTTCACCCCCCCCCACAGGAGACCCCATGAACACTGAGGCCACTGCCCGCGAGGCACTGCAATTTCCCTTCGACACCCTGCCCGGCGCTGGCGAAGCGGTGAGCATCGCGCCCGGCCTGCGCTGGCTGCGCATGCGCCTGCCGTTCGCGCTCGACCACATCAACCTGTGGCTGCTCGACGACGGTGACAGCCTGACGGCCATCGACTGCGGCTATGCGCTCGACGACACCCGCGCCAGCTGGGAAGCCGTGCTCGCCGCCGACGCCCGCCCGCTGCGGCGCGTGATCGTCACCCACCACCACCCCGACCACATCGGCCTGGCCACCTGGCTCGCCGCGCGCGATGGCGCGCGCATCGAAACCACCCAGGGCGAGTTCCTCGCCGCCCACGCCATCTGGCATCAGCTGCCCGGCTACTGCATCACCGACATGCTCGCCCAGTTCGCCGCCCACGGCCTCGCGGACGCCCGCCACGACGCGCTCGCGGCCCGCGGCAACGCCTATCGGCACGGCGCCCCCGCCCTGCCGGCGCGCTTTCACCGCCTCTTCGCCGGCGACACCGTGCGCATCGGCGCCCATGACTGGCGCGTCATCGTCGGCTACGGCCACGCCCCCGAGCACGCCAGCCTGTACTGCGCCGAGCTCGGCGTGCTCATCTCGGGCGACATGCTGCTGCCGCGCATCTCGACCAACGTCAGCGTGTATGCGGCCACACCACATGACGACCCACTGGGCTGGTTTCTCGCCTCGTTGCGGGAATTGTGCACCTTGCCCGAAGACACGCTCGTGCTACCATCCCACGGCAAACCTTTCAAGGGTATTCACGCTCGCGTGGAACAACTCGTCGCGCATCATCGCGAACGCTGCGATGTCCTGCTCGCTGCATGCAGCACGCCAAGGACCGCGGCAGAGTTGCTGCCGACGCTGTTTCCGCGTGAGCTCGATACCCACCAGGTCATGTTCGCCATGGGGGAGGCCATCGCCCACCTCAACCACCTCGAGAGTCAGGGAGCACTCTCGCGGCGGATGGACGCGAACGGACTGATCCGTTTCACCCCTTGCCGATAACCCCGCCCCACCAAAAAAACAGGAGCCCGAACACGATGGCTGCACCGACCAACGAAACGCCCCACTGTGACCTGCCCGACCCGCAGGAAGTCGCCAAAACCTACGCCGAAGTCGCCCGCCGCGCCTCGCACCTGATCAGCGACCACGTCCATCGCCAGCTCAAGAAAGGTGTCTCCGCCCCGGCCGACGAGCTCGGCATCGCCCAGGCCTTCATGGACATGATGGCCAAGCTGCTGTCCAACCCCTACAAGCTCGCCCAGGCGCAGATGAACCTGGTGTGGGACTACTTCTCGCTGTGGCAGCACTCGATGATGCGCGTCGCCGGCCTGAGCGCCGCCCCGGTCGCCGCCCCCGAGAAGACCGACAAGCGCTTCAAGGACGAAGAATGGGAAGAGCACTTCCTGTTCGACTTCATCAAGCAGTCCTACCTGATCGCCGCCCGTCACATCCATGACACCGTGAGCGGCGTCGACGGCCTCGACGACCAGACCCAGAAGAAGGTCAACTTCTACACCCGCCAGTACATCGACGCCCTGTCGCCGTCGAACTTCGCGATGACCAACCCCGAGGTCTTCCGCGAGACGGTCAAGAGCCACGGCCAGAACCTGCTCAAGGGCCTCAACAACCTGCTGCGCGACGTCGAGGACGGCGGCGGCAACCTGCGCGTCAAGATGACCGACACCACGGCCTTCGAGCTGGGCAAGAACGTCGCCACCACGCCGGGCAAGGTCGTGTTCGAGACCGAGATGATGCAGCTGCTGCAATACACCCCGAGCACCGACAAGGTGCTCAAGAAGCCGCTGCTGATCGTGCCGCCCTGGATCAACAAGTTCTACATCCTCGACCTGCGCGAGAAAAACTCCTACATCAAATGGTGCGTGGACCAGGGCCACACCGTGTTCGTGATCTCCTGGGTCAACCCCGACGAGCGCCTGGCCGAGAAGAGCTTTGACGCCTACGTCCAGGAAGGCGTGATCGCCGCCCTCGACGCCATCGAACAGCAGACCGGCGAAAAAGAAGTCAACGCCGCCGGTTACTGCCTGGGCGGCACGCTGCTCGCCACCACGCTCGCCTACCTCGCCGCCAAGCGCCAGAAGCGCATCGCCTCGGCCACCTTCTTCACCACCATGACCGACTTCACCGATCCCGGCGAGCTCGGCGTGTTCATCGACGAAGGCCAGGTCGCCAGCCTCGAGAAGAAGATGTTCGAGCGCGGCTACCTCGAAGGCTCGGAGATGGCCGGCACCTTCAGCATGCTGCGCTCGAACGACCTGATCTGGTCGTTCGTGGTCAGCAACTACCTGATGGGCAAGGACCCGTTCCCGTTCGACCTGCTGTACTGGAACTCGGACTCCACCCGCATGCCGGCCGCCATGCACAGCTTCTACCTGCGCAGCATGTACATGGAAAACCGCCTCGTCGAGCCGGGCGGCATCGAGATCGACGGCACCCCGATCGACCTCACCAAGGTCAAGGTGCCGTGCTACTTCATCTCGGCGATCGAAGACCACATCGCGCCGTGGAAGAGCACCTACATGGGCGCGCGCCGCTTCACCGCCCCGGTGCGCTTCGTGCTGGGCGGCTCGGGCCACATCGCCGGCATCGTCAACCCGCCGGCGGCCAACAAGTACGGCTACTGGGTCAACCCGGCCGCCAAGCTGCCGCAAACCGCCGAAGCCTGGTTCGAAGGCGCGCAGCAGAACGCCGGCTCGTGGTGGACCGACTGGCAAGCCTGGGTCACCGCCCACGACGCCGCGCAGGTCGACCCGCGCGACCCCGCCAAGGGCAAGCTGAAGGCGCTGGAAGACGCGCCGGGCAGCTTCGTCAAGGCGCGTGTTGACGTCAAGGCTGCGGCTTGAGCGTTGATGTGTGGAAGCGGGGAGGGGTGACCCTCCCCGTTTTTGCGTTTACGGGGTGCTGAATGGACTGAATGGTGGGAGAGTGTCGGAAATTCTTACGCCCCAGAACGGGGATGAATCCAGCGACGAACGCCCGCGGCTCGTGCTCGATACCAATTCGGTGCTGGCGCTGTGGATGTTTCGCGATCCCAAGCTGGATGCGCTGCGGGCGTGGATCGAGGCGGGGCACTGTCTTCTGCTCAGCCGGGAAGATGCGCTGGACGAATTGCGCTGCGTGCTGGCGTATCGGCAGTTCGGGCTCGACGAGGCCGCGCAAGTCGCGCTGCATGCCCGCTACCGCAGCCGCCTGGCGCCGTGGTCACCGCCGCCAGACGCCGAGGCCGAACGACGCATTTCCGCGCTTCCACGCTGCCGGGACGAAGACGACCAGAAGTTTCTCGAGATCGCCAGCCTGAGCGATGCGAGCGCCGTCATCACCAGCGACAAGGCCCTGCTTCGGCTCGCGCGCCATCGGCAGATTCGCGAGCGGTTCCGTGTCGAACGGCCGGAGCATTTTTCCGTCCCACTGCTTGGAACCTCACCATACCCCTACCGCTGAACGTTGCCACAACATCGAATCGCGGCAAGCCAATATGTCGGTTTTTTTTACACCACCTGATTGCGGCGGCTTCCACTTTCTTTCCTTTCAATAACTTAAGAAGTGGCACAGCATTTGCTTTGAGATAACTGACGAGTTTAGAAGTGCAGACAAGCACTCAACTCTTATCGAAGGAGCGAGCAATGAAAACCAAACTTCTTAGCCTTTTGGTCGCTGGGCTTACATCCGGACTGCTTGCGACCTCAGCGCAGGCGGCTTCACTCTATTGCGCTGACGGAGACCAGACAGAATCCATCTCAGCGGCCGACATGGGGTTTAATTCGGTAGCAGCTGATGACTGTTACGGAGTTGTGGCTGGCAATCTGAACGAGAAGGAGGTCGCTCCCTACGCGAACGATAATAGCCTCTGGGATGGAGGATGGGGCTACTTGGTCGGCACCGCCTCTGATACAAGCACTCTCATCGGGGATATCAGCTTCTCGTTGAGTGCGGACATAAACTCCGTTACGGGAGATTGGACGCTCACGGCAACTGACAGCGACCCGGACACAGAACCTAATCTGCCGCTTACCCTCGACTTCGCTGCACTCCTCAAGAGCGGAACCAAATACGCCTTTTGGTTCTTTGATGACCGTTCAGTAGATGTCAATAACGACGGCACGTTCACGATCAAATTCACGAACAATGGCGGGCAGTTCGGCGAACTCTCGCACATGGATTTGCTCTGGCGTACTGGCGATGAAGGCGGCTCGGGTGATCAAGATATTCCCGAACCCGGCCCGCTCAGCCTGCTCGGCCTTGGCCTGATGGGCCTGTGGTTCGCACGGCGCAAAACCAACGCCTGATGCCTGCTTCTTCCCAACAAAAAACGCCGCTTGATGCGGCGTTTTTTTTGTTGTGCTGGCGCCCCCGGGTGGCTCGCAACACGCAGCCGCGCGGGCGAAGCGGGACCTCAGCGCGTCACGCGGATGTTGTGGCTACCCACGTTACCCGCCGCATCATAGGCCTCGAGCGTGATCGTGTGCGAGCCGGCGGACAGCTTCTTGGTGTTCAGCCGGTACGAGATGCTGGAGCCGCTGACCGAGGCCACCTGCTTACCATCGATCAGAAGGCGCAGGCCGCTCACCCCGACATCGTCCGTGGCGCTGCCGGTGATGGCGATGTTGCCGCTGATGACGCTGCCATCGGTCGGATTACCGAGCTTGGCGACGGGGGCGACCACGTCTGCGACCTTCTCGACGACCGGGTCGTTAACAACCGGCTCTTCCACCACGGGCTCTTCCACCACGGTGTTGGCCACCGAAACCTTCACGCTGTGCGAGGCAGCGTTGCCGGCGGCATCGTACGCGTAGGCGACGATGCTGGCATCACCATCGGCCGCCGTCGTGCTGTCCCAGCTGAACCCGTAAGGCGCGCTGGTATCCGAGCCGACCTTGACGCCATTGACGAGCAGATCCACGCGGCTCACACCGGTATCGTCCGAAGCGGCCACATCGACGGCGACCAGGCCCGACACGTTGGTGCCGCCCGAGGGCGAGGTGATGCTGGTGCTCGGCGCGGTGCTGTCGATCTTCACGCTTGCCACGCTGGCGGCCACTGCGGCAGCGGCATCCACGCGGCCATTGCCGAAGTACTTGTCGAAGCCGGCAGTGCCCAGGTCGAGCGCGCTGGAGTACAGCGCCTTCTCGAGCTCGGCGGGCGAGAGCGCCGGGTTGGCCGCCATCATCAGGGCCACCACACCGGCGGTGATCGGGCTGGAGAAGGACGTCCCCGACACCGCACCGTAACCGCCCCCGTTGACCGTGGAGTAGATGCTGGAACCGGGCGCGGCCACATCGACAAAGCTGCCGTAGCTCGACCAGCTCGTCTTGTTGTCGTTGCTGTCGGTCGCCGACACCGTGATCATGGTGTCGCTCGGCGCGATCGTCTCTTCGACACCGTAGTTGCCGGCCGAGGTGACGACCAGGCCGCCCTTGTTCTTCAGGTACTGCGCCGCGCTGCGCGCGGAGGAGCTGGTCTCGACGCCGTAGAAGCTGATGTTGGCCACGCGGGCGCCACGGTCGGCCGCCCAGGTGAGCGCGCTGGCGATCGTGCTGTAGTAGGCATAGCCGTCGGCGCCGCTGACGCGCATCGGCATCACCCGCGCATTGCCCGCGACCGCGGCGACGCCGACGGCGTTGTTGGTCAGCGCCGCGGCAGCACCCGCCACCTTGGTGCCATGGCCATTGACGTCGGTGGTGTCGGCGTTGTTGTCGTACATGTTCCAACCCGGCACCAGATTGGCGGCCAGGTCGGGGTGATCGGCATCGACACCCGAGTCGAGGATGGCGATGACCACATTGCTGCCGGAGCTCGTCTGCCATGCGGTGGGCGTGCCGATCTTGGGCAGATGCCAGCCGTTGGCGTAGTACGGGTCGTTGGTCGTGCTCGGCTTCACCAGCATGTCGCGCTCGGCGAACTTCAGGTGCTTGTTGCGCTTGAGCAGCGCCTCGACCGCCTTCTCGGAGGCCTGCGGCGGCAGCTGGATGACGCGCACGTTGATGCCTTCGATCTTGCCGACCTGCTTGCCGCCGTGCTGCTTGACGATCTTGTCGAACTCGGCCTCGGGTAGGCCCGCGCGCGGCTGCACCAGCAGGCGGCCAGGCACCCATTGCGCCTCGTCGGCGGCAAAAGCCTGAGCGGGAAGGAGGGCCGCGCCGAGGGCGACGACAAGGGAAGCGAGGACGGGCTTGCGAAGGGATGCGGGCGATTTCATCAGTGGCTCCATGCGGTTTTCGGTTCCCGGCCCTTGGGCTGGACCTCGAGATCGCGTGGAGACACAGTAGCGCGTGCCTTTGACAAGGCGGCGTCACACCCCTGGCAATCCCGCTGTCATGAGGCGCTAGCCTTTTAGACCGGTGATTTTGCGTCCCCGTCTTTCGACGGGTTTACCTTTTTCAGGCCGCGGCGGCGTTCGTTACCGGCGCGGATGGTACTTGTTCAGTGCTGCAATTCTGGCGGCTGTTAATGGCTGTTACGATTCCATATCCGCCTGCAGGGGTCAACGGCCCAAGCCCGTAAACCTTTAGCGCTTTCGTGATTTTTTCCTCGCTACAACAGTGATTTACGCGCAAACGACGGTGTGGCGCGGCTTTCGGGCGGTGCGCTAGAACAGCGGCATCAGCGCATCCGGCTGGCCGGACCAGGATGCGTGCCGGGGATCGGCGAGGCGGCCTGAACTGCGCCGAATCACGAATCAGAACTGGCGCAGTTTTCTGAACGGCGCCAGAATCGCGCCACAATCATTTCTAACCGCGCCAGCCCATGACGTCCTCCACCTCGACCCTGCTGAACAGCATCCAGTCTTCCGACGAAGGACTGACACTGGCCGAGTTGCTCACGCGACACCCCGACATTGCGCGACGCACGGCACAGCGCCTGATCGCGAAGCTGATCGACGAGGGCAAGGTCAGCGCGCAAGGCGAAGGCAGGGCCCGCCGCTATTTCGTGGGCGACCGCTACCACGGGCGCGCAGGCGACCAGCCCGGCGCCGCGGTCGGGACCGACGCTTTCCCACGCTTCATCCCGCTGTCGGCGGACAGCCAGGACATCCTCGACTACATCAACCAGCCCCCGGAGGCGCGCAGGCCCGTGGGCTATCAGCGCGACTTCCTGGACGCCTACAGCCCGAACGAGACCTGGTATCTGCCCGAGTCGCTGCGTCGCCAGTTGCACAGCATGGGACGGACTGCAGCGCTCGATGCGCCTGCAGGCACCTACAGCCGCGCCATCCTCAACCGGCTGCTGATCGACCTGTCCTGGGCGTCGAGCCAGCTCGAAGGCAACACCTACTCGCGCCTCGACACGCGCGAACTCATCGAGCACGGCAAGGCCGCACGCGGCAAGGCGGCGATCGAAACCCAGATGATCCTGAACCACAAGGCGGCGATCGAGCTGCTGGTCGAGAACGTCGACAGCGCCGAATTCAACCGCTACCTGCTGATGAACCTGCACGGCCTGCTCGCCGAAAACCTGCTGCCCAACCCTGCCGATGAAGGCCGGATTCGTCAGCACGCGGTGGATATCGGCCAGAGCGTGTACCGGCCGCTGACGACGCCGCAGCAGATCGAGGACGCGCTGGACACGCTGCTCGCCAAGGCAAACAGCATCATCGACCCCTTCGAGCAATCCTTCTTCATGATGGTGCACCTGCCATATCTGCAGCCCTTTGCCGACATCAACAAGCGTACCTCCCGGCTCGCAGCGAACCTGCCGCTGTTCCGCGCCAACCTGTGTCCGCTGACCTTTCTGGACGTGCCGGAGCAGGCGTACAGCCGCGCAACGCTTGGCGTGTACGAAATGACGCGCGTTGAGCTGCTGCGCGATCTTTACGTGTGGGCCTATGAGCGCTCGACGCAGGAATACCTAGCCATCAAGCAGGACCTGGCAGAGCCCGACCCCCTGCGCCTGGCGTGGCGCGACTTGATCAAGGCGAGCCTGCGTGAGGTCGTGACGCATCCGGAACTTGACCCGCTGGACGCCATCCGGCAAGCCGTGGCGCGGCAGGTTCCGGCACAGGCGCAGCCCGAGGTTCAGGCACTGATCATCGAAGAGCTGCGGCGGCTACACGAAGGCGTGCTGGCACGCTACGGCCTGCGTCCGTCCGAGTTCGCAGCGTGGAAGGCGGCTCACCGCCAGTGAGTCAGAGGCCGCGCCGCAGCGCGCACAGCCAGCGCAGCCCCATCGCCGCCCGGCTGCCGTACCACGACACCATCTCGCCATCGACCAGCAAGGCCGGACGCGCGGCGAGGCGCTCGAGCTCCGGCAGATGTTCGGCGCGAAAGCGGTAGGGCTCGGTCGACAGCAGCACGCGCTCCACGTCGGGCAGCCACGGCGCATCCCAGTCGAAGGCGGGATAGCGCGCGGCGCCGGTCTCGCCGCCCTCCACCGCCGGCAGCGTGTGCCAGCCGACGGCTTCGAGCGTGGCGGCGATGTAGGTGTCGCGGGCGATGGTCATCCAGGGCTCGCGCCAGATGAGGTAGAGCACGCGCTCGTCGGGCAGCGTGGCGCGCAACGCTGCCGCCTCGTCGAGCGCGGCGCGCAGCTCGTCGGCCAGCCGGGCCGCGGCGTCCTCGGCGCCGAAGATGCCGCCGAGCAGCGCGAACAGCGCGAGGTTGTCCTGCGGCGTGTTGGGGTGAGTGACGACGATGTGCGGCACGAAGGCGGCCAGCGCCTCGACCGTCTCCCGCCGGTTCTCGTCCATGTTGACCAGCACGTGGGTGGGCGCGAGCTCGCGTATGCGCTCGAGCTTGACGTCCTTGGTGCCGCCGACCTTGGGCACGGCGCGCAGGGCTTCGCGCGGGTGCACGCAAAAGCCAGTGCGGCCGACCACGCGATCCCCCAGGCCGAGGTCGAAGAGGAGCTCGGTGAGCGAGGGCACCAGCGAGACGATGTGGGCCTGCGGGCCTGCACATGCGTGGCGCACGCCCGCGGCGTCGACGCGCTGCGCGCAGGCATCGGCCGGCATGCCGGCGGGGTCGGTGTTCTGGCGTGTCGTCATGCGCCGATTCTACCGCGCCGACGCACCGTCTTCGGGAAACCCCGATTGCCGGCATATGGCCTTTTGTGGAATCCTTGCGCCAAAGCTTCGCACCGCACGGCGTGCATTGCGCATCACCCTTACGCGCCGCTTTTTCATCGAAATAGTCGCCTTCGTCTTACTCACAGGAGAGCTTCATGAAGAAACTGACCGCTCTGGCAGCAGCCTTTGCAATCGTTGGCAGCCTGGGCGCCGCGCCCGCGCACGCGCAGCAGAAGTTCATCACCATCGGCACCGGCGGCGTGACCGGCGTGTACTACGCCGCGGGCGGCGCGATCTGCCGCCTGATCAACAAGGACCGCGCCCAGCACGGCATGCGCTGCTCGGTCGAGAGCACCGGCGGCTCGGTCTACAACGTCAACACCATCAAGGCCGGCGAGCTCGACTTCGGTGTCTCGCAGTCCGACATCCAGTACAACGCCCTCAACGGCACGGTCCAGTTCAAGGACAGCGGCGCCTTCGCCGAGCTGCGCTCGGTGTTCTCGCTGCACGCCGAGCCGCTCACCGTGCTGTCGCGCAAGGAAGCCAACATCACCAAGATGGAAGACTTCAAGGGCAAGCGCTTCAACATCGGCAACCCCGGCTCGGGCCAGCGCGCCACCCTCGAGGTGCTGCTGCCGGCCATGGGCATGAGCTTCGCCGACTTCTCTCTCGCCTCCGAGCTCAAGCCCGACGAGCACGGCGCCGCCCTGTGCGACAACAAGATCGACGGCTTCGCCTACGTCGTGGGCCACCCGGCCGCCAACATCCAGGACCCGACCACCACCTGCGGCGCCAAGCTGGTCAGCATCGCCGGCGAAGGCGTGGAAAAGATCCTGGCTGATTACCCGTACTTCGCGCACGCCACGATCCCGGGCGGCCTCTACGCCAACAACCCGGACCCCACCCAGACCTTCGGCGTGGTGGCGAGCATCGTGACCTCGGCCAAGGTATCGGAAGAGGCGGTGTATACGATGGTCAAAGCCGTGTTCGAGAACTTCGAGGACTTCAAGAAGCTGCATCCGGCTTTTGCCACCCTCGAGCCGAAGAACATGATCAAGGACGGCATGTCCGCGCCGCTGCATGACGGCGCCGTGAAGTACTACAAGGAAAAGGGCTGGATGTAATTCCGCCGGCCGGCGCGCGCTCGCGTGCGCCGGATGTCATGACATGAGCGGCGGCGGGCCTCGGCCCCCGCCGTTTTTTGTCCATGCGATGCAAAGAATCGAGGCACTGACATGACCCGCCAGGACGAAGACAAGGCCAGCTTCGAGCTGTCCG
>DITC01000018.1 GCA_002422685.1 Thauera sp. UBA6194 | reverse complement strand
GCTGCTGCACAGGCCTCGCCCCATTCTCCCCGAACGCTTCACCCTGCTCGGCGGGGCAGAGCGCATCGACACCTGCTGGTGGGATGGCCGCGCCTTCCATCGCGACTATTACCGCGCGCGCGATGTCGACCACGTGCTGTGCTGGATATTTCGCGACCTGGAGCATGGCGGGCGCTGGTTCCTGCACGGATATTTCGGCTGAATTCGCGCTCACCCTCCGGGCGCGCTGCCCGCCTTCTCCCCTTGCGCGCACGCCGCTCCTTCGTCTAACCACTGCCGTTCCATCAGGGCGCAAACACGCACAGGTAGTACACTGCGGCCCTCGCTTGCATCGAACAGCGCCGGGGCACCCCCCGCGCGCGCCTTCACCAACCCAGGCACACTGCCCCGGCAGTCGATCCATGTCCCGGAATCCCGCCTTGCAACCCATGTCCCCCGTCAGCGCTACAAACACGCCCACCGCCACCTTGCCGGCCGGCGACCGCGACCGACGCCGCGCCGCCTTCGGCCTGCTCGTAAGCCTCGTCGCCCTGCCCGCATCCTGGCTGCTCTTCTCCCAGCTCGAGCGCCTGTGGCCCGAAATCATGAAGCTCGAAGGGCCCGCTTTTCTCGCCGCCACCACCCTGCTCGGAGGCTCGATGGCGGTCGGCCCGCTTGCGGTGGTGATCGGATTCCTGCTCGCAGTGTGGTTCGGCGTGAGCAGCGTGTATGGCCCGCGCAGACGGCCTTCGCCGCTGCTCGACCGTTTCATCGTTGCCTCCGGGCTGCTGGTCTGGTTCGCGCCGGCGCTGGTCTCGGTGGGCAAGGCGGCGCAGGCCCTCGTCACCGGACGCATCGCCTTCGTGCGCCCTCCGCGCGAATACCTCCTCGCCACCGACCCCATCGCCTACTGGCAGGGCGTGGGTTTCTGGCTGATCATGGCTGCGCTGTTCGGTTTTCTGGCCTGGCGCTACTGGCGCGGCAAGCTGTTGCCGCGCACGGGCGCGGCCGACTGATCCGGCGCGCCGCCCGGCAGACTTTTCGTCAAGCTTTTCGTTTAGCCGCGCGCACTCAGCCGCCCAGCCAGCCACGCCGCAAGGCCACCACCGCAGCACCGGCCCGCGGCGCGAGCGCGAGCGAATACTTGTCGCGCGGCGGTGCATCGAGCACCAGCACAAAACGCATCAGCTCGTCACGACGAAAAACATGCAGCGTGAGCTCATCGCCGGCCTGCCTGCGCGCGAGCATGTCCTCGAGCGCCTTGGCGTGCGCGATGCGCAGGCCGTCGAGCGCGACCAGCACGTCGCCGGCCGCAACGCCTGCCGCCTGCGCCGGGCCGTCGTCGTACACGTTCGCCACCCGCGCCTCGCCCTGCCCGCCGGCCAGTTTCAGCCCCATCGCCGGAGCCGTGCTCGAAGCCTCGGCCGCGAGCACCACGCCCAGCGGCTTGAGCAGCCGCGCCAGCGGCAGGTCCTCGCAGCCCGACACGGCCTTTCGCAGCCAGCGCGCCAGGCGCGCACCCAGCGTCTCGCCGCCCACCTCGCGCACCGCGGCAAAGATGCCGTCCTCGGGCACGCCCACGCCGGTGCAGCCATGGCGCTGCCAGAGCAGGCGCATGACGTCATCCAGGCTCTTGCGCCCCGCGCTGCCGGCGCGCAGTTGCAGGTCGAGCGC
The DNA here is from genome assembly GCA_002422685.1 of Thauera sp. UBA6194. Classification (GTDB taxonomy): domain Bacteria; phylum Pseudomonadota; class Gammaproteobacteria; order Burkholderiales; family Rhodocyclaceae; genus Thauera. The sequence continues at coordinate 42,253 of DITC01000018.1, read as the reverse complement.
GAGCGCGATCAGCGCCCCCTTGGTGTAGTAGCTGACGATCGCATTGGGCGCGTTCTCGTCCTGGCGGTAGTACTTGGTCCAGGCGTCGAAGGACGACTCGGCCACGCTCTGCTTGAGCCGCCCGCTGCCGCGCATCACGTTGGCCACCGTCTTGCCGAGCAGGCCCAGATAGTCCTCGACCGTGATCACGCCGCTGCGCACGAGCGCGAGATCGTCGTAGTAGGACGTGAAGCCCTCGAAGGCCCACAGCAGGCGCGTGTGGTTCTCGCACGACAGGTCGTAGGGCGTAAACGCCGCCGGCTTGATGCGCTTGACGCTCCAGGTGTGGAAGTACTCGTGGCTGCACAGGCCGAGAAAGCTCTTGTAGCCATCGGGCAGGCCTTGCATGCCCTTCCACGGCAGATCGGCGCGGCTGCACAGCAGCGCGGTGGACGCGCGATGCTCCAGGCCGCCATAGCCCTCGCCCACCACCATGACCAGAAAAGCGTAGTAATCCACCGGCGCCGGCGCACCGAAGAGTTCGATCTGCCAGCTGCAGATGCGCGCCAGGTCCTTGCATAGCCGGTCGAAGTCGCAGTCGTGCCGACCGGTGAGCGCGATCTCGTGCGTCACCCCGGCGGCCTCGAAGCGCGCGCGCGCAAAGCGTCCCATCTCGACCGGATGGTCGATGAGCGCATCGTAGTCGGGCGCCCGAAACCGTCCGAAACCGCCCTCACCGCTACGCTCGCCGTTTTCCGGCGGAAGCGCGGTGATCAGGCGCCAGTCGCGGTACTGCTCGCCTGCAGGCCGCTCGATCGTCACCAGGCAGGGCGCCTGCGTGCGCCCTTCCACTGCGAGGAACCCACTGGTGCCATTGAAAAAGCCATGCGTGCCATCCAGATGCGCGCTGCGCACCGACAGGTCCCAGGCGTAGATCTCGCAGCGCACCACCAGCTCGCGCACCCCACGCAGCGGCGCCGTGCGCCAGCTGTGCTTGTCGAGCTTTTCCAGCGCACAGGGCTGCTCGTCGGCCCGGGCCTCGATGCGCACGATGTTGCGTGCGAACTCGCGAATCATGTAGCTGCCCGGTATCCACGCCGGCAGGCGAAAGACCTGCCCCGCAGGATCGGGGTCGGGCACCGTGCAGATCACCTCGAACAGGTGCGCCGCTGGGTTCGAGGGACGGATGCGGTATTCGACCGCGGGTTTCGTGGTGTGCATGACGATCCGGGAAAACAGCCTGCCGCCCGCGCGGCAGGGCTCAATCGATGGTACGCAAGGCTTCCAGCGCCTCTTCGACACGCTCGACCGGAATCAGCTTCAACCCCTCGATCGCGTGCTTGGGCGCGTTCGCGCGCGGCACGATCGCGGTGTCGAAGCCGAGCTTGGCGGCTTCCTTGAGGCGCTCCTGCCCGCGCGGCGCGGGACGGATCTCGCCGGCGAGGCCGACCTCGCCGAACACCGCCAGGCCGCGCTTCAACGGCCGATCGCGCAGCGAGGACACGATCGCGAACAGGATCGCGAGGTCGGCCGCGGGCTCGGTGATCTTGACCCCGCCGACGGCGTTGACGAACACGTCCTGGTCGAAGCACACGATGCCGGCGTGGCGGTGCATCACCGCCAGCAGCATCGCCAGTCGGGTCTGCTCGAGGCCCACCGACAGCCGGCGCGGGTTGGGGCTTTGCGAGGCGTCGACCAGGGCCTGGATCTCGACCAGCAGCGGGCGCGTGCCTTCCTGGGTGATCAGCACGCAGCTGCCGGCGACCTGCTGCGAATGCTGCGACAGGAAAATCGCCGAAGGGTTGGAGACGCCGCGCAGACCGCGTTCGGTCATGGCGAACACGCCCAGTTCATTGACCGCACCGAAGCGGTTCTTGAACGCGCGCACCAGGCGGAAGCTGGAGTGCGTGTCGCCCTCGAAGTACAGCACCGTGTCGACGATGTGCTCGAGCACGCGCGGGCCGGCCAGCGTGCCGTCCTTGGTGACGTGGCCGACCAGGATCAGGCTGGTGCCGCTCTGCTTGGCAAAGCGGGTGAGCTGCGCCGCGCATTCGCGCACCTGGGCGACCGAGCCGGGGGCGGACTGCAGGGCTTCGGAATAGACGGTCTGGATCGAGTCGATCACCGCCACGCGCGGGCGCACCTCGCGCAGGGTGTGGAGGATGCGCTCGAGGTTGATCTCGGCCAGCATCTGCAGCGGCGTGTGGGGCAATTGCAGGCGCTGGGCGCGCAAGGCGACCTGTTCGCCGGACTCTTCGCCGCTCACGTACACGACGCCGCCGGCGGGCTTGCCGGGCTGTGCGCTGCCCGGCTCCGCGGCGATGCCAGCGGCCAGATTTGACAGTGCCTGAAGCAAGAGCGTGGACTTGCCGATCCCCGGGTCGCCGCCGATCAGCACCACACCGCCGGCGACCAGCCCACCGCCGAGCACGCGATCGAATTCGTCGAGCCCGGTGGGCTGGCGCGGCTCTTCACGCGGCTCCAGCGCCGACAGGGCTTGAAGGCGGCTGGTCTCGCCCGCGAGCGCGGAAAAGCGGCTGCCCGCAGCCGGCGCAGCCGGCTCGAGCACCGTCTCGACCATGGTGTTCCAGGCCTGGCACTGAGGACACTGACCCTGCCAGCGCAGCGCCTGTGCACCGCACTCGGTGCACACGAAAGCCGTCTTGCTGCGCGCCAAGGGCTCAGCCCTCTTCCTGCTCGCGGGCGATGCGCGCGAACTCCTCGCAGGCAAAATCGGCAAAGGCGTTGATCAGGCGCGAGCGGAACTTGTCGCGCGGCAGGATGACCTCGAGCGGGGTGTGAAGACGCGGCTTGAGCGGAATCGCGACCAGCCGACCCGCCTCGACGTCGCGCAAGATCGCGCGCCTGGACGCGATCGCAAAGCCCATGCCCGCCGCGGCGAGCTGCTTGACCGCCGCCAGGCTGCCGAGCTCGGCGCTGAGTGTGATCTCGCTGCCGGCGATGCCCGCGGCTTCGAAGAAATCGTCCGCAATCTGGCGAATGCCGTTACCCGGATCGCGGTCGATGAAGGGGTGTCCGACCAGGTCCTTGGCCGTGAGCTCGCGGAACTTGGCGAGCGGATGCTCCGGGCTGCAGATGACCAGCAGCTCGTCGTGTGCGGCGCTGCGGCGCTCGATGGCGGTCTGCTCGGTGGCGATCTCGATGAGGCCGAGGTCGAGGTCGCGCGCCGCGACGCGGTCCTCGGTCAGCTTCGAGGTGCCGACCACGACGCGCGGCAGCACGCCCGGATAACGCCGCTTGAAGCCCTCGAGGATCTCGGGCAGCCAGTAGGCCGCTATCGTGGTGCTGGTGCCGATCTTGAGCTGTCCGGCGAGCTCGTCGGTGAGCTCGGAAACGCGCGAGTCGAGCTCGGCCGACAGCCCCAGGATGCGCTCGGCGTAGGCGAGCACGAGCTCGCCCGCGGCGGTGAGCGTGATCTTGCCGTGACCGCGGTCGAGCAGCCGGGTGTCGAAGTGCTCCTCGAGCTGCTTGATCTGGAACGTGACGGCCGGCTGCGTCATGTGGAGGTGCTCGGCGGCGCGTGTGAACGAGCCGTGTTTTGCGACCGCGTGGAATACCTGAAGTCTTCGATCTGCCATGGTGTGGATAAGGATGATTTATTTTGGCAATTAGAGCACAAACCCGGGCGTCGATGGGAACGCCGTGAAGCCCGCCGAGCGCCCGCCACCCAAACGCGCGAACCCTCATTGAATTGTCCGCCGCAACACGGCTGCGCAGACGGGTTGCGGCGCGATGCATCCTCGCTGCGCCAGATCATCACCCCGCACGAGCGTTCGTGATATAAACCGCGCTCCTGTCCCGTGATCAGACTCCCGATGCCGCACGGCTTCTACATCATCATGGCGGCGCAGTTCTTCTCCGCGCTGGCCGACAACGCCTTGCTGATCATCGCGATCGCCATGCTCCGGGACATGGCGGCACCGTCCGAATTCGAGCCGCTGCTCAAGCTCTTCTTCACGCTCTCGTATGTTTTGCTGGCGGCCTTCGTCGGCGCCTTTGCCGACTGCATGCCGAAGTGGCGGGTGATGCTGATCAGCAACACGATCAAGATCGGTGGCTGTCTGCTGCTGTTCCTGGGCTCGCACCCGCTGTTCGCCTACGCGGTGATCGGTCTGGGCGCCGCGGCCTACTCGCCGGCGAAGTACGGCATCCTCACCGAATACCTGCCGCACCGCCTGCTGGTGGTGGCCAATGGCTGGATCGAGGGGCTGACGGTCGGCGCCATCATCACCGGCACCGTGCTCGGCGGCCTGATGATTCGCGACGACGTGGCGACCGGACTGGCAGCGCTCGGCATCCCGCTCGCTCATACGCCGTTCGCGGCGGCGGTGCTGCTGGTCGGCACGCTCTACCTGCTCGCCGCGGCCTTCAACGTCTACATCCCCGACACCGGCGTCGACCACAAACCGCTCAAGCGCAACCCGCTGTATCTGATCCACGACTTCAATCACTGCCTGCGCCTGCTGTGGCGGGACAAGCTGGGGCAGATCTCGCTCGCGGTGACGACCTTGTTCTGGGGTGCGGGCGCGACGCTGCAGTTCATCGTCATCAAGTGGGCCGAGCACAACCTGGGGCTCAACCTGTCGCAAGCCTCGATGCTGCAGGGCGTCGTCGCGCTCGGAGTGGCCACCGGCTCGGTGCTGGCCGCGCGCTACATCTCGCTGCGCCGTTCAGTGCAGGTGATCCCGCTCGGCATCGCCATGGGGCTGGTGGTGATGACCATGATCGGCGTCACCGAGGCTTGGATCGCGATGGCCCTGATGGTGGTGATCGGCGGACTCGCGGGCTTTTTCGTGGTGCCGATGAACGCGCTGCTGCAGCACCGCGGCCACATCCTGATGGGCGCGGGCCATTCGATCGCGGTACAGAACTTCAACGAGAACCTGTCCATCCTCGTGATGACCGGCACCTACGCCCTGCTGATCATGTCCGGCCTGTCGATCAACATGGTGATCCTGCTCTTCGGCGCCTTCGTGGCCGCCAGCATGCTGCTCGTCAAACGCCGCCACGAGGCCAACCAGCGCGACTTCGACGACGTGGCGCTGCTCGAGGACCGCACGCACTGAGCCGCAGCTCGGGCGCGCCGGATGCAGCACGCAGCGCGCTCAGCCTCCCGCGCCCCCTTCGTCCCCTTCGTCCCCTTCGCCCATGAGCCGGCGCGCAAAACAGAGGTCCTCCCACGCCTTCGCCTTGTCGTGCGGGTTGCGCAGCAGATAGGCCGGGTGATAGGTGACGACCACCGGGGTGCCGCCGCGCTCGAAGCGCTTTCCGCGCGCGGCGCCAATCGCGACCTCGCGCTGCAGCAGGGCCTGCGCAGCCGGCCGCCCGAGCGCGATCAGGATGTGCGGCTGGACGAGCGCGATCTGGCGCTCCAGATAGGGCAGACAGGCCGCGATCTCGGCGCGCTCGGGGGTGCGATTGTGCGGCGGGCGGCACTTGATCGCGTTGCCGATGTAGACGTCCCGGCCACGCTCGAGGCCGATCGTGGCGAGCATGTTGTCGAGCAGCCGGCCCGCCTGGCCGACGAACGGCTCGCCGCGCTCGTCCTCTTCGGCGCCCGGCGCCTCGCCCACCAGCATCCAGCGCGCCGAACGATCGCCCACGCCGGGCACGGCCTGCTTGCGCCGCTCGCACAGCTGGCAGGCGCGGCAGCCGCGGATCTCGGCCTCCAGCGCGTCCCAGTCGAGCGCAGCGATGCGCTCGGCGCGTGTGCCGTCGGTGCTCGCCCGGGGTGTAGCGGCCGGCGCAGGCGCGCTCGCATCCGCGGGGGGTCGATCGACGCCCGGGTGTGCAGGGGCCTGCAGCGCGTCGAAGCTTTCATTTGCGGCGGTCTGCCGGCCACGCACGCGCCACAGCGGCGCCAGCCCCATCTCGCGCAGTGCGGCCGCGGACCAGGTCGATGACCGGGCGGCCATCAGAGCGCGCGCCTCATCACGATCGCATCCTCGCGCCCATCCTGCGCAGGGTAATAGCCGCGCCGGCGACCGATCTCGACGAAGTCCGCACGGGTATAGAGCGCAAGCGCCGCGCGATTGGAGGGGCGCACCTCGAGATAGAAGCTCGCCACGCCATCGTGCTGCGCGCGCGCGCACAGCCAGGCCAGAAAACGTCCGCCCAGGCCCTGGCCCTGCAAGGCAGGCGTAACACCGATGGTGAGCAGGTGCGCCTCGTCGAGCACGCGCAGCACGATCGCGTAGGCTGCGGGTTGCTCCCCGAGCCACATGCCCCAGGCCTCGTGACCAGCGACGAGCGAGTCCTCGAAGTTGCCACGCGTCCATGGGTGTGCCTGCAGCGCCGCCTCCTGGGTGACGACCCAGTCCAGATCCGCCGCCGTGAGCGCAGCGAAGCGCGCCTCATGCATCAGGCGCGCCCCCCGCGTGCGAGGCGCTCGGCCGTGGTGAGCGCGACCTTGTCGCGCACATAGAGCGGCGCCGCGTGCTCCGGCGCGAGCAGCTGGCCGCGCCCAACCGCGACCGCAGCCAGGCGCGCAACCTCTTCGGCGCGCGGCATCAGCTCGGGATCGATGCCGAGCCATCGGCCCATGAAACCTTGCTCGAGCACCTCGGGCCAGACCTTGAACGCCGAGCCCGCGGCAAACCAGTCTCCCGGCGGCAGCTCCACATCGATCGGTGCCGAACAGCGCACCTCACCAAGCTGCGTCGGCACGCCGTCGCGGTCGAGCTCGAAGGCCGCGCTGTAGATCTCGCCCATGCGCGCATCCGTGGCCACGAAGGCGCGCGCCGCACCCGTCTGCAGCGCAAGCGCCTGCAGGCTGCCGACCGCCACCACCCCCAGCCCCACTGCCAGCGCAATGCCCTGCGCCAGGCCACACGCGAGGCGCAGGCCTGTGAACGCACCGGGTCCCGCGCCGAACGCAACGGCGTCGAGCATTCCCGCCGACAGACCTGCCTCGGCGAGCAAGGCGCGCACGTCGCGCAGGATGGCTTCGGAGTGGTTCGCTGCGCCTTGAATGCGGCGCGCGAGCAACTCGCCGTCGTGCAGCACGGCCACGCTGCCACGCTCGGTGGCGGTCTCGATGGAGAGGATTTTCATGGGGTCGCTATTCTACCGACACGCCGCACACCGGGCACGGACAATCGGCCGTGCACACGGCATGCGACGCGCCTGATGCGCGGCCAATGCGCGCACCAAACGAGGCTCAGGCGCTCAGCGCCCTTTCCGCCCCGACTACTTGCCGCCTTTGGGCGCCTCACGGTACGCGTCACGTGCCGCATCGCGCACGTGCTTGCGCAGGTGGTCACGCTCTTCGCGGCTGATGCGTCGCCGCTGCTGTGCATCCAGACTTTCGGCCGACTGTCCGTCAAGCGTATGCCGCCAGTCCCGGCGCCCGCTCGCGCCCTCGGTGGGCGCCCCCCCCGCCACCGCGGCGGCGCCCGGACGGTCGAGCGGCACCTGCGCATCGGGCGCAGCATGAGCAAGTGCGCTGGCCGACAGGAACAGCGCGAACCTTGCGCCGCGACCGCATCGAGCGCGGACGGAGCGGAGCGTAAACTGAAGGGCTGGCAGGGCGGAAAAACGCATCATCAGGGGTCCTGCGACCGGCATTTGCACACGAGGCCGGGTCGCGATCGGGCGTAAGGTCGATAATGAGCCCGAACATACGTCAACGGCGTGCTCGCCGGAAGCCCGCGCCAGCGCACCAGTGTGACTTTTGTAACCCCGTATTGCGCTCGTGCGCACTGCTTACGAAGCCTTACCCGGCGGCCTCGCGAACAGGCCGTCAAGGTGCTGGCACGGCATTGCGACTCAGGCTAGGATTCGCGCCATGAACCAGAAAAACCGCTACCGCATACTGGTCGTCGACGACGACGCGCGCCTGCGCGATCTGCTCTCGCGTTATCTGCAGGAACAGGGCTTCGCCGTAAAGGCCGTCGGCGACGCGCCGATGATGGACCGCGCCCTGCACCGCGAGCATTACGACCTGCTCGTGCTCGACCTGATGCTGCCCGGAGAGGATGGTCTGGCGATCTGTCGGCGGCTGCGTGGCGCGGAGAATCAGATCCCGATCATCATGCTCACCGCCAAGGGCGACGATGTGGACCGGATCGTCGGACTGGAGATGGGTGCGGACGACTACATCGCCAAACCCTTCAATCCGCGCGAGCTGGTCGCACGCATCCAGGCCGTGATGCGCAGGCAGCCGCAGACCCTGCCGGGCGCCCCCACCGCCGAGGACGAGGTCGTCTCCTTCGGCCATGTGGCGGTGAATCTCGGCACCCGCATCCTCGTGCGCGACGGCGAAGAGATCCAGCTCACCACCGGCGAGTTCTCCTTGCTCAAGGTCCTGCTCACCCACCCCCGCCAGCCGCTCTCGCGCGACAAGCTCATGGAGCTCGCGCGTGGTCGCGAATACGGCGTGTTCGACCGCGCGATCGACGTCCAGGTCTCGCGCCTGCGCAAGCTGGTCGAGGACGATCCGGCCAAGCCGCGCTACATCCAGACCGTGTGGGGCTTCGGCTACGTGTTCGTACCCGACGACTCGAATGCCGGCGGCGCGAAGGAACAGGACAACGGGGCGCAGGACGACGGCGCCGGCCAGGCTGACCCATCGGCAGTCGATTGAGTCCCCCGCGATGACGGGACGGACCGACACCACCGCGAGCAGCGCGGCGGCGGCCGGTGGCCGCGGCCTGCTGCCGCGCACCCTGCTCGGCCAGACCTTCCTGCTCGTCGCGCTCTTGCTCACCCTCACGCTCGGCATCTGGTCGCAGATATTTCGCTATTTCCAGGAGCCCGCCCGCGCGCGCGACGTGGCGCAGATGGTGGTGTCGGTGGTCAATCTGACGCGCACCGCGCTCATCAACGCCGACTTCGACCGCCGCACGGACCTGCTCATCGAACTCGCGGCGCTCGAAGGCATCCGCATCTATCCGGCCGAAGCGTCCGACGAGCTGGCCTCGCTGCCCGATACGCGCCCGATGCGCCTGCTCATGGCGGACGTGCGCCGCCAACTCGGCGAGCACACGCGCTTTGCGGCGCGCTGGAAAACGCTCGATGGCTTCTGGGTCAGTTTTCGCCTCGACCCGGACGACATCCACGACGAATACTGGGTGATGCTACCGCCCGAGCGCATCGAAAACCCCGACAGCTTCGGCTGGTTGGGCTGGGGCGGCGGCGCCTTGCTCGCCGCACTCGTGGGCGCGTATCTGATCGTCGCGCGCATCAGCACCCCACTGCGCCAGCTCGCGCGTGGCGCGCGCATGGTCGGCCAGGGCGAGCGTCCGCCGCCGCAACGCGAGACCGGCCCTGAAGAAATCGCCGTCGTGGCGCGCGCCTTCAACCAGATGACCGGCAACCTGACGCGCATGGACGAAGACCGCGCGCTGATCCTCGCCGGCGTCTCGCACGATCTGCGCACTCCGCTCGCCCGCCTGCGCCTCGGTATCGAGATGTCGGGCGCACCCGAGCCCGAGGTGACCGCGATGGTCACCGACATCGAGGAGATGGACCGCATCATCGGCCAGTTCCTCGACTTCGGCCGCGGCGACCCGCAGGAGAACGCCGCCCCCACCGATCTGGCGCAGCTCGCGCGCGAGGTCGCCGAGCCCTACATCCTGCGCGGCGTGCCACTTCGCCTTCACGCCCCGGTCCCCGTCATTGCTCCGGCGCGCGCACTGTCCATCCGGCGCGCGCTCACCAACCTTGTCGATAACGCGCTGCGTTACGCAGAAGGGAACGATGGGCTGGATCTCACGGTCGATAGCGCGGACGGTATTGCGCGCATCGCACTTGCCGACCGCGGCCCCGGCATCCCCGAGCACGAGGTCGAGCGCCTGCGTCAACCCTTCACCCGGCTCGAGCAGGCGCGCTCGAACACCAAGGGCGCCGGCCTCGGCCTGGCCATCGTGGACCGCGTGATGCGGGCGCATAGAGGCCGGCTCGATCTGCTGCCACGCGAAGGCGGCGGGCTGCGTGCAGTACTCTGCCTGCCGCTCGGCAGCGGGACCACCGAACACGATAGAATGCGCGCTGTCCCGAACGGCGCCAGCCAAAAAACATGAAATTTCTTTTCGATCTGCTGCCCGTCATCCTGTTCTTCGCGGCCTACAAGGTCGGCGGCGCCAATCCCGACGCGGCGCACGCCCTGGCCAGCGGCTGGCTCGGTGAGGGCATCACGCCCAGCCAGGCCCCCATCCTCATCGCCACCTTCGTGGCCATCGTGGCCACCGTGCTGCAGATCGCCCTCGTGTGGCTCAAGCATCGCAAGGTCGACACCATGCTGTGGGTCAGCCTGGCGATCATCGTGGTCTTCGGTGGCGCGACGCTGTTCTTCCACAATCCCACCTTCATCAAGTGGAAGCCGACCGCGCTGTACTGGATGTTCGGCACGGTGCTGCTCGGCTCGTCCGCGCTGCTCGGGCGCAACCTGATCCGCAAGATGCTCGAAGCGCAGATCAAGCTCCCCGACGCGGTGTGGGGACGACTGAACCTGGCCTGGGCAGGCTTCTTCATCGCCATGGGCCTGCTCAACCTCTATGTCGCCTACAACTTCAGCGAAGAGACCTGGGTCAACTTCAAGATGTTCGGCGGCATGGGGCTGATGCTCGCCTTCGTGCTCGGCCAAGGTTTTTACCTGTCCCGTTACATGGAAGAGGAAACGAACTGATGTACTACGCTCTGATCGGCGAGGACGCGCCCGGCGCGCTCGACACCCGCATGGCCGTTCGGCCCGGGCATGTGGCCCGGCTCGAGGCGCTGCGCGACGCCGGCCGTCTGCTGCTGGCCGGCCCGATGCCCGCGATCGACAGCCCCGACCCCGGTCCGGCCGGCTTCGCGGGCAGCCTGATCGTGGCCGAATTCGACACCCTCGCCGACGCCGAAGCCTGGCTCGCCGAAGATCCCTATGTGCGCGAGGGCGTGTTCGCGCGCACCACCGTGCGCCCGTTCCGGAAAACCCTGCCATGAGCGCCCGGACCGTGGCGCGCATCCGTGAAACACTTGCCGCCCAATTCACCCCCGAGGTCCTCGACATCGCCGACGACAGCGCCCTGCACGCCGGACATGCCGGCGCGCGCGACGGTGGTGGTCATTACCGTGTGCACATCGTCTCCGAAGCTTTCGAAGGCTGTAGCAGAGTCATGCGACAGCGTATGATCTACGCCGCGCTTGGCGACATGATGAAGCTGGATATTCATGCGCTCGCCATTCGCGCGCTTTCGGCCTCCGAGGCCAAAACACAAGCAAACTGAAGGATTCTTTATGAAACATTTCCCGAGCCGTCTCGCCGTCGCCTTGCTCGCCGGCTTCCTCGCCCTCCCCGCTGCCGCCGCCGACTCGATCGCCACGGTCAATGGGGTTGCGGTTCCGGCCGCACGTGCCGAAGCCATGATCGCCGAACAGCGCGCTCAGGGCGCCCCCGATGGCGAGCAACTGCGGAACGCCGTGCGCGAGGAGCTCATCCGGCGTGAAGTGCTGAGCCAGGAAGCCGGCAAGAAGGGCCTGGACAAGAAGGCCGACGTGCAGGCGCAGATGGAGATGGCGCGCCAGGCCATCCTGATTCGTGCCTACCTGCAGGATTACGTGCGCACGAACCCGGTCAGCGACGCCGACCTGAAGAAGGAATACGAAGGCATCAAGAGCCGCATGGGCGACAAGGAATACAAGCCGCGCCACGTGCTGGTCGAAACCGAGACCGAAGCCAAGGCGATCATCGCCCGCCTGCAGAACGGCACCGCCTTCGAAGAAGTGGCCAAGGAGTCGCGTGACCCCGGCTCACGCGAGCGCGGCGGCGATCTGGGCTGGAGCAACCCCGGCATGTACGTGAAGCCCTTCTCCGAGGCGATGGTCAAGCTGAAGAAAGGCAGCTACACCCGCACCCCGGTCAAGAGCGACTTCGGCTATCACGTCATCCAGCTCGACGACGTGCGCGACGTCAAGGCGCCGGCGTTCGACGAGGTCAAGCCGCAGCTCGAACAGCGCCTGCAGCAACAGAAGGTCGAGCGCCACGTGCTCGAGCTGCGCGAAAAGGCGAAGGTCCAGTAAGCAGGCGAAGCGGGCGCCGTTCGCGGCGCTGCGCGCGCTTCTGCACGCCAGCTTCCTGCCGACTGACGAAAAAATGCCCGCCTGACAGCACGCCGGCGGGCATTTTCTTGTGAGGACGCGCACGTGCGCGAGACGCCCTCACGCGGGCCCGGTCAAGCCAGGCCCGGTCAGGCTCAGAACTGCTCTTCGGTCAGGTCGAGCGCGCCCGCGGCACCGTTGACCACCGTGTAAGACAGCCCCGAAGCCTGGGACAGCACGTGGTCGGCGTAGAAGCGCGCGGTGACGATCTTGGTCTTGTAGAAGCTCGCATCGCCCTCACCCGCATCCAGCTTGCGCTTGGCCACGAGCGCGGTGCGCGCCATCTGCCAGCCGCCGGCGACGATGCCGAGGAGCTTGAGGAAGGGCACCGAGCCCACGGACGCGCCCTTGATGTCCTTCGCGTAAGTGGCAAGGATGTAGGCCACCGCCTCTTCCACCGCCGTGATGCCGGTCTTGAGCGAACGCGCGATCGCCGCGAAGGCCTCGTCCTGAACGCCGGCCACTTCGGCCTCGACCGCACGCATCATCTGCACCACTGCGCCCACGGTCGCGCCATTTTCGCGCGCGATCTTGCGCCCGATCAGGTCGTTGGCCTGAATGGCGGTCGTGCCTTCGTAGATCGTGGTGATGCGCGAGTCACGGAAGAACTGCGCCGCGCCGGTCTCCTCGATGAAGCCCATGCCGCCGTGCACCTGCACGCCGTCGGAGGTGACGTCGATCGAGTTCTCGGTGAACCAGCCCTTGACCACCGGGATCATCAGGTCGACAAACGCCTGATTCTGCGCGCGCACGGCCTCGTCCGGGTGGCTGTGCGCCTTGTCGAAGGCCGCGCCGACGACGTAGGCGAGCGCACGCATGGCCTCGGTCTTGCTCTTCATGTTCATGAGCAGGCGGCGAACGTCGGCGTGGTGCAGGATGTTGACCTTCGGACCGCCACGCACACCTGCGTCGGTGCCCTGGATACGATCCTTGGCGTACTGCAGCGCGTGCTGGTACGAACGCTCGGACAGCGCCAGGCCTTCCATGCCGACCGCGAAGCGCGCCTCGTTCATCATGATGAACATGTATTCCAGACCGCGGTTCGGCTCGCCCACCAGGGTGCCGATCGCGCCACCGTTGTCGCCGAAGGCGAGCACGGCGGTCGGGCTGGCGTGGATGCCCAGCTTGTGCTCGAGCGACACGCAATGCACGTCGTTGCGCGCACCCAGGCTGCCGTCGGCTTCGACCATGAACTTGGGCACGACGAACAGCGAGATGCCCTTCACGCCTTCGGGCGCGTCCGGCAGGCGGGCGAGCACGAGGTGGACGATGTTGTCGGTGAGGTCGTGATCACCGTAGGTGATGAAGATCTTCTGGCCGAAGATCTTGTACGTGCCGTCACCCTGCGGTTCGGCCTTCGTGCGCACGGCGGCGAGGTCGGAACCCGCGTTCGGCTCGGTCAGGTTCATCGTGCCGGTCCACTCACCCGAGATCATCTTGGGCAGGTACATGTCCTTCTGCTCATCGGTGCCGCGCAGCATCAGCGCTTCGATCGCGCCGCTGGTCAGCATCGGGCACAGCGAGAAGGCCATGTTGGCCGACTTCCACATCTCCATCACGGCGGTGGCGAGCAGCTTGGGCAGGCCCTGACCGCCGTATTCCGGGTCGCACGGCAGCGCCGTCCAGCCCGACTCGGAGAACTGGGTGTAGGCGTCCTTCCAGCCCGGGGCGGTGGCGACCGCGCCGTCGTTGAACTTGGCGCCTTCCTGGTCACCCACCCAGTTCAGCGGTGCCAGCACGCCGCTGGCGAACTTGTCGGCTTCTTCGAGGATGGCGTCGACCAGGTCGGCGGACACTTCCTCGTTGCCCGGCAGTTGCATGACCTCGTCCAGTCCGGCCAGCTCCTGCATCACGAACTGCATGTCACGAATGGGGGCGTTGTATTGACTCATGTTTTTGGCGCTCCTGAAAAGTTTGAACAGCCCTACTTGTCGAGCAGATAGCGGCGATCGTCGAAAGCGGCGACCCATTCGGGCCGATACACCACCATCAGGGTAATGACTGCGCCGCTGATCCAGCCCTCCGAGAAACCGAGCAGGAGGAAGAACGGCAGATATTCATTCAACAAAAATTCGACGGAGTAGCTCTCCGTCAGGGCAAGAGACGCTGCAGCGACAGCACCCTGCACCATCACCGTGAGCGCGGCACCGGCGAAGCTCACGACAAACACGAAGATGAAGAAATGCGCAGGCAGAATCCGCTCGATGAGGCGCTGGATGCCACTCGCGACCGCAACGGGCACCAGCACCATGAAGACGAAATTCACCGGCCAGTCGGCGAGCGCAATGCCACCGTTCAACAACACGCCGAGCAAGGCCATGCCCATGCACACCACCGCGAGCCATGGGCCGAGCACCAAGGTGGCGGCCATTGCACCGAGCAGATGAAGGCTGAGTCCGGGCTGCACACCCGCCTTCATGCTCCACATCAGCGTCAGCGCGACGGCGAAGCCGAGCAGCAAGTTGAGCCGGGTGCTCTCGGTCAAGCTGCGCCACGGCGCCCGCCTCAGGCTCGCGTATAGCCCGAGCGCCGAAACGACCAGCATGGCCCCATACCAGGTCCCTGGATAGAACGTGGCTGGGAGGTCCATGCCAGTCTGGCGCTACTGCGATCAGACCGCGGCGGTCAGTTCCGGCAGAACCTGGAACAGATCACCCACGAGGCCGTAGTCGGCAATCTGGAAGATCGGCGCTTCCGGATCCTTGTTGATCGCGACGATCACCTTGGAGTCCTTCATGCCGGCCAGGTGCTGGATGGCACCCGAGATGCCGACCGCGATGTAGAGCTGCGGCGCGACGATCTTGCCGGTCTGGCCGACCTGGTAATCGTTGGGGCAATAGCCCGCATCGACCGCGGCGCGCGATGCACCCAGCGCAGCACTGAGCTTGTCGGCCAGCGGCTCGAGCAGCTGATGGTAGCTCTCGGCGCTGCCCAAGCCACGACCGCCGGAGATGACGACCTTCGCGGCGCCCAGATCGGGCCGCGCGCTCTTGACGATCTCGCGCCCGGTAAGGGTGGTCACGCCCAGGTCGGCGGCCGCGGCGACGGCTTCCACCGGCGCGGCGTTGCCCTCGGCAGCGGCGGCGTCGAACGCCGTGGTGCGCACGGTGATGACCTTGACCGCATCGGCGCTCTTGACCGTGGCCAGCGCGTTGCCGGCGTAGATCGGACGCACGAAGGTGTCAGCGGACTCGACCGCGACGATCTCGCTGATCTGCGCCACATCGAGCAGCGCGGCCACGCGCGGCAGCATGTTCTTGCCGGCCGGGGTCGCCGCGGCGAGCACGTGGCTGTAGCCGGCGGCCAGGCCCTTCACGAGTTCGGCGACGTTCTCGGCGGTCTGGGCTTCATACTGGGGCGCATCGCACACCAGCACCTTGGCCACCCCGGCGATCTTGGCCGCAGCTTCCGCCGCTGCACCGCAGGTGGCGCCGGCCACCAGCACGTGCACGTCTCCGCCCACAGCGGCGGCGGCGGTCACGGTGTTGAGCGTGGCCGCCTTGATCGATTGATTGTCGTGTTCGGCAATGACGAGAATGCTCATGTTCAGATCACCTTCGCAACGTTCTTGAGTTTGTCGACCAGCTGCGCGACGTCGGCGACGCGCTCGCCCGCGCTGCGCTTGGGCGGCTCGGACACCTTGATCGTGGTCAGCCGCGGCGTCACATCCACCCCCAGCGCATCGGGCTTGAGGGTCTCGAGCGGCTTCTTCTTGGCCTTCATGATGTTGGGCAGCGTGGCGTAGCGCGGCTCGTTCAGGCGCAGGTCGGTGGTCAGCACGGCGGGCAGCTTCACCGAAAGAACCTCCACCCCACCATCGATCTCGCGCGACACCGAGGCCTTGCCGTCGGCAACCTCGACCTTCGAGGCGAAGGTCGCCTGCGCCCAGCCCGACAGCGCAGCCAGCATCTGGCCGGTCTGGTTGGCGTCGTCGTCGATCGCCTGCTTGCCGCAGATGACCAGGCTCGGCTGCTCCTTGTCGCACACGGCCTTGAGCAGCTTGGCCACGGCCAGCGGCTGCAGCTCGACGTCGGTCTCGACCAGGACGGCGCGGTCGGCACCGATCGCCAGCGCCGCACGCAGCGTCTCCTGGCAGGCGCCCACGCCGCAGCTCACCGCCACCACTTCGGTCGCCACGCCGGCTTCCTTCAGACGCACGGCTTCTTCCACCGCGATCTCGTCGAAGGGGTTCATGCTCATCTTGACGTTTGCCAGATCGACGCCACTGCCGTCGGCCTTGACGCGAACCTTGACGTTGTAGTCCACAACGCGTTTGACGGGTACGAGAACTTTCACTCTGCCGCACTCCTTTGTGATTGCTGAACAGTAGGCCGGCACCGAGCGCCGGACTGGAAGAAGGATTATGTCACCGCACTCACCCGAATACACTGTTGCCGGGCAACAATGACCAACGTCGCGGTAGTGCGCATACGGTAGCGTATGGAAGAAGAATCGTCAATACTACGCCGTATGGAAGAGAGCGCGAAAAAACCCCGAACCCAACTCGATCGCGATGCCTGGATTGCCGGCGCCACGGAGGTGCTCGCAGAAGACGGCATCGCCGGGCTGCGCGTCGAGGTCCTCGCCAAGCGCCTGAAGGTCACCAAGGGCAGCTTCTACTGGCATTTCGCCGATCGTGGCGACCTGCTGATGGCGGTGCTCCATCAGTGGAAGGAAGGTCGTATTCGCGACATCATCAAACAGACGCGCGCGCAACCGGGTCGGGAGCTCGAGCAGATCTACCACGTGATCGACGTCTACAGTGCCAGTCGCAATCGACGCGGCATGATGATCGAGCTCGCGGTGCGCGACTGGGCACGACGCGATGCGGAGGCCGGCGCGATCGTGGCCGAGGTGGATGACGTGCGTCTGCGTTGCGCACGCGAGCTCTTCCTCGCCTGCGGCGTCCCGATGGAAGAAGCCTCGAGCCGCTGCATGCTGCTCTACGCCTACGTGTTCGGAGTGTCGTTGATGATCTACGACAAATTCGACAGCGACGCCGCCCGCCTCAAGCGCGACATCGCCGATCTGATCGCACGCTCGCTCACCGGCAAGCAGGCGCGCTGAGCGCCTCAAGCCGGCCGCCAGCCACCGAGCGCCTCGCTCGCGGCGCGTGCGGTCGTCTCGCCCACCTCCTCGACCGCGATTCCACGCAGGTCGGCCAACACCTGCGCGTAGCGCGCGAGGTTTTCGGGCAGATTGCGCGCGTGCGGCGCCCAGGCAGGCGGGATGTCGGGCGCGTCGGTCTCGAGCACGATCGACGATAAGGGTAGCGTGCGCGCCAGTTCGCGGATACGCGTCGAGCCCGCGTAGCTCATCGCGCCACCGAAACCGAGCTTGAAACCGAGCGCCATGAAGACCTCGGCCTGCTGGCGGCTGCCATTGAAGGCGTGCGCGATGCCGCCGCACACCTGCGCCCGGCGCAGCTCGCGCAGGATCGGATCCACCGCCCGGCGCACATGCAGGATCACCGGCAGGCCGTGTTTGCGCGCGAGCCGCAGCTGGGCACGAAAGAACTCGAGCTGGCGCGCCGGATCGACGTCGGTGACGAAATGATCGAGGCCGATCTCGCCCACCGCATGCGCATCGCCTGCTGCGAGGTGCGCGTCGAGCACCTCCAGGTCTGCCATCGTGGCGCGCGCAACATAGAGCGGATGGACGCCCAGCGCCGGACACACATCCCGCCTCGCGGCCGCGAGCGCGAGCACGTCGCCGAAGCCCGCGCGCTCCACGCCCGGCACGACGAAGCCGCGCACCCCGGCCGCCCGCGCGCGCTCGATCAGCGCTTCGCGGTCGGCGGCGAACTCGGCCGCGTCGAGATGAATGTGCGAGTCGATCAGCATCGCACGCTACGGCCGCGCTCAGCGCCCGCGGAACTCGGGTTTGCGCTTGGCCACGAAGGCGTCGATGCCTTCGGCCGCGTCCTCGCACATCATGTTGCACGCCATGGTCTCGGAGGCGAGCTGATAGGCGGCGTCCAGCCCCATCTCGAGCTGCTTGTAGAACATCTGCTTGCCCATGCGGATGGCGAGCGGCGACTTGGCCAGGATCGACGCCGTCAGGCGCCCGAGCTCGGCGTCGAGCGCCTCGAGCGGCACGACGCGATTGACCAGCCCGCGGCGCTGCGCCTCGTGCGCGTCGATGAAATCGCCGGTCACCAGCATCTCGAAGGCTTCCTTGCGCCCCAGGTTGCGCGACAGGCCGACGCTGGGCGTGGCGCAGAACAGGCCCACGTTGATGCCGGACACGGCAAAGCGCGCGCTGTCCGCGGCCACCGCGAGGTCGCACATCGACACCAGCTGACAGCCCGCCGCCGTGGCGATGCTGTGCACGCGGGCGATGACCGGTTGGGGCAGCTCGGTGAGCTTCATCATGAACTTGCCGCACAGGCGAAACAGCTGCTGCTGGAACGCGAGCGTGTGATTGCCGCGCATCTCCTTGAGATCGTGGCCTGCGCAGAAGGCCTTGCCCTCCCCCGCGATCACCACCACGCGCACGCTCTCGTCACGCGCGATCTCGTCGACCGCCGCGATGAGCGTCTCGAGCATCTCCATGGACAGCGCGTTGAACTGCTGCGGGCGGTTCAACGTCAGCGTGGTCACACCCGCCGCGTCATGGCGCAGCAGGATGGGTTCGGCGGTAGAGTCTTGTCGTGCGTTCATCGTCGGGTCTCCTCCCTGGATTCATCGGTTCGGAGGTCGTCCTCCGAGCGCAGTTAACGTTAACGTCAATTGGTTCGTGACGCCAGTGCCGCGCACGCATCGTGCACCCCCTGATCCGTGTCGAGCGCCCGGAGCCAGTCGGCGAGCGCCCGCGCCAGTTCATGCGACGCCGCGCGGTGCGCGTGCACACCGCCCGGCGCGTCCGCGCTCGGCGCAGCCACGCTGATGTCGAAGGCACGCGCGGCCAGCGTGCCGCCGGCGCGCTCCGGCAGCAACTGCGCGCGTACGAGAAGCTCGGCGTAGCTCTGGCCGGCGGCGTCGAAGCGCTGGATGAACTCGTCGAGCTCCACGCGCAGCCGGCAGCCCGCTCCGCCAACACCCACCGCCCCGCTCGAACCCAGGCTGCGCGTGAGCACCTGGTCGAGCAAGGCCGGCGGCGGCGCCACCCAGCGGCTGAGCGCGTAAGCGCGCCGGCGCGCGGGGTCGGAGGCCTCGAGCCGGTACTGCATGGCCGATGACTCCAGCCAGGGCGGCGCCATCACCTCGACGCGGGCGAGCGAGAGCCCGCCCTGCCTGCGCGCCGCAGCCGGGGCATCGTGGCGGGTTTCAAGCCCTCCGGGTCCGAGGTCGTAGTGCGCCATGGCAGGCGCCTGCGACACGAGGCTGCTGCAGCCTGCAAGCCACAAGGCGGCCAGCACGACGAGCACGAGGCGCGCCCCGGACAGCGTTTGACCGAACGCATGCGCGCGCCCGGGTTGAGCGGAAAAGGATGTCTTCATACGTACTCTCTACCCAAATGGGCACGACACGACCCAGGCCGGCCGCGTGCAGGCGTCTCGCCCGGCGACGGCGCGCAAGCTGCGCAGGCGTCCCGCCCCGAAGCTCATTGCTGCCCCGCGAAACCCGGCTCACCCGGGCCCGGCGCAGCAGCGGCGCGGCCGGTGAGCAGAATCTGCGGCGTGCTCTCGATCTCTTCGGCAAAGCGCCCGAGCCGGCGTGCGGTGCCCACCAGCTCACGCAACAAGGTGTCGAGCTGCGGCAGGGTGTCTCCCGCCAGACCCGCAGCGGTCGCGGTCGCGGCCTCGTCCAGATGGACGGCGACCTGGTCCAGGCGCTGCATCAACCGGCGCAAGTCGGCCAGCGCCGGCTGCACATCGCCCGCCGCGCGATCGGCACGCGTCAGCAGGGACGAGACGCGGGCGAGGTTGTGCTCGCTCAGCAGGCTGCGCAATGCGGCCAGCGTCGCGGGCAGCTCAGCCATGCCGCTATCGAGCCCTGCAGCCGCCGACTCGAGGCTGAGGAGCGTGTTGCGCAGGCGGGCGCCGCTGTCCTCGTCGAGCACCGCGTTCAGGCGCTCGCCGAGCACACGCAGCTGTTCCAGCGCCCCGAGCGCGCGCTGGCCGAGCTCATCGATCAGTCCGGGCTGGAGCGCGATGCGCGGCGGCGCGCTCGCATCGTCGGCCAGCGGCGCGGGGTCGTGGCCGCGGTCGTCGAGTTGCACGAAGGCCAGGCCGGTCACGCCCATGGTGCCGAGCGAGGCCGTCGTGCCGCGGGTGATGGGCACCTCCGTGCTCACCCGTACATGCACGAGCAGATTGCCCGGGTCCGTGGGGTCGATGCGCACCGCCTGCACCGTGCCGACGGCCAGGCCGCGAAAACGCACGCGGGACTGCTCCGAGAGCCCGTTGATGTCGCCGCGTGCGACCAGCACGATCTCGCGCGTCGCTTCGCGCGCCTGCGAGAACCACCACACGGCAAACACCACCCCGGCGCCGAGCAGCAGCGCGAACAAGCCGGCAGCGAAGGCATGCGCCCGGTTTTCCATTTCAAGCAGCTCCTTTGGCGCGCTCCAGCGCCCGGCGGCCATTTTCACCTAGAAAGAAGCGCTGCACGAAAGGATGGTCCACCTGCAGCGTTTGTTCCAGCGTGGCAAAACTCACGATCCGCCGCTCGGCCAGCACCGCTACCCGCGTCGCCATCGCGGCCAGGGTGTCGAGGTCGTGCGTCACCAGCACCACGGTCAGCCCCAGCTCGGCGTGCAGCGAGCGCATCAGGCGCACGAACGCCGCGCTGCGGTCCGGGTCCAGGCCGGCGGTGGGCTCGTCGAGCAGCAGCAGCTCCGGCTCGAGCGCCAGCGCACGTGCCAGCGCGGCACGCTTGACCATGCCCCCGGACAGCTCGGCCGGCATCAGCACGGCATGCTCGGGCTCCATCTCGACCATCTCGAGCTTGAGCGCGACCAGCTCGCGGATCTCGGCTTCATCCACGACACCGAGCTCGCGCAGCGGGAAGGCGATGTTCTCGCCCACGGTGAGCGCGGAAAAAAGCGCGCCATGCTGGAACAGCACCCCGAAGCGCCTGCGCCGCGCGAGGCGCGCCTGCTCGCCGTCCGCATGCAGGGGCTCGCCGAAGAGCTCGACCGCCCCCGCAGCCGGGCGGGTGAGTCCGATGATGTGCCGCAGCAAGGTCGTCTTGCCGCTGCCCGAACCGCCGACCAGGGCGACGATCTCGCCCTGCGCGATGTCGAGATCCAGCCCCTCGTGTACGACGTTGCGGCCGAAACGCGTGTGGATGCCGCGCAGCGACACGACGGGCGACGTCATGGGCGGCACCATCACACCGGCAAGCCGACCGAGCGCGTGGCGATCGCGAACACGGCGTCGACCAGGATCACCACCGTGATCGCGGACACCACCGAGGCGGTGGTGTTGGATGACAGGCTCTCGGTGTCGGGTTGCACGCGCAGCCCGAAATGACAGGCGATGAGCGCAATCAGCAGCCCGAACACCGCCCCTTTGCTCAGGCCGATGTAGACGTTCGCGACCGGCACCGCGTCGGGCAAGGCGCTGACGAAGAACTGAAAGCTGAGATCGAGCTCCACCCAAGCCGACACCCAGCCGCCGAACAGCGCGATCGCCGAGGTCCACAGCACCAGCAGCGGCATCGCCAGGGTCAGCCCCAGCACCTTGGGCAGCACCAGGCGCAGGGAGCGCGACACCCCCATGGCGGCGAGCGCGTCGATCTCCTCGGTCACCCGCATCACGCCCAGCTGCGCGGTCATCGCCGAACCCGAGCGTCCGGCCACGAGTACCGACACCAGCACCGGTCCGAGTTCGCGGATGATGCCCATGCCCAGGATGTCGACGATGAACACGTCCGCACCGAAAGTCTTGAGCTGCAGCGAGGACAGATAGGACAACACCACGCCGATCAGGAACCCGACCAGCGCCGACACCGGCAAGGCCTTGACGCCGACCTTGTGCACCGTGGCCGAGATTTCGAGCAGCGGCCAGCGCCGCGGGTGTCGCAGCAGATGCAGCAGATCCAGCAAGAGCGTGCCGAGCAGGGTGACGAAATCCCGCACGTGGGCGGCGAACTCGAAGAGCGTGAAGCCGAGCGCGGGGATGGTGTCGAGCATGCGCGCACGCGCGGCGAGCGGGATCGGATGCGCGCTGCTGTGTGCGATGCGGGCGATGGTTGCGCGCCGGGTGTCGTCGATCTCGAGCCGGGACGGCCAACGGCGGCCCCAGGCGCGCCAGATCAAGGTGGCGCCGAAGCTGTCCAGGCGCTCGATCCCTTTGAGCGACCATGCGCGATCCGGGCCGAGGCCGGCCAGCCGGCGGCGCACCGCGGGCAGATGCGGCGCCAGCCCGCGCAGGGTCCAGTCGCCGTGCAGGCTGACCCCCGCGCCATCGACCTCAAGCACCTGCATCATGCCGCGCGCCGCAAGGCGGTTCAGGAGGCGACCGGCGTGCGCAGGCTGAGCGCGCGGACATACAGCGAGCGCCCCAGCCCCTGCCACTGACGGCGCTCTTCCTCCAGCGCCGCCGCGGTCAGCGGCAGCTTCTGCAGCCAGCCCGGCGCCGTGGTCAGGCTGAAGCCCCTGCCCTCGCGCTGCAGCGTCGCCGGCGGCAGGCCGCGTGCATCGCGCGCGCGGTGGATGACGACCGCCAGACGCAGGCAGGCGATGAGCAGCCAGTCGACGCTCGCCGCATCGATCGAGGCCACGCGCTCGAGCTTGCCGCGATGCGCCAGCACCAGGCGCGCCAGGCGTGCCTGGTCCATGCGCGAGAAGCCCGGCATGTCGGCGTTGCCGACAATGTAGGCGCTGTGCTTGTGGTAGCTCGAATGCGCGACCGAAATGCCGATCTCGTGCACCAGCGCGGCCCAGCGCAGGAAGCGGTGATCGTCGTTGTCCGGATCGCTCATGTCGGGCTCGAGCTGGCCGAGCAGATGGCAGGCCGTGTCGGCCACCTGCTGCGCCTGGCGCATATCCACGCCATAGCGCCGCACGAAAGCGTTGATCGTGGCGTCGCGCAGGTCGTGATGGTGGTAGCGCCCGAGCAGGTCGTATAGCACGCCCTGGCGCAACGCGCCTTCCGAGAACACCATGTGCTCGAGCTCGAACTCCTTGAACACCGCGCTCATGATGGCGAAGCCACCGAGGATCACCGGCAGGCGGTCGCCCTTGAGTCCGGCCAGGTCGAGCGCGTCCAGGCGTCCGGCGCGCAAGAGCACCGTCTTGAGCTTTTCGAGTCCGTCGCGCGTGATGCCGCCCGACGACAAGCCGTTCTGCTCGAGGATCTCGACCAGCGCCTTGGCCGTGCCGCTCGAGCCGACCGCCTCTTCCCAACCCGCCGCGCGGTAGGCGGCCGAGATGGTCTGCAGCTCGCGCCGCGCCGCGAGCTCCGCTTCTTTCATGCCGCGCTTGTCGATGCGCCCTTCCGGGAAAAAATTGAGGCTGAAGCTGACGCAGCCCATGTAGCGTGACTCGAGCAGCTGCGGCGCGAAGCTCTTGCCGATGACGAACTCGGTGGAGCCGCCGCCGATGTCCACCACCAGCTGCTGCTTGTGCGGGTCGGGCAAGGTATGCGCGACCCCGACGTAGATCAGCCGCGCCTCCTCGCGC
This sequence comes from Thauera sp. UBA6194, assembly GCA_002422685.1. Taxonomy (GTDB): domain Bacteria; phylum Pseudomonadota; class Gammaproteobacteria; order Burkholderiales; family Rhodocyclaceae; genus Thauera. The sequence goes on along the minus strand of DITC01000018.1, from coordinate 18,601 downwards.
CCGGCGATCACCTCGATCGGGAAGCCGAGCGCGGCCTCGGCGCGGATGAGAAATTCGGGCGCGTTCTTCGCCACGCGCAAGGTGTTGGTGGCCACGGCGCGCACCCGGTTGGCCGGAAAATCGCGCAGACGCTCGTGGAAGCGCTGCAGGGCGAGCACGCCGCGCTGCTGCGCAGCCTGGTCGAGACGTTTGTCGGGCGACAGACCCGCCGCCAGGCGCACCGCCTCCTTGAGCCCGTCGAGCGGATAGATCTGGTCGTTGACGATGCGCCCGACCTGCAGGCGAAAACTGTTTGAACCCAAGTCGATCGCTGCAATCAGATCTCGCATCGTTGTCTCGTTCGCACGCGCCCCGCGGACGCAAGGCCCGAATTCTACCACCGCACCTCATGCGATCGTTGGGTGCAAAAGTTCTTGCGCCCCTTGCCCAGCCTCGTCTTGCGGCCCGCGCCCCACCCTGCCCCGTCATGAAGCCGAAACGAAAGTGTCACATAATCATGTACGACGCATCGTGCCCAGGAAAGCTGATGAACACCCGACGCAACACCGCCCTCTCCCACCCCGCCGAACACTTCCTCAACCGCGAGCTCACGCTGCTGCAGTTCCAGCGCCGCGTGCTCGCCCAGGCCGCCGACACGGCCGTACCCCTGCTCGAGCGCCTGCGCTTCCTGTGCATCGTGTCGAGCAACCTGGACGAATTCTTCGAGATCCGCGTCTCGGGCATCAAGGAGCAGATCCGCGTCGGCAGCCGCAAGGCCGGTGAAGACGGGATCGCCCCCACCGAGCTGCTCGCGCGGGTCTCGGACGCGGTGCATGAGATCATTTCCGAGCAGTACGAAATGCTCAACGACGACATCCTGCCCGCGCTCGAGACCGAAGGCGTGGTCTTCCTGCGCCGCAGCCTGTGGACCGAGGCGCAGCGGGCCTGGATTCGCGACTATTTCCTGCGCGAGGTGATGCCCGTGCTCACCCCGATCGGGCTGGACCCGGCGCATCCGTTCCCGCGCGTGCTCAACAAGAGCCTGAACTTCGCGATCGAGCTCGAGGGCCGCGACGCCTTCGGGCGCGACTCGGGCGCGGCCATCGTGCAGGCGCCGCGCGCGCTGCCACGCGTGATCCGGCTGCCGCGCGAGCTGTGCGATCGGGAATACTGCTTCGTCTTCCTGTCCTCGGTGCTGCACGCGCACGTGGCCGAACTGTTCACCGGCATGAACGTGCTCGGTTGCTACCAGTTCCGCGTCACGCGCAACTCCGACCTCTTCGTCGACGAGGAAGAGGTCAAGGACCTGCGCGCCTCGCTCAAGGGCGAGTTGCAGCAGCGCCACTTCGGCGACGCGGTGCGACTGGAGGTGGCGGACAACTGTTCGGAGGAGATGGCCGCTTTTCTGCTGCAGCACTTTCACCTCACCCCCGACGACCTCTACCGCACGCCGGGCATCGTGAACCTGGTGCGCTTGATGCAGGTGCCGGACTGGGTCGAGCGTCCCGACCTCAAGTACGCGCCCTTCGTGCCCGGCCTGCCCAAGGCGCTCGACAAGCGACGCAACATCTTCACCGCGATCCGCAGCGGCGACATCCTGCTCCACCACCCCTTCCAGAGCTTCGCGCCCGTCATCGACCTGCTGCGCACCGCGGCCGACGATCCGCAGGTGCTCGCGATCAAGATGACGGTGTATCGCACCGGCACCGACTCCGTGCTGATGGAACACCTCGCCCGCGCCGCGCAGAAGGGCAAGGAAGTCACCGTGGTGCTGGAGCTGATGGCGCGTTTCGACGAGGAAGCCAACATCACGCTCGCCAACCGCCTCGAAGAGGTCGGCGCGCACGTGGTGTACGGCGTGTTCGGCTACAAGACCCACGCCAAGCTGCTGATGGTGGTGCGCCGCGAGGAAGGCGGGCTGCGCCGCTACGTGCACATGGGCACGGGCAACTACCACCCGCGCACCACGCGCTTCTACACCGACTTCGGCCTCATGACCTGCAACGCCGAGATCGGCGAGGACGTGGCCACGGTGTTCAAGCAGCTCACCGGCCTGGGCAGGGCGAGCGAGCTGCGCCACCTGTGGCAGGCGCCGTTCGCGCTGCAGCCCAAGATCGTCGCCGCCATCAAGCGCGAAGCGGAGATCGCGCGCGAAGGGCGGCGCGCGCGCATCATCGCCAAGATGAACGCGCTGCTCGAGCCCGAGACCATCGAGGCGCTGTACGAAGCCTCGCAGGCCGGCGCCGAGATCGACCTCATCGTGCGCGGCCCCTGCGCGCTGCGACCGGGCGTGCCGGGGCTGTCGGAAAACATCCGCGTGCGCTCGGTGGTGGGACGCTTCCTCGAGCATCACCGCATCTTCCACTTCCATGCCGATGGCGAGGACCAGATGTACCTGTCGAGCGCGGACTGGATGGATCGCAACTTCTTCCGCCGCATCGAGATCGCCTTCCCGGTGCTCGACCCACGCCTCAAGCGCCGCGTGATGAAGGAAGGCCTGCGCCCCTACCTGGGCGACAACTGCCAAGCCTGGGACATGCAGCCCGACGGCAAGTATCGTCGCAAGACCCCACGCGGCGTGCGCCGCGCCGCGCAGCTGATCCTGCTCAACGAACTCGCCGCCAGCAGCTGAGGCAGGGCCTCGGCAGCGCCGCGCGTCGCACCCGCGCAGCACCACCGCAGCAGGTGTTGCAGGGCGCGCGCGCTACTTGCGCTGCGCGTCGATCACCCCCGGCACCTCGCGGATCAGGGTGATCGCGCGCTGCACCTGCTTCATGCCCCCCACCTCCATCGTGAAGCGCATGTAGGCCGTGCCCTTCTTGGTCAGGCTGTTGACCGCGATCACGTTGAGCTTCTCGCGCGACAGAACCTCGGAAATGTCGCGCAGCAAGCCCTGACGATCTCCAGCCTGCACGTTGATGTCGACCTGGTACAGCGCGGTCCGCGTGTCGTGCGCCTTTTCGCCCCATTCGGCCGGGATCACGCGCTCCGGATGCTGCCTCGCCAGGGCCTGAAAATCGGGGCAGTCCACGCGGTGGATGGAAATGCCACGCCCACGGGTGACGAAGCCCTCGACCGCATCCGGCGGCGCCGGCTTGCAGCAGCGCGACAGCGAGGTCATCAGCTTGCCGACACCGACGATCAGGATCTTGTCCTGGTTGTCGCCCGAACGGCTGCGGCTGACGACGAACTCGGGCGCCGCCTCGGCCGCGGGTTCGGGCGCGTTGGCGTCGCGCAGCGCGGTCTGCACCGCACGCGGCCCGACCTCGCCGCGCGCGGCGGCCAGGTAGAGGGCCTCGGCGTTCTTGAACCCCAGTCGGTCGGCGAGACCGTCGATGTTGGCCTGCGCATGTCCGTCGCGCTGCATCTCGCGGGTCACGAAGCTGCGCCCGCGCGACAGCAGCTCCTCCTCGTCGAGCTGGGCGAAATACTGCTTGATCTTGTTGCGCGCACGCGAGGTGACCACGTAGCCCTGGCGCGCATCGAGCCAGTCGCGCGACGGCCCGCCCTCCTTCGCGGCGACGATCTCCACCGTCTGCCCGTTCTCGAGCTGAGTGTTCAGCGGCACCAGGTGGCCGTCGAGCTTCGCGCCGCGGCAGTGATGGCCGAGGTCGGTGTGCAGGCGGTAGGCAAAGTCCACCGGCGTCGCACCGCGCGGCATGTCCACCACCTTGCCCTGGGGTGTGACCACGTACAGCGTATCGTCCAGCGACGCACGCTTGAACTGCTCCATCCACTGCGCCGAGTCGGTGACCTCGTCCCGCCACGACAGCAGGTTGCGCAGCAGGGCGATCTTCTCGTCGTAGTCGCCCCCTTCCCTGGCGCCTTCCTTGTAGCGCCAGTGCGCGGCCACGCCGAGCTCGGCGTGCTTGTGCATGTCGTGGGTGCGGATCTGCACCTCGAGCGCGCGCCCGTCGCCCGCCAGCACCGCCGTGTGCAGCGACTGGTAGTTGTTGCCCTTGGGCTTGGTGATGTAGTCGTCGAACTCCTTCGCGATCGGCTGCCAGATCTGATGCACGATGCCGAGCACCGTGTAGCAGTCCTTGACCTCGTCGACCAGCACGCGCAGCGCACGGATGTCGAACACCTGCGAGAAGTCGAGCCGTTTTTTCCGCATCTTGTTGTAGATGCTGAAGATATGCTTGGCCCGCCCGGTGATCTCGGCCTTGATCCCGACCTCGGCGAGCTCACCCTTGAGCCGCGCGATCGCGTCCTCGATGAACTGCTCGCGCTCGATGCGGCGCTCGTCGAGCATCTTTGCGATGCGCTTGTAGGTCTCCGGCTCGATGAAGCGGAAGGACAGATCCTCCAGCTCCCACTTGAGCTGCCACACCCCGAGCCGGTTGGCCAGCGGTGCGTAGATGTCCAGGCTCTCGCGCGCCACGTCGACGCGCGCATCGCCCGGCAACTCGGTGTAGAAGCGCAGCGTCTGGGTGCGCGAGGCCAGGCGCACCAGCACCACGCGGATGTCCTCGACCATCGCGAGCAGCATCTTGCGCAGCACCTCGGTCTGCGCGCGAATCTCGGGCGCCGAGGTCGTGGTGGTGAGCCGCGTGAGCACGCGCAGGCCGTTGAGTTTGTGCAGCCCGCGCACCAATGTGACCACCACCGCACCAAAGCGTGCGCTGATGTCTTCGGCGGGGTCTTCGAGCTCTTCCCAGGCGGCGAAGAGCAAGGCCGCAAGCCGCGTCTCGGCGTCCATGCGCAACGAAGCGGTGATCAGGGCCGCGCCGATCGCGTGCGTCCAGGTGGCCTCGCCGGTGCCGAGCACCTTGCCCTCGTACAGCTCGGCGATCCAGTCGAGGGCAGACTCGATTCGCGCACGCTCGCCCGGCTCCAGGCCGGCGGCGAGCAGGTCGATGGGCGGCGCGGTATCGCCCGGCGCAATGGCGTGAGTGACGGAAACCATGGCGCGGATTATCCCACATTGGGCATGAGGCGGCGCTGCGGTAGCATGCGCACAAATCCTCACTCGGCGCGCATGCGCGCTGCGCTCCATTGCCGCATGCGTCCTGCACCCGCCCATGCTCAAAGCCCTGCGCTCGCTCTTCGGCCTGAAATCATCCCCGCCGCCCATCGCCCCGGAGCGCTGGGCACGCGTCGAAGCGCGCCTGCCCTTTCTGCAGCGCCTCGACGCGAGCGAGCGTGAGCGCCTGCGCGCGCTGGCGCTCGCGTTTCTCGCCGACAAGCAGTTTCACGGCGCCCAAGGTCTGGTCCTGGACGACGACATGCTGCTGTCGATCGCGCTGCAGGCCTGCCTGCCGGTGCTCGACATCGGCCTGCAGGCGTACGCAGGCTGGGTGGGCGTGATCGTGTATCCGGGTGACTTCGTGATCCCGCGCCAGGAGATCGACGAAGCCGGCGTGCTGCACGAATACGAGGACGAAGTGCTCGGCGAAGCCTGGGAGGGCGGACCGGTGCTGCTGTCGTGGTTCGACGAGGACGACGGCCCCGAGGGCGTCAACGTCGTGATTCACGAGTTCGCGCACAAGCTCGACATGGAAAACGGCGGCGTCGATGGCCTGCCCCGGCTGCGCCCCGGCATGGCGCGCGCAGCCTGGGCGCAGGCCTTCGCGGCCGCCTACGAGGACTTTCGCGCCGAGGTCGAGCGCGGCGCCGAGACGGAGATCGATCCCTACGGCGCCGAGCACCCGGGCGAGTTCTTCGCCGTCGTATCCGAGGTGTTCTTCGAAGCCCCCGAGGTATTGCGGGCGCGCTTCCCCGCGGTCTACGCTCAACTCGCCCTCTTTTACGGCATGGACCTCGCCGCGCGCGCGGACAAGGAGCCCCCACGATGACCGACACCACCGCACGCAAGCGCCTGCTGATCGTCCATCACACCCAATCGGGCAACACCGGCCGCCTGGCCGAAGCCGTGCTGCGCGGCGCGCAACGCGTGGCCGAGTGCGACACCCGCCTGAAGCGCGCCTTCGACGCCGGCACCGAAGACCTGCTCGCCTGCGACGGCCTGCTGCTCGGCACCCCCGAAAACTTCGGCTACATGTCGGGCGCGCTGAAGGACTTCTTCGACCGCACCTACTACCCCTGCGAAGGCCGGCTCAACGGCCTGCCCTTCGCCGTCTTCGTCAGCGCCGGCAACGACGGCACCGGCGCGGTGCGCGAGATCGGGCGCATCGCCAACGGCTATGGCTGGAAAGCCGTGGCCGAGGCGCTGATCGTGCGCAAGACGATCACGCCCGTCGACCTGGAACACGCCGAGGCGCTCGGCGAGGCGATGGCGGCCGGGCTGGCGATGGGCGTGTTCTGAACGGCGCTAGCCCGGGCGCGCACCACGAGCGCTGAACGCCAGCTCGCGCCGAAACAGGTCGGCGAGCTTGTTTGCGGCATTGCCCAGCGGCGCGCCACGCAGGGTCAACAAGCCAAGGGTCATGCAGGGCGGGGCCGGCTGCAAGGGCAAGGGCCGCAGACCCACGCTGACCTGGGGGTCGGCAATCAATGAGCTGGGCGCGAAGCCGATCAGGGTGTTGCGGCGCACGAGTTCGAGAAGCAGGAACGGCGAAGAGCAGTGCAGCACGCGGCGCGGCACGGGCAAGCCCTGAGTGGCGAGCCAGTCGAGCATGTTCATGCTCTGGCTGCCCGGGCTCAGGTTGAGCGCCCACTCCTCGTCGATGGCGGCACGCCAGTCGGTCACCCCGGAAAGCGGGTGATCCTCGCGCACGAACGCGGTCGCGTCGATCTCGGCGAGACGCTCGAATTCGATCTCGTAGGGCAGGCTCGCGGCAACGGCGAGCGCGATCGCGAAGTCGATGCGGCCCTCGATGAGCCCGGGCAGCGCCTGCACGAGCAGGCCCTCGTGGAAGGTGAGCTCGGCCATCGGCTGCGCCTTGCGAAACGCTGCGAGCACGCGCGGCAGCGCGGCGGTGCTCACCAGCGGAGTGATCGCCACCTTCACGTGCGCGCCTGCGCCCCCGCGCATCTCGCGGATCTCCGCGCGCGCACGTTCGAGCGTCGACTGCACCAGGCGCGCACGAGCGAGCAAGGCTTCGCCTTCGGCCGTGAAGTGGATGCCCCTGTAACTGCGCTGCAGCAGTTCGGCGCCGACGTCCTCTTCGAGCTCGCGCAGCGCCTTCGTCAGCGCGCTCTGGCTCAGGTTCATCGTCCGCGCGGCGGCACGGATCGAGCCGCTCTCCGCCACCTGGATCAATGCCCGCAATTGGTGATCCTTCATGCTCGAGGCGCCCTCCATTGGTTGTCACCCACGAAAAAATATCGCCTTATCCAGATCACAGCAACTTCCTATTATTCGCGCATGAATTGTTTTTATTCAGGGAGAAGCAAACCATGAGCGATACGACGCTGCACGAGCCCGACGTGGACGCCATGAAAGCCTGGCGCCATGCCATCCACCAACACCCGGAGCTGGGGTTCGAGGAGCACGACACCAGCGCCCTCGTCGCGGCCCAGCTGAGCGCCTGGGGTTACGAGGTGCACACCGAGATCGCCACCACCGGCGTGGTGGGCGTGCTCCGCATCGGCGACGGCAGCGGGCCGAAGCTGGGCCTGCGCGCCGACATGGACGCGCTCCCGATCCAGGAGCAGACAGGCCTGCCGTGGGAGAGCAAGGTGCCCGGCAAGATGCACGGCTGCGGCCACGACGGCCACACCGCAATGCTGCTCGGTGCCGCCCAGGCCCTCGCCGAGCGCGCACGCGCGGGACAGCTGCGCGGCAACGGCACCCTGGTGCTGATCTTCCAGCCGGCCGAGGAGCTCGGTGGCGGAGGGGGCGCGCGGCGCATGCTCGAGGAGCGCCTGTTCGAGCGCTTCCCGTGCGATGTGATCTTCGGCATGCACAACATGCCCGGCATTCCCGTGGGCGAGGTCCATGTTCGCCCGGGCGCCTTCATGGCCTCCTCCGACAAGGTGTTGATCCGTTTCGTCGGCCTCGGCGGCCATGGCGGCCTGCCGCACAAGGCGATCGACCCCACCCTGCCGGCGGCGGCGACCGTGCTCGGCCTGCAGACCATCGTCGGCCGCAACATCAACCCCAACCTCGCCGCCGTGATCAGCGTCGGCCGCATCCAGGCCGGCTCGGCCTACAACATCATCGCCGGATCCGCGGAGATCGAGCTCAGCGTGCGCGCGCTCGATCCCGGCGTGCGCGACATCGTCGAGCAGCGCATCCACGAGCTCGCCGAATTCCAGGCGCGCGCCTATGGTTGCACCAGCGAGATCCGCTACGAGCGCGGGTATCCGGTGCTGATCAACGCGACCGCGCCCACCGCCTTCGCGGTCGATGTGGCACGCAAGCTGTTCGGCGACGAGCACGTCGAGAGCAACGCCCAGCCCCTGACCGGCAGCGAGGACTTCGCCTTCCTGCTCGAGCAGGTGCCGGGCTGCTACGTGCTGGTCGGCAATGGAGACAACGGCCACGCCGACGGCAAGTGGGCGGGCGGCTGCATGGTCCACAACCCCCATTACGACTTCAACGATGCCTGTCTCGCGGTCGGCGCCAGGCTGTGGGTCGGGCTGGCCGAGCAGTACCTCGGGACCGGCGCATAAGCCGCCGCGCAACTCTCAAACAATAAAGGAGGCAGGACAGATGGACGATTATCTTGCAGTTGCAAACTCGACCGCCATGTGGGTGCTGGCCTTGGTGCTGGTGTCGATCGTGGTCGTCCAGGCGCTCATGTACCTTCGCCACGCGCTCGCGTTCTCGGACAGGTTCGGCCTGCTCACCCCTCAGGAAAAGGCACGCGTCTACAAGACCGCGACCATCACCAGCATCGGCCCCGCCGTGGCGGTGTTCATCGTGTCGGTGAGCCTCGTTGCGCTGATCGGCGCGCCGATGACCCTGATGCGGATCGGCGTCATCGGCTCGGCGGTCTTCGAGCTGTACGCCTCGGCCCAGGGCGCCACCGCAATGGGCGTGGAGCTCGGCAAGGAGGGCTATGGCCTGCAGGCCTTCACGAACTCGGTCTGGGCGATGACCCTGGGCGGGTCGGGCTGGATCATCGCCACGCTGATCCTGACCAAGCGCCTGGGCAATGCGCAGGCGAAGATGCAGACCTCCAGCCCGCGCACCCTGATCATCATGGGCATGATCACGCCCGCGGTGATCTTCCTGGTCCTGAGCATCAACGCGGCGTTCAACATCAAGACGCTGGGCAACATCCAGATCGAGCACGACAAACTGGCCGCAGCGCTGGGTGCGGCGCTCAGCATGCTGCTCTTCCGGCACCTGGGCAAATCGCAGCCCTGGCTCAAGGAGTGGAGCCTAGGCTTTGGCCTGCTGATCGGGCTCGCCGCAGGCCAGCTCACCTCCACCATGATGGGTTGAAAGGGGAATGACCATGCGCAACTCAGAAATCGACAGCTTCTACTCGCAAACCTTCATCCCGACCGCGCACCGCCTCGGCACCGTAACCCTCGTCCTGGGGCTGGTGTTCAGCCTGCTGCCGGCTTTCTACCTCTCCTTCGTCATTGGAGCCTGGCCGGGGTTCGAGGCGGTCCTGCGGGCGTTCATCCCCATCGCCGCTTTCGTCGGCGTGATCTGGATCATCGAGCCACTGTCCTACTTCCCGATGCTCGGTGTCGCGGGCACCTACATGAGCTTCCTGTCGGGCAACATCGGCAACATGCGGCTGCCGGTGGTCATCGGCAGCCAGACCGCGGTCAATGCCGAGCTCGGCACCAAGAAGGCCGAGGTCGTCGCCGTGATCGGGATCGCGGTGTCCGTGATCATCAACCTCGCCTTCGTGCTGGCGATGGTGCTGCTCGGCAACCTGATCCTGAGCCAGCTCCCGCAGTTCGCCGTCGACATGCTGAAGAACTACACGCTGCCATCGATCTACGCTGCGGTGTTCATGATGTTCCTCGGCTCGGCGAAAGAGACCCTGCACATCTTCGTCGTCATCGTCGTGGCACTGATCGTGGTGGCGCTGCCGATCTCGGAGATCATCAACGTGACGGCCGCCGGCGTCGGCGGGATCCTCGCCAGCCTCCTCGTCGCGCGCTTCGCCCCGGGGCGCAGCGAGAAGGCATGATCGAGCGTCGAACGGGGTCGTCGAATTTGGTCGTTGCATGCCGCGTTCGGCTGACCTAAGCTGAGACCGTGTTCGCCGCCGACAGCGTCACTGTCACGGTGAACACGGTCTTTCACGCAATGGAGGGTGTCATATGGCCATCACCTGGATTCTGGTTGCCAACGCCAGCCTGGCTAAGCTTTACGCAAACCTGGGGCCCAACAAGGGGCTCGAGCTGGTGAAGGAACTGATCCACCCCGAAAGCAGGCAAAAAAACGGCGAACTCGTGTCGGATCGCGCCGGCGCAATGGCCGGCAACGGCGGCGGTGGCTCGATGCAGCCGCACACGCTGCCCAAAGAGCACGAGGCCAAGGTCTTTGCACAGGAGATCGCGCAAACACTTTATCAAGGGCGCACCACCAACGCATTCAAGCGCGCCATCCTGGTTGCACCGCCCGCCTTCATGGGACTGCTCAACGCCGTCATCGACGGCCCGACGGCACAGCTGGTGACCGACCGTTTCGAAAAGGATTACACCAAGACGCCCGAAAACGAACTCGGCAAGCATCTTGGCGGCAGCATTTTTCTGTGAGGGAGGACCCGCACGCGTTTCGAACCTGATGAACCAGATGCTGCAGGCTCAGGCCCGATGCAAAGGAGGATGTGTTTGAACGTAGCGCCGAGGACAGAGCTTCGCTGATGTACGAGACACCTTCAAGGTGATCATGTCTCCACTCGAGAGACTTCGGCCGCAAGGGCCGACCCGTGACGGGGCGCTGGGCGCCCCGTCAGCCGTTTACGCACGCGGCCTCACGCCAGCGGCCAGCGCCCCAGCACCCGATAATGGGCCCCACTGGCCAGGCGCTCCGAACACACCAGCACGAAGCTATCGACCGCCCAGCGCACGGCCTGCACGCCATCGGGTTCGGGCGTGCTGCGTGCGTTGCGCACCAGCGTCACATGCGGAAAAAAGGCGCGCGCCTCCAACTCGAAGCCCGCTGTGCGCAGCTTCGCATCGAGCGCCTGCGCCAGCGCGGCGAGCGGCGCCGGGGTGCTGGAGGCCCCAGCCCAGACGATGCGGTGGCCGTGCCAGCTGCCGACCCGGTCGAGAACGAGCTCGAAACGCGCGCCCTGCACCTGCGCGGCGATCGCCTGGATGCGCGCCACCGCGTCCGCTTCGACCTCGCCGATGAAGGCCAGGGTCAGGTGCACGGTGTCACGCCGCATCAGCCGCCCGCCGCAGGCCGCCTGCAGCGCGCGCCCGTGCGCATGCAGGACCGCGGCGGTGTCCGCATCGGGCCACAGCGCCAGAAAAACGCGCAGCCGGCGCGGGCTGCGTGAACGCGGCACGACGTGCGCCCCGGCCTGGGCATGGTCGGCGACGACAGCGCGTTCGCCCCGTCCGCAAGCCGGTCGGCCGGGCCGGCGCACATCCGCCGGATCGAGCCCGTTCTCAGCCATCCTGCAGGTGCGCGAGCAGCGCCACCACCTGCGCGGCGATGCCCTCGCCGCGCCCGGTGAAGCCGAGCTTCTCGGTAGTCTTGCCCTTGATGTTGATGGCGCCAGCGTCCATGTCGAGGTCGGCGGCGATGTTGGCGACCATCGCCGGCGCATGCGGCAGGATGCGCGGCGCCTTGCAGATCACCGTCGCGTCCACGTTGACCACCTGCCAGCCGGCGGCGCGCACGCGCGCGAATGCTTCGCGCAGCAGCACGCGGCTGTCCGCGCCGGCATGAGCCGGGTCGGTGTCGGGAAACAGACGGCCGATGTCACCCAGCCCGGCCGCCCCCAGGATCGCGTCGGTGAGCGCATGCAGCAGCACGTCTGCGTCCGAGTGGCCGAGCAGGCCGCGGTCGAAGGGAATGCTCACACCGCCCACGATGAGCGCGCGGCCCGGCACGAGAGCGTGCACGTCGAAGCCCTGGCCGATGCGAAATGGAAAACTCATGGCGTCTGGCCTTGTCGGTTCTGCAGGATCCACTCGGCCAGGTGCAGGTCGAGCGGATAGGTCACTTTCAGGTTGGTCGCGTCGCCCTGCACCAGGCGCGGGCGCAGGCCGGCGGCCTCGATCGCGCTCGCCTCGTCGGTCACGTCCTTGTGCGCCTCCAGCGCGCGGCGAAGCATCACGTAGCGGAACATCTGCGGCGTCTGTGCCTGCCACAGGCTGTCGCGCGCCACGGTCTCCAGCACATGCCGGTGCGCGTCGGCGCGCTTGAGGGTGTCCGCCACCGGTACGGCGAGCAGCCCACCCACTTCCTCATGCGCAAGCTCGCGCACCAGCTTGTCGACATGCCAGCCTGCGAGGCAGGGGCGCGCAGCATCGTGCACCAGCACCCAGTCATCGGCCGCGGCTTCGGCGGCGATCGCGCGCAGCCCCCCCAGCACACTGTCGGCGCGCGTGGCTCCGCCGCAGAACAGCGGCTTGAGCCTGGGGCCGAGCGCGGACCAGTCGTGGCGCGCCCATTCATCGTCATCGACCGACAGCACCACATACACGGCGTCGATTTCGGGCGACTCGCACAGTACCGACAAGGTGTGATGAATGAGCGGGCGGCCAAGCAGGTTCAGATACTGCTTCGGGCGGGCCGAACCCATGCGCGAACCGCTGCCGGCAGCGGGCACGATGGCGAAATGGCGGGGGCGCTTGCTTTGCATGGCGCGCATTCTAGCCGCGCGCGGGAGCGATCGCGCACAGGGCGCCTATAATGAGCGCAAACGCAGCACACTCCAGGCAACTTTCTGCAGGACCAACCATGGCGCTCGCTTCGATCCGGCCGCCGGCGGTGGCCGGTCAGTTTTATCCGCGCGACGAACGCGTCTTGCGCACCCAGCTCGCCGAAATGCTCAGCACGGCGGTGGGTTTCGAGCGCCCGGGCGCGCCCAAGGCGATCATCGTGCCGCACGCCGGGTACATGTACTCCGGCCCGGTAGCCGCCAGCGCCTACGCGCTGCTCGCGCCCCTGCGCGACACCATCCGGCGCGTGGTGATGCTCGGCCCCACCCACCGCATGGCCGTGCCCGGCTTCGCCCTGCCCGCCGCACAAGCCTTCGCCACCCCGCTCGGCGAGGTGCCGCTCGCGCGCGCAGCGTGGCTCACGCTGCAGACGCGCGACGACCTCATCGTCGACGACCGTCCGCACGCCCTGGAGCACTGCCTCGAGGTGCAGTTGCCCTTCCTTCAGGTCGTACTCGAGCGCTTCGAGATCGTGCCCGTGCTCGTCGGCAACGCCAGCGCGCAGGCCACCGCGAACCTCATCGAGAGCCTCTGGGGCGGGCCCGAAACCCTGATCCTGATCAGCTCCGACCTGTCGCACTATCTCGCCTACCGCGAGGCGCAGGCCACGGACCGCGCCGCGGTCGAGCAGATCCTCGAACTTCGCCCCGGGCTCGACCATCAGCAGGCCTGCGGCGCCACGCCGATCAACGGCCTGCTGCTCGCCACCCGCAACCATCCCCTGCAGGCCCATCTGCTGGACCTGCGCAACTCCGGCGACACCGCCGGCGACCGCTCCGAGGTCGTCGGCTATACCAGCATCGCCTTTTGTGAAGTGGAACCCCCAAGCCATGCCCGACACTGATTTCGGCTCCGCACTGCTCAAGCTCGCCCGCGCGGCCATCGCCCACCGCCTCGGACTGGCGCCAGCGCCCGTGATCCCGGACGACCCGCGCCTGCACGAGAAGGCCGCGACCTTCATCACCCTGATCAAGGACGGCGAGCTGCGCGGCTGCATCGGCAGCCTGCGCCGCTCGCGCGAGCTCGGCGACGACGTGATGCACAACGCGCTGGCCGCCGCGTTCGAGGACTCGCGCTTCTCGCCCCTCACTGCCGACGAGCTGGACGCGATCACGATCGAGGTCTCGGTGCTGTCCGAGCCCGAATTCCTCGATTTCTTCGGCGAGGAAGAGCTCCTCGCCCAGCTGCGCCCCGGCGAGGACGGCCTGATCATCTTCTCCGGCTGCCGCAGCGCCACCTTCCTGCCGCAGGTGTGGGAGCAGCTGCCCGAGCCGCGCCAGTTCCTCGCCGCGCTCAAGCACAAGGCCGGCCTGCCCACCAACCGCGAGGTGGTCGAGCTGATGGCCGCGCGCTACCACGTGCAGAAGTGGAAGGAGACCGAACAGGAGGCCTCATGAACACCCAGCCCGAGCCTGCCGGCGACATCGGCAGCCATTTTCCGGCGCGCTACTGGCACCGTCTGGACGACGGCCGCTTCCAGTGCGACCTGTGCCCGCGCCTGTGCAAGCTGCACGACGGCCAGCGCGGCGCCTGCTTCGTGCGTATGCGCGTGGGCGACGAGATGCTGCTCACCACCTATGGCCGCAGCTCGGGCTTCTGCATCGACCCGATCGAGAAGAAACCGCTCAACCACTTCTACCCCGGCAGCAAGGTCTTCTCCTTCGGCACCGCGGGCTGCAACCTGGCGTGCAAGTTCTGCCAGAACTGGGACATCTCCAACTCGCGCGACATGGACACGCTGATGGACCAGGCCTCGCCGCAGGAGATCGTCGACACCGCGCTGCACTGGGGCTGCCACAGCGTCGCCTTCACCTACAACGACCCGGTGATCTTCGCCGAGTACGCGATGGACGTGGCCGACGCCTGCCACGCCGCCGGGCTGCAGACAGTGGCCGTCACTGCCGGCTACATCAGCGAGTGCGCGCGCCGCGACTTCTTCTCGCGCATGGACGCGGCCAACGTCGACCTCAAGGGCTTCACCGACGAGTTCTACGTCAAGCTGTGCGGCGCCCACCTGCAGCCGGTGCTCGACACCCTGGTGTGGCTGCGGCACGAGACCGACGTCTGGGTGGAGCTGACCACGCTGCTCATCCCGGGGCAGAACGATTCGGATGCGGAGCTGCGCGCACTGTCGAAATGGGTGCACGATGAACTCGGGCCCGAGGTGCCGCTGCACTTCAGCGCCTTCCACCCCGACTTCAAGATGGCCGACGTCCCGCCCACCCCGCCCGCCACCCTCAGCCGCGCGCGCGGCATCGCGCTCGACGCCGGGCTCAAGCACGTCTACACCGGCAACGTGCACGACGCGGAAGGCGACACCACCCACTGCGCCCACTGCGGCGAGACCCTGATCGTGCGCGACTGGTACGAGATCCGTAGCTACCGGCTCAGCGCCGAGGGCGCCTGCCCGCACTGCGGCACACGCCTTGCCGGCCGCTTCGGCCCGGTGGGCGCAGCGGTGAACGACGCCTTCGGGTCGCGTCGCATTCCGGTCAGCATCCATCGCCGTTCCCCGAGCCACGGACCGATTTCGTGAAACTGCGTCACACCGCGCTCAGCATTCCTTCAAACGGCGTCTGGCTCGACGGCATGCTGGCGCATGCACCGGACGTGCGCGCCCTCGCCCTGTGCCTGCGCTCCCACGGCCACCCCGCGCTCGAGCAGGCGGCGCGTCCGGTCGAGTTGGCCCTGCAGGCCGCGGGCTTCGCGACCATGGCGGTCAACCTGCTCACGCGCCAGGAAGCGCAGCGCGATCCCGACGCCCCCTACAATATCCCGCGCCTCACCGAGCGCATCCTCGCCGCGACCGAGTGGGCGGCGCACCAACCGCCGCTGGCGGCGCTGACGCTCGCGGTGGTCGCCAGCGACACCGGCTGTGCAGCGGCCATCCGCGCCGCGGTGAAGGCGCCGGAGACCTTCACCGCCATCGCCTGCCTCGGCGGCCGCGCCGACCTGGCCGGCGCCGAGCCGCTGCGCGCGGTGCGCACGCCGGTGCGCATGATCATCACGCCGGGCACCACCGAAGCGGGCATCCTCGAGCGCGCCTATCCGCTCATGAAGGGCAAGCACCACTGGCTGGTGCTCCCTGCCACCGACGACGCGCGCGAGCTCGAACAGCTCGCCGCACGCGCCGCCGCCACCTGGCTGCGCCAGCATCTGCCGCAGGTCGAAGGCTCGCCACAGGCCTGAGCACGCCCAGGCCACGTCGCGGGCGCCAAGCTCAGTCGCGGAAGGCGACCCACTCCTCCAGCGCGGCGCGCTCGGTGCGGAGCGCGTTCTCCGGCGCGTCCGGGTCGGCATGGCCGAGCGACATGCCGCAGATCAGCGTCTCGTTGTCCGGAATCCCCACCTCCTGGCGGATCAGGCGGTGGAACTGGATCAGCGCCGCCTGCGGGCAGGTGTCCAGCCCGCGCGCCTTGGCGGCGAGCATGACGTTCTCGAGGAACATGCCGTAGTCCAGCCACGAGCCCTGCTCCATGACCCGGTCCACGGTGAAGATCAGCCCGACCGGCGCATCGAAGAACTTGTAGTTGCGCGCAAACTGCTCGTGCATGCGCTTCGCGTCACCCTTCTGGATGCCGAGCAGGCCGTAGAGCTGCATGCCGACCTTGCGCCGGCGATCGATGTAGGGCGACACCCACTGCTTGGGGTAGTACTGCCAGGGGTCGGAATGCGTCGCCGCCTCTTCGGGGTCGTCGAAGGCCGCCAGCAGGCGCTCGCTGAGACGCGTCTTGGTCGCGCCGGTCAGCACCCAGACCTTCCACGGCTGGATGTTGGTGCCCGAAGGCGCGCGCGCGGCGACCTCGAGAATCTCGGCGATCGTCTCGCGCGGCACCGGGTCGGGCAGGAACGCGCGGCAGGAATAGCGGCTGGTGATGACTTCGTCGACTGCGGACTGCTGAGGGGTCTTCATGGATGCGGGCGCTCCTTCTGGCAATGGGGGCGAGGGCCTGCGCGAGCAGGGAGCGGCAATGGTGCGTCGCAGCTGCCGTTAACGTCAACGTTATTGACGTGGGTGAAATCGATGGCCCATGTGCGCGTGTCGTTACGAGCCTGCCTGTGGGGCAGTCATCAAAACCGGGCGCGCAGCAGCGCCCGGATGAACGATAATCCCGCCTTTACCGCATGCCGCGTCGCGTCTCGCAGCCCGAACGATGCCAGCGCATCCCGAGCGGCCACCCGCAGCGCCCGACGCAAACGAAGCCACGATGTCCCTCTCCCTCGACGCCCTCCTCGCCCGGCTGTCCACGCAGAAGATGCCCAAGCCCGGCGCCCGCCTCGAGCTCGCGCCGCTCGCCGGCTCGGCCGACGCGCTCGCCATCGCCCAGCTCGCCAGCCGCGGCCGCATGCTGGTGGTGATCACCGCCAACCCGCTCGACGCCCAGCGCCTGCAGGACGAGATCGCCTGGGCCGCGCCCGGGCTGCGCGCGCACCTGCTGCCCGACTGGGAGACCCTGCCCTACGACAACTTCTCGCCCCACCAGGACCTGATCTCCGAGCGCCTGTCCACGCTCTACGCGATCAGCCGCGGCGAGACCGACATCGTGCTGGTGCCTGCGTCCACCGCGCTCTATCGCCTGGCGCCGCCGGGCTTTCTGGCCGCCTACACCTTCTTCCTCAAGCAGGGCGAAAAGCTCGACGTCGAGCAGTTCAAGGCGCAGATGGCGCTCGCCGGCTACGCGCACGTGACCCAGGTGGTGAGTCCGGGCGAGTTCTCGGTGCGCGGCGGGCTGGTGGATCTGTTCCCGATGGGCTCGCCCTTGCCCTTCCGCATCGATCTCTTCGATGACGAGGTCGAGAGCATCAAGACCTTCGACCCCGACACCCAGCGCACGGTGTATCCGACCAAGGAGATCCGCCTGCTGCCGGCGCGCGAGTTCCCGCTCGACGACAAGGGCCGCACGCGCTTTCGCAGCCGCTTCCGCGAGACCTTCGAGGGCGACCCGACGCGCGCCTCGATCTACAAGGACGTCTCCAACGGCATCGCCCCGTCCGGCATCGAGTACTACCTGCCGCTGTTCTTCGACGACACCGCGACCCTGCTCGACTACCTGCCCGCCGACACCCCGGTGCTGCTGCACCGCGACGTGCCGGCTGCGATCGCGGAGTTCTGGAAGGACACGCGCTCGCGCTACGACCTGCTCAAGGGCGACCGCACCCGGCCGGTGCTGCCACCCGAGCAGCTCTTCCTGACCGACGAGGCTTTCTTCGTCGCGCTGAAGAACCTGCCGCGCCTGGCCATCGGCGCCGAGGCCACGGCCGCCATCGCGACAGAGGCCCCAGGTGCAGCGGCCGACGCCTCGGTGGCCTCGGCCGGCGCCACCGACGCGCTCGCCCTGCCGCCGCCCGAGGTCGCCGTCGAGCGCAAGGCCACCGACCCGCTGCACAAGTTGAAGGCCTTCCTCGACGGCTTCGACGGCCGCGTGCTGCTGCTGTCGGACTCGCCCGGCCGGCGCGAAACCATGGCCGAGTTCTTCGCCGAATACGACGTCCGCCCCGAGGCCACCGCCGACTTCGGCGCCTTCCTCGACTCGGACGCACGCCTCGCGCTCGGCGTCGCGCCGCTCGCGCGCGGCTTCGTGCTGCCCGCTGCCAGGCTCGCGGTGCTCACCGAGACCGAGCTCTACGCCGCCACCGGCCGCAGCCGCGCCCGCCGCGACAGCCGCAAGGCCGCCACCATGGAAGGCTGGCTGCGCGACCTGTCGGAACTCAAGATCGGCGACCCGGTGGTGCACGTCTCGCACGGCATCGGCCGCTACCTCGGCCTCATCCACATGAACCTCGGCGAGGGCGACACCGAGTTCCTGCACCTGGAATACAACGGCGGCGACAAGCTCTACGTGCCGGTGTCGCAACTGCACGTGATCACCCGCTACGCCGGCGCCGACCCGGACGCGATCGACCT
>DITC01000016.1 GCA_002422685.1 Thauera sp. UBA6194 | reverse complement strand
GAAGGCGCGCCTGTACGAGCTGGAGCTGCGCAAACGCCAGTCCGAGCAGCAGAAGCTGGAAGACTCCAAGAGCGACATCGGCTGGGGCTACCAGATCCGCAGCTACGTGCTCGACCAGTCGCGCATCAAGGACCTGCGTACCAACTACGAGGTCGGCAACACCCAGGGCGTGCTCGACGGCGATCTGGACGACTTCATCGCGGCGAGCCTCAAGCAGGGCGTTTAAGGTTTGACCGAGCCCTTCCTCTCCGACTTCCTCGCCCCGGGCGTGGACGCCGACGAAGTGCCCGAGCTCGCGGCGCTGGCTTCGGCGCGCCCGCTGCTCGACGCCTTCATCACGCTGTTCCGCGGCACCGAGGCCGAGGTGCTGATGCGGCTGCTGGTGCTGCGCGAGATCGGCCGCGAGGCGGACGCGCCGCGCTGGGCGCCCGAGGCGCTGCGCGCGCGCTTCACCTATCTCGACCCGGTCAAGCTCGAGACGGTGTTGAAGCGCCTGCGCGACAACGCCCTGCTCGCGATCGGCGAGGACGGCCACTACGCGCTGTCCGACATCGGCCGCAACGCGGTGGCGGCGATCGCGATGCTGCTGCGCTTCGGCGAGGAAGAGGACGCCGAGCTCGGCTTCCTGACCGCCCAGCTCGCCGGCCTGCAGGCGGTGGGCGGCATCAACGCCGAGTCGCTCGGCCACCTGCTGTCCAAGCTCAACGACCTCACCTGGCACTTCGAGGAGGCGATCGCCTCCGGCTCCGAGTTCCGCATCCTCGACGCCCGCCGCCGCCTGTCGGCCAACGGGCGCTGGCTGGAGCGCGGCACCGACATCCTGAACAAGCTGCTCGCCGACCCCGAGGTCGACTTCGACATCGCCCGCATCGCGCAGCGCATCGGCCTGGCGCAGTCGCGCCTGGCGCGGGTGGACGCCGCCTTCCAGCGCGCGCTCAACAAGATCGAGTCGCAGCGCGTGACGCTGGGCGCCTCGGGCATCTCGTCCTCGGATGTCTCCGCATGGCTGCGTGGGCTGGACGCGGCGACGCTGGCCGGGCTCGCCACCGACACCTTCTCCGCCGTGCCCGAGCTGGCGCTGCTGGCCGGCGGCCACGAACTGCTCGACCGCGCCGAGAGTCAGCTCGAGGGCGATGCAATGGCCGCCGCGGTCGACGCGAGCCTGCCGCCCGCCGACGACACCTCTGGCGAGATCGCGCCACAGGCGGAAGATCTGCGCCTGCTCGAACATTTCACCCACCGACTCGAAGCCCTGCCCGCGCCGCAGCCGCTGCAGCACGTGGTGGCCGGCGGTGGCTTCGCCCCGGCGAGCTACCGCCTGTCGCTGCTCGCCCTGCTCGCCGACGGCGCCGAAGCCGGGCCGGAGGATGGCCCGGTGAGCAGCTTCATGCGCCTGCCGCTGGAGGTCGAGTTCGGCGACACGCTCACCGTCGTCGGCGAGGACGAGATCGCCGCGATCACGCTCGGCGAGGTCCGGCCGCGCACCCGCGCCCCGGCCTGAGCCATCTGGATTGCCCATGGAACACGAACTCAAGACCCTCACCGCCCGCCTGCTCGCGCAGCGCTGGCTGCCGCGCAACGACAAGCTGGTGCGGCGCGCGCTGGTCGACGAGACCTTCCGCCTCGAGCTCGACCGGCGGCTGGCCGACGTCGGCCTGCGCCTGCTCGACAACCCCTACGCCGCCCATGTCGGCGTCGCGCTTCAGCCCGAGCTCGCCGAGCCGGTGTTCGGCGCCGGGCGCGAGTACGCCGCCAGCAACATGGGCCTCACACGCGACGAGATCGCCCTGCTGGTGATCATCTGGTCGCTGATCGTGCTGCCCAAGCGCGAGCGCCAGGTCACCCGGCGCGAGCTCATCGACGACGGCCAGACCGACCTCTTCGGCGGCGCCGACAAGCCGGTCGCGCATGGCGAGTCGGTCTCGGGCGCGCTCACCGAGGCCTCGCTGATCGCCGACTTCGGCCCTCGCCTGGGCGGGCGCACCAAGGTACGCAACTTCATGCTCGGCAAGCTCGCCCGCCTCGGCTTCATAGAGCGCCGCAACGGCCTGATCAGCGAAGGCCCGCTGCTCGACCTCGCGCTCGACTACCGGGTGCTGGCCGACCGCATCATCCACGGCACGCTCGGCGAGGTGCTCGCCGCCGCCGGCCACCCCGTGCCCGAGGCCAATGCCTTCGACTTCGCCGACGTGCTGCCCGACGAGGAAGACGCCGCGGAACATGAACACTGAGGGAACACTGAGCCCATGCCCCTGCCCGTGATCGACCCCGCGCACTACGAGGACCAGCTCGCCGCCAAGCTCGCACGCTACCGCGCCGACTTCGCCGAGTTCGAGCTGCCCGAGCCCGCGGTCTTCCGCTCCGCGCCGCTGCACTACCGCCTGCGCGCCGAATTCCGCCTGTGGCACCACGAGGGCCGCATCGACTACGCAATGTTCGACAGCGCGGACCCGAAGCAGCCCATCCTGCTCGAGACCTTCCCCGCTGCCGCCGAACCCATCGCCGCCCTGATGCCACGCCTGCGCGACGCGATTCAGGCGAGCGAACCGCTGCGGCGCAAGATCTTCCAGGTCGACTTCCTCGCCACGCTGAGCGGCGAGTGCCTGGTGAGCCTGGTGTATCACCGCCCGCTCGACGAGGCCTGGGAGGCCGCCGCGCGCGCGCTCGCCGCGCACCTGAACATCCAGCTCATCGGCCGCAGCCGCAAGCAGAAGATCGTGCTCGATCGCGATTGGGTGCAGGAGGTGCTGGAAGTCGACGGCCTTCGCCTGCGCTACCAGCAGTTCGAAGGCAGCTTCACCCAGCCCAACGGCGGCGTGAACCAGCGCATGCTGAGCTGGGCGCGCGCGCAAGCAAAGAGCATGGGCACCCAGCCGGAAGGCGCGGGCGACCTGCTCGAGCTCTACTGCGGCAACGGCAACTTCACCGTCGCGCTGGCGCCGCTGTTCGGGCGCGTGCTCGCCACCGAGATGAGCAAGACCTCGGTGAATGCCGCCCACACCAACCTCGCGGACAACGCTGTGGCCAACGTGACCATGGTGCGCATGGCGAGCGAGGAGATCAGCGACGCACTCGCCGGCGGGCGCGAATATCGCCGCATGGCGGGCGTGGACCTCGCCGGCTACCGCTTTTCCACGCTCTTCGTCGACCCGCCGCGCGCCGGTCTGGACGAGGGCACGATCGCGCTCGCGAAGGGCTTCGACAACATCCTCTACATCTCCTGCAATCCGGAGACCCTGCGCGCCAACGTCGCCGCGCTGTCGGCCACGCACCGCATCGCCGCGGCGGCTGCCTTCGACCAGTTCCCCTACACCCACCACCTCGAGTGCGGGCTGCTGCTGCAGCGGCGCTGAAACCTCCGACGCAACCGGCTACCCATGTTCCACATCAAGACCCTAGAGCTCGTCCACTGGGACTTCTGGCGCCGCTTCTCGCTGCCGCTGGACGCACAGATCATCACCATCGTCGGCCCCAACGGCTCGGGCAAGACCACCCTGCTCGACGCGCTGCGCACGCTGTTCGCGCTGCGCTGCTCGGGCAAGCGCGACTTTCGCCGCTACGTGCGCCGCGCCGAGCGCAGCTTCGCGTGGATCCGCGCGGTGGTGGCCAATCAGCCCGGCCACAGCGGCAAGCGCCCGTTCTTCCCCTGCCTGGCGGACGAGGTCACCCTCGCCTGCCGCATCCGCAAGGCCGGCGGCGACTGGATTCGCGACTACGCCATCGTCGACGGCAACCTGCCGATCGAGGCGCTCGAGCAGACCAGCGACTGGATCGGCCTGCGCGACTACCAGAACCGCCTGGCCTGGGGCGGCCTGACGCCGGCGATCACCAAGGTGCTGGCACTGGAACAGGGCGACACCGACAAGCTGTGCGAGTACTCGCCCAAGGCGCTGCTCGAGCTCGTGTTCGACGTCTTCGGCGACAAGGAGGTGCTGGACAACTACCAGGCCGCCCGCGAGGAACAGAAATCTGCCGAACGCGAACTCGGCGAGCTCGGCATCGACCTCGAGCGCCTGAAGACCCAGGCGGAGGAGAAGAAGGCCGAGGCCAACCGCTTCCTGGAATGGAAGCAGCTCGCCGACGAAGCGCAGGCGCTGGAGGCCGAGATCGTGCCGCGCCTGGAGATCGCCGAACTGGAGCGCGAGATCGCCAGCGAACGCGAGGCCCTGCAGCGCGTCGGCCGCGAGCGCAGCGAGAAGCTCGTCGAGCAGCGCGAATCTCGCCAGCGGCTCGAGGTGGTGCGCGCCGAACAGGAGGCCGCACAGGCCGAGCGCAAACGCCTGAAGGAATCTGACAGCGCTTCCGAGCAGCGCTACCTCGCCGCGCACGACCGCGTGCGCGACCTCGACCGCTTGCTCGAAGAGCGCGACATGTTGCGCGCCCAGCTCGCCAGCGAACACGGCGCGGACGCGGTCGCGCTGGAGAAGGAGCACGAGGAGGCCGACGCCGCGCTCGCCACGCTGCGGCGCAAGGAACGCGAGCTGGTCGCGGCCTTCGAGGACAAGACCGACACCTTGCGCGCCGAGCGCAACCGCGCCGGCCCACCGGGCGACACCGAGGTCGCGCGCTTCCGCGTCAAGCTCAGCGCCGAGGGCATCGCGCACCACAGCCTGGCCGAGGTGGTGGAGGTCACCGACCCGGCCTGGCAGGCCGCGCTCGAGGCCATCCTGCGCCCCCACCGCCACCTGATCCTGCTCGAGCGCGAGTCCGACCGCCACGCCGCCTGGGCGCTCGGCGAGCGCGAGCGCTTCCGCCACTTCATCGTGGCCGAGCGCGAGAGCGCACCGCCGCCGCGACCGATGAGCCTGGCCGAGGTGGTGGAGTTCAGCGCTGCGGTGCCGCGCTGGCTCGCTGATCTGCTCAACCGCATCCGCCGCGTCGACCATGCCGAGGCCGCGCGCGATCTGCCGCGCGAGCAGGAGTGGATCACCCGCGACGGCTACCACCGCGAGCGCCGCGGCGCCCGCCACCTCGGCCGGCCGCAGGAATTCCACTTCGGCGAGCTCGCCCGCCAGTCGCGCATCGCCGCGCTGCAGGACGAGATCGTCGGGCTGGACAAGCAGCTCCAGGCCCTGCGCCCCAAGCTGGATGCGGCGGCCGCCCGGCTCACCACGCTGCGCCAGCGCCTGCTCGGCCTGCAGTCGGCGCAACTACTCGCCGCGCGCAGCGAGGCCTACGCCAGCGCCGAGGCCGAGCTGCCTGCCGCGCGCAAGGCGCTCACCGAGGCGATCGCAGAGCGCAGCGACACCCGCGGCGAGATGGACCGCCTCACCGAAAAGCTCAACGGCATCCAGATCGAGCTCGAGCGCCGTAACCGCGAACTCAAGACCATCGAGCTGCGCCTGGCCGACATCGCGCGCGAGCACGGCCCGCGCCGCCACACGCAAGCCGAGCGCATCCTCAAGCTGCGCCGCCGCCGGCGTGGCATGCCGGCGCACTGGCTGGATGCTACCGAGCTCGCCCTGCTCGCCGACAAGTACGGCGACGCGCGCGGCGCCCGCCTGCAGCTCGAGCGCCTGCGCCGCCATCTGGACGAGGGCGACTGGATCACCGACCCCGCGGTGCTGGTGGTGCGCGACCGACTCGCCGCCGACGTCGCGCTGCGCGAGCGCGATTACCAGAACCGCCAGGGCTACTGCGCCACCGCGCGCCTGCACAGCGACAACGCGCGCGCTGCCTACATCGCCAAGCTGCGCGCCACCGTGCGCCAGTACGCGAAGAACCTGAAGGCGCTCGGCGAGCTCGCCAACGTCAGCGTCGATTGCCCCACGCCGCACCTGGAGAACGAGGACCTCTCGCTCGCCCAGGCCGGGCTCGAGGTGCGCTTCGACTTCGACCGCAAGGGCGCGGTGGGCCTGAACGACGGCGAGGCCTCGGGCGGCCAGCAGGTCATGAAGTCGCTGATCCTCCTGATCGGCCTGCTGATGGACGAATCGCGCCCGGGCGGCTTCGTGTTCATCGACGAGCCCTTCGCCCACCTGGACGTGGCCAACATCGACCGCGTCGGTACCTTCCTGCGCGCCACCCGCGCGCAGTACCTGATCACCACCCCGGTCACCCACAACGCCAACGTCTTCGCGCCGGCGCAGCTCACGCTGGTCACGCGCAAGAAGCAGCCCGGCACCGACTGGGCGCCGCCGATCGGGGTGCTGCAGCGCGCGCTGGATTGAGGACGCGGCGCTGCGGTCATCGGGACCGCGGCACGAGCGCCCTCGGGACGTCGCTGCAGCAGCGCCGGATCGCGACGCCCGCTCAGCGCTCGAGCAGCGCCTCGGCCGGCATGCCGACGCGCACGTTGCCCCAGTGGCGCCCCGCCACCATGATCGGCATGGCGATGTCGCACAGCACCTCGCCGGTGTCGCGCAGGTAGGTCTGCAGCAGCATCGGCTCGGTGTTGCGCGCGGCGCGCAGCTCGGCGGGGTTCTCGAACTTGCGGCAGGTACGGTTGCCGATCAGGTCTTTGGCCGGGTCGCCGGTCAGCGGCCGGGAGAAGCGCATGTTGTGCGCGGACAAGTAGCCGTCGGTGTTCACCGCGACGGCGAAGACCGTGCCACGGGCACGCTCGAGGGTCTCGTCGAGCATGCGCTGGCAGCGGCGGGTGAATTCGTCGCCCCAGCTCACCTTGGACTTGGTCGGGTTGGTACCCGGCACCGGGCGGTAGTTGCGGTCGAACACGTCGATATGTGCCGCGGCCATCTGCTCGAGCTCGCCCTGCACGCTATCGCGGAAGCGACGCGATTCGTTGACCAGCGTGTCGAAGGCGCCGCTGCCGATCTTGAAGCGCGCCACCAGCTCCTGCACCGCCTCGGTGGATTGGGTGAGATCGACCGTGCGCTTCTCGCAGCTGTCCATCTGCGCGGCCACCTCGACCGAGAGGCGGTGGATATCGGTGACGCTCGCATGGACATGGCCGTTGGTCTCGGTCAGCGACTCCATCCCCCCGGCGATCTGGGTGAGCTGCTCGCCGGTGCGCTCGAACTCGCCGACCATGTGACCGAACTGCTCGGCCGAGCGCGTCACCACGGTGCGCGTCTGCTGCACGTCCTCGTTGATGACCTCGTTCTCGGCGCGGGTCTCGCCGACCAGCTCCAGCATGCCGTTGATGTTGCCGACGATCTCCTGCGTGGCCTTGTTCACCCGCTCGGCAAGCTTGCGCACCTCGTCGGCAACCACCGCAAAGCCGCGCCCGGCCTCGCCTGCCCGCGCCGCCTCGATGGCCGCATTGAGCGCGAGCAGGTTGGTCTGGTCGGCGATCTCGCGGATCAGCGCGGCGATCTGCTTGACGCTCTCCGAGCGCTGCGACAAGTCGTCGACCGTGTGGTTGAAGCGCTGCAGCTTCTCGCTGACGAGGTTGATCTTGACCGCGACGTTCTGCACCTCGGCGAGCGACTCGCGCGCGATGTCGAGGTTGCGCCGCGTGGAACCGTCGATCGCGTGCGCGCTGCGCGAGACCTCGCCGATCGCGGCGGTGGAGCCGGTGCTGGCGTCGAACACGGTCTGTGTCATCTCGCCCTGGCGACGCGCGTCGCGGGCGGAGTTTTCCACGCCGAGCCGCACCTGCACCGCGTCGCGCGCGATGCTCACGCTCATGGTGCGCACGCTGCCGATGATCTCGCGCATCCTCACCGCGAAGCGGTTGTAGCTCTCGGCGAGCTCGCGCAGCTCGTCGTGCGTGGTCAGCGGCAGGTCGCGCGAAAAATCCCCCTCGCCCCGTGCGATCTCGTCGAAGATGCCGGTGATGACGCGGATCGGGCGCACGATCAGATGGCGCAGGTAGAGGATCTGCCCGACCATGAACACCAGGGCCACCGCTGTCAGCGCGAGCATGGCGTAGAGCCCGTAATCGAACGCAGCCGAGACCTGCGCGAGCAGCTCCGGCACCACCCCGCCCGCCTGCAGGGCCTGCTCGACCTCGGCGCGCTGGCTGTGCCAGAGGGCGAGATAGCCGAGATTGATCACGAACAACAGCACGAAACTCGAGAGCTTCTTCGTGAGCGAATTCCAGAACGTCCGCTCCGATGCTTCGTAAATATTCCTCAACGCACCCATGGGAACCCTTCCGCGGCTAAATGTGGATTACCCGGCTTATCGGTCCCCACTCTGGGGACTTTAGCGCTCACGGAAAAAACTTCTCGTACCCATCCACGGCGCGCTGCGGCCCATCGCAATTGCTCCACCCTCCCGGGCCTGCCACAATTACGCCTTTCGCGCCGGGCCAGCGCCCGCCTCGCCTCCACTCTTCGAGCTTCGACACCCAGATCATGTCCGACCAGACGCAGACCACGACCCAGCCCCAGGACGAAAACCACCTCATCGCCGAGCGCCGCGAGAAGCTCGCCGCCTGGCGCGCGAGTGGCCGCGCCTTTCCCAACGATTTCTCGCGCGAGAACACCGCCGGCAAGCTCGACGAGCTCTACGGCGAGAAAGAGTCCGAAGCGCTCGAGGCCACTCCGGTCGAGGTCAAGGTGGCCGGGCGCATCATGCTCAAGCGCGTGATGGGCAAGGCGAGCTTCGTCACCATCCAGGACCTCTCGGGTCGCATCCAGCTCTACGTGCAGCGCGACGCCGTGGGCGAAGACATCTACGCCGAATTCAAGACCTGGGACATCGGCGACATCGTCGGCTGCGTCGGCACCATGTTCAAGACCAAGACCGGCGAGCTCACCGTCAAGGCCGCCGAGATCCGCCTGCTCACCAAGAGCCTGCGCCCGCTGCCCGACAAGTTCCACGGCCTCACCGACGTCGAGCAGAAGTACCGCCAGCGCTATGTAGACCTGATCATGAACGAGCAGTCGCGCTTCACCTTCGTGGCGCGCAGCCGCATGGTGCAATCGATCCGCAACTACATGACCGGCCACGGCTTCCTCGAGGTCGAGACGCCGATGATGCACCCGATCCCGGGCGGCGCCGCGGCCAAGCCCTTCACCACCCACCACAACGCGCTCGACATGGAGCTGTTCCTGCGCATCGCGCCCGAGCTGTACCTCAAGCGCCTGGTGGTGGGCGGCTTCGAGAAGGTGTTCGAGGTCAACCGCAACTTCCGCAACGAAGGCCTCAGCCCGCGCCACAACCCCGAATTCACGATGATGGAGTTCTACGAGGCGTACGCGAACTACCGCACGCTGATGGACTTCACCGAGGGCCTGATCCGCCACGCCGCGCGCGAGGCACTGGGCACCGAATCCTTCGTTTACCAGGGTCGCGAGCTGGATCTGTCCAAACCCTTCCATCGCCTCACCATCGTGCAGGCGATCCGCAAGTACCACCCGGGCTTCACCGAAGCGCTGCTCGCCGACGCCGACTGGCTCAAGGAAAAGATCGTCGCCTTCGGCGAGAAGGTCAAGCCGGGCGGCCTGGGCAGCCTGCAGCTGCAGCTCTTCGAGGCCTGCGCCGAGGCCGAGCTGTGGGAGCCGACCTTCATCATCGACTACCCGGTCGAGGTCTCGCCGCTGGCGCGTGCCTCGGACACCGACCCCGAGATCACCGAGCGCTTCGAGCTCTTCATCGTCGGCCGCGAGATCGCCAACGGCTTCTCCGAGCTCAACGACCCCGAGGACCAGGCCGCACGCTTCCGCGCCCAGGTCGAGGCCAAGGAGGCCGGCGACGAGGAAGCCATGTATTACGACGCCGACTACATCCGCGCGCTCGAATTCGGTCTGCCCCCGACCGGCGGCTGCGGCATCGGCATCGACCGCCTGGTGATGCTGCTCACCGACGCGCCGGCGATCCGCGACGTCATCCTGTTCCCTCAGATGAGGCCTGAAGCACGATTCAGCGAGCATCAAGAAGAAGCATAAGGCCTCCTCGTTTTCGACCGAAACCCGCGCAGCTACTGGCTTCGCGGGTTTTTTTAGGCGCAAAGAGTCTCAGGAAGTATCATCAATTTCTCAGACCGTCTCACAAGACGGGGAGCCCCTTTAGGGGGTACTTCTGGGGGTACTTTCTATGCAAAAAGGAACGCGGCGCGCCGACCCATGCCTCTGACGAACCTGACCATCGAGAACACCCTGCCCAGTGCCGAGGGCAAGCAGATCAAGCTCTTCGACGCCGGCGGGCTCTACCTGCTGATCAAGCCGACGAACCACCGCTACTGGCGGTTCAAGTACAGGTGGGCCGGCCGCGAAAAGCTTCTCGCTTTGGGCGTCTATCCGGAGATCAGCCTCAAGATGGCGCGCGCTCGCCGGGATGAGGCGCGCCGGCAGTTGGCCAACGGGCAAGAACCATCGGAGAAGCGGCGCGCCGACAAGGTCGCCGCTCGAATCGCCGCCGCCTCGAGCTTCAAGGCGATCGCGCTGGAGTGGCACCACACGAAGAGTGGGGAGTGGGCGCCGGGGCATGCCGATAGCGTGCTCAGGACATTGGAGATGCACCTCTTCCCGGATCTCGGCGCGCGGCCGATCGCCGACATCGAGCCGATGGCGTTGCTCGACGTGCTCAAGAAGGTCGAGAAGGCGGGCAGGCTCGACACCGCGAACCGACTGCGGGAGCGATGCGAGGCCATCTTCAGGCTGGCGATCAAGACCGGCCGCGCTCGGCACAACCCAGCCGCCGAGCTGGTCGGTGCGCTGAAGAAGCGGATCTCGACTCCCCGCCCCGCCCTTTCTCAGGAGCAGCTTCCCGTGTTCCTGGTGGCGCTTCGCGACACCGACGGCATCAGCCTGGTCACCCGCGGCCTGATGAGGATGATCCTGCTCTGCATGACGCGCGTCGGGGAGACCGTGCGCGCCGAGTGGTCGCATATCGACCTTGCGAAGGGTCTGTGGACCATTCCGCCCGAGAACCGCAAGCTGAAGAGCACGGTGAAGCCGATCGCTCAGCCTCACCTGGTGCCGCTGCCTCGCCAGATCGTCGAGATGCTCGAGGAGCTGCGCTACATCACCGGGCAACGTCGCTACGTGTTCGCGCATCACCACACGCCTGGTGGAAAGCACATGTCCGAGTCGACACCCAACACCGTGCTCGAGCGACTGGGATTCGGCGGCAAGAACACGAAGAACGGCAACGCCGTGATCCACGGCTTCCGGGCCACAGCGTCCACCATCCTGAACGAGTCCGGGCTGTTCAGCCCCGACGCCATCGAGCGCCAGCTCTCGCACCTCGAGCGCAACCAGGTGCGTGCCGCGTACAACCGGGCCGCCTACCTGGAAGAGCGGCGCGCCATGGTGCAGTGGTGGGCGAACTACATCGAGATGACGACCGAGAAGGGATGCGTCATCCCCGTCGACCAGGTCCCACTATGAAGCTTCGAGCGCGCGGGCCGCTTCCTCATTTCATCGCTCACCGGGCGGCCTACCAGGAGGAACGCCGCGCCATGGTGCCGTGGTGGGCGAGCTACATCGAGACGGCCACCGATAAGCGGTGTGTCGCCACCGTCGACCAGGGCCAACTATGAAGCTTCGACCGAGCAGGGCACTCCTTCATTTCATCGCTGGCGAGATCGCGCGCTCAGAGGAGGAAGCGTGGGTCGTCGCCTTCGAGGTTCTCAAGCTTCACCGCTCCGGCGACCTCGAGCAGCAGGCGCTCGATCTCTACGACGAGATCGTCAACCAGCGTGACTTTCGCGAGGACCCGCCTGACGAACTCCTCGCCCTGGCGCTCATGATCGGCCCGCTCGACTGGGCCACCGCATATACGGAGGCAGACCTCGCGAAGTCGCTCAGGCTGCTGATGTTGTCCGCTCGACAGCGCGGCTATGTTCGCGGGACCAATCACGCCGCGCGCCTCGAGGACAACCGCGCGCTCATCAGTGAGCTGCGCTCCGAGTTGGAGCGTCGGAGCGCCGCTGCGCGCCGAGGCGCTGCCGTACGCCACGCCGAGAGCTACCAAGTGCGCGACCGCATCTTCGAGTGGTATCGAGAGCGCTACCACCTGTTCAAGAGCATGGACATCGCGGCCGAGGCGTATATGAAGGAAGAGCCCGTCTCCTTCCGCACGGCCAGAAAGCATATCGGCGCCGCCGCCAAGGCCTACGCTCTGCGCGCAAAGCGCACATCGTCCAAGCAGGATGATCCAGCCGCCGGCTAGCTGCCGCCGCTGCCCGCTGACGGGCTAGTTTCACCCCTTCCCCCCTTGCACTATTGACCCATGCCGCGCTTCGGCGCGCCGAGCGTGGCGCTCTGCATCGTCAAATTCTTGTCGCATAAGGTCGCTTTCCCGGGGCGAAGAAAATGGCAAATGAGCCCCTGAGCGCGAGCCGACGGATTGACGCAAAACGAGACGCCCAGATCCGCCGGAATTCGACGCAAGTCACAGCATTTGCGCATGCGTGGCCGTTCCTGCTGATGAACAAGTTGTGTGGGATTTAGGAAGCGCGGAGGCGCGGCGGGGTTCGGCGCGCGCCGGGTTATGGCTATCGACAAAAGCTATATGGATAGTTTTCGACTATTTTTAAATGACAAGCGAGTTTGTATTAAGAGCGCGCTCTTAATACAAAGCTCGAGGCGGACCCCGGCAATTCCGAACAAGATAGATCGTGCTTTGAACACAAATCAGGAACGCTCATGAATAGCGCAGCCAACATCAGCCCCCGCTCTCCGCGCACTGCCGTGGTCACTCTGGTCGCCGCCGCCCCACCGGAAATGCTGGATCGCTTCATGCGAATCGAAGAGGTTTCGGAGATCACGGGTCTCTCCAAGGCGACGATCTACCGCTACGTCAATGCGGGGACGATGCCAGCGCCAATTCCGTTGGGTTCACGCCGCGTGGGGTTTCTCTTGAGCGAGGTCCAGGCCTACATGAACGAGCGCCTGGCCAAACGAACCACCACCACCACCAAGGAACCAGCATGACGAACGAACCAACGACCACCCTTGTGCCGATGAGCGACGAGGAGCTCGCGGCGCGCATCAGCGGCTTGCACACCGACATCCATTTCGCTGAACAGAACGACCGGCCGGCCGGGGTCTTCCTCACCTCAAAGCTCAATGAATCCTTGCTCGAGCTCGAGTCCGAACTCGCAGCACGTCATCAGTGAAGGAGATCCACATGGACCAAGCAGCAGTCGAGCACGCACCCGAAGACATGAAGAAAGCATTCTTGCAGCAGAGGATGGAGCAGCAGGCCGCATTCAATGAGCCGAAGAAGCGTCTCGACGCCGCGATCGACGGCCAAGCGAAGGCCCTGGCTTCAGCCGCGGCGCATCGATCCGAAGCGGCCATCTACGGCGAGAAGAAACGAGCGCTCCTCGAGGAGACCGGCGGAATGCTTTCGCAGGAGGTGAAGAACTTCCAGAAGAAGATCCGGGAGCACCTTCTCGCCGCTGAAGAAGACGACGAAACCGCCCGCGAGATTCAGCCCATCATCGACCGCCTGAAGATCGAGGCAAGCGACCGCGCCAAGGCATTGGTGCAATGGGAGGACATCTTCCTCAAGCGGGTGTTTGAGCAGATGGCCTTCGACGAGACAAGACGCTTCGCCCGGAATCTCCACGCCATCATCCAAATCGAGGCCAAGCGCCGGCACAACGATAACGGCGCCGGCGAAATGTGTGTGATCCACAACGACGACCACGGGTGGGTCGTTGCCGACCTGATTCAAGGGATCCGGCTGGCGCTCGCAGATGAGGACCTCGATCCCGAGCCGATCTCTGATGACGTGAAGGCCGTCCTGGAGCTGACCAACATCGGATCGTTCGTGCCCCTGACCGTGGGGCAACGTCACAAGCTCGCCGCCGGCCTCAACGGCAGTGCGTCGGTCGACTGATCGTCAGCCCGCCCGGCCGCACATCTCCTGTCCGGTCTGCGGCGACGTATTGCGGATCTACGCATCGCGGCCGGTCGGCACGCAGCACCGGGAGCTCTTCTGCAAATGCCTCAGCGAAGCGTGCGCGGCAAGTTTCCGGAGCCTTCTGGTCATCGAGGAGGAAGTCATACCGTCAAGCCTGCCGCCTGGTGACCCGCAGCGCATGGAGCCCGGGGGAGACCCCCCGCGCCTTCGCGTTCGCCAGCGCCCTGAGGCGCAGATGGAGATCGATGGAGCGGACGCCTGAGCGCCCGGACCGATAGACAACAAAAAAGGCCCCGGAGGGCCTTGGTGTGAATTCAGGCGGCCGCCACAGCATCCTGAATTCGGGGACTTCAATGTTCGAACGAAATAGTAGCCGCACGCCGGCGGTTCATCAAGCACAAATGCTTGACATCGGCGACCTTCTCGACAATGATTTCCGTGTCGCTGCAGACAACAGCGACACGGGCGTCGCGGCCCGGAATCGTAGGCGGACGAACCGCCTAAAGGCGGTATTTTTTCGTCCACCACATGGCCCCTCTATGGGCGGGCCGTGCGGGGAGGCGTGCAAGCGCCTGCCAGCCCTACGACTGGTCCGCGAACCCCGCACGGTTCCGCCCACCCCTCGTCGCGGAGGGGAGCGGAAATTCGATCCGCTTCGTAGGAGCTTGGCCATGCCCAGCAAGTCCACCCGCGCGTCCGCGCCCCCTCGCAAGACCCCCGTCGCCGCCGACCAGGCGCAACGCTTCTCCCCCTTCGTAGGATCTGCGCTCGAGCAGCTATCCGCCGACCTTGATGACGTGTCGTCGCTGCTGACCGACGTGATGTGCTCCATGTCCGGTGGCTGGGACATGAAAGCCATGTGCCGCTGCTCTGCCTTCGCGTCCGGCGCGCAGGCCCTCGTCGACCGCCTGCGCGCCACCTGTGATGCGCATTTCGACGCATCCACCCGGCTGGACGAAGGGACAGCGCGCACGCAGAAGGGCGCCCCGGCCCTCGCCGCAAACGCCGACCAGGCGCCGATCTGCACCCCCTTTGTTGGAACGGCGCTCGAGCAGCTATCCGCCGACCTTGATGACGTGTCGTCGCTGCTGACCGACGTGATGTGCTCCATGTCCGGTGGCTGGGACATGAAAGCCATGTGCCGCTGCTCTGCCTTCGCGTCTGGCGCGCAGGCCCTCGTCGACCGCCTGCGCGCGAAATGTGACGCCCATTTCGACCCCCTCACGGAGGGGGTGCAGTCATGAAACGCCTGCGCACCCCCCACGGCTACATCTTCGCCGAGCAGATCGTCGACGGCATCCCGGTGAATCCGAAGCTGCCCGAGGCCTTCGACTGCACCGCGAACGAAGACCGCCCCGACGCACACCGCAAGTTCTGGCACCAGCCCTACATCCAGACCTACACGGTCGAGTACTGGGACGCCTTCTACGCCGAGCGAACTGACCAGTGGGCCGAAGAAGGCCGCCGTCGGTGGGCCGAACAAGGCCGCCGCACCTGGATGGAGTTCTGGCCCACCGGCACCCGCTACGACGTTCGCTGCCTCGACGGCGGCGCCTGGGACCGCAGCACCGCCTGGGGCGCATTCGCCAGCCTCGAGGCCGCGGTCGCCTGCGCCAAGGGGGCATGACCATGAAAACCGTCCTGCTCCTCATCGCCCTCCTCGCCGGCTTCGCCGCCGCCGGTACCAGCGACTACCAGGTCGCCACCGACATGGCCGCCGAGTTTGCCCCCATCACCATTGCCGGAGATCAACCATGACCCACGACACCGCCACCCGCCTCGACAACCTCAAGCAGGTTGTGCGCGACACCAACCTGGACCTGGCTGCCTCCGCCGACATGCTGGAGTTCCTCCACGGACTTGCCAAGCGCGAGCCCGACGCCATCCCGCTGGCCGAGCTCGAGCGTATCGACACCAAGGTCGTGGCGCTCCTCGCTCAGAAGGCCGCGCTCGACAGCGCCCTGGCCACGCTGCTCAAGGGCATCCAGACCTCACCCGACACCGCCCGCGCCGGCCAGATGGTCGACCTCCTCTTCGCTTATCTCGAGCAGCGCTCAGCCGAGGTAGCTGAAGAGCGCATCACCCCACAAGACCGTGCGCGCCGAATGATGGACGCCTACCGGCCGACGCCACGCCAGAAGAACGAGTAACCGCCCCAGAGGTTGCCATGCGAACAAAGCCCGCCACGACACACCCTTCCGAGCGCCGCCGGCGCAAGCCCACGAACGACCTGGACAAGGTCGTGAAGGCCTACGCCCGTCGCTTCCCCAACGGCACCCTCGTCCATCAGCACGAGTCCGCCTATCGAACCGGCCGCCACGTGGCCATTCACCTGCTCGAGCTGGTTGTTCGAGAGCAGGAGCACCAGCTGCGCTGGAGTCCCGACAAGGGCCAATCGCCGACGATCTCCTTCGCCCGCGGCATCGTCGACGTGCTCCTGCCCGGCCTGAAGGACACCCGGCGCCTGCTCACCACCAAGGCCGGCCAGCGCTTCAAGGCCCAGCTGCGCGACGCCCTCGCCGACGATCTTGCATACAGCGCCGAGGACGCCCTCGAGCTGGCCCGTGCCTACAACGGACCCGCGAGGATCGCGGCGGAGGACTGGGAGGAGGAAGAATGACTGCGCCGATCCCGAACCACGCTGACGCCGGCCTCTTCGACCGGGTGAAGGATGCCGTCGATCTCAACGACCTCGCCGAGCGCCTGGGGCTGGAACGTCCCAATGGGCGCGGCAACTACCGCAGCCCGCAACACCCGGACAAGAGCCCGTCGCTCTCAATCCTGCCCGGGGGCCGCGGCTGGAAGGATCACAGCACCGAGGCAAAGGGTAGCTGTATCGACCTGGTGCTCTACGTCCGCCCCGAGCTCGGCGAGCCGATCGACGCGGCGCGCTGGCTCGCGACGGAGTACGGCATCCCCACGCCGACCTACGCCGCCGGCCCCGCACAGCCGCGCAAGGAGAAGTCGATACCGGAGTACATCGCCGACAAGTGCCTGGAGTCGCCGGACCACGCCGTCGACTACCTGGTAGGCCGCGGCATCACCGCAGAGGTTGCCCGCAGCGCCATCCAGAAGAAGGCCGTGGGCTGGAACACCTGGGAAAGCCCGAAGGTCCCCGTCGGCGAGCCCGGGCACGGCGGCCCAGGCGCCGCGTTCATCGTCCGCTCGCTCAACGACCGCGCCGTGGTTGCCGTCGACATCCGCTACGCCGAGCCCGAGCTCAACGGCTGGGTGAAGACCCAGTGCCAAGGGGCGAAGGAAGGGCACGCCTGGACCAGCGACCCACTGCACCTGCGCAAGGCCCACACCGTCTATGTGGTCGAGTCGCCGATCAACGCCTTGTCGGTCGAGAGCTGCCGCCTGCCCGCCGGCACGGCCGTGATCGCGTTGCGCGGCACAGGCAACGCCGACAAGCTCGACCTCGCCTTCCTCAAAGGCAAGCGCGTGATCGTGGCCCTCGACCACGCCGACCCGGTACAGGAGCACACCCGTAAGCGCCCCGGCCTGGCCGCCGCCTGGACGCTCCAGGAGCGCCTGGTCGCCAGCGACATCAGCACGATGCTGGTCGATATGCAGGACTGGGAAGAAGGCGAGGACATCAACGACGTGCTCAAGGCACACGGCGTCGACGAGCTGTGGTCCCGCCTTCGCAAGCTGGACGAGTGGCTGATCCCGGGCATGCCTGGCGGTGGCGACAACCTCGCCGGCACCCGCCGCGTGCACCTGCCCGATCACGACTCCAAGGTCTACTGGCGCTACCGGGTGCGGGAGGACTTCACCCAGTACGTAGAAGAGTGGAAAGACGACGACGACGGCAACCGCCGCGAGACGCTCGGCGACCTCTGCGCGTTCCGCGTGCTGAGCCTCTCTCGCCTGCGCGTACAGAGTCACATCGCGACCATCAGCGGCAAGCCCGACGCTCAGCCCGAGCAGGTCTTCGGCGTGTCGGTGCAGGTGCCGCGCTACGGCCACGAGCTGCAACGCCGCGTGGCCACCGACAGCACAATGTTCAACCTCGAGTGGTGGCGCAAGCTGGGGCCGGTCTACAAGCCCAACCAGTTCAACCGCATGCTCAACCTCCTGGAGCGTGCCGCCGACATCGGCCGCCGCGACGTAGTCAACTTCGTCGGTCTCGCGTGGCGTGCTGGCGAGCTCGCCGTGATCGAGGGCAAGGACTGCTACTTCGCGGAGCCCGAAAAACAGTGCTGGTATCACAACCTCACCTTCCCGCGCGGCACGGTCGCGGACGCCAAGGCTGTGGTCGCCGCCTACCAGGCCACCTTCACCAGTAACGCCGCAGCGATCACCCTGGTGTGGGCGATCGGCGCGCACCTCAAGTGCATTCTGGGCTTCTACCCGCACTTCGCCATGCAAGCCGACAAGGGAAGCGGCAAATCCAAGCTGCTCGAGTCACTGCAGTCCACCCTCGCCTTCCAGGTGCTCAGCGGCACCCAGCTCATGACCGCGTTCCGTCGCCGCGTCGCCGTGTCGTACACATCGCATCCTGTTGGGTGGGACGAGTTCAGCAAGCTGCCCAAGGCGGTACTGGGCGACATCGACGGCATGCTCCAGAACACCTACCGCTACGAGTTCCTGCGCACCGGCACCAGCCTAATCTCGAACCTGATGTGCGCGCCGGTCCTGCTCGCCGGCGAAGAGGTCGACGTCGCCAGCCTGCAGTCGAAGATCTGCCGCACCTCGATCACCGTGGCCAAGCAAGGCCCGGTCGTTCCGGAGGACCTCCCCCAGTTCCCGATGTGGCAGTGGTTGAGGTTCATCGAGGGCAAGGACCCCAAGGACATCCGGGAGGCCTACCGGCGCCGCCTCGAGGACTGCACTGAGCACGCCCGCGCACCCCAGACCGACGCCACAGCGCGCCGGATGATGGAGAACTACGCTGCCGTGCTCGCCGCCTGGGATCTGCTGTGCGAGTTCGCCGACCTCCCGACCGGACAGGGCAACTTCGTCGCCGACCTGGTCGCCGAGATGAACGCACACATCGCCGAGACCGACGGACTGCGCCTGCCGTGGGTGTGGATCGTCGAGATGCTCATCAACGAGATCGACGCCCGCAGCTTCGAATTCCCGTACGCCTGGGACCGGGTCCGCAACGCCGACGGCGAGCTCGAGGCAGTGCTCTGTGTCCGCATCGAAAACGTCATGCACCACATCCATACGGCCCCGCACCTGCGGCAGAAGTCGGAGCCGCTTGCGGTCAAGACGGCAACGATTTTCAAGCGCCAACTACAGAACAGCGGCGCAATGCTTCAAGACGGCATCGAGCGCACCATCCGTGGCAAGCGAATCCGCAACATGGTGGCCATCAGCGTGCCCCACCTCGAGCGCCTGGGCATCTTCGCCAACCCCGACTTCGAACACAGCCGCCCCGAATAACGCCCCACCCCCCACCCACCGGAGCACCACCATGCCGAACCTCACCTCCTCCACCGTCGTAGCCCTCCAGGACAAGTACCGCCAGCTCGCGGGCCATGCCAGCAAGGCCGCCGTCGCAGCCGCCGAGGCGCGCGACCAGGTCGCACTGACCGGCTCGCTGGTCGACAAGCACCGCGCGCGCCTCGCCGACGCAGAAGCCGACCGCGCGCAGCGGGCAGCCGATGCAGCCTTCAGCGCCGTATCCAAGAACTTCGCTCTCACCGATTGCTGAGCGGGTTTCTCAGGTCCGCTCAGACGCCCAGCCGGCGGTGGCGCGTAACACCGGCAGCAGCGGATAAGGTCGTGTTCAAAGTCCAGGCTTAGGCCGCTGCCACCTGCGCCCCTCATAAGGGGGGTGCAGGTGCCTCCCCCCTACTTCTTCCCATCAGGAACTGCCATGACCACCTAGACCAACGACCGCCTGACCATCACCCTCGAGACCCCGATCAAGCGAGGCGACTCCCAGATCGAGCAGCTTGTCGTTCGCAAGCCTTGCGGCAGCGAGCTGCGCGGAACCAGCCTTTTCGGCGTAGCCCGCATGGATGCCGACGCCATCATGACCTTGCTGCCCCGCATCAGCGAGCCGCCCCTCATCGCCGCCGAGGTGCTGCGTATGGACCCCGCCGACCTGGTGCAGGTGGGCGTGTTCATCGCCGAGCAACTGGTACCGAAGAGCCTGCAAGCCGGCTACCAGGAACAGCAGCCCGATTGACCCCCAGCCGGCCCGCGGATGACCGGGCCGGCCTTTTCCAGAGGCATGCCCCATGAGCAGCAAACAACAACTCTCGCTCGAGGTCCGGCTGAAAGCGCTGGACCAAGCGACCCGCCCATTGCAGATGGTCGGTCGCGCCGGGCAGCAGATGGCGAAGCAACTCAGCATCGCGCAGAACCAGGCG
The DNA here is from genome assembly GCA_002422685.1 of Thauera sp. UBA6194. GTDB lineage: Bacteria > Pseudomonadota > Gammaproteobacteria > Burkholderiales > Rhodocyclaceae > Thauera. Next base: position 26,466 of record DITC01000016.1, on the reverse strand, counting down.
AAGAGCTTGAGCCGGGCGCTTGCCGACGGCAGCGGGACCGAGCAGTTCAAGCGCAACCTGGAACAGGTCGCCGCGCGTATCGACAAGATTCGCAAGGCCAACGACAGCTATCAGCGATCGATGGCACTACGCGACAACCTCGCGAACGCCGGCGTAAAGATGGGCGTGGCTGGCGCAGCCATGGGAGCCGCTGCCATGGTCCCGATCAAGGCCTTCGCGGAAGCCGAGGACGCCGGTACGCAGCTTGCCGTATCGATGATGAAGTCCGGCGGACAGGTATCGGCGAACTTCGAGAAGGCCAACGAACTTGCCATGCGCCTGGGCAACCGGCTACCAGGTACCACGGCTGACTTCCAGAACATGATGACGGTGCTGATCCGGCAAGGCATCAGCGAGCAGGCGATCCTGGGCGGGCTTGGCGAGTCCGCCGCCCTGCTCGGCGTTCAGCTCAAGATGCCATTCGACCAGGCCGCCGAGTTCGCCGCCAAGCTTCAGGACGCGACCCGCACCACCGAAGGCGACATGCTCGCCTTGATGGACACCATCCAGCGCGCGCACTACGCCGGCACCGACTCGGGGAACATGCTGAACGGATTCGCGAAACTCGCCCCCGCGCTGGACACCATCCGCATGAAAGGCCTTGACGCCGCGAACGCCATGGCGCCCTTGCTTGTGATGGCGGACCAGTCCGGCATGGACGGCAGCGCTGCCGGTAACGCCCTGCGCAAGGTCCTGCAGAAGAACATGGACACCGGGAAAATCGCCGAAGTCATGGCCGGCCTGAAGAAGGCCACCGGAGCGAAACTGTCGCTGAACTTCACCGACGGGAAGGGCGAATTCGGCGGGCTCGAGAAGATGTTCGCCGAGATGGCCAAGCTGAAGAACCTGACCACCGAGACCCGGCTGCAGGTGCTCAAGGACCTGTATGGCGACGACGCCGAAGTCATGCAGGTTGTCAGCCTGCTCATCAACAAAGGGCAGGCCGGCTACAACGAGACCCTGGCGAAGATGCAGGCTCAGGCCAACCTGCAGGACCGCGTGAACAAGCAGCTCGGCACGCTCAGGAACCTGTGGGACGCTGCGAGCGGCACCTTCACGAACGCCCTGGTAGCCTTCGGCGAAACCATCAGCCCCGAGCTGAAAGCCGTAACCGAGTGGATCGGGCGCATCGCCGAGGCCACCCAGAAGTGGGCGAAGGAAAACCCGGCCTTATCCGGCGGGCTGATGAAGATCGTAGCCGGCGGGGCGCTCCTCTTCACCGCCCTGGGAGGCATCGCCCTGGCCGCGTCCGCGCTGATCGGCCCGTTCGCCATGGCCAAGCTTGCAATCGGCGTCATGGGCGGGGCCGGCCTGAAGATGATCGCCTTGAGCGTGCCGTTACTCGCCGCGATCGGCGGGATTGCGTGGGCCGCCTTCAAGATTTACGAGAATTGGGACGGCATCGCCGCATGGTTCCGGCAGCAGTGGGAGACCGTCACCAGTTTCATGTCAGGCCTGGCCGTCCGCTTCGAGCAGATCGGCCTGGATGTGATGCTCGGTCTATCCCGCGGCATCCGCAACGCCGCCGGGGCCGTCAAGGACGCCGTGTTCAGCACCGCCGAAAACGTGACCAACTGGTTCAAGTCGAAATTGGGCATCAACAGCCCAAGCCGCGTGTTCGCGGAGCTCGGAGGTTTCACCATGGCTGGCCTTGTGCAAGGCCTGGGCAAAGGCGAGACCGGCGCCCTCAAGGCCATCGGCGAGTTTTCCCGCCGGTTCGCCACCACGGCCGCGCTTGGCATGGCCGGCGCCGGCATCGCCACCGCTGCCCCGATGCCGACCGCCGCCGACCGCCCGCTGATGACCAGCTCGCCGCGCACGCTGTCCGACCCGTCGGCATCCTTCCACTACACGATCAACATCGATGCCCGCGGGGGTGGTGACGAGAAGGCTATCCGCCGCGTCGTCCAGTCCGAACTCGAGCGCCAGCGCAACTACCTCGCTGCCCGCCGCCGCGCCCGCCTGGGAAACGTCGACTGAGGAGCAGACCATGGACGAAACCCCCACCACCCGCCCCATGAGCGCCGACCGGCGGCGCCGCTTCGAGCCGCTGCTCGACTGGATGGCCGACAGGATCCTCGAGGAGCTGCTCGCCGAGGCCGCCGCCGAGAACCCGCCCATCGATCGCCCGCCGGTCGAGCCCGCCCCCGCGGTCACCGGAGACGCCCACCAGGTACAACCGGAAACAGGGCTCAGCCGACTGCAGGCAGAGAAGGCGCGCAAGCAACGGCAGGCTGATGAGCTTGCGAAGGAGATCGGCGAGGCCTGGGCACTCAACCAGGCCACCTACGACGAGCTCGAGCTCGCCGCGGGCTTGCACCCCTCCCGCCTTGGCCGAAACCCGACCGCGGCCGATCTGGAGGCCCTGGGCAAGCGCCTGGTCGAGTCACCGGCCCCGCTCAGCGTGCTGCCCAACTCGAGCCCGGCCGCAGTCGAGAGCTTCATCGAGGGGCTGCACGACGTATTCCTGAAGGTCTGACCTGGGGCGCGCCAATGCTACTTTCGACCCTGATCCACCAGTTGGCCGAAAGCCACCAAGGCTGTGGCCAGAGATCGACTGAGGACGAGCAAGATCTCGCCGACAAGCACGTCGGTGCGATGGTGGCGCGGCCTAAGCTGGTTCATAGAGACAGCGGAGGTGTAAGCGTCATGAGTGGGAAACAAGTCAGTCCGATCGGAAAGCCGCTTGGAAAGCCTGGCTCTGTTACTCACGTGATCATCCGCCGGTTGCTGGCTGGATACCCCGTATCCGGTCTCATCCTCATGAAGGAGTACCGCACCCACCGGAGTACCGCCATGTCTGGAATCGCGCGCCTTGCGAAGCGCCGCGTCATCACGGTTGAGTCGGGCAGCGCCGGTCGGACGCGCTACAAGCAGACTTATCAACTCTCGGAGGGGTTCGCGGAGGCACTTACGCCGATCGGCTACAACTTCCACCTCTTCTGACTCATCTACCGGCCGAGCCCAGACTACGGCCAAAACACCAAGCCCGCCTCGCGCGGGCTTTTTCGTAGCCCAAGGCGTACCCGATCTGGGGGCCCCTCCCACGCCGGTGTAGCCCGCGCCGGGGGCGCCCTTGCGTACGGCATTTCCAGTACGCAGGCCTCGATCCCGCCACTGCTTCCAGGCCCTGCATCACGGGTTCCCGTGATCCATGGATCCACCGCCGATCCTTCGACGGACGTCACGCCGATGTGGCGGCTCTGGGGGGCTTGCGATCTGCAAGCGCCCGTAGGGGCTTGACCCTATGCATGCATCCCGGCGCCGACCGACCCGAGCCACCCCCGGCATGGGGGTGCCTTGCTCCACGGCCGCCGGCTCCGGCTCGACCTGGCGCGCTCGATCTTCAAGGGCAAGGGCAACGGCGACAGAGAAAAGAAAGACGTACGCGAAGACGGGAGCGGGTGCGCCTGAGGGCATGCGCGCGAGGGGACAGAGATTCAAAAACGTGGGGATTTTTGGGGATGCCTCCCCGCAATCCCAGCGTTTCCGGGCTTTTGCCTGTTTTTCTATCCCCAAACCGGCCCGCCAAATCCCCAAATCCGTTTTCTTTTTCCCCAAATCCGTTCGATTCTTCCCATGCCGGTTTTCTTGTTCTTCGCCCCTCTTCTCTTTCTCTTTCTCTTTAAAATCAGAGAGAAAGAAGAAGAAAAGAGGCGAATTTATGCAAAAGCGGTATCCCCACGCTGTAAGCTTTGTAACTGAATGTATCCCCAAATTTTCCGGGGGATTTTTGGGAAATTTGGGGATGGACTTTCGCGTAAGTGCTTGATTTTTCTTCGCCTCGAAATCCATCCCCAAACCATCCCCATATCCATTATGGGAATCTGGGGATTGAAAAAACGCCGCAATCCCAGTGTTCACGCGGGTTCCGGGTGATCGCAGACCCCAAATCCCCAGATTTCCCCGGTTTTTTTCTCCCCCCACCCCCCGCGGCGCGGATTTTCCATGGCGCCGACGCCGAGCTCGATGTCCTCATGGCCTTCATCGAGGGGCTGCCCCATACAGATGTACGGTCCAGGCAGCCGACGCGCGCGTGGTGTGGCACCCGAGGTCGGCGACGACGAACGAGATCAGCGTCGGCGCGCCGTGCTGTTGCTGCGGCGCGCCGACTGGGCCAATATTCGGCACCCGGCAACGCCCTGCCGGGGGTACTACTGGGGGTATTTCTGGCATGAACATCGATCGTCGCCACGCCAGCAAAGGCGCTCAAGCCCGTTTACCGTTCCCTCAGATGAGGCCTGAAGCANNGTTCCCTCAGATGCGTGCGGAGTAAGCCCTGATGGCCAGCAGCCTGTTCCTCCTCCTCGACGACATCGCCAGCGTCCTCGACGACGTCGCGACCATGACCAAGGTCGCCACCAAGAAGACGGCCGGCGTGCTCGGCGACGACCTCGCGCTCAACGCCCAGCAGGTCTCCGGCGTGAGCGCCGATCGCGAGCTGCCGGTGGTATGGGCGGTGGCCAAGGGCTCGATGCTCAACAAGGCGATCCTGGTGCCGGCGGCGCTGGCCATCAGCGCCTTCGCGCCCTGGCTGATCGTGCCGCTGCTGATGGTGGGCGGCGCCTTCCTGTGCTTCGAGGGGGTCGAGAAGCTCGCGCACAAGTTCTTCCACAGCAAGGAAGAGGCGGAGCACCACGAAGAGGTGGTGCAGGCGCTGGCCGACCCCGAGATCGATCTGGTCGCGCTGGAGAAGGACAAGATCAAGGGTGCGATCCGCACCGATTTCATCCTCTCGGCCGAGATCATCGTGATCGCGCTCGGCGTGGTCGGCGGCATGGACTTCACCACCCAGGTCGCCGTGCTGATCAGCATCGCGGTGATGATCACCACCGGCGTGTATGGTCTGGTCGCCGGCATCGTCAAGCTCGATGACGCCGGGCTGTATCTCAGCCGGCGGACGAACGCGCTCGCGAAGGGCTTGGGCGCGGCCATCCTGTGGCTGGCGCCTCGGCTGATGCGGACCTTGTCGGTGCTCGGCACCGCGGCCATGTTCCTGGTCGGCGGCGGCATCCTGAGCCACAGCCTGCCGCCGGTGCATCACCTGATCGGCTCGCTCACCGCCGACATGGACGGCGTGGCGGGCGCGCTCGTGCCCAGCCTGCTCGACGGGGTGGTCGGCATCATCGCCGGTGCGCTGATCCTGATCGTCGTCATGCTAGTCAAGCGCATGTTGCCCGGCAAGGCGGCCGCGAACGCGCACTGAGCGATGACCATCGTCCCCGCCCGCCACGCCGCTGCGGCGGACGAAACCCGGCGCCACGTGCTGATCCTGGGCGCCGGCATCGCCGGCTGCAGCCTCGCCGAGCGCCTGGCCGCGCGCGGCTGGCAGATCGACCTGATCGACGCGGCCGACGGCCCGGGCGCGGGCGCGTCGGGCAACCATGCCGGCGTGCTGCGCCCCCTGCCCAGCCTGGACGACAACCGCATGAGCCGGCTCACCCGGGCCGGCACACTGTACGGCTGGCAGACGATCGAGCGCCTGCGCCGTGAGGGTTTTGCGCCGCGCGCCGAGGCCTGCGGCGTGCTGCACCTGGCACGCGACGCGGCGCAGGAAAGCAAGATGAAGAAGGTCGCCGACACGCTCGCCCTGCCCCCCGAGCAGCTGCGCTACGTGAGCGCCAGCGAGGCGGCGGCGATCGCCGGCTGTGCGGTACGAAACGGCGGCTGGTGGTTTGCCGGCAGCGGCTGGGTGCAGCCGCCCAGCCTGTGCCGCGCCCTGCTCGCGAGCGCAGGCGCGCATGCCCGCGCGCCGCTGCGCACGCACTTCGGCGCGCACGTCGAACGCATCGACTTCGCGACCGGGCGCTGGCAGGCCTGCACCGCAGATGGCCGCCTCATCGCTGCGGCGCCGACGCTGATCCTCGCGGCCGGCACCGGCATCACGCAGTTCCCCGCGGCAGCGCGTCTCCCGATCGTGAGCGCGCGCGGCCAGGTGTCGCTGCTGCCGGCCGCGCCCGACAGCCCGCCGCGCGTCGTCGTGTGCTGCGGCGGCTATGTCAGCCCGGCGATCGACGGCCTGCGCTGCGCCGGCGCCACCTTCGCGGTGGACGACCCCGACCCGAGCGTGCGACCCACCGACCACGCAGAGAACCTGCGCACGCTCGACAAGATGCTGCCCGGCGCAGGCACGGGCTTCGACCCTGCCCAGCTCGGCGGCCGCGTGGGTTTTCGCCCCGCGTCACCCGACCGGCTGCCCATCGTCGGCGCCATCGACCACGCGCGTCGGCTCTTCGCGCTGTCGGGCTTCGGCGCACGCGGCCTGGTCTGGTCCATGCTCGTCGCCGAGCACCTGACCTGCGTGCTCGAGGGCGAACCCTCGCCGCTGACGCAGGACCTGGCCGAGGCGATCGACCCGGAGCGTTTCGCGCTTCGCCCGCCCGGCGCCGGACGCATCGACGCATGAAGGCGCGCGAAGCGCAGGCGCTACGCGCCGCACTCGACAGCATGGCCTTCCGCCTCGAAGCCACCCAGGACCTCGCCCGCGTCGGCGACTGGGAGCTCGACCGCCACAGTGGCCGGATGCGCTGGTCGCGCGAGCTGTTCCGCCTCTTCGATCGCCCCGAGGCGCTCGGCGTGCCCGACATCAACGAGGCCCTCGGCTACTACAGCCCGGCCGCGCTCGAGCGCACGCGCGACGCCTTCTGGCAGGCGATCGACACCGGCAAGCGCTGCGCGCTCGAGCAAGAGGTGATGCTGGCTTCGGGCCAGCTGCGCCACCACGTCACCGTGATCGTGCCGGTGAGCGATGCCCAGGGCCAGGTGTACAAGCTCTACGGCACGGTGCAGGACATCACCGAGCGCAAGCAGATGGAGGCCGAGCGTATCGAGCATCTGGCCCGGCTCGAGGCGCTGTCGCGCCACCTGGTCGAGATCGAGGAGCGCGAGCGCCGCGAGCTGGCGAGCGCCCTGCACGACCGCGCCAGCCCCAACCTGGCCGCGCTGCGCATTCTGTTCGCCAACCTGTCGGCGCAGCTCGCGCACACGCTGGCGCCCGACGCGCGCGCCGGGCTGCAGCCCTTGCTCGAAGATGCTGCCGCCCTGCTCGCTGACACCAGCGCCGGCATCCGCGAGATCTGCACCAATCTGCGCCCGGCCACGCTCGACTACGGCGGCCTGGCGCCGGCGCTCAACGAATACCTCACCCAGTTCCGCCAGCGCACCGGGCTCGATGCGGCGATCGAGGTCGCCTCCGACGCCGACACCTGCGCGCTCACGCCTGCATCGACCGCGCTGTGCTTCCGCCTGGTGCAGGAGGCGCTCACCAACTGCGCCAAGCACGCCCAGGCCGGCGGCGTGCGTGTCCAGCTCGAGCGCGACGCCCACCACATCCGCCTGACCGTGGCCGACGACGGCGTCGGCTTCGACCTGTCCCGGCTCGGCGAAGCCGGCAGCACGCCCGGGCTGGGGCTGATCACCATGCGCGAGCGGGTCGAGCTCGCCGGCGGCCGCTTCCGGCTGCGCACCCGGCCGGGCGAAGGCACCGAGATCACCGTCGACCTGCCCTGCCTGCCCCTTCCTGCCGAACGACCGGAGCCGCCGCGATGAGCCTGCGCATCGTGCTTGCCGACGACCACCAGATGTTCCGCCACGCGCTGCGGGCCTTGCTCGCGCGCGAGCCCGGCTTCGAGGTGGTGGCCGAGGCCGCCAGCGGCGACGAGGTGCTGGCGATCGCCGCCGCGCAGCCGGTCGACCTGGTGTGCATGGACATCGCCATGCCGGGCATGAACGGCATCGACGCCACCCGCCGCCTGCTCGCCACGCATCCGCACATCGGCGTGATCGGGCTGTCGGCCTTCGCCGACCGCCAGTTCGTCATCGACCTGCTCGAGGCCGGCGCGCGCGGCTACATCACCAAGGCCGACGCCGGCGACGAGCTGGTGCGCGCCATCCACACCGTGCGCGAGGGGCGCACCTACCTGTGCCCCGACGTCGCCGCCACGGTCGCCAGCGCGCTGCTCGATCGCGGCAGCCTCTATGCCGCCGCGCCGCGCCTGACCGAGCGCGAGCGCCAGGTGCTGCAGCTCATCGCCGAAGGCCTGACCTCGATGCAGATCGGCGATCGCCTGCATATCGCCGCATCCACGGTGGATGTGCATCGGCGCAACCTGATGCGCAAGCTCGACCTGCACAACGTGGCCGAACTCACCCGCTACGCCATCACCCAGGGCATCAGCCCGACCCGCCAGGGGCTCGACGGCGGACTCCCGAACTGAGCAGCACGCGGCCGGCTCCGAACCGGTCTCTACCGGTTTCCCGGTAGTCGAAACACACCGAACCGGGTATGTACCCGTAATGGGCAATGACGTAAGCTCCAGCGTTCCAGACATTCCTACGGCATCACTCGCGGAGACCTTGCCATGACGACTCAACCCGCCTTCCAGAAGCTCGCCGAAACGGCGCACACCAACACCGAGCACTTCCAGGCCTGGGCCCAGATCGCGCTCGACGCCTCGGAGAAGCTGCTCGCGATCAACTTCGGTGCGGCGCGCTCGCTGTGCGAGTCGCTGTCTGCTGCCCCGGCGCCGCTGGTCGGTGCGGACGCGCAGGAGACGGTGGCGAAGCAGGCCGCAGCGCACAGCCGCAACCTGGAGCAGGTTGGCGACTACCTGCGCCGCGTCAATGAAGTGTGCGCCAGCGCGCAGGGCGAACTGGTCGAGCTCGGCAGCCGTCAGTTCGAGCAACTGCAGGAGTCGATGAACGCGCTGCTGCAGCAGGCCCGCACGCTGGACCTGGTGAGCCCGCTCGGCGCCGTCGCCGCCCAGGAGTCACCCAGCCGCAGTGTGCGCAAGGCCGCCTGAACCCCGGCCAGCGCCTGAAAGCACGAAAGCCCCGGTTTGCGCCGGGGCTTTCGTCGTTCTGGGGCAGCGCGCGAGCCGACGTGGCGCGCCCGCCGCACCCGCGATCAGAGGTGGCGATCGAGCCGCGCGAGCACGCGCTCGCGGCCCAGCACCTCAAGCACCGCGTCGATCGCCGGCGTCTGTGGCACGCCCAGCACCGCCACCCGCAGCGGAATCGCCACCTGCGGCATCTTCAGCCCGTGCTCGGCCATGGTGTCCTTGATCGCCTGGCTGAGCGCCGCCTTGCTCCACTCCGCCGTGGCCAGCCGTGCACGCAGGCTGGCGAGCGCGGCCCGTGCCGCCTCGGTCAGGTGCTGGCCGATCACTTCCGGCGCCGGATGCACGTCGGCGACGAACAGCTCCGCCGCATCGGCGAGCTCGTTGAGGTTGGTGGCGCGGTCCTTGTACAGCGCCACCACCGCCTCCAGCGTCACGCCGGTCTCCGGGTTCACCTCGCGGCGCGCGAGGCGGTTGGCGACCTCGGCAGCGAGGAATGAATCGTCGGCCTTCTTGATGTACTGCGCGTTGAGCCAATTCAACTTCTCGGTGTTGAACTGCGCGGCCGAGGGCGTGATGTGGTCGAGATCGAACCATTCGACGAACTGTTCGCGGCTGAACACTTCATCGTCGCCGTGGCTCCAGCCCAGGCGCGCCAGATAGTTGATGACCGCCTCGGGCAGGTAGCCGTCGTCGTCGTACTGCATCACGCTCACCGCGCCGTGGCGCTTGGAGAGCTTGGTGCCGTCGTCGCCGAGGATCATCGACAGGTGGGCGTACAGCGGCACCTCGGCGCCGAGCGCCTGCAGCACGTTGATCTGGCGCGGGGTGTTGTTCACATGGTCGTCGCCGCGGATGACGTGGGTGATGCCCATGTCCCAGTCGTCCACCACCACGCAGAAGTTGTAGGTCGGCGTGCCGTCAGCGCGCGCGATGATGAAGTCGTCCATCTCGGCGTTGGCGATCTCGATGCGGCCCTTGACCAGGTCGTCCCAGGCCACCACGCCGTCTGCGGGGTTACGGAAGCGCACCACCGGCTTCACGCCTGCGGGCGGCAGCGGCAGGGTCTTGCCCGCCTCGGGGCGCCAGCGCCCGTCGTAGCGCGGCTTCTCGCCCCGCGCGCGCTGCGCCTCGCGGATGCAGTCGAGCTCTTCGGACGACATGTAGCAGTGGTAGGCGGTGCCGGCGGCCAGCATCTGGCCGATGACCTCCTTGTACCGGTCCATGCGCTGCATCTGGTAGAACGGACCCTCGTCATGTTCCAGCCCCAGCCAGGCCATGCCGTCGAGGATGGCCTGCACCGCCTCGGGGGTGGAGCGGGCGACGTCAGTGTCCTCGATGCGCAGGATGAAGCTGCCGGCGTGGCGACGGGCGAAGGCCCAGGAGAACAGCGCGGTGCGCGCGCCGCCGATGTGCAGGTAGCCGGTGGGGCTGGGGGCGAAGCGGGTGCGGACGGGACGGGAAGCGGAGGTCTGGGACATGGCAGCGTGGATGCGATCTTGGGCAAAACGCGGATTCTAAGCGATCGCCTGGGACATCGGCGGCCGTAAGGGCAGGAAAGCGCGGCGAGGACAGCCATTCGCCCAAGACAATCTGAGGCTCAAAGGCCTTGAACGAAGTGAGACCTCGGCAACATCCAGCGCCCCGGCTGGCCAGGAAGCTCGACGAATCCAAAGTGCTTGTAGAAGGTGGCCGCCGCGTGCGACTTGGCATCGACGATGATGGCCGCCACGGCGAGCGTCTGGCTGGCCGCGGCCACCCGCTTGCAAGCATCGACCAGCAAGATCGAACCCAAGCCCTGCCCCTGCGCCAGTTCACTCACGGCAAGCCGACCGAGCAAGGCGGCAGGGACGGGGTAACGCGGCAGCTTCTTGCGCAAGGGCTCGGGTAGTTTTTCGGCGGCAACGCTGGCGGCGCTCAGTGTGTAGAAGCCAGCGACCTCAGTGCCCAGATCGGCCGGCGTCGCCACAAACACCCGCGCCACTCCGCGCTTGACGTCCTGCCTGGCATAGCGGTGCAGGTATTCATCGAGCGCCTCCTCCCCACACCGAAAATCGGCGGTCGCCGTCTCGTTGTCGAGCGCACGAATGCGGTACGCCACTCAACGCACCTGGCTGGCGTGGCGGACGAACGCCCTCTGCAAGGCCGGCGCGGGGTGAGCCGGTGAATCCAGGGCATCGAGAAACGCGGAAAAATCCTGCTGCGACAGCGTGATGGCCTCGTGCTGCTGAACCAGGGTCTGGGCTTGCTCGACAGCGTTTCGCAGCACGAACTCCGACACGCTCATGTGCGCGTAGGCCGCCGCCTTGTCGAGCAGACGCCGAACTTCCTGGTCACAACGGATGTGCAGGCGGGTGTCTTTGGTCAGGGAGTTCATCGAGCGCTCCTAGGAAAACAATGCGCCGATTGTGCGCCAGTCGTGCGCACAACTCAAGGGTGGGAAATCTAGGGTCAGGTCTTTCATTTGCTCATCTGCCACTGACCGAGCATGGCGCCTGAGCAAATCACCCCTGGCCAGCAAGCGAAAACGCGCTCGCCGGCACGGCGCGCCACGACACCCGGGCGCTATCCCAGCAGCAGCGCGTCGTCGTCGATCTCCTCGCCGCGCACCTTCTCGAACATGTCGAGCAGGTGATGCACGTCGAGCCCCTCGCGCTCGGTGCCGGACACATCGAGCACCACGCGGCCTTGGTGCAGCATCACCGTGCGCTGGCCGACGTCGAGCGCCTGGCGCATCGAGTGGGTGACCATCATCGTGGTGAGCTTGTGCTCTGCGACGATGCGCACGGTGAGTTCGAGCACGAATGCCGCGGTGCGCGGGTCGAGCGCGGCGGTGTGCTCGTCGAGCAGCAGCAGGCGCGAGGGCTGCAGCGCCGCCATCAACAGGCTCACCGCCTGGCGCTGGCCGCCGGAGAGCAGGCCGATGCGGTCGGACAGGCGATTCTCCAGGCCGAGGCCGAGGGTAGACAACTGCGCGCGGAACTCCTCGCGCAGCGCCGGCTTGACCGCGAACGACAGGCCCCGGCGCTCGCCGCGCATCTTGGCGAGCGCCATGTTCTCCTCGATGGTCAGGTCCTCGCAGGTACCGGCGAGCGGGTCCTGGAATACGCGCGCGACGTGGCGCGCGCGCGCCCACACCGGCTGGCGGGTCATGTCGATGCCGTCGATCTCGATGGTGCCGCCGTCGACCTTCTGCTCTCCGGAGACGGCGTTGAGGAAGGTCGACTTGCCGGCGCCGTTGGAGCCGATCACGGTGACGAACTGCCCGGTCGGGATCTCGAGCGACATGCCGCGCAGGGCCTGGGTCTCGATCGGCGTGCCGGGGTTGAAGGTGAGGCGAAGGTCGGTTGCTTTAAGCATGTCAGGCTCCCTTCTTTCCGGACCAGTGGGCGCGCAGCCTCGGCACCACCAGCGCGATCGTCACCAGCAGCGCGGTCACCAGGTTGAGGTCCTGCGCCTGCAGGCCGATGAAGTCCGAATTGAGCGCGAGCGCGATGAAGAAGCGATACACGATGGCGCCGACGATGACCGCGAGCGTGGCCAGGTAGAGCTTGCGCGAAGGCAGCAGGCTCTCGCCGACGATCACCGCGGCGAGGCCGATGACGATCGTGCCCACGCCCATGGAAATATCCGCCCCGCCCTGGGTCTGCGCGAACAGCGCCCCGGCCAGGCCCACCAGCGCGTTCGACAGCGCCATGCCGGCGAGTACCGCCACGCCGGTGTTGACGCCCTGGGCGCGCGCCATGCGTGCGTTGGAGCCGGTCGCACGGATCGCCAGCCCGCTCTGGGTGGCGAAGAAACCGTCGAGCAGCAGCTTGACCGCCAGCACCACGAACACCAGCAGCAGCGGGCGGAACACGTAGTCGGCCATGCCCTCGGGCTGCAGCAGGTTGAAGACCGTGGGTTCGGTGATCAAGGGCACGTTGGGCTTGCCCATGATGCGCAGGTTGATCGAGTACAGCGCGATCATCATCAGGATGCTGGCGAGCAGGTCCATGATCTTGAGGCTGACGTTGAGCCAGCCGGTGATCAGGCCCGCGACCGCGCCGGCCAGCGTCGCCACGATGGTCGAGGTGAAGGGGTCGTAGCCGGCGGCGATCATGGTCGCGGCAACGGCGCCACCGAGCGGGAAGCTGCCATCCACGGTGAGGTCGGGAAAGCGCAGCAGCCGGAAGGAGATATACACGCCGAGGGCGACCAGGCTGAAGATCAGGCCGATCTCGAGCGCCCCGAGCAGGGTGTAGAGGGACATGGGAAATACCGTTGATTGAAAGACGACGCGGGCGCCCTGACCGGAGCGCCCGCGGCGAGCGGAACGATCCGGCCGCAGCCGGATCGAGCCCGAACGCGATTACTCGATGACCTTGGCTGCTTCCTTGACCAGATCTTCGGGCAGCGTGACGCCCTGCTTCTGCGCCGAACCCGGATTCACATGCAGGGACAGCTTGTTGCTGGTCTCGGAGGCCATGTCGCCCGGCTTCTCGCCCTTGAGGATGCGCACCACCATCTCGCCGGTCTGCACGCCGATGGCCTTGTAGTCCATGCCGTACGCGGCGACCGCGCCACGCGCAACGCTGTCGGTGTCGGCGGCCACGAGCGGGATCTTGGCGTCCATGCCGACCTTGACCAGTGCCTCGTAGGCCGACACCACGTTGTTGTCGGTGCTGGTGTAGAACACATCGACCTTGTCGATCAGGCTGCGCGCGGCCGAGCCCACGTCCACCGAACGCGGCGCGGCGGCATCGACCAGGCTCATGCCGTGCTTGGGCAGCAGCTCGCGCATCTGCTCGAGCACCACCACCGAGTTGGCCTCGCCCGGGTTGAACACCATGCCGACGCGCTTGGCGTTGGGGGCGACGCGCTTGATGAGTTCGATCTGCTTGTCGAGCTCGAGCGCGTCCGACACGCCGGTGATGTTGCTGCCCGAGGCCGCCATCGACGGCACCAGCTTGGCCGCCACCGGATCGGTCACCGCCGAATACACCAGCGGGATGTCCTTGGTCGCCGCCGCCACGGCCTGCGCCGAGGGGGTGGCGATGGCGACGATCACGTCGGACTTGTCGCCGATGAACTTGCGCGCGATCTGCGCCGCCGTGCCGGTGTTGCCCTGGGCGCTCTGGTACTGCCACTTGAGGTTCTTGCCGTCCTCGTAGCCGGCAGCAGTCAGGGCTTCCTTGACGCCGTCGCGCACCGCATCGAGCGCCGGATGTTCGACGATCGCGGTGATCGCGACCGACTTCTGCTGCGCATGCACCGGCGCGGCAAACGCAAAAGCCAGCGCCAGCGCGCCGAACAGCACCTTACGGGACGTGTTGAAGCTCATGAAAGACTCCTTTACGGCCATGCCGGCCGGGCAGTGGTGGGCTCGCGCGATCGTCGACCGCGACAATGAAAAATCGCAAAGACGAGAGTTTAACAGTGCGCTCGTGGCGTGCGACTGCTGTAGACCCCAAGACACGCCAGCGCACCGCCCGGGACGCACAACAAGAGGCCTTCTCTTGCGACAAAGACTGTATTTATTTACAGTTCTTTCATGCCTCCACCCTATGCCGAACTTCATTGCCTGAGCAACTTCAGCTTCCAGCGCGGCGCCTCGCACCCCGAGGAGCTCGTCACGCAGGCGGCCGAGTTCGGCTACGCCGCCATCGCGCTCACCGACGAGTGCTCGCTCGCCGGCGTGGTGCGCGCCCACCGCGCGCTGCAGCTGCTGCCCGAAGAGAACCGCCCGCGGCTGATCATCGGCAGCGCGTTCCAGCTCGCCGACGGCCCGCACATCGTGCTGCTGGCAACGAACCGGACCGGCTACGGCCAGCTCGCGCGACTCATCACCCAGGCGCGGCGTGGCGCCGACAAGGGGCACTACCTGCTCACCCGAGCCACGCTCGAGGCCTGCGCACCACAGGACCTCGCCGACTGCCTCGCCCTGCTCGTTCCACCATCGAACTTTCCGCCCCTCGACGGGCTGGACGAAGCCGCCGCCCGCCTCGCCGCCGATGCGTGCTGGCTGGCGACGCTGCTCCCCGAACGCAGCTGGATCAGCATGACGGTGCAGCTCGACGGCATGGACCACGAACGCCTGGGCTGGCTCGAGCACATCGCCCACAGCGCAGGCCTGCGCCTGGTGGCCGCCAGCGCTGCGCTGATGCACACGCGCGCACGCCGCCCGCTCGCCGACGTGATGACCGCGCTGCGCCTGCACTGCAGCGTGGCCGAGGCCGGGCTGGCGCTCGCCGCCAACGCCGAGCGCCGCCTGCACGACCGCGCCACGCTCGCCAGCCGCTACCCGCCCGCCCTGCTCGCCGAGACCCTGGCGGTGGCCGGGCGCTGCAGCTTCTCCCTGGACGAATTGCGCTACGAATACCCGGTCGAGCTCGTCCCCCCCGGCGAGACCCCGGCGAGCTGGCTGCGCCGCCTGGTGGAAGGCGGGCTGGCCTGGCGCTACCGCGAACGAGAACACCGGGGCAGCGGCCGAACCGGCACCGAGACTGATCGGGCCAGCACCTCAGCTCAGCCTTCCGCACCCGACCTCGCCGACCACTGCGTAAGTCTCGGCCGCGCTGCCAGCCCCGCCCGCATCGCAACACCCTCGCCCACTGTCACCCCGCCCCGGCCGGCCGACGACCCTGCGCCGCCCTCGGTACGCGCGCAGATCGAGCACGAGCTCGCGCTCATCGCCGAGCTCGGCTACGAGCCCTACTTCCTCACCGTGCATGACATCGTGCGCTTCGCCCGCGCGGCCGGCATCCTGTGCCAGGGGCGCGGCTCGGCGGCCAACTCGGTGGTGTGCTGGGCGCTGGGCATCACCGAGGTCGATCCGCAGCTCGGCATCATGCTGGTCGAGCGCTTCATCTCGCGCGAGCGCAACGAGCCGCCCGACATCGACGTCGATTTCGAGCACGAGCGCCGCGAAGAGGTCATCCAGTACATCTACCGCAAGTACGGCCGCGAGCGCGCCGCGCTCGCCGCCACGGTGATCAGCTACCGTTCGCGCAGCGCGCTGCGCGACGTCGGCCGCGCGCTCGGCCTGGACGAGGCGCTGATCGAGCGACTGACTCGCGAGCACCACTGGTTCGACGGCCGCCGCATCCTGCCCGAACGCCTGGCCGAGGCCGGGCTCGACCCGGCCAGCCCGGTCACGCAAAGGCTGATCGCGCTCACCGAGGAGCTCATCGGCTTTCCGCGCCACCTGTCACAGCACGTCGGCGGCTTCGTCATCGCGCGCGGCCGGCTCGACGAGCTGGTGCCGGTCGAGAACGCCGCCATGCCCGATCGCACCGTGATCCAGTGGGACAAGGACGACCTCGACGCGGTCGGCCTGATGAAGATCGACGTGCTCGCGCTCGGCATGCTGTCCGCACTGCGGCGCGGGCTGGCGCTGGTGTCGGCCTGGCGCGGGCGGCCGCTGACGCTGGCGACCATCCCGCGCGAGCGGCCGCAGGTGTACGAGATGCTGACGCGCGCCGACTCGGTCGGCGTGTTCCAGGTCGAATCGCGCGCGCAGATGACCATGCTGCCGCGCCTCAAGCCGCGCCGCTTCTACGACCTCGTGGTGGAGGTCGCGATCGTGCGCCCCGGCCCGATCCAGGGCGGCATGGTCCATCCCTACCTGCAGGCGCGCGAGCGCGTGGCGCGCGGCGAGGACCCGATGGCCGGGCTGCGCGCGGAGATCCGCGGCGTGCTCGCGCGCACGCTCGGCGTGCCGATCTTCCAGGAGCAGGTGATGCAGCTCGCCGTGGTCGCGGCCGACTTCAGCGGCGGCGAGGCCGACCAGCTACGCCGTGCGATGGGCGCCTGGCGGCGCAAGGGCGAACTCGAGCGTTACCGCCAGAAGCTGCTCGACGGGCTGGCGAAGAACCGCTACGACCCCGACTTCGCGCAGCGCCTGTGCCAGCAGATCGAGGGCTTCGGCAGCTACGGCTTCCCCGAATCCCACGCCGCCAGCTTCGCGCTGCTGGTCTATGCCTCGGCCTGGTTGAAGTGCTTCGAGCCCGCGGCCTTCCTCGCCGCGCTGCTCAACAGCCAGCCGATGGGCTTCTATGCGCCCTCGCAGCTGATCCAGGACGCGCGCCGGCACGGGGTGGAGGTGCGCGCAGCGGACGTCGGCGCGAGCGCGTGGGACTGCACGCTGGAGCCCGCCACGGGCGGCTCACCCGCGGTCCGCCTCGGCCTGCGCATGATCCGCGGCCTGGCGCGCGAGGCCGCCGCGCGCATCGTCGCGGCGCGCACCGAACGCATTTTCACCGACACCCAGGACCTCGCCGCGCGTGCCCGGCTCGACGCCGGCGACCTGCGCACGCTCGCCACCGGCGGCGCGCTCGCCCGCCTCGCCGGCCATCGCCGCCAGGCGCTGTGGCAGGCGAGCGGCGCGGCGCCCCTGCCCGGACTGCTCGCCGCGGCCCCCGGCGGCGACGTCGCCGCCACTCTGGACGCGCCCGCCGAGACCGAAGACCTGCTCGCCGACTACGCGCGCCTCGGTTTCACCCTCGGCCGCCACCCGCTGTCTTTCGTGCGCGAGCAACTCGCGCGACTGCGCTTCATCACCGCCGCCGACATCGCCGCGGCCCCCGACCGCATGCTCGCCCGCGGCGCCGGCCTGGTCACCTGCCGCCAGCGCCCGGGCACCGCCAAGGGCACGCTGTTCGTGACGCTGGAAGACGAGACCGGGCTCACCAACGTCATCGTCCGCCCCGAGCTCTTCGAGCAGCAGCGCCGCATCCTGCTCGGCGCCCGGCTGATGGGCGTGTTCGGGCAGATCAGCCGCCAGGGTCGCGTCGTGCATCTGGTGGCGAACCGGGTGGTGGACCATTCCGCACTGCTGGGCGAGTTGGCCGCACGCAGCCGCGATTTTCACTGAACAGCGTCGATGAACCGCGCCTATGGAAAACGCCACTGAACGGCATCGCTACATGACATCACCGAGCGACATCACCGAACGACGTCTGCCGCCAGCGCCGCTCAACACCGAGCGCCGGTCGGTGCTATCTTTGCGGCGTGCATCACCTGTTCGAGGAGCAAGCGCCCATGAACGACCACTGCATCGACGACCCCTTCGGCCTCAGGGAGCGGCCCGGTGTGTACGACACCGGCACCGGCGCCATCAAGACCGTCGAATCGAACCCCGGCATTCCCGGCATCGAGCGCGTGATCATCCGCAGCTACTGCGGCCGCGTGCAGGACAACCGGGTCTTCTTCCGCCTCAGCGCGGATCGCAGCCGGGAATTCGACACGCTCGCCGAGGCCTTCGCCGCGCGCAAGATTCATCTGACCTGATCCCGCTCGGCAGCCGCGTCAGGCGTTCGTCCGCCCAGCCTTGAGCGCTGCGCCTGCCAGCACCAGCCAGCCCGCGATCAGCATCACCCCACCCAACGGCGTGACCAGGCCGATGCCCTTGGTCCCCGCGAGCGTGAGCAGGTACAGGCTGCCGGAAAAGCACACCGAACCCGCGACGAACAAGCCGCCCGCCACCTGCGCCAGCCGCCCCAGCCGGACGCTGCCCGCCAGCCCGAGCGCCACCAGCGCCAGCGCGTGATACATCTGATAGCGCACCCCGGTCTCGAACACCGCCAGCATCTCCGGCGTCAGCACGCCGCGCAGGCCGTGCGCGCCGAAGGCCCCCAGCCCCACCGCAATCGCAGCCGACAGGGCGCCGATCACAAGCCATCCTCTGTTCATACGCATTCAATCCCGTGTTCGTGCGTCGGGCGCAGGCGCCTGATAGCGCTCATCGCGTGGACAGCCAGTCGGCCACGAAGCGCTGCGCGTCCGGCAGCCAGGCGCGAAAGTCGCGCTCGAAACCCTCGGCCGCGGCAACGAAATCCGCCTCGCCACCCGCCAGCGGATTGGGCTGGCGCGCGCGGCGCGACATGCGCGCCAGCACGTCGGCGATGCCCTCGAGCCCGCCGTAGGACTGCAGCCAATCCTCGCTCGCCATCAGATCGATCGCGTGGTGCGACGAGGCTGGGAGATGATGGCGTCGCTCGGCAATCTGCCGATACACGACCGCGCAGTAGCCCCCAAGATCGTCCGCGCTATACCGCGCCCAGTCACGTGCCAGCAGGTGGTCGTAGAAGATGTCGACCAGCACCCCGGCGTAGCGCCTGCGCCCGGCCGACATCCGCGCCCTGCTGGCGCAGAAGGCCGGGTGCGTCTCGGCAAAGACATCGATCGCGCGATGCAGAGCCACGCCGCGCGCCAGGTCTTCCGGCAGGCCGGCCGGCAGCGGCCCCTTGATCCAGTCGCCGACCACCCCGCCGACGACGAGCGCGGGCGCATCGCCCGCCAGCAGCGCATGAGCGAGGAAGTTCACGCGCCCTGCTCCGGCGCGCGCCGCCGCCGCAGCGCCAGCCACACCAGCGCCGCCCCGGTCAGCGCCACCGGCAGCAGCGAGCCCACGTTGAGCAGCGTCCAGCCCTGCGTCGTCACCAGCGCACCCGAGGCGAACGAGGTCAGCGCCATCACCGCGAACACCGCAAAGTTGATCGCCGCCTGCGCCTTGTCCTTTTCTTCCGGGCGATAGGCTTCCATCGCCAGCGTGGTGGCGCCGGTGAAGAGGAAGTTCCAGCCCACACCGAGCAGGAAGAGGCCAATGAGGAACTGATGCAGGTCCTGCCCCGAGAGCGCGACCGCGATACAGGCGAGGTTGAGCACCACGCCCACGCCCATGATCTGCAGCACGCCGAAGCGCTTGATCAGGTGCCCGGTGAAGAAGCCGGGCGCGAACATGCCGATCACGTGCCACTCCAGCACCAGCGCCGCATCCGAAAACGGCATGCCGCACACATCCATCGCCAGCGGGGTGGCCGCCATCAGCAGGTTCATCACGCCGTAGCTCAGCGCCGCGCCCAGCGTGGACACGATGAACACCGGCTGGCGCATGATCTCGGCGAGCGGTCGGCCACCGCCCGCGCCGGCCTTCTTTGCCGGCTCGGGCGGGAACCCGATGCCCGCCATCACCGCCATCGACACCAGCGCCACCACCGCCAGCGCCAGGTACGAGCCCATGAAGGGCGCGCCCATGGCCTCGCGCGTGTAGTTGGCCAGGTTGGGGCCGATCACCGCGCCGATCAGGCCGCCCGCCAGCACCAGCGACACCGCCTTCTCGCGAAAGGACGGCGGCGCCAGCTCGGCGGCGGCGAAGCGGTAGAGCTGGCCGTTGGCGCTGTAGTAGCCGGCGATCACCGTGCCCGCCACCAGCAGCCAGAAGCTGCCGATCGAGAGCGCAAACGCGCACAGCAGCGCGGTCAGGAAAGCCACGACCAGCCCGAGCTGGAACGACACCTTGCGCCCCCAGCGCTGCTGCGTGCGCGCAACCAGCCCGGTCGACAGCGCGCCGCCCACCACATAGCCCATCACCGGCAGCGTGGCCATCCAGCCCACCGGCGCGAGGCTGAAACCCACCAGCCCGTTGATGGCGATGAAGACCACGTTGTTGGTCAGGAACAGGCCCTGGGCGATCGCCAGCAGCCACAGATTCTTCTTCATGAAGCGAGGTTCCGGATTTTGTCGGAGGACGCGAACTGTACCTGCTCGCACGGACGCTGTCCGCCCGCGCAGCGCGATCCCCGCGCCATCTGCTTTATCCTTGGCGCTGCCGCTACCGCCACCGCGACCACCACGGCTGGCGCAAGAAGATCAAAGGAGCACCATGCACAAGATCGTCTTTCTCGACCGCGCGACCCTCGCGCCGCAGATCCGCCTGCGCGCGCCCGCCTGCGCCCACGAGCTGAGCATCCACGCCCAGACCCAGCCCGAACAGCTCGTCGAGCGCCTCGCCGGCGCCACCATCGCCATCACCAACAAGGTGCCGCTGCGCGCCGAAACCCTCGCCCAGCTGCCCGCGCTGCGCCTGATCGCGGTCGCCGCCACCGGCACCGACTGCGTCGACAAGGCCTGGTGCCAGCAACATGGCATCGCGGTCGCCAACATCCGCGGCTATGCGATCGACACCGTGCCCGAGCACACCTTCGCGCTCATGCTCGCCCTGCGCCGCAATCTGGTCGCCTATCGCGCCGATGTCATCGCCGGCGAGTGGCAGCGCGCGGGGCAGTTCTGCTTTTTCGATCACCCCGTGCAGGACCTGCGCGGCGCGCGTCTGGGCATCATCGGCGAGGGTGACCTCGGCCAGCGCGTGGCCGAGATCGCGCGCGCCTTCGGCATGGTGCCGCTGTTTGCCGAGCACAAGGGCCGGCGCGGCGCCGGGCGCCTTTACACACCCTGGGACGAGATGCTCGCCACCAGCGACATCATCACCCTGCACTGCCCGCTCACGCCCCACACCCGCGGCATGATCGCGCTGCCCGAATTCCGTGCCATGGCACGGCGCCCACTCATCATCAACACGGCACGCGGTGGGCTGGTGGATGAGCAGGCGCTGGAGCAGGCGCTCGACGAGGGCCTGATCGCGGGCGCAGGCTTCGACGTCACCGACGGCGAGCCCCCCGCCGCCGACAGCCCGATGATGCGCATCGCCACACGCCCCAACGTTATCCTGACCCCGCACGTGGCCTGGGCCTCGGACACCGCGCAGCAGACCCTGGCCGATCAGCTCATCGACAACATCGACAACTTCGTCGCCGGCCGGCCGAGCAACCTGGTACAAGGCGCGTATTGAGGGGGCGCCGCGCGCGCTGCAGCCTCAGCGCCGCTCGCGCACGACGAAGGGTTCGATGAGGGCGTCGTCGGCGGACTGCGGCCGGTTGATCGCGCCGCTGAAGCTGGCGTCCCACACGTCGGCATTCGTAAACTGCGCCCCGTCCAGATCCGCCTGAGCAAAACGCGCGCGCCGCAGCGTGGCCCCGAGCAGCTTCGTGCCCTGCAGGCGCGCACCGGTGAAGTCGACATCCTCCAGCGCCGCGCCGGTCAGGTCGGCCCCGGACAGATCGGCGCCAATCATCTTGCCCTCGGTGAACACGCCGCGAAACGCATAACAACCGCGAATCGACGCGCCGGAGAGATCGGCGCCCTCCATCAGCACGTCCTTCAGGTAAGCACCCGAAAGATCGGCGCGCGCCGCCTTCACGTTGAACAGGTTGGCGCCGAACAGGTTCGACTCCTGCATGCGCGCGTCCTCGAGATTGCCGTCGTCGAACACGGCATGAAACAGATCTGCCTTGCGCAGGTCCGCGCCGCGAAGATCGGCCCCGGCAAAATTCACCCACTTCGCACTGCTCGCGCGCAAGTCCGCCCCGGCCAGCAACGCGCCGCGCAAGTCGGCATTGTCGAGCATCACCCCCGCCAGCCCGGCACCGGACAAGTCCCGCCCCGCCAGTTTGCGATGCGAGAAATCGCAGTGCGTGAGGTCGGTGCGCGCCTGCGGCTCGGCGCAGTCGCCTACCGGCAAGACCTCGGCGGCGGCGAACGCCCCCCACGACGCGGCCAATGCGAAGACACAAAGACGGATTTTCATTACGCGCCCTCCTGCGCTGCCCTGCCCGCCTGGCGTGCGTCCTCTTCCCTGAGCGCCGCCTCGATCACCTGCATCACCTCGCCCACGTCCGCAGGCGCTGCCTCCTGCGCGAAGACGCCGGTGAGCGCGCTCTCGGGCTGCAACTTGCCGGATTCGTACAGCGCCCAGATCTCCTTGCCGTACGCGGTGTCGCGCAGCTCGGGGGCAAACTGGCCGAAGTATGCGGTGAGATTGTCGACGTCGCGCTCGAGCATGGCGCGGGCGTTGTTGTTGGCTGCAGCATCGACCGCCTGCGGCAGATCGATGATGACCGGCCCGTTGCGATCGACCAGCACGTTGTATTCCGACAGGTCGCCGTGGACGATGCCGGCGCACAGCATGCGCACGACCTGGCGCACCAGCTCGGCGTGGAAGCGCCGCGCGTCCGCCTCGTCGAGCACCACGTCATTGAGCCGCGGCGCCGGCTCGCCGTCCTCGTCGGCCACCAGCTCCATCAGCAGCACGCCCTCATGAAAGTCGTACGGCGTCGGCACGCGCACGCCAGCCGCGGCGAGCCGGCGCAGCGCGTCGACCTCGGCGTGCTGCCATGCTGCCTCCTGCTCCTGGCGGCCGTAGCGCGAGCCCTTGGCCATCGCGCGCGCCTGGCGGCTGTTCTTGATCTTGCGCCCCTCGGTGTAGTCGGCCGCCTTGTGGAAGCCGCGCTTGTTGGCCTCCTTGTACACCTTGGCGCAGCGCAGCTCGTCGCCGCACTGCACGACATAGACCATGGCCTCCTTGCCGCTCATGAGCTGGCGCAGGACGTGGTCGACGAGACCATCGGCCACCAGCGGTTCGATTCTGCTCGGGGTCTTCACGTGTCGGGGGTGCTCCGCGGGGGGTTGGGGTCGCTTGCTGCGCCCGGCCGGGCGGCCACACGCAGGGTGTCCAGATACAGCGCCTCGACCTGCTCGCGCGCCCACGGCGTACGACGCAGGAACTTGAGGCTCGAGGCGATGCTCGGTTCGTGGTTGAAGCAGCGAATGTCGATCCGCCGCCCCAGCCCCGCCCAGCCGAAGCGCGCGACCAGGTCGGTCACGATGCGCTCGAGGGTAAGACCGTGGAGCGGATTCTTGGGTTGTGCTGCGGTCATCGGGGTTTCTCGCGTCCAGACTGAGGGTTGTGCGGATCGCTTGCTGCAAGGGGAGTGACAGATACTCCGGGCTGGCGTGCGTTGTCAATGCGGCCTCGCGTCGGCGGCATCGCGCCGGCCTCGCTCCCGGGCGCTTGCCTTCCATCGCCTACCCCATCACCTAACCCATCTCTTCCCGCCTCGTCTCCTGCATCTGGCAGAGGTGCGCCACCTGCGGCTGCGCGAGCGCAATGCCACGCGCGCGCAGCGCGGCGTCGATCAGGCTGAAGACCTCGTTGCGGCACACGGGCTCGCGGTCGTGCTGGGGCACCCCGTACTTCACCCGATAGCTGATTCCGTGGAGACCGTAATGCACCACCTGCACCTCCGGCGGCCGGTCTTCGACGATGCTCTCGGCCCCGGACAGCGCCTGGCGGATCAGCTCCTTGGCCTCGGCCACCGCCAGACCCACCGGCAAGGTCAGCTCGGCATGGTCGCGGTACTCCTTGCGCGGCGCGCTGAAATTGGTGATCCGCTGCCGCGAGATCTGGCTGTTGGGCAGGATCACGTAGGTGCTGTCCCCGGTGACCAGACGTGTCGTGCGCCAGCCGATCTCCTGCACGCGCCCCTGGGCCAGCGTTTCGATCCGCACCCAGTCGCCGATGCGGAACGGCGCCTCGATGCCGAGCGCGATGCCCGACAGCGTGTCCGCCACCACGTTGCGGATGGCGAATCCCAGCACTGCCAGCACCAGCCCCGATCCGGTCAGGATGCCCGACAGGTCCTGGCGAAAGAACAGGGACAGCGCAACCAGGATCGCCAGCGCAAAAAGCAGCACCCGCAGCAGATCCAGAAGCACCTTCGGCACCGGCCTCTGGCCCTTGCGGCGTTGCGATAGCCGGTTCGTCGCCAGCACGAGCATGAGCTGCGCACCGGCCAGCACCGCCAGCGCCATGGCGGCATTGCGCACAGGCTCGAGCCAGCCGTGCGCGACATGCCCGGACGGCAACAGTCCGAACATCGGCTCCGCAAAGACGGCAACCAGCACCAGCAAGGTGAAACGGGCGGCGGCACGCAGCCAGGACGCAAGCGGCGCGACCGAATCAGACGGCTTCATTGCGCCCCCCTTTCTCGCCCGGGTGCACTGCACGGGCGGGCTGCGCGTGATTGAACCAACGCGGCAGCGGCCCGCTCGGCGCGCTTCGGCGACCGGCGGTACAAAGAAATTTTTCGCCGCATCGCGGACAGGCGAGCGGCAACAAGGCGCAATCCATGGCATGACCTGCAAGACGAAAGATGAGAGAAGAGACACCTTCAACCCGCCCCGGCCTGCCGATCATTGCCCGCGTGGGACTATCGAGGCCGGGGCCAGGCATGTGCCTGGTCAATGCGCAGGGCGAATCTCACGGCGCTTGGGCTCCTTGGGGCGGAAACTGAAAAAGGGATTGGCGCGGCCATCGCGCACCGGCTTCTCTAGATGGGGAGCTTTTTCATGATTTCAAGTACTTGCGTCGCCCGGCCGGCGTGGCGGCAAGCGCCCATCGCGTCCTCGCTCGCTCGGCATCGTGATCCATAGCGCGGCGCAGGCAAGTAAGATCACGGCTGTCGTCTGCGCCGCGGGCGCGCATGGAAATTCAGGGTGATCGAGCAGGAAAGCGCAATGAGCTTGGTTCAACCGGTGAGCGACAAGCGCTGCATCAGTTGCAACCGCTGGCACGGGCGGCGACGGCCGGGCGAAGCACCGGACACCGTCGCGGTCGCCTCGGCCGCGGTGCGCGGGGTGTGCATCGAAGGGCCCTGGCACCGCAGCTTGCGCGGCGTGCGCTCGGCCTGTGGTCAGTGGCTGCGGTGGACGGCCTTGCCACCGGGCTCTGCCGACGAGCACTGACGCTTTCAAGGCGGCCGCCCCATCCGCCCGACTCGACAAATCATCACAACACTCGAATTTCCCTCACAGCAGGCAGCTTTTTTGGCGCTCGAGTCGAAAAAAACGAACGCCCCCAGCCTGACGCGCGTCAGCCCCAGGCCGGCAACAGCCTCACGCCCAGCACACTGCCGATCACCGCCAGCCACACCACCGCGGCCACATAGGCCTGCAGGCAGTAGCGCACGTTGGCGCGCGCGAGCTGCGCGGCCGACAGGCCGTAGCGGCCCTGCAGCGCGAGGTGGATGCCCGACATCGGCCCGGCGGCGAGGCCGATCGCCCACGACTGCACGAACACCAGCGCGAGCAGCGTCGGCTCCGGCTGCAGCGGCGCCAGCCAGGCCGAAGCCATGGCGATGGTGATCACCGCGTGGATGCCGAGCGCGGCGAGCAGGATCATCGCCGCCAGCACCAGCGCCGCCTCGGTCACGCCGAAGGCGGAAAAGGGCAGCCACAGCCCGCCGCTGTCCATCAGCGCACGCAGCCCGCTGGCGAACACCGCCGCCGACAGGAACAGCACCAGCTCGCCCGACATGCCCGGCAGGCGGTCGCGCACATGGCCATACAGCGCATGGCCGCCCGCCCGCGCGCCCTGCTGGGCCAGCACCACGACGCACACCACCGCGAGCGCGGCCAGGCTGATGACCGCCAGCGCCGCCCACTCGGGCACCACCCAGTGTCCGGCCCCCACCAGCACCGCCAGCACCGCGGGCACCTGCAGCGCCGACGCCTGCATCGGATAGCCGATGAAGTCGGCCGCCCGGTTACCGCTGCTGCGCTCGCTGTCCCGGCCGGCGAGCCACAGCAGCACCACCGCCAACGCCATGCCGGATGCGGCCAGACCAAGCGGGCTGGCGCCGGGCGCATAGGTCAGCGCCACCGCGGTGGCGGCAAAGAAGGGCGACCACAGCGCCGCGGCGAGGAAGGCGCGCACCAGCACCGCCGCCTGGTCCTGGCGCGGCTTGCCGTCCGGACCGATGCGGTCGGCCATGATGAAGACCGCCGACAGGTTGATCACCGCGCCCAGCACGTGCACCGCACCCAAGGTGCGCCACAGCGCGCCGCGGCCCTTGGGCAGGCCTGCGCTACCGGCTTCGGGCGTGCGCAGCAGGCGCAGGAAGCTCACCGCCGCCGTAAGCGGTAACCGAGCGGC